>CAMJSX010000016.1 GCA_946408595.1 uncultured Candidatus Saccharibacteria bacterium | reverse complement strand
ATGTTATAATATGTTGTATGGATTTAGAGAAACGCGCGAAGCAGCAAAGCTTGAAAGTGATCATCTCTGAAGCAATTATGTTTATCACTGTCGTTATTACTGTGGTGGTTCTAGCTTTTGTTGTCTCTGGATATTGGTTAAATGGTAATTTTGAAGTTGAACGCCAAGGCATGTTGCAGATTAATACAGTGCCTACTGGCGCGAGTGTTTCGGTAGATGATGAGTCGCCATGGTTCCAGCGCACCAATACTAGTAAGATTCTATCTGACGGAGAGCATACAGTTGTTCTTTCAAAGGAAGGCTATGATACTTGGTCCAAGACAGTAAACATTAAGAAAGGGTTATTATATCGGTTAAACTACCCGCATCTGTTTTTAAAGGAGCGTTTTAAGGAATCAGTTTATGATACAACCACGACGACCTTTGCCACGATTTCGCCAAGTCGTAAGCTTATCTTGCTGGTGAATAATACCACAAAATGGGAACTGATTGATTTAGATAATGAAGAAATTAAACCGACCGTGGTTGATGTTTCTAAAGTGTTTTTGACCGCTAACCAAACTAGCGATCCTGAGCTGTTTTCAGGAACTATCCTTTCTGCAAGTTGGGACAGCGCCAATAATCACGTTCTTCTAAAAACTAAAATTGGCGAGCAGATTGAATGGGTTTTGATAGATATTAGAAACACGGCCAAGAGCACTAATCTGACCCGTGTATTTGCGGCAGATTTTGAGCAAGTTGATATCTTTGATAATTCAGCGGATAATTTACTGGCGATTCGTAATGGGAACTTACACAAGATTGATGTTAACGCACGTCAGATTTCAGCTGTGATTGTGGATGGCGTGGTTGACTATGATTTTTACGATTCAGAAATACTGTTTTCTTCGAAAACACAAGTTGGGCTTTTGAAATTGGGGCAAGATAAGGTTACTAGTATAAAGGATATTGATACTAATGCTAAGGTGTTAATCGGCAAGTTTTATGACAATAAATATATTTATGTGATTGAGGAGAGCATGATCTCCGTTTATCAGAAAAATGATTTTGAAATGATAGCACAGGCGAGCATTAGTTTTGTCCCGCAGAATGCTAAAATAGGTTATGATGGAGATTTTGTGTTTATGAGTTCTGGCACTAATTTCGCAACTTTTGATATGGAATCCATGCAAATTACCGAATGGTCGGTGGAGGCCAATAATTACGGCTGGTTAAATGGTTATATGGTTTATACCGTAAAAGATGGCGAATTGTCAGTGTATGACTTTGATGGGCTCAATCATCGCTCTCTTGCAACTAATGTGTCCAATCATTTCCCTGTTACTATAACCAATGAAAAATATCTGTACTATTTTAGCGATGATGCATTGGTGCGTGAGTGGCTTATCTCCCGGTAAGGAAATTCCAAACATTCTCAAAGAAGGACGGCTCGTTGGCCGGTAGTTCTGCACCGTCTCCTTCGTCAACCACTGGATGACTTGGTGTGCCGGTGGCATCATAACCTGGCGAGATTTGTTCGCCAGTTACAAGCAAGCGATATCTTGAAGTTCCTAATGGGGTACAAGTTACTAGTGTAATTAATGGTTTATCGGTTTCCATGGCTAAGGACGCTACGTTAGTTGGTTCGACAACTTGTTTGCGAATAATTTTATAGGTATAACGCACAGATTCATAATTAACATAGATAAGATCTCCTTCTTCCAATCGTTCTAGCCCTGAGAAAATGTATTTGTAAGGGTTTGGGCTATAAACGTCGCCTGCCGAATGCCCGGTGATGACAAAATTCCCTACTTCGCCTGGATATGCACTCGCTCCTCTTATGCGATAATGAGCTACACCATTATTCATAGCACTTAAAACACCAGAGAGTGGAATGCCAAACCTAATTGGCACATCAACATTAAGTTTAGGAATAATCAGTCTTGGATCGGCAGAAACGGTTTGGGTGATGGTGGGATCTAAAGCTTCAATTTCGGAAGCTGGAGCGTTCCCTGGTGAAACATAAGCCATGATTGGCGCAAATATTAGACGATTGTATTGTAAGAACAAAATTGTGAAGGCTACGGCTAGCCCGGCAAAGAGCGGTATAAAGGCACGCATTTTGCGAGTTTTTTTGGCGCTGTCAGTAGCTTTTTTGCGAACCTTAATCCTCAGTTGGCTATCTTGGCTGTTTTTGTGGGCAAGTATTTCATCTTCTTCAGCTTTTTCGCGGGCTTCTTTTAGTTTTTCTTTGGCGATGTATTCCCTGGCGGCATTGGAATAATAATTACTGTAGTATTTTTGGTAGTAGTCTTGCCAAGCTGTGTGATATCTTTTCCAGGATTCTGAATTGATTTTTGGTTGAACAGGAGTGTCTTTCAAATGTTGTCCTGGTTCGGCGGTCGCTTGGGCTTGTTTTTGCGCCATGCTGGCA
Organism: uncultured Candidatus Saccharibacteria bacterium; assembly: GCA_946408595.1. Lineage (GTDB taxonomy): Bacteria > Patescibacteriota > Saccharimonadia > Saccharimonadales > Saccharimonadaceae > Nanosyncoccus. The sequence goes on along the minus strand of CAMJSX010000016.1, from coordinate 227 downwards.
TAGGCAGCCAAAACTTTGCGTCTAGCGATTTGTGCTGCCGCTTGTCTTCCTAGGTCGCTCGAAAATTGCCCACCAGTATCTGAATCCATGGGATAATTATAGCATAATAATTACTTTTGTGATATAATGCTCTAAATGGGCGATTGGCGGAACTGGTAGACGCGATAGACTCAAAATCTGTTGGTAGTAATACCGTGTGGGTTCAAGTCCCACATTGCCCACCAGAG
>CAMJSX010000015.1 GCA_946408595.1 uncultured Candidatus Saccharibacteria bacterium | reverse complement strand
CATCAAGAGTAATATATGGAGAGAAGGTGAAGGAAAGGTCTACGTTGTTTTGATAAGACAGAGCAGAGACATTATTAACGCTTATACCAAAAAGTATGATTAGAAAAGTTGGGAGTATAAAATTTTTCTTCTCTGTTAAAAAGAGGAGTATGTTTTTGAAACTTAACACCACGTTTCTCATTCATTTTTATTATAGCAAAAAGAATGAATTTTACAAGAAAATACTAATGGTAAATATTAGTTTTGATCAGCTCTAAATACATTTTCGCGGCGCGGCGGAAATTGTCTAATTCCTCGCCTTCAATGCGTTTGTATGGTTCGTTCGCAATTTTTTTGAAGACGCCTTCTGGCTTCACTTCGTAACGAATTGTGACGCCTTGGAGTCCGCCTTTTTCGTCTAGCCATCCATCGTGCCAGATCCAAACGTTTTTCTTGTGTTCGAAAAATTCGCGTTGATGTCCTTCTGGGATTGGCCCGAAAAGAGTTCTTCCTAGTTTCGATTCCTCGTTGATTAAATCAGCGTAGGCTACTTCGCTAGAGTCGGCTAAGCGATAGTTTGGAGCCTTTGGTTCACTCGTAGTGCTTGAAGGGCTAAAATCAAAAAGTCCCCGCATAGTTTTTTTGAAAGTGTTAGCATCTAAGAGTTCCGCAAGCGACATTTTTCTATCTCCTCGGCTATAGCGTTAAGCTCTTGATAGATTTCGAGAGATTCTTTACTGGCGACATCAAAATCTTCTACTTCGCGTTTAGCGAAGGATGGTATCGGAAAAATTGAATAGTCTTTCTGCATTTTTCGTCGTCTCTTTCTCGATAGTGGCAAAATCTAAATCTAGTTTTGCGCTTAGCCATTGGGCAATTTCATAAACATACCCTGGTTCATTTATTATACCACGAAAAGGCGTTGGTGTCAAAAACGGAGCATCGGTTTCAAGCAAGATTCTATCAAGTGGTGGTGTTGGTAAGGTCGAATATGTGGCGAGGCCATTGACGCCTACGTAGAAGTCAGTGGTTTCGAGGATTTTCTTCAAAGTTTTCTTGCTGTCGGTGAAACTGTGCACGACGCCACGAACTTTTGGAAAGTTGCTTGTCACGGCAAAGAAGTCTGGGAAAGCATTACGGACGTGAAACGAAACTGGCAAATCATTATCTACAGCGAGTTGTAACATTTCTTCAAATAGCTTAATCTGCGCTTCGCGATCATAGCCATCAGAATGGTAATCTAGGCCTACTTCACCTATAGCTACTAAAGAGTTTTGGCTCGGGGCATTTCGGAGCGCGGCAGCGCGAGATTTAGCGCCGGCCGCCCGTGGCGACGGGCCGGCCGGACGCGGCCCCGAGCGAAACTCTTTAGTAGTTTCCTCTGGGTGGATGCCGTATGTCCAGTAGACATTTTCGTGTTTTTTAGCAAAATTGGCTGCCGCGAGTGAATCTTCCGGGTCGGTGCCGATACAAATAATGCGTTTGATTCCCTTTTCGTTTGCCCGTTTGACCATTGCCTCGGCCTGTTCTTCAGTGAAGAACTGCCTATCGTGTAAATGGCAATGGGTGTCAATTAACACGATTTTCTCGCTTTCTTTTAATTGGGTCTAGCTGGCGTTTGCGAAGTCGCAAAGATTTTGGTGTGACTTCAAGTAGCTCATCGTCGAGCAAGAAATCTAGACATTGTTCAAGTGAAAGCTGAGTGTATGGAGTCAATTGAATTGCACCATCCGAAGCGTGGGTGCGCATATTGGTAAGTTGTTTTTCGCGGCAGATGTTGATATCGATATCTTCTTTTTTGTTGGACAAACCTACGATCATGCCTTGATAAACTGGAACTTGTGGTGGAATAAACAAGGTGCCACGAGCTTGAGCAGCATCGAGTGCATAGGCTGTTGATACGCCATCTTCAAAAGCGACCAATGCGCCATTTCGTTCTGGTTTGTAACGACCTTCAACTGGGCGATAGCCAGATGGGATGGATGACATAATCACGGTGCCTTTGGTGGCAGTGAGTAAGTTGTTGCGTAGGCCGATTAAAGCTGCAGTGGAGATTTCGTAAACAAATCTCGTGGCGCCGGTGGTAGTGATTTCTTGAGATTTTAATTCGGCTTTTCTGATGCCGAGCTCTTGTGACACAGCGCCGACAAATTCTGGTGCGGCTTCTACGGTTAACGATTCGATTGGCTCACATTTGACACCGTCGATCTCGCGATAAACCACTTCTGGACGGCCGGCTTCAAGTTCGTAGCCTTCACGGCGCATAGTTTCGATCAAAACTGACAGGTGTAATTCTCCGCGTCCAGAAACTTTGTAGCCGAGACCATCAGGCTCTATTTTAAGTGCAATGTTGGTTTCGAGCTCACGCTCCAAACGTTCAGCGATTTGCCTAGACGTAGTAAATTCGCCTTCGCGACCTTTGAGCGGTGAAGTGTTTGGGCCGATGTAAATCGAAAGAGTTGGTGCTTCAAGTTCGATAGTTGGCAAAGCTTCTGGTTTGTCACCAGTGGCAATCGTATCGCCAATATTGGCATCAGATACACCGGTCATTGCGACGATATCGCCAGCAATAGCTTCCGGTACTTCTTCCTTGCCAAGACCTTTGTAGACAAATAAGTTTTCAATCTTCGCATTCTTCACGGTATCGTTATGCAGAATCTTCACGCTTTGGCCTTTTTTCAAGCGGCCTTTAAAAATCTTACCAATGCAGTATTTGCCAAGATAATTATCGGCGGCGAGGGCGGCGACTAGCAGTTGTGCTTCCGCGGCATTTTCATCCACGGCTGGAGCTGGAATATCATTAATAATTGCTTCGAAAATCACATGTAAATCATCATCAAGCTCGGTTGTACGTCCGGCTTTTCCTTCACGGGCGATAGCATAATAAATTGGATAGTTAAGTTGTGATTCATCCGTAGCAAGCTCCAAGAACAAGCTTTCAATTTCGTCTTTAACTTCTTCAATGCGGGCAGCTGGTTTATCAATTTTGTTAATAATCACGACTGGGCGAAGCTTCAAGTCGAGAGCTTTTTGCAATACGAATTTAGTTTGTGGCATTGGGCCTTCTTGCGCGTCAACAATTAATAACACTCCGTCTGCCATATTGAGCGTGCGTTCAACTTCGCCTGAAAAGTCGGCGTGTCCTGGCGTATCAATAATATTGATTTTGTAGCCATCATAATAAACGCAAGTTTGTTTGGCGGTAATGGTAATGCCGCGTTCGTGCTCCTGGTCCATGGAATCCATGATCAAGGTTTGTGACATTTCGGCTTGGTTGTCGCGAAAAGTATGAGATTGCTTCAAAAGACCATCCACCAGTGTAGTTTTACCGTGGTCGACGTGTGCGATAATTGCAACATTTCTGATTTTGTCTTTATTTAAAGCCATTTAGAAATTATATCACATTTTTGCAATTTACGCTAGTGTTTTGGTGTTAACGTTTGCCAGTATTTGGTGCTTTTGGGACATTTGTCTCATTACTTAATCTGATTGTTACATTTTCTCCGCGTATTTCGTCTCGTAGTGGTACTAAAGTAACAGTGCTGTTTTCGGTTACATCGCTAACTGTAATCTCAGTTTCCGTGGTGGTCCCTAAAACCAAGTCATTTAGAATGACGATTGTTTTGCAACCATTGGTTTCAAATTTAATGCTTACTTCCGTTTCGGAATAATTACTTTCCAATATTTCCAAAGTAGGTTTTTCTAAAATCTCTTCCGTTTCTTCAACGCGTGGCAATGAATCATTTCTTTCCATAATGTAGTCGGTGAGTAGACTTAGCTCATCAAAATTTGTCACAGTTTTGCCACCAGTGGGTTCGGTGATGTTTAGAAATTGTTCAGCTTCTGGATGCGTAGTAATTACATAAATGTTCACCGGGTCAATGGATTTGCTAAGTCTAACTACGTCTGCCGTAGTCACGCCATCGCGGTCAGGCGCTAAATAGCCACCGTCGGTCAATACGACCAGAGATTTGGTAGAGCCAATTTTCCAATTCAAACTACTCATTACTTTGAGCGAAGCCGAAAGCAACGATTCTGGCTCATCTCCGCCGCCGTCTGTGATGATTTGTTCAAGCTCATTTTGAAAAATTTCCAAGGTGCATGTTTCGTAATTGCAATGTGCGACTGGTTCATATGGGTCATTTAAATCTCGATAATCGTACAAGGCTATTCTGCCACCACTATTGATAGTTTCGGTAGCTAGTCTTAAAGCCTCCGCACGATATTGTTCAATTAGCCCAGACATTGAACCGGTCGAATCAATTAAAAATGCGGTATCGTGTGGTGAAGTAACGTGGTTTTCTAACCCAAAATAATCAGTGATTTTGTTGAAAATTGTGCGTGAGGCGTCTTCATATAATCCATTTGATACATAGCTGACATGGTTTTCAATGCTAAAATGTGAACTGCAAAAAATATCTGCTTTGTTGCACCAAGTGCCTAGTTTTCCGGCGTATCCTTCCGGTTCGTATGGAATATAAGCGCCGAGCAGTCCTTTATATGCATAGCAGTCTGGAACATATATACGGTAGTCGGATAAATTTTTCCCGCTACAGGCTGCTGGCATTAGACCAGCTCCTTCTGGTAAGTAGATTTTGGGGTCGCCAAAAGTCGCTGCATATATGATGCGATCATTTTCTAAACTACTTAGGGCTTTTGAAATTACCATGGCACCTTGTGAATAGCCACCGATGACATATTTTGTACGAGAACAGCCATTATTAACCATTGATGTTAAGTTGTTGATGCCGGTTTTGATGCTGTCGCCAAATTCATACGCTTCCCCCGCTCCAAAAAATGCTCCGAGCGCTACGTCCAAATTATCAAGTCCGACGCCAACCGCTGGATAATCTAGGTCCACAAATTCGTAGCTTAATTCTACTGTTTTTAATTTTTCTTCAATGGTAGATTTGAATTCGAGATAGTCGTTATTGGCCCACCTTTCCCCGCCGGAGCCTCGTACGAAAACCACTCTCAAATCTGGGCAACTTTCGGCTTGAGCAGAGTTTAGTTGAATTGTGCCGACACTTGTTACTGTTAATATAATTGCTGCCACCCAAAACTTTATTTTTTGATACATTTTACCTCCGTTATTAATTGTGCGGCCCATTAATGCATATTCGATTAATAATTACAACCCCCCACCCATTTTCCGTGTTATAATATTTAGCATGAACGAGAAACAATTAAGTTGGGATAAATATTTTATA
>CAMJSX010000014.1 GCA_946408595.1 uncultured Candidatus Saccharibacteria bacterium | reverse complement strand
AAAATCTGTTGGTAGTAATACCGTGTGGGTTCAAGTCCCACATTGCCCACCAGAGTAAAATGGCTTTTATAAGCCGTTTTTTTGTGCGAAAAATGCCTCTAAGTATTGACAAAATAACATAAGTATGATATAATGGTGTTATTAGCTTAGCAATAAGCTAAAATACAGCCTCTTGTGAATGCAAGGGAGCAAATTTAAAAGGAGGTGTTCGTATGAACACACAGAAAGCTGTTACCAAAAGGTATGATATCCTGTCTGGACCGTCTAAGGATCTGTTGTTTGATAGCATCAAATATGCTTACAACAAGAACGTCAGCGTCGAACTGGATTTCGGCATCGCGGCTGCCTATACGGCGCCAGTGGAAATCGATCCCTGTGCCGAAGCCATAAAGATGAAGACCAAGAACTTCAGAGTAACGTCAATTACCCATGAAGACGGTTCTGGCGAGAGCTTCATCATCTCCGGATACTGTACGGCTGATATCTGTCCTCCCTATGGGAAGATAGTGATCTATAAACCGTATAAGTTTGAAGCGTACTATAGTACGAAACGCCGGAAAGGTTCAATCGCCTTTGAGGCGCAATAAGTAATAGTTTTCCCCCTAAAGCCCGGGCTAAAGCCCGGGCATTTTTTTGCATTAAAGTGTCTTTTTGTTATAATTGAGGCATGAAAATTGCTTTCTTTTCGGATTCTTTTCTAGATCTAACCGGTGGAATTACTTCTTCTATCAAAGCCCAAAAGGCGGCTCTTGAAAAAAATGGCCACACGGTTTATGTGTTTAGTAGCGGTTATCCGAAGTCAAAGTCGGAATTAAAAAAGCTCGCTGAGCAGAATATTTTCCAGGTACCGAGTTGCTGGCTGTGTTTTAGAGGGGCTACACCGGTTTCGCATCGCCCAGCGATTGTTGAACGGTGGCTTCTTCGCGAGCATCCAGAGATCAAAGATTTTGATATATATTATATACATTATGAGGCGGGCTGTTCGATTGCCGGACTTCGCCTCGGCAAGAAGCTTCATATCCCTACCGTGCAAGTGATGCATGGTCGTGAGGATATGGGTGAAGGCAATATTATTCCCTTTGGTTTTCGCACGATTGTGGCGATTCTACTAAACTGGTTCCATTCTTGGTATCTTCCGCATTCAGTTAAAGTTCGCCGTGACAACTATCTGGTTGATAATATTGCGAAGGCTAAAATGTGGACGATGATGGTGAATCATGCGAATTATGCAGATTTGGTGCTGACTCCTTCCGCGCATTTTCGCGATAAACTGATTCATTATGGGGTGAAGAAAGAAATTAAGGTATTTCCGAATGGCTATGCGGATCAAAATTATCCTGATAATCCGCCTCTAAAAATTCTGGAGCCAGGTAAGACTTTGAAGATGATTTGGCATTCGCGCATTTCTGGTGAAAAGCGGATAATGCCATTTCTGGAGGCTCTAACTCAGGTTAATGGTAAATATCAAATGGCTGTCTACGGTAATGGCCCAGATTTTATCAAGGCTACTAGTTTTGCGAAGATGCATCATTTGCCGGTCAAATTTTACGGCAATGTGAAATTTGAGAAGCTAAAAGAAGAGATTGCTGACTCGCACCTTGATGTTCTAGTTTCTTATAATTTTGATACCTTTGGCATGACTTTAATTGAGGCTGAGGCTTATGGAGTGCCGGTTTTCTTTTGTGATCCGGATATGAAAGAGATTGTGCCGGTAGGAAGTTACGTGATGTCTAAAAGTCCTTCCCCGTCAGATATGGCGGCCGCGTTAAATGAGCTTTTAAATCATCCAGATAAAATCGCCGAGATGAGCAAAGTAATGCTTTTGCACCGTGAAGAAATATTGGTTTCGCGTCGCATTAAGATTTTAGAGAAAATCTTTGATATAATGAAATCATGAGATATTTAGCGGATTTGCTTACATTATCAAGATTTATTTTGGCGAGTATTCTATTAGTGCTAGCTTTTGTCGGTAGCCCGGCTGAGAATGCGTTTATTATTTTCCTTACTGCAGAACTTACGGATACTTTTGACGGAACCTGTGCACGTAAATGGCCATTTCCAAAAAACAAAACCCCGAAATACCGTAAATATGCTGCACTTTATGATATGGTGTCGGATGCACTACTTGCGGTGGCGCACGTTTTGTTCTGCACGCTCCAGGTGAATTGGATTGTCGGGTTGGTGGTAATTATTTATTACACGGTGGTTTGTGGCACGATTGAGTTGATTGTTTATGGCAAACTCTTTGGTCATCCAGATAACTGCACCAAGAATTCGCTAACTAAACGTAATTTCCCGCTAGCTAAGAAGCTAGTTCTCGCGCGTCGCTATTTGTATACGATTTGTCTTGGCATTGTGAATGCGTTTATTCTCTTTGCCACTAACTGGCCAGACCCAGTTAAATATGGTCTATTTATCTTTGGCTGTTCGATCTTTGTGTTTATTTGGTTCTTCTTGAGGCAACGTCGTCAACACGTTTCGCGTGATGCCGTGGAAATTGAAAAACAATTATCTCGTAAATAGAACTACGGTTGTAGCCTTATTAAAGTTGTTGGGATTATAAAGGTTGAGTGCCATAATTCTGGCGGCGAGTTCGCCATCCCACATGGAGAGCGGTGAATATTTGGTGCTACTTATTGGAACTACATTCAGCTCGCCGTTTTTTGCAATGATGATTTGTCCGTCATGTAAAGTGATGATGGAAACTGGATAGCTCAAAGCGAACTTATGAATTGCCTCGGCAACTTGCATAAGTGATTGAGTGAGTAATAAAACTTTCGGATAATAAACTGCACGGAAGATTTTCTGCAGTTGAGCCATGGAACCCATGAGAATTAGGTTTTCGTTCATTAGAATTCGTTCGGTTTTTCCTTCGGTAAGTAAATCTACAGTATCACGGGTGACGATGGTTGGTTTGGTGGTTTTTTGGCAGGCCTCGGCAATGGCTTGTGTGGTAATGGAGTTTTTGGAAAAATCACCGATGAGTAGGTTGAAATCTGCTGAGTCTAACGTGTTGGTAATTTCGGTGGCATTTGCTAGCGAGCCGGAATCAGTAGAACTTAAGAAAACTAGATTTGGCAGTGGTGGAAGTTTATTTTTTAAAGCATCTGGCAAAACTAAGTTGATGGTTTTTAGTGGGTAATTAGCGGTTAAAAACTCGGCGACTTTGACTGAGGTACGGAAGTTTTGTAAATTGCCGCCGATAATATTGATGTCGCCTTGCTTTTGTTCTGGAATGTTCCACAACAAATCTTCTCCCCCTTCGAGCTTTTCAATTTTGTGTAGATATTCCATCAGAACTCCAAATCAATTGAAACTGGGCAGTGGTCGGAGCCCATGACATTTTCGTAAATTTCGGCTGATTTTAGGTTTTTTTGTAGAGCATTTGAAATGAAGAAATAATCAATCCGCCAACCGACGTTGTTTTCGCGGGCGTGGCCCCAGTGACTCCACCAAGTGTAACGTACGGCGGTGGGATTTAAGGTGCGGAAAGTGTCGATAAAACCGGCATTGACTAGATTAGTGATTCCCTGCCTTTCTTCGTCGGTAAAACCAGCTGAGTGATGATTGGTTTTTGGACGGGCAATATCAATTTCCTCGTGCGCAGCGTTGAAATCACCACAGATTACGACAGGCTTTTCTTTTTCAAGTTGTTTTAAGTAATCGCAGAGGGCTGGATCCCATTCGTGTTCGCGCAGATGAAGTCTTTCTAGTTCGTTTTTGCTATTTGGCACATAAACTGTCACGACGAAAAAGCGTTCAAATTCTAAGGTCAAAATTCGGCCTTCGTTCATCGGGTCGCCAAAAGCATCTTTTTTGACGGTTAATTCTGGGCATTTTTCAAAATCATGATATTCGTTTAGAACTTTTAGCTCGTTTTTTACAAAAATTGCGGTGCCAGCATAGCCTGGTCGCACGGCCGAATTCCAATGCTCTTCGTATTCCGGTAGGTCAATTTCGGCTTGGCCTTGTTTGGCTTTAGTTTCTTGTAAACACAAAATGTCGGGTTGGTATTTAATTATAAAATCCTGAAAGGCTCCCTTTCGAATTACTGCTCTTAGCCCATTTACGTTCCAAGAAAATATTTTAAGCATATCTGCCTCTATCTATATCGCGTTTTTTAATAGTTTCGCGTTTGTCATATTTTTTCTTGCCTTTACCTACTGCAATAATGAGCTTAATGTGGCGTCCGCCACCGAGTAGTTTCACGGGTACGATAGTTGAGCCGGCTACTTTTTCTCGTTCGAGTGCATGGATTTGTTTCTTAGTCGCTAGGAGCTTAATATTCCTCGCCGTATCCGCACCCAGAGTTAAATTATTTAGCCACAGTTCATCATTTCGGATGGTCACAAAGGAACCCTTAAGCTGCACGTGATGGTCACGAATTAATCTCACTTCTGGTCCTGAAAGCGCCATCCCACAAGAAAGCTCATCGCCGAGCTGATAATCAAAATGCGCCCTACGATTTACCGTCACACTATCAGGAGTTTTCTTCTTTTTCATACCCCAATTATATCACACCAAATCCTTGCTCTAACGCGCTACACAGCGCACCGAGTAACCGCGGCTACGACCTTCGTCGTTTAACTGCGGGTCAGTGTAACCACTAGCATCGATGTATAGGCTGTACGGCCTAGTGCCATCGGCATCAACCGACGACCAGAAGAGGCCGCTGCCGGCAACATAACTGGAATCACCGTCCCAGTAGCCGTCGAGTGCGAGACGGAGCGGCTCACCCCAGGCCGTATAACTACCCGTAAACATATAATCATTATCATCCCAGTCATACTCAGTTACAAGATTGACAAATGATCCGGAACCAGTCAGCGTCCAACCACTCTTCGGTAACATCCAGCCAGCTGGGCAGATAGATTGGTTTACGTCAGTATCAATAATAGTGTAGCTAGAGGAATTACTCATGGCGACTGCCGCTGTCCAGTTATAATAGTTGCCGATGTGATAATGATTACCATCTTGGGTGCACGATTCGGTCTCGGTAGCGAGTGTCCCGTCCCAGTCAGTATTGAGGTTCCCTGTCCAGCATAAGTCTCCTGGGTCATAAGATTCTGGTGCTATATAAGAACCATTCCAGGTAGTATTACTTGTGGCATAAGTTTGTTCGGCTACGCTTGGCGTCCATTGACTATTGGCTGGAAGATCAGTATCAGCTGAAGTATAAGTACCGCCAGTAATGTCACCAATATCGTGGTCTAGGTTTTGTGTCATCCAGATATTGCCATCAGCAAGCTTTGCTACATAGTAGACTTTGTTATCACGAGAATCTTTAATTTGGATTTCTTGGCCAGGAGCTAGGCTATTCTTCCAGTTTGCTACATCTTGCATAATTAGCATCGTACTTGGCGCAGCTGCAGTGTTTGGATGAACAAGCGTATATTTAACTTGTCCAACATATGTTCCAGCCGGTTGTGATGGTGAAATGTAGGCTCTATATGTAGTAGTGAGGTTAGAACCAGAAGCATTGGTTCCTGTATCAGTAGAAGAAGTATGATATGCTACCTTAGTGTATTCTTCTGGTACAGCAGTATAATCTGAGAAGTCTGGATCACCTGTTGCTTTTAGATTGTCTAGTGAACTTCCAGCAATGATTGGTGTATAAGTACCAGATACTGCTGCTAGTTTCATAGCCCAGGAAGAGGTACCAGTAGTGACAGTAGTTGCAGTAGCAATATCATGAGTAGAACCGAGAGTTGAACTAGTGAGTACTGTTTTACCATAGGTATCATCAGTATAGCCTATGGCATAGATAGCATAGCCTGAGTTATCATTACATATGACTTTAATGTTAGTGGTTCCGATATCACTAGTGGTTTGGCCATTATTAATTGTGGCTGTATGAGAACCCATGCCAGTGGCATATATGGAACAAGCAACCGGAATTGAGATATTTATTTCATCAATAATATCTTCAGCATAGACGGACGGGAGCATCAAAGTTGTGATGGATAGACAGGTTAGGGCCGACAAAAACGTTGCAATTAGAATTGCGCTACTAGACTCTTTGTGTATAACCATAATAATTTTATTATAACATATGTTTTTATGCTATTATTATAATAACCACTATGAGAAATATACTCAAAGGCCAGAAAAACATACCGATGTTTTTAACAGGGAGAAAAAGAATTATACTCTCGCATTTCAAAAGCATGCTTTTTGTCGTTCCACTACTTCTTTCATCATTTAACTATAAAATGGCTTTCGCTTTATCCTATCAAAACAACGTAGACCTTTCCTTCACCTTCTCTCCATATATTACTCTTGATG
>CAMJSX010000013.1 GCA_946408595.1 uncultured Candidatus Saccharibacteria bacterium | reverse complement strand
TGGTTAGAGCATGCGTCTTATACACGCAGTGTCCTTGGTTCGAATCCAAGTACCCCGACCACGAATTATGATGAATAAAATAGGTGCGAAGTGGAGAAGATTTAAATATTGGCTGAAGCATGGTTTTTTGTCGGTAGAAAACATTATCTTAGTTTTGGCTATAGTAATGTGCTTAACCTGGACCTACCAATCAATTAAGGCAATGTCCAGAAACTGGGAATTGGTAGAGAGATTGAATACTGAGAAAAAAACCCTGGAACTTCTGTCCATCGAGGTAGAAGCAGCAGAACTTGAAAATGAATATTATGCCTCAGATGAATACAGAGAACTGGCAGCCAGAAAATTCGCCAACAAGCAACTCACTGGTGAACATATGGTTTATTTGCCAGAAAACTCCGAAATTGCCAAAACGAAATTTCAAGAAAAAACCGCTATTCAGCAAGAAGAAAAAACCTATTCCAACTTTGGCAAATGGATGATGTATCTATTCCCAAATAATTAAAAACTTATGCTATAATTAAAGCATGAGAAGAAAAAGATTTGGTTTTACGCTAATAGAAGTAGCGTTTTTTATTGCAATTACAGGTCTCTTATTTGTGGGGATTATTATAGGAACGCAGAACTCAATCTGGCAGCAAAAATACAATGATTCAGTACAAAAATTTGCTGACTTCTTGAGAAACGTTTATGCAGAAGTATCTAGCACGCAGGGCAAAATAAATGGTGGAAGAAGTGATAAAGCCATTTATGGTAAAATGATTTCATTCGGGCAACAAGTCGGACTAGACGGGAAGGACATTGCCAATGATCAACAGATCTTCGTATATGATGTAGTTGGTGATGCGCTAGGTGGAGGAGGAAATGATATCTACACCGCTCTAGCATCATTAAGAGTTAATGTCTTGATGGAAATTGATGGGGCAGTGGATTATACTGGTATTGTAGAAAGCTATACTCCAATTTGGGGTGCAGTAGTTGAAAAAGATGAACCAGCAGGAGAGCTATTTCAGGGGACGATTCTAGTTGTGCGCAACCCAAATACTGGGTTGATTAACACGATAACAAGTAGCGACGTAATTCACGTCAATGAAGCAAAGAATAGGCCAGGCGTTACCTATAGTAGCGTTGCAGAGCTGTTGACTAGCAAACTTTATCCTGCAGAAGGAGTGGCCAGCAGGTTTGCCACTTCAGAAATAAACTTCTGTCTAAATCCTTATGGAATAGGGCAAACAGGGAATCTCAGACGCGATATCAAATTGACGGTTAATGCTAGAAACGCGTCAGGGGTAGAAATTGTCGATCTAGTAAACGACAAAAGCATAAATAAATGCGCCAAGTAGTAGTGTTTTTAAAATTGTTATGCTATAATTAATAGTATGTTGATGAAGCAAATCAGAGAAGGTTTTACTTTGGTTGAATTGGCGCTAGCAATGGCATTCGTAGGGGTGCTTTCCATATCGATAGTTTTGATTATCAGCAATACAGTAGCAGCCTATCAAAGAGGCATGACCTTGACTCGCGTAAATAGTGTGGGCACAGACCTAGCCAATGATATGAGGATTTCAATTAATAATTCTTCAGCAAGAGCCATTGCCGACATTTGCACCGCCAGTATTTTCAAAAAAGGAGTTAACGGTGATGAATATGAATCGCTAAGTTCAACTGATGCTACAGCTTGTAAAGAAGAAAATGCATTTAAGTATATATATGTTGTCAAAAACAAAGACATAGGTTCTGATAAAACTATCCCGATTTACGGAGCTTTTTGTACTGGCGAATATTCATATATGTGGAACAGTGGATACTTTGTCCAGGGCAACGGTGTAGATTTAGGTGGTGAAAGCTGGATAAAATTCAGTTATTACGACGACGAAGGGACCCAAGTTAACCATACGGACTTCTTCAGATTGATAAAAGTAAAAGATTCTAGTCGCTCAGTTTGTGTAGCAATGAGAAATACCAATAATAAAAGATATAGTGACGATATTACAAACATGGTTGACTTGACGAAAATCGGGAGCGGAAGAATTGAGGGGAGTGGGCCGATCGATCTGCTGCCAAATGATGGCGGCAATAGTCTAGCGTTTTATGACCTCTTTGTTTCGCCACCAGCTGCGAGCATGGAAAATGACAATTTATTCTATTCGGTTTCCTTTGTGCTAGGCACAACAACCGGCGGCGCAGATATCCTTGCAAAAGGTAATTCTTGCGCAGCCCCACAAGATTTAGCACTAGGGAGTTCAAACTATTGCGCAATCAACAAATTTAATCTTGCCATGCAGGTGAATGGAGGAAAATAATATGGCGATTAATAAAAAATTTAAATCTGGTGCGGCATCGTTCTATATCGTTGCATTTTCCACTTTGATTCTAGTGATTATTGCAGCGAGCTTTGCCTCAGCTATCATCGCGGAGATTACAAGATCCTCCAACAGCGACCTAGCACAATCTGCTTACGATGCAGCCCTAGCCGGCGTAGAAGATGCTAAAGCAGCCTTCATTAATTACCAAAACTGTATGATGGCTGGTGGTGATTCTGCCGTTCCAACCAAGCCAAACGGAGATGGTAGTGTTACCTGTGGAGAAATTGTTTATTGGATGAAACATGCCCAAAACGAAGAATTTGACCCAGATGCTACAGTGAATGGTAATCCGATCAATGATTGCGATATGGTCGGGCACATTCTAGGAAGAATTCGTGATGATGCAAGCGGAGAAGTAAATATCTCAGAAACCGCCAATGCTGAAGACACGAATAATAATATGCAACAAGCCTACACCTGCGTAATAATCAAAACCCAACTAGATGACTATAAAGCAGATCTCAGCGCCATGAGTCCATATCGGATTATCAAGATTCAGCTAGAAGAAGGTAACCATGCAAAAAATATCGGTTCCGTTAGAATAAGCTGGTATTCAAATAAAGAAAGCGACGCTACATTCAACTACAGTAATTTTGACAACGGTAAAATTGCTTTCCAATCCTTAAATAAAACCGATCCTGCAGTCCCACCAATGATTGGTGTACAAATGGTTCAAACGGCAAATAGTTTCTATGTAAGCGAACTTTATCAAAAGAATAATGGTAATAGGACTGATCGTGCAGCGGTTTATCTAGTGCCAACCAATGACAAAAATGTCGCAGGTAAGAACACCGAAGACGAAGACAAGACATTTATTGGTGCATACAAAGACAATAAGAACACTATAACCAGTGCACAGATGGCGAGCTCAAATGACCATAGCAAAGATTACCCATATGCAGTGTATTGCCCAGAAAATTCAGCGGACGCCTATGCGTGTTCTACTACTATCGAGCTTCCAGAGCCATTGCCATTGAATGGTGATAGAAATGACGATACATTTATGTTTGTAGTTTCATTGCCATATGGACAACCAGATACTGATTTCTCACTAGAGTTGCTCTGTAAAGATGGTACTTCATGTGGAACTCTCGACGGAGAAGGCAACGTAGTTGGTGATGAAATTGCCAAACTAGATAAAATGCAGGTGATGATCGATTCAACTGGCCGTGCAAATGACCTATTTAGACGCTTAGAGATTAGGCTAGATCCAGGTGAAAGCGCCTTTGACTTCCCACTATATGCAGTACAAGTAGATGATACATTCGGGAAGGATATGACAGTGACCAGAGAAATTAACAATTATTCTAGTTATTCTAATTGGTAGTCCAGGGTTTACAAAAAACAAGAATTGGTGTATAATAGACGTACGTCGCGGGGTAGAGCAGCCTGGTAGCTCGTTTGGCTCATAACCAAAAGGTCGTTCGTTCAAATCGAACCCCCGCCACCAAGTTCTAAATATTTGTTTAGGGCAAAAATCAACCTAAGTTACCCCCCTAACTTAGGTTGATTTTTATTTGATAAGACTTTTAGCAGCAAGCTTTACAGCGAGAGAATAACTATTAGTAGCGTGAGGAGTGCCAGTTATTTCAAGAATCGTTAAATGATGACGAATGGCTACCGATAACTCACCAATCATCGCCCCGGCATTTGGCGCAACAACAGTCGCCCCAATAATATGATTTTTACGGTCAGTGAGTATTTTGACAAAACCGTATGGGAATCGTTCAATTTTGCTCATTGGTAGATCTTTAAGATAGACAACAGATTTTTTGTATTTGCGTTTTAACTTAATCAGTCTTGGCTCGGTCAACCCGACAGTCGCAATTTCTGGATATGTATTTGTGACACGAGCAAAACCATGATAATTAGGAAGACTCTTAGATTTCTTGATTAAATTACTACTTAGAAGAGAAGCTTGGTACTCAACACGCTCAGTGGAAGACTCATTACCAAGACAATCACCGATAGCATAAATATTTTTCACGGAAGTTTGGAAAAACTTGTTCGTGGCAATCGCGCCATTCGGCTTGGTTTTAATTTTAATCTTCTCAAGATCACAATCGGTGCGTGGTTCAAACCCAGTTGCCAGTATAATATTATCAATCCGCACAGATTTCTTTTGCTTGTCTACGACATAAATAACTTGTTTGCTAACATTGTCTTCTTCAACAGACACTACTTCAGCGTTAGTAACTACCAGAACACCTAATTTGTGGGTGAAAAATTCAGTGATACAAGCGCTGGTCTCCTTCTCTTCGCGTGGAAGCAAACGAGCTTCTTTTTCCATGATGATGACTTTGGCGCCAAGTTCTGCATAATAAGAAGCAATTTCACATCCCGTCGGACCACCACCAATAATAAAAACATATTTTGGTAAACGACGAATTCTCACTGCTGTTATAGGGTTCAAATAATTAACCGACTCAATACCAGAGATGCCTGCTGTTTTCAACTGCGAACCAGTTGCCAGAATGAAATAATCAGAAGAATACTGAACCTTTCCGACAGAAATAGTATGAGGATTTAAGAAATGAGCATGTCCCTCAATACGGGTAATGTTGTGCTTCTCAAATAATTTCTTTTTCTCGGCATCAAAAGAACCAATGATGGCATTTTGATGAGCTACCACAGTAGGAAAATCATAACTAAGTTCTTGTCCGCTAGTTTCTGGGCAGTTGCTATATTTAAAAAACGCATGAGCAAAGTTAAGACTTATAGCGTAAGGAATATCACGAGAGCTATAATTATCGCTAAATGAGTGCTCTTCAACTACCGCAACGCGCTTTTTTGTTCTTTGCGCCAAATTTAAAGCTGCAGTATCGCCGGCCGGACCTCCCCCAATAACAATGTAGTCAAAGTTATACTTTTTACTCATACCACCCTTTTATATTATTTTATCATGATTTTTATAAACGTAAGCAAAATCAGCGTGGTATTTTCTTAGCTCCTTTGTAATAATACGAGTGAGCTCTGCCTGGCTGATAGTAGTTTTGCCCTTCAATGTTTTTTCGACCGATTTTATTGTCTCGTCAATAAATGACTCTGCTGCACCTTCAGCAATTCCCAGTGCATGGGCATGGACTTTCAAACTAGCACGTAGTTTTTTAACGTATGCTTCATCCATGATTAAGATTCCCCAACATAATAGCTATAGCGAGCAACAAAAAGCAAAAACAGAAAACAATCTTTACGAATGGTTTGAGTTTTAAGCGAAGTCGTGCGATATCGGCAAGATGACGATCTGTATGGTATAAAATGAAAATCCAAATTAGTGGCAAAATTGCAAGGATAATGAACGCAATCAAAACAGTTGCTCGAGGGATAATAGTAAAATCAATCAAAGTAAAAATTGCGGTTAAATAAACTGGCAGGGTAAATATTAATTCTGGCAAACCAGAAACAAAGCCAAGGATGAAAGCATCAGAAGAATTCTTGACATTCGAAGCTTGCTTCTCAATACTTCTTGCAAGCTTACGCGAGATAAATAGTTCGGTAGTTTTGTTTTTTCGGTAATAAAAGAACAATCCGGCCATAGCTTCAGCAATAGAAACTCCTGCTAGAATCCAATAAACCAAAGCAAAATCAATAGTGACGGCCTTGTTTATCAGGAAAACAAAAATACACAAAATAAAAATAGTCGCAATGATAAATAATTCATAACCCAAGACGTAGTATAAGCTAAACGAATCAGCTTTTTTGCGAGATTTTTTACCAAGAGCATAATGATAAAAAAGCGCAAAAACGCCCGGCGAAAGTTGCATAAAAGTCTGAATAAGCGCAACCAGTATTAGAATAAACACAGATACCAAAATGCTCATGCTTTAATTATAGCACGTAGGGGGTTGCAAATCTAGTAAGGTTTTGTTAGTTTTCTAGCCATGAAAAACGAAATACCAGAAATTTACATCAAAGCCATTAACCCCGGCTACACCATTGATGGGGTTAGTAACGTCGGAGAAATGATAGAAATAGGACGTTTAGACTCCGACACACCGATTTCGCTCGCTGGCCTAACTGTCGGCTATACTAATTCAAGCGGGAACTATGCCGTATTGGTAGATTTTCCCGAGAACAGTTTTATGACTGGCGAGAGAATCCTTCTTCGCTTAGCCAGCTCGCCGGATCACGAGCTGGCTACCGTAAACTATACGAAAACTTTAGCTTTCAAAGCTGGTCCGCTAGTATTAAAGCGAGGAGAGGAAATTATCGATAGTGTATGTTGGGACGGGAGTGCAGAATGTTTAACGCCTTTTAAATCAGCTAGCCCGACAACCTTGGTACGCAATTTAGAAACCGGCGAGTTCGAACATCAAGCCGACTACGAGCCAGTATACGATAAGGATAGCTATTATGTTGACGAAATCAAAGAAGATGAAGGTTATGGTGAGATAACCAGCAAATGCCGCGGTTTAATCTTTTCGGAAGTGCTCAGTTATTATGACGATTCAAAAGACGAACAATTTGTAGAGTTTTATAATACAACTTCTGAGCAAATCCTGCTAGATGGTTGCCTTCTCAAATACAAAAGCAAAACCTATCCCCTAAGTGGGATTGTCAAGGCAGAAGGGTACTTATCACGTTATTTAACAGACTTTAGTATTACAAAGAATCCTACCAACTCAAATACCCTGGAATTAATTGACGCAAATGGCGAAATCGTTGACAAACTGACTTACTCCAATGGGCAAAGAAAAGGAACCTCTTGGGCATTAATTGGCTACGATGAAAAAGGCGAGCAGATTTGGCGAACAACCTATGCGCCTACGCCAGGAGAACCGAATAATTACCAAGAATTCCGAACTTGCGATGCCGGAAAAGTCATCAATGAAGCCACTGGCAACTGTGTGAAAGTAACCACAGTAGAGCCTAAAACCTGCCCAGCCGGCCAATACCTAAATCCATTGACTGGTAGGTGTCGGACCATCAAACTAACAAGTGAAAAAACTTGCAAAGAAGGCTATGCTTTAAATGAGGAAACCGGGCGCTGTAAAAAAATCAAAGAAAATACTGGCGCCGACTACAGCTTGGTAACCGAAGTTTATGAAGAAAATGTCTCGTTCACTGGATTATACTTGGTCCTTGGAGTAGTAGTAGCTGGAATAATATATATAATATATGAGTTCAGGCGAGAGATCCTGAAGCTACTTCATAAAGTTTTTCGACGATCTCGTTAAAAACTTCATCGCGAGTTTTTGCGCCATCAACTTTAATTAAAAGCCCTAATTCCTCATAGTGGTTGAGTACAGGGACGGTTTTATCTTTAAATTCAGCAAGGCGGGTGCGAAAAGTTTCAATATCATTATCATCCTTCCTATCGCCACGATCATTGAGGGTTTTCGCGGTGGCAAAACGTTGTTCAACGTCTGCTTCAGTCACATCAAGTAAAACCACTGCTTTAATATCATGGCCAGCACCAGCAGCCGCGCTCATCACGGCTGTCTCTTCACCAAACCAGCGACCAATAGAAGACAAAATCAGCGGATAATCAAACAAATCCCGACGTTCAAAATAAGGTAAAACCCATTCATAAAACACATTGGTCGGTATCAGCGCACCGTGCTCGGAGTATCCCTGGTTTGTTTCAGCTTCCTTTGCACGAATAATGAGACCAGAGGACAAAAACTTAGCATCAAGTGCCTTCGCGAGTCTTAACCCTTGAGTATCTTTGCCCGACATTGGCAAACCAAATATATTAATAGAGCCTGTTCCCAGCCATTTTTTAATTGTAGAAATTTTATCATCCATAAATCAATTATAGCATATAGTTAAGCGGCCAACATATTAGCACTATTGACATGTGAGTGCTAATTTCATATAATTAAAGCATGGAATTATCGGAGCGACAAAAGCAAATTCTATGCCAAATTGTGGAAGAATACGCAGAGACAGCATCACCTGTCGGCAGCGTAACAATGGCGAAGCTTTTTAATGTGTCGCCAGCCACGATTCGGGCAGAAATGGCCAGGCTAGAAGCCTTAGGCCTGATTGCTCAACCCCATACTTCGGCTGGTCGTGTACCGACTGATGCTGGGTACCGTTTCTATGTTAATAGTTTAGGTAATAGAATAGACGATGAGCCAGTTTTGCAAGAAACAAAACTGATTGACGACAGAAGATACGACCGTGGGATGCATGCTATTGAGAGGCGTGTCACATCACAATCGCAAGCTGACGCAGCGATTCGCGGTGCGGTAGACATTTTGGTAGATCTCACTGGCAATTTAGGTCTCGCCACGATTGGTGGCCAATTGTATCTTTCCGGTATTTCGCGTTTATTTACTCAACCAGAATTTGGAGACACGAGAAGAGTGCAAGCCGTGGCAAAACTTCTCG
>CAMJSX010000012.1 GCA_946408595.1 uncultured Candidatus Saccharibacteria bacterium | reverse complement strand
TGTTATAATATTTAGCATGAACGAGAAACAATTAAGTTGGGATAAATATTTTATAGGTATCGCTAATGCGGTAGCCGCTAAAAGTAAAGATCCGTCTTCCAAAATGGGTTGCGTGATTGTTGACAAAAATAAACGCGTCGTTTCGCTTGGTTATAACGGCATGATTCAAGGTGCTAATGAAGCTAAAATGACGCTTTCTGAGCGCCCGATGAAATATTACTTTGCGATTCATAGTGAAATGAATGCAGTGATTTTTGCGAGACGCGATTTGACTGGTTGCACGCTTTATAATCGTGTGGCAACTTGTGAAAACTGCTTGAAATATTGTCTGCAGGCTGGCATTAAACGTTTTGTGTATGAAGAATTACGTGTGCATTCTCATTCAACCGATCCTGAACATTCGATGACTAATATTGAAACTGACGAAGCGATTATTCGCTTATTAGCTTCCATGCCAGAAGTAAGAACCTTGAATATTTCTAATGGCAAAACTTATACTGAAGACATTTTAGATTCTTATCCAAAAGATTCTCCGGAATATCAAAGACTTGCCCAGTGGGTTTAGTCTACCATTCAATTTCTTTCATGCCGTGAGCTTTCAAAAACTCATTGCATTTTGAAAAATGGTGATTACCAAAAAATCCTGCATAGGCCGAAAGTGGCGAGGGATGTGCGGATTCCAAAATAAGATGCTTCGAACTATCAATTAAGGATTTTTTGTTGCGTGCGTCTCTACCCCACAGAATAAAAACTAAATGTGGGCGCGTTTCATTTAAATATGAAATGGTGGCAGTGGTAAAAGTTTCCCATCCTTTGCCGCGATGTGAACCGGCTTTGTGTGCTTCTACAGTAAGAACGGTGTTTAGAAGTAGCACACCTTGTTTTTGCCAATTACGTAGACTACCGCGGGGATTGTTGTGGTGCCCAATATCATCGTCAATTTCTTTATATATATTAATTAAAGATGGTGGGATTGGTTGTGAATTCGGCACCGAAAAAGCCAAACCTTCCGCAGCGCCTGGCGTGTGATAAGGATCTTGTCCTAAAATGACAACTTTGACATCATTTAAATCTGTAGTAAAAGCCGAGAAGACTAAGCTTTTGGGCGGATAAATTGTTTTATGTTCGTATTCGTCGTGTAAGAAGGCAGAAAGTTCCTTAAAATAAGGTTTATTAAACTCCGCATTTAAAAACTCCTTCCAGCTCTCGTGCATGCTATAATTATAGCATGGCAAAATTATATTTTAGGTACGGTGCGATGGGGTGCGGCAAGACCATGCAGCTCCTCCAAGTCGCCTTTAATTATGAAGAGCGTGGGCATAAAGTATGTGTGATTAAACCAAAAACTGATACTAAACACGGCACTAAATTATATACTCGTATCGGACCAGAACGCGAAACTGATTTTTGTTTTGATAGAAAAATGGATTTGTTTAAAGAAATCAGTAAAAAATATAGCAATGTACAATGTGTGCTAGTTGATGAATCGCAATTTTTAACTAAAGAACAAGTAGATCAATTGATGATGGTGACAATCAAACTTAATATTCCAGTGATGGCTTATGGTTTGAGATTAAACTTCCGTCGTGAGGATGGTGGATTTGAAGGCGCCACTAGGCTTCTGCAAATTGCACATGACATTGAAGAGATTAAAACAATTTGTGAATGCGGTAAGAAAGCAACTTACAATGCAAGATTCTTAAACGGAAAGCTAGTTGCTGATGGGCCGGACGTTTTGATTGATGACGGCACGATTGATATTGAGTACCGCGCTATCTGCCCAGCATGCTATGAAAAACATTTGGAGGACAAATAATGTATATAGTAATCGAAGGCCAAGATGGCACTGGCAAATCAACGCAGGCCGAGCTCCTCAAAAAGTATTATGAAGATCAAGGCAAAGAAGTCGTCGTGATTGAAGAACCCGATGGTGATTTGCCACAAGCGCATGATCTTCACGACATGATTTTGACTCGTGGTTATAAACTTGAGCCACTGACCAATTTCCTACTATTCACCGCCTCCCGTTTAGAACTTTGGCGAAAAATTGCCGAGCCACTTTTAAAACGTGGCGGCGTGGTGATTTCTGCTCGCAACTATTGGTCCAGCATCGCTTACCAAGGTTATGGCGAAGGCGTGTCGAGATCCCGTATCATTAAGATTACCAAAGAAATCATGCCGGAAAAGTACTGTCATCCAGACTACGGTTTTATCCTCACCGTGCCAGACGAAGTTCGCCTCGCTCGCCAAAAAAACCGCGGTAAAGCTACCGAAACCTTTGAGGCCAAAGCCAATGATTTCCAGCAAAGAGTCAATAGTGCCTATCCCAAGATTGCCAAAGACTTCAACTTGAAATTAATCGATGCGTCCGGCACTATTGAAGAAATCCAAGCAGAAATTCGCCGTCATCTCGGAATCCAAGATTTAAGCACCGTTATTCTAAAAGATACCTCGTCAGACGATGACTCAGTTGTCGGCGAATTGCGAGTTGTATAATTCAGCATAGAATCCACCAGCTTTCAGTAGTGACTCGTGATTTCCTTGTTCCACAATCGCTCCATCCCGCATCACCAAAATCAAATCCGAATTACGAATCGTCGACAACCGGTGCGCAATCACAAACGAAGTCCGTCCGCGCGTGAGTTTTTCAAACGAATCTTGGATTAATTGTTCGGTACGGGTATCGACATTTGAAGTGGCTTCGTCAAGAATCATCATTGGTGGATTGGCTACCATGGCTCTCGCGATGGTAATAAGCTGTTTTTCACCGGCTGAGATATTGTCGGAATCTTCGGAAATTTCGGTTCGGTAGGCTTTTGGTAAGGCTTCGATAATGTGATTGACGTTGGAGGCTTTGGCAGCACGTTTAATGTCGTCTAGTGTAGCCGATTGATTGCCATAACGTAAGTTTTCTTCTACGGTGCCGGAGAATAGCCAGGTGTCTTGAAGTACCATACCAAATAGTTTTCTAACATCTGAGCGTTTCATTTCACGGGTTGGTACACCGTCCACGGTAATGTATCCCGAATCTGAATCGTAGAATCTCATTAATAAATTTATAATTGTTGTTTTTCCGGCACCAGTTGGACCGACGATAGCAACTTTCATACCGGGTTCCACTTTGACTGAAAAATCGCGAATGGTTGGCCGGTCTTTTAGGTAGCTGAAGCTGACATTGTGAAATTCAACTTCGCCTTTAACGTGTTCGATAGCTGAAGCTGGCTCAGGGTCTGGTTCTTCTTCTGGTTCGTCTAGGAACTCAAAGATTCTTTCTGATGCGGCAAGTAATGCTTGCAACGTAGATGTAGTGGAAGCGATTTCAGTAATTGGACGATTGAATCTTGAAACGTATTGAATGAAGGCCTGGATGTCACCAATGCTGATGCGACCTTGGACTACAAATACACCACCTAAGGCACACACTGCTATATAACCCAAGTTGGTAAAGATGTGTGTCACTGGGAATGAAAGCGATGAAAAGATTTGTGCTCTCCTTGAAGCGGTGGTGAGTTTTTTGTTGACTTTTTCAAATTCAAACAAAGCGTTTTCCTCATAAGAGTTGGACTTGATAACAATTTGCCCAGAATAGTCTTCTTCAATTTCACTGTTCAAGGTGCCTAGGGTATTTTGTTGTTCGCGGAAATATTTTTGAGCGTAATGCATAATACGTCCCACCACTAGGACGGAAACTGGTACTACTACAAATGAGACAAGTGATAGTGGTAAGCTGATGGTGACCATAATGATCATCACACCAAGTAGAGTGGTGACGGATAAGGAAATGTCGGCAATTTCCTGTGACATAGAAGTGGTCAAAACATCTACGTCGTTGGACATACGTGACAAGGTGTCGCCATATTGATGTTTGTCAAAATATGAAATTGGTAGTTTTGAAATTTTGTCCAAGATTCGTTCGCGGATTTCTTTGGTGTATTTGGCTGAAGTAATGGCGAGAATATAGGCCTGTCCGTAGTTTAGTGCCGCTGAAGCGCAGAATAGTATAATAATAGTAATTGCTTTTTGTCCTAGTGTGGCCCAATCTAGGTCTTTGTAGGTTTCTACTGCAATTGTGGTCATTTCGCCTAGAATTTTTGGAATGAATAATCCTAGTATTGCTGAACCGACGGTTAAAATAATTGCAATGATAATCGGAACCTTGTGATGGCCAATTGATTTTACGAATACTTTGAATGATTGCCACATACTTTTATTATTATGCATGCGCCACCTTTCCTGCCAACTTTAATTCGCTAGCAAATTCTTTGTCTGACAATTGTGATTTAACGATTTCTTGGTAGACCGAGCAGGATTTCAATAGCTCCAGGTGCTTTCCTTTGCCGACAACCTTACCATTGTCTAGTACTACGATTTGGTCAGCGTCTTTAATGGTGCTAACTCTTTGTGCCACAATCAAAACTACTGCATCGGTGGTGATTTCTTTTAGAGCTTCGCGAAGTTTGCGGTCAGTCTTCATGTCTAGAGCTGAAAAGGCGTCATCGAAAATATAAATATCTGGGTTCTTACAAATTGCTCGTGCGATGGACAAGCGCTGTTTTTGGCCACCAGAAACATTGGTGCCGCCTTGTGCAATGTGTGAGTTGTATTTTTCGGGTAATTTTTCAATAAAGTTCTCAGCTTGGGCGATGCGGGCAGCCTTTCGCATTTGCTCGTCGGTAGCATTGGGTGCACCGAATTTAATATTGGATCTGACCGTGCCAGAAAAGAGTATGCCGCGTTGTGGTACAAAGCCAATTCTGTCCATTAAATCTTTTTTCTCATAATCTTTAATTGGTAGACCGCTAATTAGTATTTCTCCGCCTGTTGCTTCATAAAACCTAGGTACTAAATTGATCAAGGTGGATTTACCGGAGCCAGTTGAACCAATGAAAGCTGTGGTTTCGCCAGCTATGGCTTTGAATGATACTTTGTCTAAGACTTTACCTTCAGCTTCTGGATAGGCAAAATCTACGTTCTTAAATTCCACGGACGGAGTTTTGTCTGGCACGCCATGAGTTTTATTGTGCCAAGAAATTTTGAGTGGCTTCTTCAAGACTTCATTAATACGATGCGCCGACACGTTAGCACGTGGTAACATGACAAATAAAATTGACATCATCAAGAAGGACATCATCACATGGGAAACATATTGGGCAAAGGCTGTCATGTTGCCTAGATAAGCAAAATCTTTAGATAGTAATGAAATACCAATCCACGAACAAAGTAAAGTGGTGCCGTTGAATATGATATTGATCAACGGGTTTTGAAGCTCCATGATTTTATCAATGAAAATCAATAATTTAGTTAAAACATCATTAGTTTTGATAAACTTTTTTCTTTCCAAACCTTCGTTATTAAATGCACGAATGACTCTTAGACCTGTTAGGTTTTCGCGGGTGAGTAATGTAATTTTATCAATGTAGGTTTGGAAGATTTTGAATTTTGGAATAATCAGCGACATGATGAGAATGACGGAACCCATAATGGAGATGACGCCGACTAATAGAATCCAGCTCATGTCAGGAGCGGTTTGAATGGCCATAATGATGGAAATAATACAAAAGAGCGGTGCTCTAAGCATCATCACAAGAATCATAATAATGACATTTTGGACTTGGCTGACGTCGTTTGTAGTGCGCGTAATGAGCGAAGCAGTGCTGAAATCTTTGGCATCGAGAATGTTGAAATTGATGATTTTAGTAAAAATTGCAGTTCTTAGGTCTTTAGCAAAACCGGTGCCGATTCTGGCCGAAAAATAACTTGAGACTAGGGTTGTCACTGCGGACAGTAGCGTTAATCCCACCATGAAAAAGCCGGTCATCCAAATATAATCAATATCTTCGTTCATGATGCCGTTATTAATAATATCCGCCATCATGGCTGGAAGCATTAAGGTCGTATAGACTTGTACGACGGTAGCAAAAATCAGAATAATAACTTGCCACCAATAAGGTTTCAGGAAACGGAATAGTTTAAACATCTTTTTCCCCACCTTTTTTCTTTTCTAGATGCATCACAAAGTAAATAATCGGCCCCATTATAATATATATATAGTAGGAGAAGAAGCGCCAGAGTAGCATGGCCCAGAAAATGTATCCTGAAGAAAGTGATGAAAAGACCATGAAGAAAGTACCTTCAGCAGCACCGGCGTTGCCTGGCGTTGGAATGAAGTAGACTGCGCTAGTCACTGCGACAGTAAGAATGAAACAATCGATAAAGCTGATATTGCCACCGAATGCGGTTAATACGAAAAATGGAATTGAGACAATGAGTGCATTAAATAATACTGATAGTCCTACAACCTGGAAGAACAAGCCGCGAGTTTTTAGAATTAGTTTTACTGATTTGGCATATTCAGTGACTTCGTGCTCGATTCTTTTTAGAGCTTTTTCGCGATCTTTGATGAGTCTAATTTTGGCGAGTGCTTTGATAATAAACTTTAGGAATTTAGTGGTAGCTTTCGGGAAGAAACTGACGCCGGCGACCATGACTGGCCAGAAAGCATAGAATAATAGACCAATCCAAGCTGCGGTGACTAGGGCTGGTTTGCTATAGGCGATGCCACTAAGCACAAAGCACGGAATTGCAATTAATAAGAATCCGATTTGGTTGGCGATCATCCCGACAATTGGAATTGAAGTGGAAGCGCCGCCTGGGAGACCACTATTATGTCGCATGTAATAGATTTGGAATGGTTGCCCACCGATGGCGGCCGGGGTAACGCAATCGTAGTATTTACCTAGTAAAACAGTGCGACGAGCGACCTTAGGGGCATTTTTTCTTGCTAGTTTGGTTTGTTGATTAGTTAGTTCGTTGGTTACGGCGAGGCGTCGGATCATTAAGATATACTTTAATACTTCAAAACTAATGGCGGCGACGAAACAGGCTACCGCTGGAATCAAAAACCACCAGTGTAATTCAACTTTTGATAATTCTGTTGCGCTTTCGGAATTACCGAACTCTGAAAAAGCGGTTGCGGCAATTACAGCTGCATTTAGTAGCACAAACAGAATAATGCCGATAGTTTTTTTCCAGTTTTTCATTAGTCTTTCCCAGCAGCTCGAATATTTGGATATTCATCAATTAATACGCGGATACATCCGGCGATTGGTACAGCGATGATGGCGCCGAGGAGGCCGAACATATACATGCCAATGACGATGGCAACGAGAATAGCTACGGCTGGAAGGTTCAAAGCGCTTCCCTGAATCTTTGGGGCGATGATATTGTTCTCGATTTGTGCATATATTATATATGCAATTACGAAGATGACTGCCGCTAGTGGGCTGTTAAATAATAGTATTAACGTGACTAAGATGCCACCAATGAATTGTCCGAACATTGGGATTAAATAGAATAGCATAGTAATCATACCCATTGGGATGGCTAGGCTAGTAGGTACATTGGTGAATAATGAAACGATAAAGACGATTAAGCCAGAGGCTAGCCCATCAATAGCGGCGACGATGACTTGATGTGAAACATAAGTCGATACGACATTTGCAAGTCGCATCATAACTCTTTTGGCCACGGTGACTGGTTTCTTGTTTTCTTCGCCGTCGCTCAAGCTCTTCCAGACTCGTTCCATAATACCAGGACCTTCTAGCAGGAACAGTAATGTTAGGACTAAGACTAGGACAATATTCATTATGACGCCAGCTACGCCACTCACGCCGGCTACTACATCTGAGCCAAAACTACCAAGTATAGCTTTTGAGAGTAAGGATAAGGCATTAGTGATTTCTGCTTGTAGATTATTAATACCAATGCTTTTACCAAAATCGTTAATGCCCTGCCAACCGCCGAGATGGTTTTCGACCATTTCAGGAGCTTGTTGGATGAATTTGGCGGTTTCGTTGACTACGACTGGACCGACGATGGCGATGATGCCACCAATAATGAGCACCACTATGAGATAGGCTAATACCGCGGAGGCTGTTTGGTGTTTTTTCTGGGTGCCGAATCTCTTGTTAAAAACGTCATTTACGCGCCTGACTAGTGGTTTTAATGCAAGGGCTAAGAAGATGGAAATACCAACAATCACTAACCCCGTTGCAGCACTTTGGATGAAAAGCCAAACTGCATAGATTGCTACTGGGATTAACCAAAACTTCAGAAAAGTTTTCGTATCCGTCTCAATTGTTTTCGCCATAAACCTCCTTTATGGTTTTATTATAGCATAAATTTTACTGATAATGCTTGAATTAATGTTTATTCTTTAGCGGGCTACGCAGCGGATAGAAAAACCGTTGTTGGTCTCATTTTTATCTGATGGTTTCAGGGTTCCTGCCCGATTAAAGCTAAGTAAATAGGCTACATAGTCTGTAAGGAATAAAGATGTCCAGTAATAACCATACCCACCAACTTCGGCTGAAGAACCATTCCATTTGCCGCTATAGGCAAAATAAACAGGGGCTGCATGAATATTGCCGCTGGCGCCAGACAATAAGCTGAGCTGGTTTACTAAATAGTTGAAAGAGCTGGGATTAGAATCACTAGGTGGTAGTTTCCAACCGGCCGGGCAAATAGACTGGCCTACAGTGGTGCCATTGTTTATATTTTGTATAAGCTCATCCATCGTTGCAGCTGCCCAATTATAATAGTTACCAATATGATAATGCCTATCGCTACAGGTTCCGGCATGGGTAGAGAGAGTGCCACTATAATCCGATGTAATGACGCCGCCCCAGCATAAGTCACCAGGGTCATAAGATTCTGGTGTAGCATAATTATTCGTCCATGTTGTATTACTTGTGGTACGCGTATCGTTTATTGTGTCGCTCCAACCACCTGGTATGTCAGTGTTAGCTGAACTATAGCTATATGTATGGTCTATATCGTGGTCTAGATTTTGTGTCATCCAACAATTACCATCTGCAAGTTTAGTGATCCAATATACTTTATTATCGCGAATATCGATGGCTTGCATCTGGCTTCCTTCACCTGTAATACTGGCATTGGCGCAAATACTGCTACTCATATCTTGCATTTTATAATAATTATTTAGTTTGGTTTTGTTGGCAGCTGCATAAGAATCCTCTAGTGTCATTGGTACTGCATTTCCTACAGCCGTAAATATAATCACATTTTGATAATCTCCAGAAGCCTGAGTATCAGAGGCTTTAGCAGCAATGGTAAAGGATGTGTTACTAGTACCAGTATAGCCAGTAGCAGCAGTACCAGAAGCATTAGTAGTAGCATTAATGATAGTATCAGTATTATAGACTAGTCCTGAATAGGTAGAACTACTAGAAATAGTACCAAGAGCATAACCCCATTTATTATTACCAAAGTTAGCTAGCGTAGAACTAGATGTTAGATTATCAAAATATGTATTAGACGAACTATTAATTAATTTATCATTAGTATAGGTAGTACCATCACCTACTTTAGCAGACAAGGTATACCCTGCAATATTATTAGTATCTACACCAATAGTAATAGTATTACTATAAGCAGAGCTACCAGGAGTAAGATTAGGAATCAAAAGATCTGCTGATGATAATGAGATAGCTAGAACTGGATTGAAGGTGAAGGAGAGGTCTACGTTGTTTTGATAGGACAAAGCGGATACTTGGTTGACACCAAGCAAACTAAGAGATGCAATGGACATCAATAGTATATAACGCTTTTGCATATTTTGATTATAGCATACTTTTTAACTATTTTATTATTTGGCTATACCCTGGAATTATGATATAATATTTTCGTGAAATTATTGATGCATACTTGTTGCGCTCCATGTAGCGTTTATTGTATTGATTCTCTTAGAGCCGAGAAAATTGAGCCGACACTTTTTTGGTATAATCCTAACATCCATCCGTATATTGAATACAAAACTCGTCGTGATTGTTTGAAGGAGTATGCTGATAAGGTTGGAGCGAAATTAATTATCGATGAAGAATATGGTTTAGATGAGTTTTGCAAAAACGTAGTTTCGGATATCGAAAATCGTTGCGTGAATTATTGTTACAAAAAACGTCTGACGGAAACTGTGCGTTATGCCGCGAAGCATGGCTATGATACTTTTACTACGACATTGCTGGTTTCGCCATACCAAAAGCATGAGGAATTAATTAAGGTCTGCGAGGAGTTAGCTAAACTTTCTGGCGTGAAGTTTTTGTATCGCGATTTTCGGGTTGGTTTTCGTGAAGGTCAAGCTAAAGCCCGCGAGGCTGGTCTCTATATGCAAAAATATTGTGGTTGCATTTTTTCGGAAGAAGAAAGATATAAAAAGCAGATTGAAAAGGATTTAAAAAATGCTGGTGTCTGATTATAATTATGATCTTCCAGAAGAGCGGATTGCGAAATTCCCTCCTAAAGAGCGTGGCACTACTAGGTTGTTAGTTTTGAACCGTCAAACTGGCGAGACAAAGGATTCTTATTATCGTAACTTGGATGAATTTTTAAACCCGGGAGACTTGCTGATTTTGAATGATACTCGCGTGATGCAGTCGCGTTTGTTTTGTACTTTGCCGGATGGTCGTGAGCGTGAACTCGTGGTGCTTGAAAAACATGGCGATGAGCCGCAACGCGTGATGTATCGTGGCAAATTACATGATGGGGATAAACTTAGTATTGATAATCACACGATTATTATTAGTAAGATTTTAGGTAATGGTATTGCGGAGGTGGAGTCGGATGAGCCTTTGGCTGAATTGGCTGAGAAATTCGGTACTGTTCCCTTGCCGCCATATCTACATCGTGATGCGACAGAAGATGACAAGAAACGTTATCAGACAGTTTGGGCTAAGAACATGGGTTCTGCCGCGGCGCCAACTGCGAGCCTGAATATGACGGAAGAATTATTGGAACGACTACGACAAAAGGGCGTAATTATTAAATGTCTTACTCTTCATGTTGGCCTTGGCACATTTTTGCCGATGCGTACTGATAATGTCGAGGATCATCATATGCATTCTGAATGGTTCCATATTCCGGAGGATACTTTGACTGCGATTAAAAATGCTCACCGTGTGGTGGCGGTCGGTACTACGGTGGCCCGCACTTTGGAATACTATGGTAAGACTGGTAAAACTAGTGGTGAAGATGATATTTTTATTTATCCTGGTTTTGAGTTCAAAGTTGTGGATGCGTTGGTGACGAATTTTCACGCACCAAAATCGACGGTGCTGATGCTCGCTTCGGCCTTTGCTGGTTGGGAACATTTGCATAATGCCTACGATCATGCCGTAAAAGAAAAATACAATTTCTTAAGCTATGGAGATTCAATGTTTATATGTTAAAGTTTGATATTGAAAAGAAAAATAATCTTGCTCGCGTTGGCGTAATTCATACTCCGCACGGCGACATTCATACTCCAGCTTTTGTTGGTGCGGCGACACGCGCGACGGTGAAGGCTCTCACCATGAAAGAAATGCGCGATTTAGGTTCGCAGGCAATTCTTGCGAACACTTATCATTTGATTTTGCGCCCGGGCGTGGATTTGATTAAAGAAGCCGGTGGGCTGGCAGAATTTTCTTCCTGGCACGGACCGACTTTTACGGATTCGGGCGGTTTTCAAATCTTTTCGCTGCCGGATGTGAAAATTTCAGAAGATGGTGTGAAATTTAAATCACATATTGATGGATCGAAATTCGAACTAACGCCAGAATCTAGCATGCAAGCGCAATGGGCGATTGGTGCGGATATCCACATGGCGTTTGATCATCTTGCTAAGTCGGAAAGCCACGAAGACATGGAAATCGCGATGCATCGTACGCACGCTTGGCTTGACCGTTGCGTAGCTGAACACAAACGTCTAAAAAGTGATGGACCAGAACAGTTTTTGTATGCTGTGGTTCAGGGTGGAACGTTCTTAGATTTGCGCGCTGCATCGGCGAAATACTGTGCATCTAAAGAGGTGGATGGCTTTGGAATTGGTGGTGTGTTCACAGCTGATGGCATGGCCGAAATGCTTCAAACCGTAAATAGTATTTTGCCGGAAAACAAGCCGCGACATTTGCTTGGCATGGGCCAAGAGCCGATTGATTTATTTAATGGTGCTGAGAATGGCTGTGATACTTTTGACTGTGTCGGACCGACCCGCATGGCGCGTAATGGTTCGCTGTATACTTACGATGGTCGTATTAATATCAAAAATGCAAAATATGCACATGATTTTACGCCATTAATGGAAGACTGCGATTGTGAGTGCTGTAAAAATTATACTCGCGCGTATTTGCATCATTTGTTTAGAACTGATGAAATAACCGCCAAGGTTTTAGCTTCGATTCATAACGAACATTTTGTAGTTTCGGTGGTGGATATAATTCGCGAGAGCCTTCTTGATGATACTTTCTCCGAATATAAAGACGCTTTTCTTTCTCGTTATTATCATAAATAATATTGCGTACAAAATAAAATAGTTATGTTATAATGTAGGTAAGATGAAAGTCATACCTGCATGCAAAAAAATCATACTCCCAGCTTTTCTGATTATACTTTTTGGTATGAGCGTTAATAATGTCTCTGCTCTCTCCTATCAAAACAACGTAGACCTCTCCTTTACCTTCTCTCCATATATTACTCTTGATGTTTCTGGTGATCTATTAATAGAAAGCTTAGTACCTGGTAGTTCTAGTGATAGTAATGTTATTACAGTTAGTGCTAGTTCTAACAATATAGTAGGCTATGATATTAAAGCTACCGTAGGTGATAGCACTAATAACTATACGGATTTAAGAATCAGTAGTAATGATAGCACTAATATCTTCTCATCTCTCAGTACTAACAAAGCAACACTAAGTGCCTTTTCTGATGATATATGGGGATATAGTTATTCTACTGATAATGGTAC
>CAMJSX010000011.1 GCA_946408595.1 uncultured Candidatus Saccharibacteria bacterium | reverse complement strand
AATGAATAAAAAATAAGCCCGAAAGGGCTTGATTTTTTTAGCGGCCATTCTTTAGACGTGGGTGTTTGCGCTTGTCGCTGTGTTTGTGATTATTATTCCGATTTTGTTTTGCAACCGGTTTAAATGTAAATTTTCTTGCCATGGATGGATTATAACATGTTTATACCAAAAATAAAAACGGTTATGTTATAATTAACTGTATGGATGAACGAGAGATTCAAATAAAAAGGCGTGAAAATGAAGAACAAGCCACAAAAGGACGAGCGCGCATTCTTGGTCTTCCATATCTTGATACACGAGAATTCGAAAAAAACCTTCCTCTGATTAAGGATCTTCTTACAATTGAACAAATGCACAAGGATTTCATTCTGCCTCTTCATAAAGGTGGCAATGAGGACCATTATCAATTCCTAGTGACAAGCCAAACACCAGGCTCCTTGATCAAAAAAATGCGACAAGAATACATGGGCATGGGCGAAAAAGCTGATTTCTTCTTAATTTCAGGATCAGCATATCGATTCTTAATGCTAAGGTATGATCCACCGAAAGAAGTTCACTACGACGATATCAAAATTGCCGGTGAAGGCGACTCAGAAACTATCGCGGAAGTATCTCGAACACTCAACTCAGTATCGACAGACAAAGTTTTTGATTTCTTAATCGATCAAGCAGACAAGTTGGGGGCATCGGATATTCATATTGAGAACCTCAAAGGCGAGATACGTATCAGGATGCGTGTTGATGGTATGCTCCATCCAGTAGCCGATATTAATAAAGACAAATACCGAATCTTCATGGGCGAGTTAAGCTCACGTGCGAATGTTTCTACGGCAACAAACCGCCCACAATCGGGGCACATGCAAAAGGAAATCACAAGAGAGAATGCGACGCATATGCTCAACATTCGCGTGGAAACAATCCCGACAATGTATGGGCAAGATGCAGTACTGAGGCTATTTAATTTTGATGAGTCACTCCTGAAACTAGACTTGCTTGGATTGTCAGACGAAGAAAGACGCGAGATAGATGAGATTATCTCGCACCCTCGTGGTTTGGTTTTGATGGTCGGTCCAACTGGTTCTGGTAAATCTACTACTCTGTATTCCATGCTAAATGCCTTAAATACGCCAGACAAAAAAATCATCACCCTCGAAGACCCAATCGAATATGGCATTACGGGCATTTCGCAGATTCCAATTAACACTAGTGGTGGTGGTTCATTCGCTGACGGCCTAAGATCCGTATTACGCCTAGACCCAGATGTTGTGATGGTCGGCGAAATTCGTGATGCCGATACAGCAAAAACGGCAATCCAAGCCTCAATCACTGGCCATTTAGTATTGTCGACCTTCCATGCCAACTCTACGGCAGCAGCCTTTTCACGCATGATTGATCTTGCTGGCGTGAACCCGATTTTCGCAAGTTCGATTCGATTAGTTATAGCGCAGAGGTTAGCAAGGAAACTATCCAGTTCGAAAAAACCACGCAAAGCTACAGATTCAGAAGTAAAATACATTCGCAAAGTACTAGAGGGTGTCCCAACTGATAAATTACCCGACGTTGATTTCGACGATTTAACCTTGTACGATCCAGTAATAACAGAAGATGATCCATTTGGATATTCTGGCCGCATGGTCATCATGGAGCAAATGATAGTCAGTGAGGAAATCCAAGCCTTCATCCGCGGTGACGTAGCAGATATCCACACCGAAGCAATCGAAGCGGCCGCCAAGCGAAATGGAATGCTAACTCTAGAGCAAAAAGGCATCATTGCGGTGCTAAAAGGTGAAACTACGCTCGAAGAAGTATCACGTGTGATATAATAGTGTCATGAGTGATAAAGTTATTTCTGACTATAATGGTTACGATTACAAAAAAGAATTTTGGGAAAACGCCGATCGCGAATATGAAGATCAGGCAGACCGCATGGCAATTCGCAAATTGCTTCCCAAAAGAATGGAAAAATTTGCCGACATCGGCGGCGGTTACGGTAGACTAGCAAGTGAATATCTAAAAAGAGCTCACAAAGTATTTATTTTTGATTATTCAAAAACAGAACTAGAGCAGGCCAAAGAAATCTACGGTGACAAAATCGAGACTAAAGCCGGCGATATTTATAAACTACCATTCAAAGATAACGAACTTGATGGTTTAATGATGGTCCGCGTAACGCATCATTTGAAAGATATGCCGAAGGCAATATCGGAGCTTTATCGTGTGCTCAAACCAGGTGGTGTCGCAGTAATTGAAGTTGCGAACAAGCGAACTTTACCAAAAATGGCACGTTTTGTGACCGGTCGCAGCAAAGTAAACCCATTTGATAAAAAAGTCGCGAACTATAAAGAAATTAGTAAAAGTGGCTTTTATAATTATCACCCAAAGTATGTGGAAGAAATTTTTAAAAACACTGGCTTCAAACAGGAAAAAGTATTGTCAGTATCAAACTTTAGAAGCCGTGGACTCAAAAAGATTTTCGGAACTTCAAATTTAGTGAAGATGGAAAACAAAGCTCAAAAAGCCTTGGCCCCAATTAGATTTGCCCCATCGATTTATTACAAATTGCGAAAACCTGAAGAATAGGGTATAATATATATAGGTGGAGCCGTCGTTCAACGGATAGGACCCAGACCCTCTAAGTCTGCGATACAGGTTCGATTCCTGTCGGCTCTACCATTTTTTGTTGTATAATAATAATCATGAAAAGTATTGTTGAGGTAAAAAACTTTCAGATGGCTTTTGACGGCAAAGTAGTCATCAAAGACTTGTCATTTGAAGTAAAGAAGGGGGAAGTATTCGGGCTCTTAGGCGCCAACGGTTCTGGTAAAACCACAACCATCAGGGCCTTGCTCGGGTTTTACAAACCAACCGGCGGGGAACTCTTGGTGGATGGTAAAAAGTATAATCCAGAAGACACTAATGTAGACGTCGGCTATTTACCAGAAGAGCGCGGACTTTATCGCAAAGAATCAGTGATTGACACGATGGTCTATTTTGGAGAATTAAAAGGTATTAAAGAACCACGTGAATGGGCGCTTAGGTATTTAGAGCGAGTTGGCTTGCTTGATAAAGTGAATGAAAAAGTTGAAAAACTCTCCGGCGGTCAACAACAAAAAGTTCAACTTGGTCTCACTATCATGGGTTCACCAAAATTATTAATTCTCGACGAGCCAACCAAAGGTTTCGACCCAATGAACCGAAGACTATTAATAGAAATTATTGAAGAATTACACAAAAAAGGCACGGCAGTCATTATGATCACTCATTACATGGATGAAGTCGAAAAACTCTGTGATCGGGCCTTGCTTCTAAAAGATGGTGTGGCAAGAGCTTACGGCACAATTGCCGAAATTAAGAAAGAATTTGGCGGTAAAAGCTTAGATCAAATTTTTGTAGATGTTTATGGAGAAGAAAATGAATAGTTTTACTTTTAAAGTCGCTAAATTTGAAATCGTAAGACAGCTAAAAAAGCCAGCGTTTTGGGCGGCGACGCTTTTAATGCCACTTTTGATTGGTGGAATTTACTTTATTAGCTTCATTTCCACGCAAGATGTGGACATGAATCCAACAATTGACGAGGACACGAAAATTGCCATCACGGATGATGCGGGCATTTTTGGTCCAAGTGCACCATTTATTATTAATGGTGACAAAGAATATGGTGTAGAGATGGTTAAAAATGGAGAAGTAGATTTATACTTCTACATTCCAGCAGATTTTGCAGAAAGCAAAAAAGCAGAGTTCTACCATATTTCTGAAGGATTAGAAATCTTCAATTTTGATGGCAATATCTTGAAAGCCCTAATGATGCAGGATGCATCAACGAGAGTAGATGAATTAGACATTCTCGCCCTCACCAGCGGATACGAAATTGTCGATAATAAAATTAACAAAGAAGGCGAAGCTTCAAACGCTCTTGGTAAGGCAATTATTCCATTTGCTATTGGCATCACTTTCTTTATGTTCATTGCATTGTGCGGTAATCGCTTCCTTCTAACCGTAGTAGAAGAAAAAGAGAATCGTATCTCAGAAATGATTTTGACTTCAGTATCATCAAAACATTTAATTGTGGGTAAAATCATTGCTATGCTGGTGCTTGGTTTGATTCAAATCCTAGCCCTCATTATTCCAGTATTAATCTTAGTAATCATTAACCGCAACAATCAGTTAATTGGCCCAATCGTTGCAATGATCGAAGTTGATCCACTGGCAATCTTCTTAAGCGTCCTATTATTTATTGTGTCATCCGTATTCTATGCGGGAACCTGTACCTTTGTTGGTTCACTGGTTTCCACGGCCAAAGACGCCTCCTCATTCATCGGGCCAGCTATTATCATGATGGTATTCCCACTATACTTCATGCAAATGTTTATGATGGAACCAAATATCGTCGTGCAAATTATGACCTACTTCCCATTCTCTGCACCAATCGCCTTGATGCTCCGCAGTGGTTTTGGCACTATTACAACACTTGAATATTGCATCGGTCTTTTAGTAGTCGCAATATCAGCGGTAATCATGACTAAACTCGCGATAGATTCCTTCCAAAAAAATGCCATCAATTTCGGCACCCTCAAACTCAAATGGCTGAAAAAACGATAAAAATTATGCTTGATTTCTAATTTTGGTTTGGTAGAATAGTTACTATCGCTCGTTAAAATCCCAACAATTTCTGCGAGGTGGGTACTATTTTAGGTCGCTTCGAGCGAGAAAATTAAGGAGAAAATTGATACAATGCGTATCAAAAAAGCCAAGCGTTCAGAAGAGCACAAGGCAAAAATTGCTCCAGCCGAATGGCAGCAATTTATAGAGATATAATCTCGGAAAATAAACCCCTTTTGAAGGGGTTATTTTTTACTCATCGATTTTTACGCCAGCTATCTCTAAAAGAAGATTTGTGAATTCTTCACCAGAAAGCATATGGTCCCAAGTAATTGTTCTACCACCAACGGTAATGCTACTACCATTTTCATTGCTAAGATCCATGTGTTGCCCCTCAATATAAAATGCTGGGGTGCCAGGAAGATTAATCCGCTTCCCGATACCCATATCAAAACTAATCTTTTTGGAAACATTTTCAGAAGCAATATCACGATTAAACAAATCTAAATCACCCGCTCCGCTGGTGACATCCCTAAAATACTTATTAAACAACGTGGTGCGCTCAGAAGGGCTAGCATATTCCCACTCAGCTTGGTTTTGAAAAAGTGCGTCAGCATATTCTTTCCAATAACCCTGAAGACCAGCAGCCTCGGCAGCCGAAGCAGCAGCAGTCCCATTTTGATGGTAGGATAATAAATAATTACGATAAACTATCGCCAGTTTGCCATCAGATTTTTTAATGGCCATATTGACGCGGTTATTAATAGAAGCACAGCCAGGACACTGAAAATCTGCATACTCAATAATCACTACCGATGCATTTTGGTCTCCTTTAATATGGTCACCAATAAAACCATTGTGTTCGTCTGGCTCAATGATCGAATTAAAATCATATTTACTGTAATCAGTCGCATTTGTACTACTATTGATGACGTGGACGCTAGCAACAATGATAAAAGCAAAAAATGCAACCACAGCTATTACTCCTGCAATAGAAAAACCAGTTTTATTTCTCATATAACTCCTTTTTCCAAATTATAACACATCGCATTACGAGGATAACAAAAGACGTTGTATTTTTTAATGCTTATGATATTATGGTAGTATGGGAAAAAATAGTGAAGGTGCAGAAAATAAAAAACTAATTATAATCCTGTCTGTTTTAGTGGGCATAATTGCCGTCCTCGTAGTGGCAATTTTGGTAGTACACAACATGACGTCGCCCAAAAACCCACCTACGCCAGAGCAATGGGATGAACAATACGAGATGGAAAGCACCGCTTTTGCTGACTGCGAAGACATCAATAATGCATTCAGCGGTGGAGCAATGAGCGAAGATGAAGCAGAACAAACCTACAAAGATTTATATAACAAATATGAGAATAATTTTTATAAGGTCAGGCTTACACTTTGTTATACGGATTATATGTATAACAAAGATCATAACCTAGAAAAGGCAGTAGCAAGATTAGATAAAATTGAGCCATTAATAGAAGATGAAAACGATTTTATTGATTACTATGATCGGCTAATAGTCTATTACGTAGAAGCTGATGATTGGGACAAGGTCAGACATTACGCTAGCCTAAGAGACGCATTATTCCCAGAAGACGAACAAATAGTATATGACGACGAGGAACTAGTGGCAGATGAAAGAGACTTAGTAGATGAAGGGCAGACAATAGAAGAAACAGAAGGTAATGAAAACGAGGAGGGAGAAAATGAGTAGAATAAAAAAATACTTACTAGTGGTCTTATTATTCATAGCATCCATTAGCCTAGGAATAACTGCAAGTGATAATGTATCCGCAGAAGGACAAGGTTGGGGTGGCGGTAACAGCGGTAGCCATAGCCCTTCTACCGGCGGTGGCGGTGGCGGCGGTAGCGGTAAGTGCGACAATTATTATGCAAACGGAAGTATGCATGCTGGCTCCGGTTTAAATGCTGGGTGCATGGGTTATTCATGGATCTTCTTTAAAGCTACGGGTCCAACCAAGGTAGTAAATGGTAAAACAGTTGGGGAGGAAATGTATTTTCGTCCCTACCTACCATATGGTGGCGTAGCTACCCCATATATCAGTGGCATTTGCGCAGGTTCAGATAATAAAGGTAACCGTCTAGGTTTTTGGCACCTTGGGAGAAACGGTTCTGGTTGGGAAGCGAAAGGTATTTTTAATACTGACAATCACTGGGAGAATGGGAAAAACGGCGAGGAAGTAGCATGGGGCAAAAATGATAAGAATGGCATGTTTCCTTATGCTTTTAGGCTATATAACACGTCAAAAAGATGCGACAGAGATAGTCATCTTTGTGCCTTGGGCCACATGGCAACCTGGAGTTATGACTTTATCAATGGTAAATATAGATATAGGTGGAAAGCCAGTGATTTTGGCGATCCATATAGGGTGCAGCATGCATTTGATGGAGATCTCTTGTCTGATAGACCCACCAATGTATCAGGTTCCTATGTATATGGTGCACAAAGACTTTATAAAAAAATCAATAACGTAAATGTTGAAATATATCGTTCTTACAGAATTGCTTCTGATGCAGAGGTTTTTGAAGAATACAAGGAAGCATGGAGAATTGAGCACGGTGGCGAAACTGAATACCCAGGAACTGGTTGGCCTGGTGATTTGTACGCCTTCTGTTCTTGGGAAAACTTCCCAGAATATACCTTAACCGCAAAATCCATTGATAGGAGTGGCAATTCCTTATCTAGCGTAAGTGGGCTAGGAAACAAAAGCAGTGGAAAAGTCAGGGAAAGGAGAACAGCTTCAGTTACTAGAGGCACCAATAGCCAGTATATATTTGATGGCTGGAAGTTAGTGGCAAACTCTGGTGAATATATTACGACTACCAACACTAATTCATCTAGTTACGTTTCTGGCTCAGCCTCACCAAAAGAGACCTTTAATATAAAATCTATCAACGATGATACGACGGTATACGCCGTTTATCACAAAACCTCACTTACTCTGAAAGCTATTGATAGCAGGGGCAACTCTCTTAGCGACATAATCGGCAACGTTAGTGCGACTGGTTTCACAGCGGGTGGCGAAGCCCACGCGACTAGAGGGACCGACTCAAGGTATATCTTCCTAGGGTTCAAGATGGCAAGTAATGCAGCCGCTACAGTGAATGAACCGTTCATCACTACGACCAGCACTAGCCAAGCATATTATGTCAGCGGCACCGATACAGCGGAAAGCGCCAAAGAAACCTTCCATGTTAAGAACTTAAGTGATGAAGTGGTCGTCTATGCAGTCTATGAAGAAAAGAGCTCATTCCTCGGCCAAATTGTTTTGTCGGAAAATGGCACTCAAAAAGCCTCAGTAGGTTATAGTGATACAACCGTTCCTACTGTAACTTACGAAATTAGCAACTGTCCTTCACCAAGCGGTTGTAAAGTTACATTCACGCATTATTTCCAACGTAAATCAGGCGACAAATCAGTCACATATTCAATTAGCCGTAGCTCAAATTATTATGTTTCTAGTAAAAATCTTGGTATAGAGCCAAAAACTCTAGTGAGTAATGCCACAGAATCATTTTCTGGAGTAAATAATAACACCGGAAAACAGGTTTATAGAGATCCAGATCCAGGCGAATTAACCCTAATGCCAGGGCAAGTAGTTTGTGAAACACTAACCTTTAAACCATATGTTTGGAAGAATGATTCGACCACACTTAAGCTCTGTGCTTCAGCGCTAGGTAATGCTCAACCAGACGACCCGACTTACCCAGGTGACCCGAATAATCCTTGGGATGATCCAAATGGCGACAGCGATAATTTAAATGGTGCTTCGGCTTTCCTAAGACTTGAAGTGAAAAACGAAAGCGTAAGCCGATATAATACTTATCGCAAAGTTGTGTATGCAAAACCTAACGACAAAGTTAAGTACCGCACAACCTACACACCAACGCTACAATATACTTATTATCTAAAACCACAGCAGATGCAAATAAACGGTGGGACGGTCTATCCACGGAGTCGCATAAATACTGATAGCACACTACAAGCCATGTTCGATAGCAACAAGGCAGGTAGCATGAAGAAATGGAATAACGCCTTCTATGTCAGCGGGGATCTATTCAGCAATGAGAACAACTATACCCTTGGTGATTTTGTGAAAAAGAATCAAGAAACCTCCAGCTATACCATAAGGAACACGTCAGTAGGAAAAGAAATCAAAGAAAAGGCCAAAACTAATCAGACTGATGGAGTAAGCACTACGCCAAGCCAGGTAAGCTTCAAGAGCAATGGTAGCGATAAAAGCAACCTAGGGAATGTTATCACTACATCAAAAGAAAGCGATGCGGCAGTAAGGGTGCCATATAATTTCAATATTGATACCTGCATGAAGAAAAGTAGTCTTGATAGCGAATGTGCCGGAAGCGACCTAGGAGTATATGAAGCCGGCTCAAGAAAAGATTTCTATTTCGATGTTAAGGTTGAAAAGAAAGCCAATCCAGAAACTACCAACAGTACAAGCGAAAGCTATGCAACCGTAGTACCAAAAGCCACCACTAAAATAATAGTGTATAAAGGTGGGGTTAAAGATAGTGGTATGGTGAGCGGTGATATCTGTTCCAACTACTATAGACTAAATAATGATGGCGTCAACTGTAGTTATTCAGTGATACAAGAATGGGAAGGTGCCAATGCCCTAAACGTCAATAGTACTATGGAGGGAGAGAAGAAGGCTTTGCCGGCAACATTTGATGTACCAGACATCGAAGCGGGCGCCAGTTACTGTGTGGCTTCTGCCGTTTATCCAGCAAGTAGTGCTGATGTGACTGCGGCAAATTATGCTTCAAATTCAACAGGCTGGGCAGACACAGAAGGCAACCATATGTGGCGAGTCTCACCTTCCGTCTGTTTCACCGTTGGCAAGAAACCAACCTTCCAAGTTTGGGGCGGCAGCTTGTATGGCGGCGAAGATGTTATAGTTTCTTCTACGGCTAAGAATAGTCTAACTCCTAATTTATCAGGCGGCACGACCTCACTAACGGGTGGCAATGTTATCGTCTTTAGCTCTTGGGTAGAACAAATT
Source organism: uncultured Candidatus Saccharibacteria bacterium (assembly GCA_946408595.1). Classification (GTDB taxonomy): domain Bacteria; phylum Patescibacteriota; class Saccharimonadia; order Saccharimonadales; family Saccharimonadaceae; genus Nanosyncoccus. The sequence goes on along the minus strand of CAMJSX010000011.1, from coordinate 4,340 downwards.
GTAGTCGCTAAGGGCAAAGTTGATAAATTAGCTTCTGGTGCTTCTACTGGTATCACTAGCAAAAACGTTGCTGGAGGTGGTAGCTCAGAAAATCCAGAAAACTTCTGTAAGTATCGTACTGTCCTAAGTCTTGCAAATCGCGGTTCAGGCCTTTGTCAAGACGGTGCTGGAAATAACACTGGGAAAACCGGCGACTCCGGAATCATCGTCAAAAATAGTAGAGACGTCATTGCTAAACTTGTTCCAGACGACGCCACACATATAGACGCCACACATATAAATAGTGGTACCTATTATAGTGGCAATGGCGACCTCTGGGGCACTAACACCATCAATGTGTCAGAAGACATTTACATTAATGGTAATATCATCTATCACAATGGCCCATATACTACTCTCAGTGAAATACCAAAGATGATTATCTATACCACTAAAGACATTCATGTAGCCTGTGGTGTCACTAGGGTAGATGCCGTATTATTAGCCGGTGGCACAGTATATACTTGTGATTCCTATGGTGGAAGAGATAGTACTGAAAGAGCCAACATAGACTCAAGAGCAGGCCAACTCACTATCAATGGTGCCATCCTAACTAAAGGTCTAGAGCTAGGTAGAACCTATGGTATGGGTACTGGTATTTACTCCAAGATCCCAGCCGAAATCATCAACTATGATTCTTCCATCATCCTTTGGGCTAAGGATAAGACTGACACTGAAGACTTCAAGAAGATGCACCAGGTGTACATCAACGAAATAGCGCCAAGATATTAGACATGGTATAATAATATATATGTGGTTTAGGTTTTTGCAAAAGATTGTAAAAGCGATTGATCCGAAATTGGAAAAATATCGCGAACAAAAAGATGAAGAAAAACTTAAATATACTCCAAAATCTTTAGAAGAATTTATCGATATCCTAAAAAGAACGCCAAAAACTGTTTTGAGCCAAAAGGATCGCGAACGAATTGCGTCTGTTATGAGTTTTGAAGAACGCAAAGTCTCAGATCTAATGGTACCCAAAAAAGAAATGGTATTCGTGAATGATAAAGAAGTTTTAGGCCCACTCGTGCTAGATAGATTATATAAATCCGGATTCACTAATTTCCCCGTAGTGAATTCAAGAGACAGGGTAAAAGGAGTAATCCATACAGAAGCCCTGAACGCACTAGAAATAAAGAAGACAGATTTAGCGGAGAAATATATAGATAAACACGTAAACTATCTGCATCTTAATGATTCCTTAATATTTGCGGTAGAGGAAATTGAGCGAACAAATGGCTATTATTTCTTAGTGCTAGATGAAGACGAAAAGCTAGCGGGCTTCTTTACGATTCAGATGCTGCTAGACTATCTGATTAGCTAAAAATGTGGTATAATATACCCTATGAGAATTTTAAGCGATAAACTAAGTGAATTTTTGGGCAAAGAAGTAATGGTGGAAGGCTGGGTCAATTCTCGGCGCGATCACGGAGGTCTAATTTTCATTGATCTTCGTGACCATGCGGGTATTATCCAGTTAGTTGTAACGCCAGAAACGGCAGATTCATTCAAGCTCGCCGAATCAGTTAGAGACGAATTTGTTCTCCGCGCTACCGGTAAAATGCGCGAAAGAGCACCAGAGCTTATCAACCCAAACATCCCAACTGGCAAAATTGAATTAGTGGTGAACAACCTGGAGCTTCTCAACCGTTCAGAACCTTTGCCAGTGAACACGCACGATGATGGTCCAGAGTCATCAGAAGAGCTTAGATTAAAATATCGCTTTCTTGATCTTCGCCGCCCAAAAATGCAGAAAAGATTAAAGAGACGTTCAGAGTTTTATCGCTTTATTAGAAACTACATGTACGATCATGGCTTCACTGAAGTCACCACGCCAATTTTGGCTAATTCTTCGCCAGAAGGGGCAAGAGATTTTCTAGTTCCATCACGGCTTCATCCTGGCAAATTCTATGCTCTTCCACAAGCGCCTCAGCAGTTTAAGCAATTATTAATGGTTGGTGGTGTAGACAAGTATTTTCAGATTGCGCCATGTTTTCGTGACGAAGATCCTCGCGCGGATAGATTATACGGGGATTTCTACCAACTAGACTTTGAAATGAGTTTCGTTGATGACGGTGAAATCGTCCGCAAAGAAATTCAACCTCTATATGAAGAATTAACTACAAAATTTGCAAAGAAGAAACTTGTCTGTCGCTCAGAAGTAGCTAAACAATATATTCCAAAAGGCGAAACGGTGCCAAGGATGCCATTCGTAGTATCGATGGAAAACTACGGTGTAGACAAACCAGATTTACGCTATGGCATGGAACTTATTGAATTGACCGATGTATTTTCGAAGACTGATTTTAAAGTGTTCAAGCAGCCATGTGTTAAAGCATTATGCGTAAAGGGCGGTGCGAAACTTACGCGTCGAGAAATTGATGAGTTTACCGAAAAAGCACGCAAACTAGGAGCGGGCGGTTTAGCATATATATTATATAGTGATGGAGAAGAGAAATCTCCAATCCTTAAATTTATGAGCGAAGAGGAAATCAAGGCAGTCCGCGAAAGGACCGGCGCAAAGGAAGGCGACGCCGTCTTCTTTGGTGCTGATGAGCGCGAAAAGGTCAACAAAGTACTTGGTCAACTCCGCATCCTATTTGCTGATCATATGGGGATAAAGAATCCTGACGAAGTTGCTCTTACCTGGATCGTGGACTTTCCATTCTATGAATGGGATGATAAGAATAAAAAACTCGATTTCGGCCATAACCCATTCAGTATGCCAAAGGGAGGTCTTGGGGCCCTAGAAAAAGCCGAAACCACTGAAGAAAAACTAGCCATTGTTGCCGATCAATATGACATGGTAATGAACGGTTATGAAGTCGCTTCTGGCGCTGTTCGTAACTATAATCCAGAAATAATGTATAAAGTATTTAATATCCTGGGTTACAACAATGAATACGTAGAAGCAAGATTTGGTGGTATGCTTGCTGCATTCAAATTTGGCGCTCCACCACATGCCGGTGCGGCCCCAGGGCTTGATCGTATTTTCATGATTCTAGAAGATGAAGAGAACATTCGTGACATTGTTGCCTTCCCGAAGAACGGTAATGGCGTTGACTTAATGATGAATTCGCCATCTCCAGTTGACCAAATTCAATTAGACGAAGCGCATCTTGCGATTGTACCAGAAGAATAATATAATATATATATGGCAAAGTTGGGTGGCAAGCTTAAAGAATTCATTCGGCAACGCAAGTGGAAGATAAAAATCAAAACTTGGGTTCTACTTCTGCTTTTGATTCCACTTCTTGCAGCAGATGCCACATTGATGAGACTAAACCATATCAAAATGACAGAACTTCGTGATGCAGTTCTAGCGATAGATGAAAAAATCAGCGAAAAAGAAGCCGACGAAGATGTCCAAGAGATAGAAGAAGAACTAAAGACAGCACTGATTGATTTGAAAGGATTTGTCTTTTCGCATATTGTTATAAATGTCGTTGAAGAAAATGGGTTACAAAGAATCACTTTTGGTACAGGCCCGTTTTATCTTGAGAATCAGTATTTAAGAGCGGCTACCAAGGCCCTCAAAGAAGCTGAGAAAAACATGGCCTCTGATAACAATCCATATGGCAACATTTATGGCATGGCAGGAGAGGTGTGTGAGCAACAGGCCGCCATTTATGGTTGGATCTGGAGTTCGGCAGGGTATATTAATTGTATGATGTCTGAGATTCAAAAGTATCCTGCTTCTGATGAAATCCAGGACACTATCATCGCCAGTCTACCATCTACAGAACTATACCGTAAGAACTATGCTTCGCCAGTTTGGGCTCCGACCCCTCTAGGATTTCTGCTTCTTCTGACTCTTATAATCATTGTTGTAATTATTATCCGGTTGATTATCTGGATAATCTTAAGAATTTCGCTGTTTTTTATATAAAACCCCTTGACAATTATTTCTCGAGGTCATAAGATAGAATTATATTAACTAAGGAGGAAAGCTGAAATGGCTTACGAACATACTAACGGTAAAGGTGTAAAGTATTATCTTCACAAATCTGAAGTGACTCTTCGTGGTGGCAAACCTCAGACTATTTATTTCTTCACCAAGAACGAAAAAGGTGGCAAGGGCACCCCATGTGATTTGCCAGCAGATCGCAAGGTTTGTGAGAATCCACGCAATGGTTTCTTAACCTTGAAAAAGAAATAATCACAATAGACAATTGATCAAGAAGATGCCATAGCGATGTGGCATCTTTTTTTGTGTTATAATATAGAGAGCGGGGTATAGCTCAGCTGGTTAGAGCATGCGTCTTATACACGCAGTGTCCTTGGTTCGAATCCAAGTACCC
>CAMJSX010000010.1 GCA_946408595.1 uncultured Candidatus Saccharibacteria bacterium | reverse complement strand
CTTCCTTGCCAAGGAAGAGGTCGAGAGTTAGAGTCTCTTCATTCGCACCATTTTTGTCTCAAAAACTAGAAAAACATGTTACAATATAATCTATAACTAATGGAGTGAACACAAAATGAAAATTACCGTTGCTGGTGCCGGTTATGTTGGTTTGAGTCTTGCCACATTAATCGCTAAGAAACACCATGTTACTTTACTTGATATTATTCAGGAAAAAGTCGACATGATTAACGAGCGTAAATCGCCTATTTCCGATAAAGAAATCGAAGAATATTTTGCTGACAAAACTCTATATCTTAACGCTACCACCAGCTGGCGTCGGGCTTTAAAGGGCGCGGATTTTGTGATTATTGCCACTCCAACTAATTACGACTCTGAGAAGAATTATTTTGACACTTCAAGTATCGAGGACATTATCGAAAAGGTACTCGAGCTTAACACCAAGACTCCAGACGGTGAATGCCCGACTACTATCGTGATTAAATCCACTGTGCCGGTCGGTTATACCGAGAAGATTAAGGCTAAATACAATATCAATAATGTGATTTTCTCTCCAGAATTTTTGCGTGAGGGCCATGCTTTATATGATAACCTTTATCCGTCACGTATTATTATTGGCGACAAGACCGAAGAAGCTAAGAAATTTGCCAAACTACTAGTTGAAGGTGCGATCGCCGAAAACGTGCCAGTAAAATATATGTACTCTACCGAAGCTGAGGCGGTTAAGTTGTTTGCAAACACTTACCTGGCTCTCCGCGTGGCTTATTTTAACGAGCTTGATACTTACGCAGAACTACAACATTTAAATGCAAAGGACATTATTGATGGCGTCTGTCTTGATCCGCGCATTGGCGACCATTATAATAACCCTTCGTTTGGTTATGGTGGTTATTGTTTACCAAAAGACACTAAACAGCTTCGCGCCAACTATCACGGCATTCCGCAAACTTTGATTTCGGCAGTGGTGGAAGCCAATGTCTTAAGGAAAGAACATATTGCTGACATGATTCTAGACAAACATCCGAAGACGGTGGGTATTTATCGCCTGACGATGAAGGCTGGTTCGGATAATTTCCGTTTTAGCGCCATTAAATACATCATGAAGTTGCTCGACAAGGAAGGCATTAAGGTGATTGTCTATGAACCGACGGTGAAAGAGCCATTTTTCAAGAAATATCCAGTAGAAAGTAACCTAGATGAGTTTAAAAAACAAAGCGACCTTATTCTCGCTAACCGCGTCGACGACAAAATCACTGACGTGTTAAAGAAAGTTTATACCCGCGACCTTTATGCAAGAGATTGAAACACCAAAAAATCATACTAGAAACATACTCCGGGCATTTTCTTATGTTGCCTTTTGTATTTACACGATTGTGGCCGTAATCTTCTCTGTTGTTTTAGTTAAGTTTCCTATTCTCCCGCTAAAATTCTTTTTGCCAATAATCATACTCCTAGTTATCCTCGACTTAATTTTCATTTTTTTCCTTTTCAAAAAGAATACAAAAAACTATGTTTATCTTTCGTGTATAATTTTCGAGTTGATTTTTTCGGCTTTAATTGGTTTTGCTTTTTACTATTTTGGGCACACGATTAGTTTTTTCGATTCGATTAAGCCTCATGATTATCAAATTGAAGAATATTATGTGCTGGTGCCGGAAGATTCTGCGCTCACGGAAATTGGCGAGTTTAGTAATCATACTCTCGCGACTTACGATGACTATTCTGAAAATTATCAAACCGCGCTGCGCGATTTGACTCAAAAAATTACGCCTCAAATCGTGTCTTATGAAAACCTTAGTGGGGCTATTAATGCTGTCGTGGATGGCAACACGGATGCCGTTTTTGTAAAAGGAACTCTCGCCGAGATTGTTTCTGATGTTTTTGAAAATTTTGACATAGACAACTATCGCATCCTCGATATTATTAAATTGCAAATCAAGGTTGACGCTGTGGAGAGTGACGATGTAGATATTACGAAGGATTCTTTCAATGTTTTGATTAGTGGCATTGATACCTATGGCGATATTGCGACGGTTTCTCGGAGCGACGTGAATATTATTGTTTCGGTGAACCCACGCACGCATAAGGTTCTTCTGACTACAGTTCCGCGCGATTATGAAGTACAGCTTCATGGCACTACTGGTTTAATGGACAAACTTACCCACGCTGGTCTTTATGGCATTAATATGTCTATTCAAACGATTGAAGATCTGCTGGGTATAGACATTAGTTATTACTTACGAATCAATTTTGACTCGACTATCAAGCTAATTGATGCTTTGGGCGGAATTGAAGTAACGCCGGATGCGACTTTTTATCGACCAAAATATAATTGTCATTTTAGGGAAGGAGTGACGATGCATCTAGATGGTTCCTGCGCGCTAACTTATGCCCGCGAACGCAAAGTTTATAAATTTGGCGACTTGCATCGCATTCAGAATCAGCAAGATATTTTGTCGGCTGTGATAAACAAACTCACTACTTCGAAGACGTTGCTGACAAATTATACGAACATTTTGACTTCTCTAAGTGACAGTATCGAGACTAATATCCCGAGCGATCAGTTTTATCGTTTTATTAATATGCAGCTTGATCAGATGCCATCATGGAATATTGAGCGTAACGCCGTGGAAGGGACTGAGATTCATGTCCCAACGTATACAATTCCGGACCGAGCTTTATTTGTGTTTGAGCAAAATCCCGACTCAATTATCAAAGCCTCAATCATGATTTCCGAAGTACTTGCAGAAAATTAGTTTTGTGCTATAATTTTAAGCGTAAACATTTAATAACACAAACATATGGAAATAATATTGCAAATCATACTTCTTGTCATCGGCTTTGTTATTTTGATCAAAGGCGCTGACTGGCTGATTGACGGGTCCTCGTCGGTCGCTTCACATTTTAAAGTATCTAAAATGTTAATCGGGCTGACGATTATCGCATTTGGGACCGGTGCGCCGGAGTTTGCAGTGTCAATTTCTTCGCTTCTGAATGGCACTACCGACATGCTGCTTGGAAATGTAATTGGTAGCAACATTACTAACATTTTGCTTTTGATTGGGATTGGGGCGCTGATTTTTCCGATTAGGATTAAGAAAAATACGATTTCAAAAGAATTACCGCTGCTGCTTTTGATTTCGACCGTTCTCGTCGTTCTGTTCCTGGACACTTTGCTGATGAACGCTGACGGCAATACTATTTCGCGGGCGGATGGGATTATTTGTTTGTTGTTCTTTAGTATTTTCTTGTTTTATATTATTTCGATGGCACACAAGAATCGCAAAAGTGCCAAGGAAGTGGAAAAGCCTAAATTCAAACTCGGCATGTCGCTACTTTTGGTGCTAGTTGGTTTGGTCGGCGTGGTTGGTGGTGCGGAACTCGTGGTGAGCTCGGCTTCTTTCGTGGCAAAATCGATTGGCGTGTCTGACCGAATTATCGCTCTCACGGTGGTGGCATTCGGTACTTCGTTGCCTGAGCTAATTACTACTATTAAAGCTGCGCGTAAAAAAGAAACTGAACTTCTTGTTGGTAATATTATCGGAAGCAACATATTCAACATTTGTATTGTGCTTGGTTTGCCAGTGACTTTATTTGGGACTATTACGCCAGAAAGTTTTGAAATTATTGACATCGTGATGCTAGTTGGCTCGGCGGCGATTCTTTGGCTCGTGGCAAAAAGCGGTCACAAAATTTCGCGACTTGAAGGCGCTTCGATGCTAATCATGTATTTGATTTATTATGGCTTCATTGTCTACGGAGCCCTAAACGGAGCGGCGATTTGAACTGGTTAATTCTAGTTTTAATTACGGTGATATTTGATTCGACACGTATTTTTATTGATAATTACATTTCGGATTATTATTTCAAAGGTAAAGGCGCGGTTTCGCAGAAACTGTTTTATGGCTATACTTTTATCGCCCTGGCTGTTGTTTTAGTGCTGATCACCGGAATCGATACTTCTGATTCTGGTCAGATTATTTTCTTTTTCCTTTCTGGTATTTTAAATAGCTTTGCGGGGATTCCGTACTATCGCGCTTTGGAGCTGGACGATTCTACCAACCTGGGGATTTTTATCCAGCTAGCGCCGGTGATTTATCTCATCATGAGTTGGTTGTTCCTCGGCGAAACGTTTTCGGTTTTGCAACTAGTGGCTTTTGCGGTGATTCTGTCGGCACCACTTCTAATTGTGATGACCACTGCAAGGCGTAGCCGCAAGATTAAACTTAAGGCCATCTTTTATGCATTTCTTTATGTGTTTATTGCGGTCTCGGCGAATATTATTTTCGTCAAACATAATGCGCTGGCGGAGAATTTAAAATTCTTCACCGAAATGGCTTTCGTATTCCTAGGCAAGGGTGTCGGAAATTTGATTATTATGTACACACATCCAAAGTGGCGTCGACGATTTATCGCGGTTGTTAAAAATAGTCGTAAAAAAGTATTTCGGCCGCTTCTTAGTTCCTGTGTGTTTGGAGTGACGAAGGATTTTACTTATCGTGCAGCGTTATTTATGGCGCCTTCAGTGGCATTAGCTTCGGCAGCGTCGGATTCTAGTACGCCGATTGTGATTTTCTTCATGGGGATTTTGCTGACTTTAATTTGGCCGGAATTTGGACGCGAAAAACTCAACCGAAAATCAATTATTGTGCATCTTATTGCCACGATTTTAGTGGTAGTGGGTATTGTTTTGATTCAAAATGTTTGACAAAAAAATGGAGGTGCCTACCGGAATTGAACCGGTGTACGCGGTTTTGCAGACCGCTGCGTAACCACTCCGCCAAAGCACCATTACATTAATGATATCATATTTCAGGAGTTTTGATGAGAGGATTTTTGACTTTCGAGAGGCGAGCGGCTTTTTTGATGAGCGCTTCGACTTTTTCGTGATCTTCTTTTTGCTTGGTTTCATCAAAGGCGGTTTGCTGGCGTTTTAAATCGCCATAAAAACCGGTACCGCGGGCGGCGTTCCAGAATAAATTCTCGCATGGCACGTCGGTGTAGTGCCACGGCTTGTTAAATAAGTTGAAGTGGACTAGTCTGGTGTTTTTTGGCAAATCTTCTGACGGCTCGGTGTTCCAGCGAGGGTCGAGATGGAGGATTTTGCCCTTCAAAATAATATTTAAGTAGTCTTGATCTGGCGCTACCAAATCGGCGTTGTATTTTTCAATTAAATCTACCATGGTAGAAATGTAGCGAATTTTACGCATTTTCTTAAAATCCATCAGCATGACGCCGGAATTGACGTATTCATCGTGTGGCACACCGACGGCATTATCCACGTAATCTCGAAATTCTGGGATGACTGTAACTTTCGGGTCCACCATTGCCGCGAGCACTTTGTCTTCCAAATCAAGATCATACAAATCGCCGATGTCGCCGAGGAGCACAGTGTCGCTATCTATGTAAACTCCCTTGTCATATATCGGGAAAAGACGCGGGATGAAGAAACGATAATAATAGACCGCACTAGAGAAGAAGTCGCCGGCGCCTTTTTCCCTTGTGCAATATTTAATAATGGCTTTTAAGTAAAGGCTGCGAGTGATTTTCTTGAACTGGATGGCTACGTTGTCGGTCACGAGGTTGCGAAGGCGAATGCGGTTGGCCCACGACAAACCATCGTGTAAGATGATAACTTTGTAATAGCGATTTTTGTCGCATTTTTGCGTCAAGGAATGCATAGCCGTCGCGGCATACGGAGCATAAGCGTTGTTAATAGCCATAAAGACTGGCACAACTTTGGTTAGTTTATTGAACGGTAACCCCGTTGCAAAAATACTCATTTTTTCGTCTTCTTTCTATACTCGAAATATTCGTAAGAATTATTCTTACTATATTTTACCATAGAATCATAAGCTTTTTTGGCTAAAATGGCGCGGTTTTCTTCTTCTGTCTTGTTCTCATCCGGGAAAAACGGGCCGTCTACGTAGACATCCATGCGCGGCAAATCGCCCCTTTTATTGTCTTTGCGTTTGTGGTAGGTGGTGGTCATGGTGAAAATCGGCAAGTTGTTTCTGGTAGCATATTTAAAGGATTTGTCGCCGGCTGGAAAATGGCGAATTTTCGTGGCATACGGCCACACGTGTGCTTCGGGATAAACTACCAAGGCGTTTTTTTGTTTTAGCCTTTTGTCGACCGCCTCGTGGAAAGCCTTTTTCTCTTCTTTTGATTTTCCGAGTGGCAGGGCGCCAATCATTGGTAAGTATTTACCGATGCCAGGGACTTTCAAATTGACCGGACTGACGATGGTAAAAATTCTTCTGTCTGCCGCGATGGCCGGGCCAAACACGTCGTGAAACGGATTGGTGTGGTTGGCATAAATCACGTAGCCTTTACCCTTGGCTTGTTTTAATTTTTCGCGCCCGTAAAATTTGGCTTGCCAAAAACCTTTTTCGTAGTAGCGACCAAACAATCTAAAAATATGGAAGAGGATTGACGAATACATCCTGACGAAAGGGTTTTTCGGAATAAACTCGTAGCCTTCGGGCAAGCCGACTTCGACTTTTTTCTCTTGTTCATCAGTTTTAATCGGATCGTCTTCTTCTGATTCGTAGTAAAAAATTCGTTCTTCTTTTGGGATATCTTTTTGGAATAATTCGGCTTTGGCCATTACAAATTCTCCTTTAGTTCGTCATACTTTTTTAGAATATCATCGTATTCGGTGATTTTTAGTACCGAATGGATTTTGTCAATTTCAAATGGTTTGACCTTTTGCACTCTGAAATACGGCCAAAACTTAAAGTTGTTGGAAAAATGATGGAGAATAGTGTCTTTTCGTGGACGTTCTTCTTGTTCATTATACTTTCGGTCAATTAGTTTGTGATTTGAAATAGCTTTGTTGAGTGCCGCTTGGTCGGCGAGCATCATCCAACGCTTGGCGCAGAGATTCACGGCTTTTTCGAACATTTTCGTTTTGATGCACTCTGGCAGGTTGAATAGCATCACGCCCGAGTTCATATAGTCTTGCTTGAAGAGGCCGTGGTAGTGATACCAAATTCTGCCGTAAATATCCAGTGCGCCGGCAGCCTCAATGTTGTCTAGGTTCATGTTGTAGAATTCGCTAATGTCGCCACGACACACCACATCATAATCCATATATAAAATGCGGTCGAGTTTGGCAATTTCGGGTACGCGGTCCATATAGAGACGGAGCATTGAGCAAGGGGTGAAATAGGAACCCATGTTTTTCTTCGGGAGGTTTTTCACGAAAACTTCTGTGGCGTCAATTAGTCTAACAAAACTTTTTGGATTCGTTTGTTTGATGAGTGTGTCTAGGTATTTTGCGGTTTTCTCGGTAAATGGCTTCACGCCTTCGTATTTGATGGTCATAATATATATATGGTAGACATTGATCTTTGGACCTCGCATGAGGAGCGACAGAATCGAAACGAGAAGCCCCCTAGCAATTCCCTGATCCCCGCAGTACAAAATATTCATGCTTCTATTATATCATCTCTTGGCTTTTACTAAAAATCATGAATACTTCGTGTAGGAATGGTTACATCGTACGTAGAAGCCACGACCGCGTGGATAACTATTAATCCTCAAACCGGAGCCATTGAACCCATTTGCGGTTCCTCTTGATACCTCTGCCGTCCACCAAATATTGGTATTGTTCTGTCCGTAAAGAGAACCGCTGTCATAAAAACCACCTTTAATACTGTCAAAGATTGGAGAAGCGCCAAGACTTGGTTCGTCCGGTATTTTCCATCCCTTAGGACAAATGCTATAGATGGCGGTACCGGTACTAGTTCCAGTTTTGGTCATGGCAGAGGCGGCCGCAAAATTATACCAAGCTGTATCATCGCCATTGCCATCTATTCCTTCGTGCTTGCAGGCGTAATTAACACTGTTTTCTCCGCATACTCCGTCTACATAAGTCTCCAAATCATACCAAACAATTGTGGTGTCGGTTGACACATTCGATGTACTGGGGGAAAGAGAGGTACCGGTAAATCTAAGGTTGCTCGTCATAATACATCCCCACTGTTCCATTTTTCTGACACTATAGACATTGTCATCGCGTTCATCTATCAGTAACGCTTCTGAAGCCTCATCGTAGACATTTATACTGTCGCATATAGATTCTGTCATGTCTTGCATCTTATAATAACCTTTGTACTTCTGCATGCCAGCATTGGCGTAGGCAGTTTCAAAGTTTACTGGTGCCGGAGCAATACTTGGATGAACCAACGTATATTTAACTTGTCCTATATAAGTGCCGGCTGGTTGAGATGGCGAAATATAAGCTCTATAGGTAGTGGTGAGGTTAGAACCAGTAGCATTATTGCCAGTATCAGTAGAAGAAGTATAGTAAGCTACTTTAGTATATTCTTCTGGTACAGCTGTATAGTCTGAGAAGTCTGGATCACCGGTTTGTTTTAAGGAGTCTCCAGTTGAACCAGCAATGATTGGAGCATAGGTGCCTGATACTGAAGCTAGTTTCATAGCCCAGGATGAGGTACCAGTAGTAACAGTAGATGAGGTAATGATATCGTGAGTAGAACCTAGTGTTGAACTAGTGAGTACAGTTTTTCCATAGGTATCATCAGTATAACCTATGGCATAGATGGCATAGCCTGAGTTATCATTACATATGACTTTAATGTTAGTGGTTCCGATATCACTGACTGTAGCACCATTCTGGACAGTAGCATTATGTGAGGTATTACCAGTGGCAGACATAGAACAGGAGACGGGGACGTCAATGGTTACTACATCTACGATGCTTTCATCAGCATAGACGGATGGGACAATTAGAATTGCAAGAAAAAGAATGGATGCTAATGAAATAGCCATGGTTTTTGTTTTATTATGCATAACCATAATAATTATATTGTAACCCTACTTCAGACAAAAATCAAGCATCAAACTTGTCATCATCCAGATTCGGCTCGATCACCCGCCTTTTTCTAAGCTCGGCAAATATGGCGGTTCTTTTAATGGCGCTACCATGACCGGCCAAGGCTGCATACGGTGCAAACTGTGCCGCTCTTGCCTCTCTTGGCATCCTTGGATGATTTTTCGGCTCGTAATGTGGGTGGTCTATTATTTCTTCGTATTTCATCCGCGGTGTCCTCCGATTTGCATATTACGTTCCCGTCCGGTCGCGCCTTCTTCAAAATTGAACCCTTTCAAAATGGCATTTTTGCCGTAACGCCGTTTGATTTCCAAAATCGCCTCGTTGGCCCTTCTTTCTCTCGCTGAATCGGCAGGTTTTTGGTCGTCAAATAGTTTGAGTTGTTTTAGTTTGCCGCTCTTTTTGAGATCCTCTTCCCAAATTACATGGTTCACGTCGATATTAATTCTTCTTACATACAACTTTGAATTCACACATTTATCGAACAAATTCTGCACCGCTTCGCGAATCTCTTGAGTTGAAGAGGTAAAATCATCCAAATTGTAGGTGCCGTGCGCGTGTTTTGGCACCGTCCGGCCATAAAAATCTTTCGCCACCTCGCCATTATAATTAGAGAGGCTCGTTTTATCATATCCTACCGTCAAAATTACTTGGTCGGTGAGTAATTTCTTCCTCAAAAGATTTAGCCCAATTTCTTCCGCCATCTCTGTTGCGACGATTTTGGCTTTTTCAAAGCTATACGGCTCTTTTAAGACCTGACCAGACGAAAATGAATGCCCGCTCGGCCGATAAGCCCGAATATCTTTCATTTCGCAAGGCTCGTAGCCCCAGGCGTGATCAATCAGAAGCTCGGCGTTCACCCCAAACATCTTATATAGATAATCCTCGTCTCTTTCCGAACAGAGAGCAATATCGCCCATGGTGCGAAGACCAGCCTGTTCTAGCCTCTTCGCATATCCTTTTCCCACACGCCAAAAATCCGTCAACGGTCGATGTTCCCAGAGAGTTTTTCGGTAGCTCATCTCGTCAAGTTCGGCAATTCTCATGCCATCTTCATCTGGTTCTACGTGTTTGGCTACGATATCCATCGCCACTTTTGCAAGATAAAGGTTGGTACCAATACCCGCTGTCGCTGTTACTCCTGTTTCTTTTAACACCTCTTTGATGATTTTAGTGGCGAGTTCTTTTGCGGTCATCTGGTAAGTTTTCAGATAAGGCGTAGCGTCGATAAACACTTCGTCGATCGAATAAACGTGCATATCTTCCTCGGCGATGTATCTTAAATAAATGTTGTAGATGCGCGTGCTGTAACTGATATAAAACGCCATCCGGGGCGGGGCGATGATAAAATCTCGGGCTTTCTGCTTGACCTCATATAAACGCGCTCTCCCTGGTATTCCGAGGGCTTTTAGGGCTGGTGACACTGCTAGACAGATAGTTTTATCAGTCCTTGTTTCGTCCGCAACCACGAGTTTGGCTTTTAAGGGGTCCAACCCCCGTTCTACGCACTCTACTGAAGCATAAAAAGACTTCAAATCTATCGCGATATACACCTTCTGCATACCTATTATTATAGCAAATCTTGACATTTTGCCAAAAAAGCATAGGCGCTATTGACTTTTTAGCGTAAGTATGATATAATGGTAGTAACTAGTTGAGGAGGTTTAAGCCAAATCGATAGTACATTCACAAGGAGGAAAGGGACAATGTCGAAATCTATTTTGATGACAAAAGAAGAACTGAGAGGCATTCTCTCAAACAATGTTTCTCCGATGGTCGGTTTTCGGATCGATCCGGATGACATCCACAACGACGCCGATGGATGGTACTACTATATTCCGAGGTACAGCCTCAAGAGGAACCATCCGCTGATTATGCGGCACTACCGTGGGCCGATCTTTATGGTCATCCCCACCGAAGACTGGCACGATCTCGAAAGTGGCAACATCCGTATTGCTGAGTACGTGAAAAACAGTCAGTGGTCGTATGGATGGTACTGGGCAGGCGGTACGCTTCTCTATGGCGTCTTCTGGCAGCCGCTGGAAGAAAAAGGTATCCATGACACTGAGCGCATCGCTCGGTATCTCGAGATACTCGGATGTAGAACCTGCAATCGTTCTAGTGGGCATGTGCCTACAGAGAAAGAATGTAAGGACTGCTGGGTAGAACACTGCCCGTACAGCCCGTTTTCTAAGGAAGACGAAAAAGCATCATGGGAGAACGAAGTTCAGGAGAAAGATGCTCGTAAAGAACTTCTTCGTCTCGTGAGCGAACGTCTCGAAAAGCAGTTCGGCTTCAAAGTCGAAAGCTGCTTCCCTCATGGGGAAAAAGAAGGTATCTGGATTTTCCCTGGGTTCAAAAAAGACACCGTTTCGGTGTACTTACCCCAGGATGTCCTCATAGACTTGCTCTACGATCCCGAACAGTATAATCTGTCTGAGCTCGTCGAAAGCTGGTCTATCGATGTGTGTGTGCCGTGGCACTACGAAAACTACAAGTTTGTCGGTGCCGTGCGCAAACCCGTAGAAAGAGGCAAAGAGTCCAAGATGTTTGCTTATGACGTCTGGGCGACTCACTGCCCTGGTAAGATCCGCGAGTGGGGGCTCGCTGATTTGGTACCTGCCCCTGCTAAAAAGCAGAAGAAAAAGAAGAGCCTGATTGATAGGCTCCTAAATAAAGCTTCGGCTTCCTAACCCTCCCCCCTTACCCCTGGTCCTAGTGACCAGGGGATTTTTATGCTATTGAGCGATGCAAAACCTGTAGTTTGGCTAATACCATTTGGATAGCTAGAGCCTGAATAGGTGCCATTGATGACAGTAGCATTGTGTGGAGTGTTGACTGTACTAGTCATAGAGCAAGATTGCGAAATTGTAATGGAAGTAGTGGTGACGACAGAATCTTCGGCGTGGGCGACGGGTAGGCTCAAAAAAAGCATAGAAAGAAAAGTAAAGCCAAGTAAAAAGAATGCTGGTCGTATCATAACATTACGCTCCTCGAACATAACCATAATAATATTGTAGGCTGCCGCAAAATAAAAGTCAAGAAAAATAGCCCTAAACTAGGCTATTATCGTGGTGCCCGAAATGGGACTTGAACCCATATGGATTTCTCCATTCGATTTTAAGTCGAACGCGTATACCAATTCCGCCATTCGGGCTCGCTTCGCTTGCCCGCGCTACGCGAACGGGCTCGCTACTGCATATTATATCACATTACCCAAGATAATGCACGGCTTCGTTTGCTGCTACTGCTCCATCCGCGGCAGCCGTAACTAATTGGCGCAAAGGCTTTGCACGACAATCACCCGCTACAAAAATACCCGGGCAAGAAGTCTCACAATTCTCATCAGCTACAACATATCCATCACCATCTAATTCAACTAGCCCATTTGCTACTTCCGTATGTGGCACTCTTCCAATCGCAACGAAAACTGCAACTGCGTCTTTTGGAATTGGTTCGTCATGGTGAATATGATAAACCTTTGACGCAATGTTAGACAAATATGCCGTCTCGTGTTTTGCCGTGTTGCCACTACCTACTACCACCACTGGCTTATCTTGATAAAGCGCTCCGTCGCAAGTCGCGCAGTATGAAATCGCCCGGTCGCCAGCGTCTTTGGTTTGTTTTTCGCTGAGTTTACGTGGCTCAGTACCCATTGCAAGAATCACTGCGCCAACACTATATTCCCCATCTTCAGTTTCAACTGAAAAGCTGCTTTTATTTTTCTTGATAGCTGAAACTTCTGCATATTCTAAATCTGCGCCAAGTCCCAACATTTGACCTTTAATCTTTTTTGATAAATCCGCGCCGGAAATGCCTACTTCGCCTGGCCAATTAGCAACACTTGAGGAACTAACAATTTGCCCGCCGGGAACCTTTTCTTCAAACACGATCGCCGTCTTCCCCGCTCGTCGCACGTAAATGGCCGCGGTCATACCAGCTACTCCGGCTCCAATAATCGCAACATCATAATTTTTCTTCGACATTTTCTTCCTCCTTTTTCCCTTCTTTTATTTCTTGCATTTTATCAAAATCGAATTCTTTTTCAAAGGACGTGTTCAATTCTGCCACGCCATCGGCAAAACTTTTAATTTTATCAGCAAGCTCATTATTAATTTCGTTGATGCGATCTTTGTAGCAAGTATCAATGCAGTCCGTGAGAGCCGAGGCTTTTTCAACCATGCTATCTAAAATTCCATTTACCGCGTTCACTACTTTAGTAACTTTTTCTTCTTTAAAATCTTCAACATTTATCTTGAATTCTGGTAGTCTGTCTTTAACTTCTTTTAATTTATCACGTGTCAAAGTATCTTTGTTACCATAGTTTTCGTTGATTTTTTCTTTTGCCGCAGCGATGCTTTCTTTTGCCGACTTCATTTCTTTGAGCAATTCAGTTTTGCTATCCAAGTGTTCCACGTAGTCTTTGAGTGTTTGCAAATAGTCTGCCTGTTCACTTTCTATAAGTGAAAGCGTTGAAATGATATTGATTTGCTCTCTTAAACCCGCGAGATTGTTTTCGTATGTTTCAACATCTTCTGTCAGCACGCCAATTTTTACCATGTCTAAATGATGGTTCACACTCTCGTGAGCTTCGGCAGCTATTTCTGTTTGGCGAATGTATTCTTTTTTAAAAATCGAATATGCTTCGTATGCCAAGAATCCAATGATTAGCCCACAGCATAATGTATAAACAATTATTTTCCGAAATGTTTTCATAGTCCACTCACCGCTTGATTAACCATATTTGCATACGCTTGACGACCGGCCGGCGTTAAATGAATTCTGTCTGCATAAAGATAGCTCCAGGCATTTGCGTCGGCAATTGGTACCCAGTCAGCTACATGCACATTGCCATAATTATTCGCCATCCAAATCAGCGTCTGATTTTGTGATGCTCGCGAATAAGCGTCTTTACAATAGCCGGTGACAAAAACAAATTGATGCCCTGGCCCTGCGGCTTCCATGATTGCCTGCAAAGTGTTTACTCCAAAATTAGTGTAATTCGTGATTAAACCAATTACGATAATGCGTGGCAGAACTCCGCCATTTGCCGCACGATAACCTGAAAGTAGATTAATCGCGTCAGTCATGTTGCGCGAGCCTAAAGCATCCACAAAAACTCCTGGGACCGTATTGTAAAGTGCGTTTGTTGCACCAAGTACCACAGAATCACCAAGCACCATCACTCTTTTGGAAGCTAGTTCCGAAACACGATCATAGCTTGGTGTATTATAATATGCCCTGCCTGGCAAATAGGTCGCTCCGCCATATCTTACTGTTGCTGGGTATGGTTTGGCAAAACCTTCTGATGCGTCAAAGAATTTCATCACACCATCACCAAGCAGATCCGCCAATCCTTTCATCCCACTATAATCCACGGCTATAGTCGTGACGCCTTTGGCTGGCTGATTAGCTTCTTCGAGTTCGGTTTTTGCTTCGATTAGGTTTTCTTCAATGGATGATTTTTCGGGAGCTTTGATGAGCGACATAACTGGAAGAACCAGGCTGCCAATTAACAAAATCCCAAAAATGATTTTGTGTTTTTTGCTAAATGGTACAATCACTTTTTGAAGCAGTATTGCTAGTAATACGCTCGCGACAATTGCAATATATGGAATGACTTCAATTGAACAAAACGATAATAAACTTGGGAATAGAACGAATAATCCCCAGTGTAATAAATAAACCGCAAATGATAATGCGCCTAGGAATTCAAATATTTTTAAGGCTCGCGGGATTCTTCTTGAGACTGGTCGTTGGAGTTTTAATACTGTTAAGATCATGATTATGCTGAGTATTGCTACTGACGGCAGGGCTACCGTGAAGGCAAGCCAAGAAGAGTATTGGATGAATGGTGAAAATGCAACTATGCCAGCTACACTAGCGAATAATAATACTAGCCAGCCCCAGCGACGGCCTTTTTTTGCTGGCCAAATTCTTTTAATCATTGTAAATGACGCAAATGCTGCGCCTAGGAAAAAGGCGCCGATATGAGAATCTGGCCCAAAATATGCACGGTCATATAGGTTGAACCAGCCGCCATATATGGCCATCAAGGAGAATGATATTACGGCGATTATCATACATAGTGCCAGGAATCTTTTATAAAATTTTTTGGTTTCACCTTTTTTCATCGGTGATATTTTAGTTACTAATGCCGTAATGAAATAGAAGATGATGCAAACTTGTAATTCTAGTGCGAGAAACCAGGTTTGATTAAAAAGATTTGGGATTAAGGAGTTTTCGTAAGTGCTACCATTGACGATGGAGGCAATGTTAGTTGTGAACGTTACCGCCGAGAGTGTGTTTGGCCTTGCTGCGGTTAATAAATCTGGGTCGGCAAAGTATGCTAGTGACAGTGTGAGAATAATACAGAAGAGTAGAGTTGGCAAAAATCTTTTGAGTCTTTCTAGGGAGAATTTCAGAAAGCTTTTTGGACCGCCAAATTTGTCGCCTTCTTTTCGGTATGCTCTTAATAGCTTCTGGCCCATTAAAAAACCTGACAGAGCAAAAAATATTTCTACGGCGATAAAACCACCCGGCAAGATTCCTGGAAAACAATGATATATTACGACCATTGTAATCGCAACAAATCTTAGCGTATCCAGGCCAACGATTCTTTTTCTGGTCACACCTTTGGTCATAGTAAAATTATACTACACTTTATTAATCACTGGGATGACGATTGGTGTGTGGCCGGTCGCATCAAACAAGATATGTGTAATGTCTTCTTTGATTTCTTCTTTTAAAACTTTCATTTCTGGATCGGTGGAAATTGACTTGTCGGTTTTTTGTCTTAAGTAGTGGCGGATTTTGCCGATTAATTCTTCTGAATTATCTAGATAAATAAACGCACGCGAGACAATGTCTGGAGTTTTGAGTAGGTGCCCAGTCTTCTTATTTAATGTCAGGACAATTACAAAAATACCTTCGCGTGAAATGTGAATGCGATCTTTTACCACTGCTTCGTGCACTGGTTGGTCGGCATCGTCGTAGAGTTTGTTCCCGACATGAATGCGTCCGCATTTGCGAATCGTTTTGTCTGGCATTAACTCAATAATATCGCCATCGTCCGAAATTAGAATTCTTTCGCGCGGAATGCCAATCACATTTTCTGCCATCTGTGCGTTGTGTTCAAGCATGTAGAACTCGCCGTGGTATGGTAGATAGTTGGTCGGGTGAAGCCTAGTCACGAAATCAACATGGTCTTCAAAATACGCGTGACCGGAAAGATGTAGAGGCCCGATGTTGGTGAGATGTGTTTTGCCATTTTGAATCACTTGTGCGCCCTCACGCAAAAGTCCATCTACTGTACCTACTACGTGTGGTTCGTTGCCCGGAATTGGGTTGGATGAAAACACAATCGTGTCGGTAGATTTAATTTTAATATATTTATGCGCGCCGGTAATCATGCGATTCAATACGGCGTTTAACTCGCCCTGCGAACCAGTACAAACAATACAAACTTTTTCGTCTGGTTGTTTGATGATGTCTTCCATTTTCATAATGGTGTCTTTTGGCACCTTGATGGATTTGGAACGCAATGCCACTTCCACGTTGTTAATCATGGAAAAACCAGAAAACGCCACTTTGCGCCCACGCGCGGCAGCTTCTTTCAGAATTAACTCAATTCTTTGGATTTGCGATGAGAAACATGAGATGATTACTCTGCCATTGGCATAATGGTCCATTACTTTACCTAGGTTTTCGCCCACGTCGTATTCGGAATGTGGATGACGGCCTGGCGAATCAATATTAGTTGACTCGTTCATCATCACGTCAATACCTTCGTTTTTGACAATCTCGTCGATGCGCGCGTAGTCAGTCTGCACGCCCATTGGGTTTTCCTCGTGACGCCAGTCACCAGACATATAAATCAAGCCGTTTGGTGTCCTAATCACAAGGGCGGTATTGCCCGGAATTGAGTGCAGAGTATGGATAAACTCCACCGACAAATGTTCGGAAACTTGGATCTTTTCATGCTTGAATGGATCCACGACTTGGTAGTTCATTTCTGGCACGTCTTCAAGTTCGGACAATTGTTTTTTAATCATGCCGATAGTGAAATCGGTCGCGTAAATCGGGGTCAAGTGGCTAAACTTTGGGAGCAAGTGGCGGCAGGCGCCAATGTGATCAAGGTGCGCGTGCGTGAAGAGGATAGCTTTGACTTTAGTAATGTTATCTTCAAGATATTTGATGTCAGGAATTAAATAATTTACGCCTGGATAATCCTCGCCAGCAAACAAGACGCCCATATCCACTACAATCATTTCAGATTTGTACTCAATAATGGTCATATTTTTACCAATGCCGAACTCGCCGACGCCACCGATTGGAATAATCCGCACGGCTTCTGGATCTGGTCGCATTTGTTTGAGTTTGGCGTTAGTGATTTGCTCGCCTTTGTAACCGTTGTAACGGGATTTATTCACTGGAATACCGATGATGTGTTGCGTCGCTTGAGCGTTAACGTCCTGTGATAACATTCTTTGATGATGTACCATCTCACCTTTTTTGGTAGAAACAGACAAATTAACCTTGCGCTTTTCGGCTTCGGCCTTGGCTTTGGCTTTTGGAGTTTGGGGCTCTTCTTTAACTTTGATAGTGGTTTTTTTGGCGGCTTTTTTTGGTTTGACGAGTTTTTCGTCCTTGCCACCCGGTTGAAAATTAGAATTGAAATTGCGTTTTTGTGCCTCTTCGAATTGCTTCTTGATGTCTGGCAGCCTTTCAGCTCTGGACTTTAGAAGCCGGGCACGGCGTTCTTCCTCATTTATATTCATAAGTTCCTTTTTATTACAAGTAAAATCGTTACCTCTATTATAGCAAATCTTGATAAATTGTAAAGTGGAACTTGACTGGACCATGCCACTATCATATAATAGTGGCATGGGGTAGACTCTAGAAATCTACCTGGTTGGATAATTGATTACCACTCTATACGAATGGTAATCTTTTTTGTTTTGGAACCGAATCTGAATACGAAGTTGAATTCTATAAACATATTCGTTCTCCTTTCGTTTCTGTGTTTATTTTTCTTTAAACATTTTTTGTTCAGGGAGATAAATCCAGACTTTATCTAGAAACGTCACGTATAAATCCCCCCTTTCTGGAGCGGGGAGATAGACTTCCCGCTCCCTTCGTGGAGGATTTATATTGTTCGCAAACTAAAACTTCTCCAACCCGCTGGCATTATATACACATCAAAACTAGGAATACAACCCCCTACCATGAAAAATAAAGCACTAGTTTTTAGGATAAGCCTAGGCGGGATAGGTTAACTGTTGCATTTTTTAAACTCATTTGCTATAATTAGACCATACTTAATTGACCGACCGAAAAGGCCGGTTGTTTTATTAGAAAGGATAATATATGGAAGGTTTAGACTTGAAGCAGATGGCCACTATGGTCGACGTTATTGCTGAAGAAAAAGGTTTGACCAGAGATGCCGTTATTAATGTAATCGAGCAAGCTATTGCCGCTGCTTGGCGTAAAGATAATGGCGATCGTGAAATGAATGTCCGTGCTATGCTCAACACCAAGACTGGCGAAGCTGATGTGTTTGTGGCTCGTGAAGTAATTGAAGATGGCTTGGCTTACAATCCATCAACCGAAATCCCTCTAGCTGAAGCTGGTAAGAAAGCTAAACTCGGCGACATTGTCGAAGAAAAACACAAAGTCACTGGCTTTGGTCGTGTGGCTGCTCAGACTGCAAAGCAAGTTGTGATTCAAAGACTTCGTGAAGCTGAGAATGATGCTGTGCTTACAGCGTTTGAAGATAAGGTCGGGACTATTGTCACCGGTACTGTTTCCCGTGTCGAGCCAAAGTTGGTACGCATTGACCTTGGTCGCGGTAGTGGTATTATGCCTCGTAGCGAGCAAATCGACGGCGAGTATTACACTGTTGGTAGCCGCATTAAGGTGTTGATTAAAAACATCGAACGCGGCGAGCGTGGTGCTCAACTCATTCTCTCTCGTGGTTCGGCTGATTTCATTGAATATCTCTTCCGCCAGGAAGTTCCTGAGCTTGAAAACCACACTGTTGAAATCAAAGGTATCGCCCGCGAGGCCGGTCGTCGTACTAAGATTGCTGTGACTGCTACTACCCCAGGTATTGACCCAGTTGGTACTTTCGTTGGTGGTCGTGGCGTTCGCGTTAGCGCAGTGATGAACGAAATCGGTGAAAAAGAAAAAATCGATATCGTCACTTGGAGTGATAACCCATCTGAGTATATCCGTGAAGCCTTAAGCCCAGCCGAAATTAACAAGGTTGAAATTGACGGGAAGAAAGCTAAGGTCTTTGTTTCTGAAGATCAACAATCTATTGCTATTGGTAAGCAAGGTCAAAACGTTCGTCTTGCTTCTAAGCTCACTGGCTACGAGATTGATATCGAGCTGATGAAAGCAGCGCCAAAGAAGAAGAAACAAAACGTTGAAGATTCTTTGCTTTCCGCTATTGAAGAAGCCTCTGAAGAATAATTCAAAAAAACAAAATAAATCCCGCCGTAAGAGGCGGGATTTTGTTGGGGTGTTATTTTTTGATGTTTCTGACATCAAAGACAGTTCTGTTGGTTACATCGGCACGAAGTTCTTCTCGATACTTCTTATCTAGATAGGTTACCTTAGTAATAGCTATGATGTACGAGACGGCGGTCATAACAAACCAAGCCAAGAAGTGCATAATTGCTAATAGTAAGATAATTATGACGTCTAGAAACCATGGTTTACCACTCATCAGCTCACGCATCGGTTCGCTGAGTACAGCAATAATAAAGGCTATTACCGAGAAGAGACTGGCGATGATTGGCGATGCCAGGCCGAAATTGAATCGTTCACGAATCAGAATTCTGGGCCTACGCTTGTCGGTCCATGATGGGATTCTGACTTTCTGTTTGTCCCATTTTGATACGTATGGGTAAAGATAACCCATGACAGATACAATCGCTAGTCCTGCGATCAGAACAGCACCCCAAATTAGTAAAGTACGCTGCATATTGATTCCCCCCCTTACAGTGTTATTCTTTGATTATATCATAAAAAGCAAGAAAAAGCCATTCGATAAGGGGTAAAAATCTCCCGCACATACATGCGGGAGAATATAGGGGGGCTTATTTGTCTAGTTCACTGAAGACAGTAGTGTCGATAACGACGGCTTTTTTACTATACATCTTTTTTATTAATTGGTTTTTGATAATTGATACTGCTGTACATAAGACCAGAAGAAATGCCCAGATAAGAAAATGAGCAAAGATGAATAGTATCAGAATAAGTATGTTCATATACCAAGGGTTTTGGTCGAGTATCGAACCAAGCATGTTGCTAAACAGCATAGTTAGCGATGCAATTATCGCAATAAAACAATCCACCAGGATTGGCACCCTTAGATTGAATCTCTCTCTGATTCTAATGATCGGTCTATCCGGATCGTCCCAAGTGGTGGTATTAACCTTCATCTTATCCCATTTGTTAAGATAGGAGTAACTGAAGCCTAAAATGGCCATAATGACAGCTCCACCAATTAAGATGGCGCCCCATATTAATGTACCTCTATGCATTGCTGCATCCCCCTTCGTAGAATATAATATATATTATATCATACAAACTATAAAAAAGCAAGAAAAAGCCACCCGATAAGGGGTGGTTTTTCCATAATTTGGCACCTTCCTAGTTTCCCGCAAAGCAGTATAATCGGCGCGACTGGGCTTGACTTCTGTGTTCGGAATGGGAACAGGTATTACCCCAGCGCTATGGGCACCAAATCGTAACAACAGCGTCAACTATTATTACTATTGATGTCCATAAGGTTTCCAAAGATTTTAATGACGCTACGGTGTTCAAACACCGATTGCTAGCTAAGTCCAAGACATAAAAAGGCGATGGACCTATTAGTACGCTTCGGCTCCACATGTTGCCATGCTTCCACCTTGCGCCTATCAACCAGATCTTCTTTCTGGAGTCTCCTAGGGAATTCTTATCTTGGAGTGGGCTTCGCGCTTAATATGCTTTCAGCGCTTATCTCTTCCGAACATAGCTACCCGGCGATGCAGTAGGTGACCACAACCGGTACACTAGAGATTCGTTCATCTCGGTCCTCTCGTACTAGAGACAAATCTCCTCA
>CAMJSX010000009.1 GCA_946408595.1 uncultured Candidatus Saccharibacteria bacterium | reverse complement strand
AAAAAATGCAATCATAAGGATTTTTGTTTTTGCATTTTCGTGGTATAATAGATAGTGGAAATTTAAATTTGATGTTATTTGTTAACCCGTTGGTATAAGAAAAATATCGACAAAAACAATTAGAAAGGGAGTATATGGAAATTGCAATCCCAATTATTGCCGCGATTGTCGGTTTGACAGTTGGCGCGGGAGGTCTTTTTGCCTACAACAAGAAAAATGAAAAAGGTGGCAAAGACAAAGCAGAAGATCTAGTCAGAAAGGCGAAGCGGGAAGCTTCGGACATCGTTCTGGCTGCTAAAAAAGAAGCTACTGAAGTAGCTGAAAAGAGTCAAGCCGAGGAAAACGAACGCCGCAAAGAATGGAAAAAAACGGAGAATCGTTTAGCTGAGCGCGAAACGACTTTAGATGCTAAGCTAGATCAACTCGAAAAGAAATCCGAGAAACTAACTCGCGAAGAAAAGGAAATTGAAACTCTTAAAAATGAGATTCGTGACATCCGCGAAAAGCAACACGAGAAACTAGAGAAAATCGCTGGTCTCTCCAAAGCCGATGCTCGTGATAAACTCATGAAAATGACCGAGAACGATATTAAGGAAGATTTGGTGAATTTGGTGGCGAAAGAACAAAAGGAAATTAAGCACGATATTGACGAGACCGCACAGGCGGTGTTGCTTACAGCTATGGAAAGAATGTCTTCAGAAGTCACCGCTGATCGTACTGTGACCGCCCTGAAGCTTCCGGATGACGATATGAAGGGCCGCATTATTGGTAAGGAAGGCCGTAATATTCAAGCTTTGCAAAGAGCTACTGGTGTAGATATTATGGTGGATGATACTCCAGGCATGGTAGTGCTTTCTTCATTTGATCCAATTCGTCGCCAAGTAGCAAGATATGCTCTTGAGCGTTTGATGAAGGATGGTCGCATTAATCCAGCTTCCATTGAAGAGTCTGTCGAAAAAGGTGAAAAGGAAATTGAAAAGGAAGTGGTAAGAGCCGGTGAAGATGCCGTGCGTGAAGTTGGGCTGGTAGGTATTCCACGTGAATTAGTACACCTTCTAGGTGAGTTAAAATTCCGTACTTCCTATGGTCAAAACGTGTTGCTCCACTCCATTGAAATGGCTCACGTGGCTGGCATGATTGCAGAGGAGATTGGTGCTGATAAAAGAATTGCTAAAACGGCAGCTCTACTTCATGATATAGGTAAAGCTGTAACGCATAAAATTGAAGGGAAACATGCCGAAATTGGTGCAGAATTAGCAAAGAAATATGGTATGCCTGATCCTGTGGTGCATGCGATGGCGGCACATCATGATGATATTGAACCAACTACACCAGAAGCAATTATCGTAAAAATATGTGATGCAATGAGTGCAGCACGCCCAGGTGCTAGGAACATCTCCGCTGAGAACTTTGCCGAAAGAATGCGTGATCTTGAGAATATCGCTACCTCATTCCCAGGTATCGACAAGGCCTATGCGATTTCCGCTGGTCGTGAGGTGCGTGTGATTGTTGAACCAAAACAAATTGATGATTTGTCAGCTTTGAAACTAGCGCGTGATATTGCCAACAAGATTGAAGCCACGATGAGCTATCCTGGCATCATCAAGGTGAACGTGATTCGCGAAACTCGTGCAGTAGAATATGCGAAATAAATTTGCCACTGGACCATATGAGCCAAAAAAATGCTGGGTCGGCGAGAGCCAGAAAATTTGCTATGCCACGCGTGACGAAGCCGAAGTTGCTGCCCGCGTAGCGGAGTATGAACATGGTATTTCCGGCCTCGGCGTTTATAAATGTGAATATGGTGATCATTGGCATTTAACCGGCAGTGAAGAAAGAGAGTCCAAATGAAAAGAGAATTAAGAATCCACGGCGTCTACCGCCATTTCAAAGGAAACCTTTATTTAGTAGAAGACATCTGCGAACATTCCGAAACCGGCGAAAAGTTAGTCATCTACCGAGCACTTTACGGCGAAGGCAAGCTCTACGCCCGCCCACTTGAAATGTTTCTATCAAGGGTTGATCATCAAAAGTATCCAGACGTTAAGCAAAAATATCGCTTTGAACTCCAATCTTAAACTGGTGGTATAATGAGGGTATGAATAACGAGATAGAAGCACAATTTTTGGATATCAACAAAAATGAGGTGAGGAAAAAGCTTACTGAAATTGGGGCGAAACTAGTGAAGCCGGAGGTTTTGATGCGGAGGTTTGTGTTTGATACGGGCCCACATAGTTTTGCGAGGGTGCGAGACGAGGGTGGTGGCAGGATTGTGATGACATATAAAAACGTGGCGGATGACCATTCAATTATGGGTACAAAAGAAGTGAACGTGGTAATTGATGATTATGAGAAGGGGGTGTTATTTATGCGTGGATGTGGTTTGGAAGAAAAGGCAGAACAGGAAAGTTTACGAGAGACTTGGGTGTATGAAGCGGAGGATGGTGAAGTGGAGATTTGCATTGATACTTGGCCGTGGATTCCAACGTTCATAGAAGTGGAAGGACCAACCGAAAAGTCAGTGTGGGAGACGGCTGATTTATTGGGTTTTTCTAAGAGTCAAGCGAAGTTTGGTTCGGTAGATACGACATACCAACATTATTATGGGATTGATACAGATACTGTGAATTTGCACACGCCAAAGATTTTGTTTGATGGAGAAAGACCGGATTGGGCAAAAGAAAAATGAGTAGTGTTGAGCAGATTAGTGCGAAGGTAAGAAAATATATTGAGGCGAGGATTTTGCCACAATATGAAAAACTAAGTGGCCATGCGGGAGGGCACATCGAACAGGTGATTGACCGTAGTTTGGAGTTTGCCAAGCAGGCACCGGGAGTGAATCTCGACATGGTGTATATAATTGCGGCTTATCATGATTTAGGAAGATTGATTGACAATGAAACGCACAATATTGAATCAGCAAAAATGATGCGAGCCGATAAGTTTTTGTTGGAGAATTTCACGGCGGAGGAAGTGGAGACAATGGCAGAAGCGGTGGAAGATCACCGGGCGTCGCTTGGCCATGAGCCGAGAAGTATTTACGGGAAGATTGTATCATCGGCAGATCGGAATCCGACTGTGGAGAGCATGCTAGAAAGGGCGTATGATTATAATAAATTATTGCATCCGGATTATTCGGAGGATGAAATAATCGAAGATGTGAGGGTGCATATCCGGGAAAAATATTCACCAGATGGTTATGCGGCGAAGACGATGTATTTTAAAGATCCATCGTTTGAGAAGATGTTAGTGAAAGTAGAAGAGATTACTAAGACACCGGAAAGCTTCGCAAAAGTGCAGAAAGAATTTAATCGAAAGAGATTCGGTAAATAAAAAAGCCCCGTGTATAACGGGGCAGGGCAGGGGATTACCTTTTGTGGCAGTTGATGAGGGTGAAGGTGCCGTCGGGGTAGAGTCTCAGATGGAAGTGGTAGTGACCTTTGCGGTCGCTGCTGTCCTTGCCATAGAGATCGACATCGGCGGTGCCATCGGAGTTGACGTGAACATCCTCGACGCTGTCGGGGTAAACGCCGTTGTAGGAGCGATAGCTCCCTTCAAGCATTCCTTTCAGCTGACGTTCGATGTCCCAGTGCTTGGATGTATCATCCAGATCCCAATAATTCCTAGACATAATGTACATCTCCTTTCGAGAAAATAGGCATTTATACAAGCCATATATATTATATAACATTTTGTATAAAAATGCAATAGGTATTTACGCAGTTATTATATAATATAGTAAAGAAGGAGTAATAATGAAAATTGAGTATCTCGGGCATTCGTGTTTTAGATTAAACGATGAACTAGTAATTGATCCATATAAAGATGGCTCAGTGCCAGGGCTTAAGTCACTACGCATTTCTGGCAAGCGAGTGATTTGCTCGCATGAGCATGCGGATCACAGCGGAAGAGAATGCGTAGAAATTGTGCCAGGCGAGTGTAGCTTTAACGTAAAAGAAGTACCGAGTTTTCATGATGACCGTGGTGGGGCGCTTCGCGGGCCAAATACGATTTTTGTGATTACTTCTACTTCTGGCGAGAAATTAGTACATCTTGGTGACCTAGGCCATTATCCAAATGACGAACAACTAGCGGCGATTTCTGATGCGGATTATTTACTGATTCCGGTAGGCGGTTATTACACAATCGATGCAGAAATGGCAGTGAAGATTTGCGAAGCAGCAAACCCCAAGCAAATTATTCCAATGCATTACAGAACAGAAACGTCCGGCTATCCGGAGCTCGCAACAATAGAAGAATTCATAAAACTATGTGACGAGGGAGGGCTGTCCGATAAAGTAAATAGTATGAGCATGTAATGAAAAAGATTGATAAGATATATTTAGATATTGACGGGGTTATTAGGGGAGTTGCTTCGCCTAAAGAAGATGTTGTTAAGCTTTTAAGATACTGCATGGATAATTATCCTGGTGCGGTTTATTGGTTGACGACACATTGTCGTGGAGGAGTGAATCGTACGGATTTTGTCCTACATGATACATTTGATAATGAGTTTGCTGATGAATTGTATAACAAGATTTTGCCGACTGACTGGGAAGCTTTAAAAACTGAAGCGATAGATATGGATTCGGATTTTGTGTGGTTTGATGATAATTTGTTTGAGTCTGAAAGGATGGTGCTGGAGCAAAACTATGTACTGGATGGGTTTTTCTTGATGAACCCGAAAGATTCGGAGATGGCGAAGAAGGCACTGGAGCATTTGAGGAGATTCGGAACTGCCTGAGTATGCTTATGCTTGACCTGTTTCTACGGTATGCTATAATGATATTATGCCATTGACATGGCATTAATAATATTTCAAAATACACAAAAACAAATACACACATATACGAATACGCGCACACAAATTAAAAATAATACAAAAATACAAAAATATATAAATATATAAATATATATTATATATATAATATATATATAATATATAAATAATAGAATAATAGAAGACGACGCAGGAGAGAACTGCGTCTTAATTGTTTAGAAAGGAATAAATGTAAAATGGAATAATGTAAAAAGAAATAGATTTAGAAAAAACATATAGATGGACAAAAGCCACAAGAGGGGCTTTTTTTATTATCTAAAAATTACACTTACTAAATATATGAGGTGGATTAAACAACAATAATAAAGAAAGGAAGAAAATGAAGAATATATTATTAAACGAAGAAGAAAAAAGGTTTATGGACGAGCATGGGCTTGGCCTTGATGACTTTTATGATGCACGCGGAGAAAGGAAAGCTGAATATCATTTGAACGCAAAGGAAAAGGGTTGTTATTATGTAATTAACAATTATTGTCAAAATGGGCACCGATTTAAGACTCGTGGAGGTGGGCATTGTATTGTATGCAATCCTTGGGCTATGGCGTTTCAAAAGAGATACAGCAAGGACGGAGCAATTTATGTTGCTTCAAATGGTCAGTACTGTAAGGTCGGCGTAGTGGACAACAACAGCTTTTCGCCTGAAGAAACGTTAGCACACAGAGAAAATAGTTTGAATGGTGAAGGGGGGTATGGCGGGGTTACCGGCTGGGAGATTGTTGCGTGGTTTTTAGTTGATAGCGATTTGGGCAGGAGGGAAAAAAAGATTCATGATGCGTTGTCGCAATATTCAACACAAAGGGAATATTATCATGATGGGGATTACCGATTTGCGAAGGAGATCTTGGAATGTTCGACTGATGAGGTGATGAAAACGGTTGATTCTCTTTTTGGTAATGTTTCTTGGAATTATGGTATTTAATGCGGAGATGATTAAAATGAATAACTATGATTTAAGATTTACGAAGAAATCCCAAAAACAATTTAAGCAACTAAAGAGTATCCCAGAGAATAAACGAGAAAAAGTTCTTACGTTTTTAGTGAAACTGTCGTTTGATCCTGTCTTTGAAGCGACTGGTTCTAAGCCAGTTTTTAAAATTGGTACGAATTGTTTTTCGAAGGATATTAGCCGTGGGGATAGGATTGTCTATAGAGTGTTTGAAGTTACGCGAACTGTAGTTGTAATGAGTTTGTTTGGGCACTATTGTGACAACGGTGGAAGAAAACATATGTAAATGTTTTAATCGTTGAAATATTCTTCGTCAGGGATGTAAGTTGGTATTTCGTAAACCTTATATTTGTATTTCACCATTAAACTAACAAGTTCTTCACCGTTGATAAGTGTGATTGGAGTACCACCTTCGCGAGAGCTTCTGATGGCCTCACTAGAGAAGTAGGATGTTGTAATGAAGATGCCATATTCTGCTCGATGAGTGTCTATGGCTCCACGAAGGTTATTAATTTCTGGACTGCCGACTGGGTTGTCAGAGTACTTCTTGCATTGAACGGCTACTCTTGTAGTTTTGAGGCTTTGGTTATCAAGACAATAGCCGAAGCCATCGATGCCACCGTCATTGGATTTTCTTATGCCTTTGATTGAGTCGATCTCAAAACCCATTTTGGTGAGTAACCCTCGGCAGAAAGATTCAAATTTATCCCATTCAAGTGATTTTACTTTATTGAGTATCTCGTTCTGCCATTCTAAATCGTTTTGATATTTTTTTCTGAGACTGTTCTCTTTATCTTCATCCTCTCCAGAATCAACCTCGGAAAGGTTTTTATTGTTCTTCGCTTCTTTCTTTTTCTTATCCCAATAAGGTTTCACGACTTCCAAAATATCTTTTTCAATATCTAGTAATTCAATATTAGCATCAAGACCCTTCTGGGTTAATTTAATGGGTGCATTACGGGAATATGTTAAATATCCAGCTATCGATAAGTTTTTTATCGCAAAGTTTCTTCCAAAGTGGTAAGGTGTGTAATCATTTCCTTTTCTTGAAGTTTTTTTAAAGTTGATTTCTTCTTCTGTGAATTCAGAATATTGGGGCATTAGTTTATCTAATTGCGAATAGCTATCTAATTCGCCACCATTGTCTTGTAATATCTTCAAAACTGGTTTGAAAAAATTATATTCTTCATTCAATTTTCGCACAGTTTCTTGTGAAACCTCTTCCATTTCATTCTCCCTTTTTCTTTATTATACCACCGTGATTCTGCTTGACAAAACGCTTATGTTTTTTGTATCATATTGTTATGAAATGTGATGTAAAAGAGCAGTATTATACGTTGATGGAGGTTAGTGAGCTATTAAAAGTACATCCTAACACACTTAGAAATTGGGATGCTAATGGGATTCTAAAAGCGACAAGAATTGGTGTGAAGAAAATTCGACGTTATAGAAAAACTGATATAGAAAATTTTATTAAAAAAACTAATGAGGAGGATGAGGATTAAAAAATGGCAAATTTATCTAGAATTAGGCGTGAACGTATGCTCGATTTTTTAAAAAAAATACGTGACGACAATGATAACAAGGATGAGACATTAATTATTAATGAAATTGAAGATGCGTTGATTGAGAAAAAATTTGGGTTGATATGGGAAGAACATTCCGAAGCGGTGGATGAACGGATGCTAAATGAAATTCCTGTATTTGTTGAAGATAAAAATAAAGAGATAGAAAATGGTGGAAACGGCAGCAATTATCTTCTATGTGGCGATAATTTGCATAGTTTGTACTTACTAGAAAAGACGCATAAAAATAAGGTCGATGTCATCTATATCGATCCTCCATATAATACCGAAAAAGGTTTCGTCTACGACGACAAACGCGTTGATAGAACAGATGGTTTTTCCCATAGTAAATGGTTGTCTTTTATGGAACATAGACTTAGAATCGCCGAAAGATTGCTTTCTGATGAAGGTTGTATTTTTATTTCTATTAGTGATACAGAAATGTCTGGTTTGAAAATGTTATGTGATGAAATTTTTGGCGCAAAACATTTTATAACTGCTATACCGAGAATAACTTCTAAACAGAGGAGTGGCCAAGAAAAGTATATGAACATATCGCATGATTACATACTATGTTACTCGTACAGCGATACTTTTCAGTTTATTATAAAAAGAAATTTAGAGGATGTAGAAGTAAAAGAAGATAAGAATGGCCATTATATAGAAGGTGACACGAAGGCAATATTGGCCGCTCTTTCGCAAGGTTATTCAAAGGGTGGTGATTATGATTTTGAATACAAAGGAAAGATTTATAAACCAATCACAAAGGATGGAGTTAGAAATCGTTGGCTATGGTCTAAGGAGCGTATGGAAATTGCCGCTAAACTGGGGATTCTTGTCGAAACGAAGAATTCTTTGAGGATGCAGCTATATTTAGATAAAAAATTTGATGACAAAACGAATACTCTTGTTCCAAAGAATAATAATTTGATTTTTCATACAGCAGATTTTATGATTGACAATGCATACACCAATACGGCTGGGACTAATGAGCTTGAACGGGTCATGGGCGGGAAACCTTTTCCTTATCCAAAACCACTTAAATTGATTAAAGATTTAGTACGTTTATCAATGGTAGAGGACCCATTAGTATTAGATTTTTTTGCCGGATCGGGGACTACCGGTCAGGCAGTTCTTGAACTAAACCTAGAGGATGGCGGAGACCGTAAGTTTATTCTATGTACTAACAACGAGAATGATATTTGCACTAATGTAACATACCCTCGCTTACGGACTGTTATTACTGGTATTCGTGATAATGGGACAAGATATTCTTCTGGTATATGTGCAGATCTAAAATATTATAATACGGACTTTGTCCGAAAGGACAATGATAATTTAGCCAATTGTCTTCTTGCCCATACGGACGAAATGATTCAGCTTGAACACCATATCAAAATTGATAAAGATTATTATATTAGTGTTTTAACTGATAGTGATGCCGATGAATTGGAAAAAAAATGGGATAGCTACAAGAACCTTAAAGCTATTTATTTATCGCGGAGAGTCCTGTTAACTTCGTCTCAAGAGGAGCTTTTCCATAAAAAAGAGTGTTTAGTAATACCGGATTATTATTTTAGAAATGAACTAAGGGAGATAGGAGAAATATGATAGCTACAAATCTATTTGAGTTCCAAAAGAAAGCTGTGAATGCTCTTTGTGATTTTACGAAGAGTATTCACGCAAAACAAACGATTATAGTTAAATCACCTACTGGGTCCGGTAAGACTATAATGATGATTGGTTATGTTGATCGTGTAATTGATTATATGAACGATGTAGCTTTTGTTTGGTTGTGTCCGGGAAAGGGTAATCTTGAAGAACAAAGTCATGCAAAAATGCGTAAGTTCGCTCCCCATTTGGTTTCTCAAAACCTTGATGATGCTTTACTAGGCGGTTTTGAACCAGGCACAACTACATTTATCAATTGGGAACGTATTACTAAAAGGGACAATACGGCAATAGCTGAAGGTGATTTTAAAAACTTATATGAGCAGATTGCAGTTGCAAAACGAGCTGGTACGAAGTTTGTCGTAATCATTGATGAAGAACACAATAATAAAACCGAAAAAGCACAATATGTTATCGATGCGTTTGATGCGAGCCATATTATACGTATAAGTGCTACACCGAAAAAGGTGGATTCTGCCGAGTTCTATGAAATAGACGAACGTGAAGTGATCGATTCTGGACTTATATGCCGAGCTATCTATCTTAACGATGGTATCGTAGATAATCCGGAGATTGATGAGGGAGCGGAAATATTAATAGAAGCTGCAGAGCAAAAGAGGCGTGCTATATTTGAAGAATATAAGGCGAGGGGCCTGAACGTTCGCCCACTTGTACTAATTCAGTTTCCGAATGGTGAAAAGGCAAATGTTGACCGTGTTCTGCAGTTTCTTGAAGATAAATTTGATTATACTCATGCAAATGGCATGGTTCGTGTATGGTTAAGCAATGATGATCGTAAACCGGATGAATCGGAGACTGAAAACGACGGCCAGTGTTTATATATTCTCATGAAACAAGCCATATCTACAGGGTGGGATTGCCCACGCGCAAAGATACTGGTTAAATTGCGCGAAGGTATGAGTGAGCAATTTACGATTCAAACTATCGGGCGTATTCGTCGTATGCCGGAGCGCCACCATTATGAGAATGATTTGCTTGACTGTTGCTATGTTTATACATTTGATCAACAGTACAAAGAAGGTCTTTTGGGCAATATTATGACTTCGTATGAGAAGCGAACTTTAAACCTAAAGAACAAATGCAAAACTTTTACGCTACAGAAGGAAGCGAAAAAAGATAGCCATAGTCATATTGCTCCAAGAGAGATGCATGAGCGTATTTATAATTATATGATGACTGTCTTCGATCTCAAAGAAGGGGATTATAAAGAAAATCAACGTAGACTTGAGAATCGTAATTTTGTATT
Organism: uncultured Candidatus Saccharibacteria bacterium; assembly: GCA_946408595.1. GTDB lineage: Bacteria > Patescibacteriota > Saccharimonadia > Saccharimonadales > Saccharimonadaceae > Nanosyncoccus. The sequence goes on along the minus strand of CAMJSX010000009.1, from coordinate 24,083 downwards.
TGGAAACCATATTAACTTTAATTATGGTCAAGGACGCTTCGTAACACTTGGAGAAGTGTTGGATAGTGAAATGAAAACTAGAACAGCCAAGGTTAGTACTTCTACGCATGGCATCTATGTTTTTAGATATATCGACGAACTAAGTCCTATTTTAGGTTTGGAAGAGACGGAAATACGTGCGATACTTGAACGATTGTTTAAAGATGGCGATCGTTATAAACAAAAAATAACAAAACTTACTCGTGAAGAATTTTATGCATTCGTGATAAATAACCATGAGTATTTAAAGGGAATCGCGCGGGCCGTTTCGGCTGAAATTGTTGAGCAAATGGAACTTGATATTAATCTGGTAGTGAGACAAGAGTTTAAAATTCCAGAACGGGAAAGTTATAAATATGATCCAAACGTTAAAAATGAGGCAGAATATTTGTCAAATGCTTATGAAAAATATACTTCTGGGTTTGTCGCTAAGAAAGTGCGTCAGAAATCCGAACGTTTGTTTGAAAAATACTGTGAGCGTCGTGACGATATAGATTGGGTTTATAAGAATGGTGATGTTGGTGAACAATACATGACTCTTGTTTATGTTACTGGTTCGGGGAAAACTAGAGATTTTTATCCCGATTATATTGTCAAAAAGAAGGATGGCTCCGTTTGGCTAATTGAAGCTAAAGGCGGTGAAGATTATGACGGTAATTCGCAAAATATTGATATTTATGCTCCAAATAAGTTTAAAGCTTTAGCTGAATATGCAAAACGTAGAGGTGTTAATTGGGGTTTTGTGCGTAATTATAATGATGATGAATTGTTGTTTAATAATACTCAATGGCACGAAGAATTAAATGACGAACATTGGGAACCGATTGAAAAAGTATTTTGACGATATTGTTAGTGGTTATGGTTTTTGTTCTTTATTGTCTCTGAATAAACTGCCGTTATAATTTCCTCTAGATTTTTGTATAAATTATCATCCCCATTATAGAACTTTATCACGTTCCGCGCTGTTTTTATCATATAGTAAAAGAAAAGCGTCGATATCAATATAGTAATTGTTATTGACAGCTTTGTAATATCGAGATGGTCGTTGTTGAGAAAAGATGTAGTTATTGAGACGATGGTCAGGATTGCTGTGAGCAATGACTCGTTATTATTTGTTTTTTGATTGAGAACAAGATAATGATTAATCATTGTTTTTAACATTTTATCATTCATTAACGAGTTCCTTTTTAGGTATTTTTTCATGGCGACGTAATCATGGGTAGATAATTTGTGTAGTTCTAGGGCCAATGAATCTTTTTTAGAGACAAATCGTTTGAATGTTTTTAGACAAGCTATTTCAATTGATAATAATATTACTATTAATAATGAAATAGCTAATACCACCATTTTTATTAGCCAGTTTAATGATAAATAACTATTAACTACAAAAGCGACCGTCATAAAGAAAAAATAGAATATAGTAAAATAATGTCTAAATTTTATTTGTAAACTGTTTTTCTTGTAGTATCTTTCCAAGTTTTCGTACATATCGGATAATCTTTCTGCTCACCCAATTTGTAGCTCTCTTGTTATAATTATAACATGATAGACATTAACTATAGTTTCACCGACGACATCCCAGGCTATTGGGACCATTTTTGGGAGAATAATAATGGATTGGGTGCGGGGAATTATGATCCAGACGTGGTGAGCAAGACTTTACAAAAGTACCATCAAGAGCTCTGGAGTCGGTTTTTGCCGAATGGTGAAAGAATGGATCTTAAGATGGGCGGCGATGAGTCGGATTATCTTACGTGGAATGGCTTTCGTTTTGGGAGCGATTCGATACTGGTGAGCTTTCGCTACGAGAAATGCCGTGGTTTATTGAACCAAGTAGAAAAGGCCGTACTGGACTATCATCAATTTGTGGAAGATTTTGTGCGAAGAACTTATACGATTGGTGGAATGATGATTTTCCCGAAACATGCACGAAGTATTAACCAAATGCGTGGTTGCAGAAGGCAAATATCTGACAGATTTGATTTGACGCTAGAATGCATTAGGAGATACTATCTTGGTGAAACGAGCCCGCTTGATGATGTGTTGAAAGCTGATAAGAAATTCTTTGATTTGTTTGTGAATTTTCAGGGGTTTGTGGATTATTTCTTTTTGCAAGATTTGGTGACTGAAGATTATACGAGAGTAAGGTTCTTTACCGTATGGCAAAGCTTTGACGAAGATCCGATTCCGAAAACGACAGAAAAATATCTTGAGTTTATTGAAAAAGAGTTGGAGTTTCTAGAAAAGAGGAACCGACGGATTGCTGATTATTGCGATTCAACGACGGCTGCGATTTTGTCAAAGCACACTTCTTGAATTTTTTTATTCCACTTTTTGCGGTTCTTGATGTCTCCGGAAGTAATTTCGTTTAGTAATAATTCTAATTCATTTTTCGGTACGGCGTTCGATACTTCAGCCATCCAGAAAATGAGTTCGCCGCAAACGACGGACTTGGTGAAGTGACCGTTGGGATTTTTTAGATTGCAGTAATTCATCAAGTGCCAATACTGAGTGGGATTCTTTATGCCTTGGTCTTTGGTGATTTTGATGTATCCGCCGCTTGCCTGTCGGTAACCAGAATTGATGAGTTTATCAGTAAGCGGGCAGGGTGTGTTTTCCTTGTCTTTAAAATAGGTTTCGATTTGATGGATGTTCATATAATTATTATATAATAATGGTATGGACGAATATATAAAACAAAGTATCGACGCGCGGAAGAATGCGTTTTCAGCGAGTTTTGAGATTAGCGCAGAGATGCAAAAGAAAATAGATGCGTTATTCGCCGAGATTGAAGAGCTTGGCGCTAAGTGTAAAGATGTGGGGGAGTTTGAGGCGGAGTTTGCGAAAAGCCCATTAAATCAGAAATACATGGATATGTTCACGGAGATTGCGACAAAAGCAACGGCGAAGACAGTGGCGAAGGGCGCGGCGGTTGGTGCGGTACAAAGTGCGGCGGAACAGGCGCTACGTAACGTAGTTCCAACGCGGGCAGCGGTGCATCAAAAGGCCTATGATGAAGTGCGAAAAGTGCCGGGGCTGGGTAATGCGATTGATATTTCCGAAAAGGCGAGCTACGCGATGCATCTTGGCAAGCTGTTCGGCAAGAAAAAGAAGGACGAATAAATGAAAAAGGTGGGCAAGCCCAAGGAAAACAAATTGTTGCCATATCAGCAGGTGGGAATAATTCTTCTGACTTGGGTATTTGCCGGATTCTTTGGCTGGGTGTACGAATTCATCTTTTATTATTTTGACGGTGGGACGGGCGAGTTTTACATGCAAGGCGGGAACCTTTTGCCGTGGATTAACATTTATGCCGTTGGCGCGATTCTCATCATGGTGCTGGTGCAGCTCCTAAAACTTAAAAAGCATCCTTGGCTGGTGTTTTTAGTTTCGGTAGTAGCGACGGGTCTTCTTGAATTCGTGTCCGGCTGGTTGGTCTACGTGATTGGCAACGGTACGCGGTATTGGGATTACAACACAGAGATTTTAAGCTTTGGCAACATCGGTGGTTTTGTGTGCCTAAGGAGTGTTTTGATATTTGGCGTGTCGGCACTGATGCTAGTGTATTTGGTAGTGCCATTTTTCGTAAAACTCGCCAAGAGAATGTCTAAACGCGCATTTCTAATTCTCGCGATTTCACTATTCTCTATCGTGATGGTGGACGAGATCTATAATTTACTAGCTTCAAAAGTTTTCGGCTGGCCTGACGCGATGGAGTTGTATAAATCAATGGGGTGGAAGTATCTGACCTAATTAGATATAATTAGATTAAGAAAGCGAGGCGATATGGCGAAAGTATTTTTTACAAAAGAGATTAGTCCAGCAGGGCTGAAGAAAGTTTATGATGCGCTTGGCGTGGAACTAAAAGGCAAAGTTGGCGTGAAAGTTTCAACTGGCGAACAAGGTGCGAAAGGATATCTCAAAGCGGATCTCATTGGCCCGTTTGTGAAATCTCTAAATGGGACGATTGTGGAATGCAACACGGCATATCCCGGTGCGAGAAATACGGCTGCTGATCATATGAAGGTGGCAGAAGAACATGGGTTTACGTCGTTTGCGAAAGTAGACATCATGGATGCGGAAGGGGAAATGAAGATCCCAGTTTTACATGGTAAGCATCTCAAATTTGATTTGGTGGGTTCGCATTTTGATGATTATGATGCGTATGTGAATTTGGCGCACGGAAAAGGACACATGATGGGAGGATTTGGTGCGAATCTCAAGAACCAGTCGATTGGATTTGCTTCGCGAAATGGGAAAGCGTATATTCATTCGTGTGGAAAAACAAAAAGTCCGAAACTATGTTGGGTGTTGAAGCACCCGCAAATTGATTTTATTGAATCAATGGCGGAAGCAGCGACGGCGGTGGCGGACTATTTAAAAGAACAGGGAAAGCCGATAGTATATATTACGGTGATGAATGCGCTGTCGACTTCATGTGATTGTGATGCAGAACAAGATGATCCGGTGATGGAAGATTTGGGAATCGTGGCGTCACTTGACCCGGTGGCAAATGACCAAGCGTTTGTTGATATGATTTGGGCGTCTAAGGATCCGGGGGCGGAAAAACTACGTGAGCGAATTGATTCACGACTTGGACGGGAAATATTGCCGTATGCGGAATCATTGGGGCTAGGGAGTAGGGAATACGAGTTGGTCGAAGTAAAGTAGAATTTCTGGGTTTTCAAAATTCTGATTTTGTGGTATAATTATTCGCATGGTGAGGGCCGGTAGCTCAGCTGGTTAGAGCACGAGCCTCTTAAGCTTGGTGTCGAGGGTTCGAGTCCCTCCCGGCTCACCAGACGTGTATTGCGTCTTTTTTTATGCTTTCAAATTATCGATAGTTGTTTTGATGATTTCGGTGAGTTTTTCTTTATCATCTACATCTTCAACGAAATACATTGGTTTTCCGCCGAGGTAGGGGATGGCTTCCTCCATTTTAAACTTTTTATTTTCGGGGACGATTTTGACGAGGAGGCGGTCATCGTAGATGCCACCAAATAACACGCCATTTGAATACAATAAAAATTCTCCCATCATTGGGCGGCAGGAAACGCCCGGGACTTCTGATAATTGTTCTAAAATGTAGTCGCGGTAGTCTTTGCTCGAAGCCATGTTACTTTTTCCAGCGTTTCAGGGTTGGGAAGACCTTCGTGCAATATTCTTTCATTTGTTCGTTGGTCATGCCGGCTTGTTCGCCGAACTGAGAACACTTGTCAATAAATTCTTCCATCGTGCATTTTTCAATGAACTCGCCTTTATCGTAGCACCACTTGCAATAATCTTCATTCACGGTGCCATCTTTTTCGGTGGCGAACATGTCCGGTGAAGTAAGTGGCATGGCGCAACTTTGACAAATTTTAACATCTTCCATAATAGGCTCCTTTTTATAATTTGTATTATAATATATGGTAAGAAATTCTTAAAGGAGTGAAAATGAAAAAAGTTAGTCCAATTATTTGGGGGATAGCAATTATTGCACTAGGTGTGATATTTGGTGGGAACGCGCTGGGTTGGTTTGATTTTAATATCTTTTTTGATGGGTGGTGGACATTATTCATCATTGTCCCGAGTGCGATTAGTTTAATTACAGAAAAGGAAAAATTGGCTAGCCTCGGGTTCCTCGCGGCGGGGGTGATTTTGCTTCTTGCAGCGCAGAATGTGTTTTCGTATGACACAGCGTGGAAGGTGATTCTCGCGGTCTTTCTAGTGGTGATTGGGATTACTATTATTGTAAAAAGTTTGTTTCATAGTAATAACGATAAAGAAGTGGAAAAGAAAATTCGTGAATTTGACGAAGATAAAACGATGGATTCACAAATCGCGGTGTTTTCGGGAAGTGACAGAACTTATAAGGATGAAGCATTTTGTGGGTCGAATCTCGTGGCAGTGTTTGGCGGAGTGGACCTTGATTTAAGAAAAGCGAAGTTTACTAAAGACACTATTATTCGGGCATTTTGTATGTTTGGTGGGATTGATATCAAAGTACCAGAAGATGTGCAAATTAAGGTAAGATCAAGATTTATCTTTGGTGGCGCATCGGACGAAAGAAAAGGTGAGACGAATAAAGGTAAATACACAATTTACATTGACGCGACCGGGGGATTTGGTGGGGTGTCAATTAGCGATAAAGAAAAGAAAAAAGAATAAAGGCATGAAAAAGGGAGGCCCGGGGGCCTCCTTTTTGCTAGTTCAAGGAGATTTCAACGATATAGCCGATGTCATCATCACTACTGCGATAACTGAAAGCTACTTGATCACCAACTTTGTAGGTGATTTGGTGCTGATTGATAGTGATCGCAGCACGATACAACTTTCCGTCAATGACGTAGTAGAACTGGGTGGTACCATCGATTTCGGCAGTGTAAATTACCTCGATGATGCCACTTTGTGTAGTGACTTCGGATTCGTTTGAATTAGTTGGAGTCGCAACAAGTTGCGGGTAAAGGTTATCATTACCAAGCTTTTTTAAATATTGATAAATCGCTTGGTCTAAGGTATCGGCTTCTACGGCGATGGAATAATTATCCATGTTGCAGATGCCATAACCTTGAGTCAGACCGGCTTTACCTTTTAAGCACATGATGTAGCTGGGATATCCGCCGATATTGGCTGGCAGAGGGAATGTGGCTTCGTAGCGTTGAGCTTGAACGAGCTGTTCGACTGCGGCTTGGGCGGAGCTTTCCTCGGCTCCAACAACGTTATACTGGACCATCTCGCCAGTACTGGTATCGATGGTAAGCCAACCGAGATTGGACTCTGCGCTATTAGCGGCAGTGAGGCCGGTGTAAAGTAACACCTGTCCATCGTCACCTACGATTGAGCTGTAACCAAAGAAATTGGCGAATTTGCCAGCTTCAGTATCGGATTTGTTATGGCTACTGCGGTAGAAATAACTTGTACGCCAAACATTAGTTTTGCTACAAGATTCATTCCAGAACCCATTGATGTAGCCATAGTGCCATTCAGCAATTTGCATCAGATATTGTAGTGAAAAGACATGGTCAATCCAATCCGGTGCTTCGCTGATTTGGTATTCTTGTGACTCGCCAGTTTGAGCGCTGGTCAAAATGAAGCTAGTGATGGTTTTGACACCGAATACACCAGCCGTGCGACGTTTGACGCCGGTAACCCAGTAGGGCGTACCGTTTTCGTCGATTTCGAGATAGCTATCGTCGAAGATGTACGAAGGGTATTGCCCCCTCAAATGGCGTTTTAGGTTGTACGACCAATAGGCACTCGGAGAGTAACGAATGGGTTGATCCAAAGTTACCAGCGTGGCTTCTTGGGTGACTGTACCGTTTTTGGGTGTGACTTCAACCAGGACATAGCCGGGGATGCCGGCGTATTTAGCCTTATTATATTTAAAAAGGCCACCGTAGTTGATAGACGACAAACGATAATACTTGCCTTGATAAGTAATCAAGTTGTATTCGTTGTCGACGTCGTACCAGGATGCGTGAGCGATGCCGGCGATTTTTTTATCGCCGAGCATTTTTGCTGTGTCGAGATCGACAAGTGGCAAATTTTCCAAGTTTTCTTTTTGGGTGAGATCAGGGAAAGCTTCGTTGATAGTTTTTTCGCTAATAGTGATATCAGCGACATCTCTGGCCTTATGGGAATGGAAGATCATGCTTGATATGAAACCAAGGATGATAAAAACCACAACGAATGCTGCAACCCCGAGCCAAATGAATTTGACGTCTTCGTCTATGATGTCATAGAGAAAACAGGTTAGGGAAATTGCGAGGCACACCACGCAAAGCAACAGGAAAAACCAAAACCCGCCCGAAGCGAGGTTTACCGCAGGTAGACAAAAGTAATACACTATAGTACAAACAATTGCCAGAGCTACGGTAATGATTATGCTCCAGATTTTCGACATTTATACCAACTCCTCCTCTAAAAATACATGGCTACCTCTTAAGAAGAGATAGTACCACTTCTTTAATTATAGCATAAAAGCTTTAAAAAGTCAATAAGGGGAGACTGGATTGGACTGAAATTGATGTGCTATAATGGGGTAAACTAAAGTTGGAGGAAAGAAGATGTGTGGAATTGTAGGATATGTAGGTAATAAGAACGCGCAAAACTTTTTGATCTCGGGGCTGAAAAGATTGGAATACCGTGGATATGATTCGGCTGGTATTGTAACGTTAGATGAAACTGGTAAGCCAACTTTGCTTCGGGCAAAGGGCAAAATTGCTAACCTAGAAGAAAAGTTAGCCAAAAATAAACGAAGCGATAAAATTGGTGTTGGTCACACGAGATGGGCCACGCATGGTGAGCCATCCGAAACTAACGCTCATCCACATCAAGCAGGCGACATTTATGTGGTGCATAATGGGATTATTGAGAACTACAAGGAGCTCAAGGCGGCTTTAAAAGAGCATAAATTTGTATCGGAAACTGATACAGAAGTTTTGGCGGCCTTGATTGAATCATTCTACAAAGGCGGCGAACATCCTTTAGTTAACGCCGTAGTGCAAGCCTTGAAGCTTGTTAAAGGAACTTATGGCATCGCCGTAGTATCAGTCAAAAGTCCAGATGAAATCGTGGTCGCCCGCAGTGGTTCACCACTCGTGATTGGCGTAGGTCATGATGAAACTTTAATTGCTTCGGATGCATCGGCACTAGTCGGCCACACCAAGCAGGCAATTTATTTGAATGATGGTGAAGTAGCGCATGTCACCAAAAACAGTGTTGAAATTAAGACTTTGAACGCTGAACCAGTCTCAGCCAAAGTAGAAGAGATTGAAACCAATCTCGCCGCCATCCAGAAAGGTGGTTACGAACACTTCTTGCTCAAAGAAATTATGGAGCAACCGGAATCTCTTAAAGAAACTTTGCGTGGCCGGGTGAATTTGGAGGCTGGTACAGTACATCTTGGTGGCCCAGGTTTGCCAGTGCCAGAACTTCGCAATATTAAACATTTAGTAATTGTTGGTTGCGGTACGGCATACCATGCTGGTTTGTTGGCGGGTTATTATATCGAACAATTTACGCCAGAAATCACTGTAGAGACTGTGATTGCTTCAGAATATCGTTATCGTAATGCGTATATTCCAAAGGATTCAGTAGCTCTGATTGTTTCGCAATCGGGTGAGACAGCAGATACTTTGGCTTGTCTTCGTGAAATTAAAAAACAGGGAATTAAAACGATTGGGATTGTGAATGCGATTGGTTCAACCATTGCACGTGAGGTTGACGGTGGGACCTATGTTCACGTGGGGCCGGAGATTTCAGTAGCGTCGACCAAAGCCTTCACTTCACAAGTCGTAGCCATGGTAATGTTCGGTCTTACCATTGCTCAAGCCAAAGGTGTGAAACCTGGCAACCTACGTCCATACGTAGAAGAAATTGCCAAATTACCAGAAGAAATCCGCTCCGTTTTGAAAGCTGTCGAAAAGGACGTGAAAGAAATCGCTACTCAGCACAAAAAATACGAACATGCGATTTATCTTGGCCGCGATACAGCCTATCCAACAGCTATGGAAGGGGCTTTAAAACTTAAGGAAATTTCTTATATCGATGCTAACGCCTATGCCTTTGGCGAATTAAAGCACGGCCCTCTCGCTCTGATTGACGACCGCTTCTTTGAAATTGCGCTCCTGCCAGAAGGTGATTTGTATGACAAAGCAGTTTCCAACGTGCAAGAAGTTTTGGCTCGTGGCGGTCATATCATTGCAGTCACCAATGTGAAGAAATTCGACCTACCAGTCGAAAACATCATCAAAATCAAAACTTCTCTAGAGATTTTCACACCACTTTTGATGAACTTAGTCTCGCAACTATTTGCTTATTACATGACAATCGCTAAAGGTTACAACGTAGATCAACCACGCAACCTTGCGAAATCAGTGACGGTAGAGTAAAATTAAGTTATGCAGAAAAAATCGGATTCGATTCTCAGATTTTGCTTAATTTTGGGAGACGCGGTAGCGCTAATCCTCTCATTCGCCGCAGCTTATTTTATTCGCGTGCATGTTGATCCAAGACCTTACGAATTTGAATCACAACTTCTAGATTTTACTTTGACCATAGCATGTCTTGTTCCGGTGATGCTCATTATCCTAGCCGCCCTTGGATTATACAAAAAATCCATTTTCCTAGGACGCACGCGTTTGCCAGAACGAGGGAGATTACTACTTGCCGCAATTTTTTCGGTTTCTTCGCTGATTGTCTACGATTTCTTCAAAGGTGATAATGTCTTCCCAGTCAGAATCATGGCCTTGATGGCGATGGGCCTGTCATTCATCTTTTTGCTAATCGAACGCATAATTATACGGTTCATCATTCGGCGACTTTTCAAACGCGCTTACCGCGCCCGCCGAGTAATTATCATCGGTAATAATAAAAATACTGAATACCTAGCAGATTATATTAGTACCACACCAGAATCAGGTTTGAGAATCGCCGGCATTGTGGCTAGCAAAAAATTCATTCCAAAAGATTTAAAAACTCACCAGTACTCATCCTTAAAAGAAGCTTTGAAAAAAGCTCACGCGGATGCGATTCTGCAAACCGACGAAAAATCCACCGAGAATGTTTATAAACAAACCGTGCAAAGGCACATGGTGTACTATTTTGTGCCAAGCGAGTCATCGCTCTCGTCGCATTTTGGTGAAATGGAATTAATCGGCAATGCTCCAGCGGTAATGGTCATGACTACTCCACTCGCTGGTGGTTATGCCGCCATCAAAAGAGCGTTTGATGTTTTATTCTCCATCGTTGCTATCATCATTGCAGCCATCCCGATGGCTATCATTTGGCTGATTTCCAAACTCTCCGACCCGAAACATTCACCAATCTATACTGACGAAAGATTAACTAGGTACAACCGCAAATTTAGGTGTTATAAATTCCGTTCGATGAAACCAGAATATAGTGGCATGCCAGCAGAAGAAGCCTTTACTAAAATGGGGAAGCCAGAGTTGATTAAAAAATATCGTGCCGATGGTGATTATATGAAAAATGATCCTCGCATCACCAAGCTCGGTCATTTCATTCGCAAAACCTCACTTGATGAGTTGCCACAATTATTTAATATTCTAAAAGGCGACATTTCTTTAATTGGTCCTCGTGCTTTACTACCGGGCGAATTACGCAATTATGGTGATCGGTCACTCATTCTCACTGTCAAATCCGGTCTAACCGGCCTAGCCCAAGTGTCAGGCAGACGCGATATCCCATTTGAAGAGAGAAGAGCCCTTGATATTTATTACGTGATGAATTGGTCACTCGCGATGGACGCGCAAATATTCTTCAAAACGATTGCGACTGTACTTAAACGAGATGGGGCCAAATGAAAATGAAAGTTGCGCTGGTTTGTGATTGGCTAACAAACGTGGGCGGGGCAGAGAAGGTCCTGCTTGAAATGCACCGTTTATTTCCCGATGCGCCAATTTATACTTCAAAATATGATCCAAAGGGAATTGATTGGTTTAAAGATGCGGACGTGCGAACTGGTTGGCTACAAAAATATCCTACTGCTTGGCGTCGTGCCATGGGCCCGTTTCGCCAAAGGTATTTTTCACATCTTAATCTGTCAGAATATGATTTAGTTATATCAGTGACTGGCGCCGAAGCCAAAGCAGCGAAAGTGCCAAACGGCATCCACATTTCGTATTGCCACGTGCCAACCCAGTATTATTGGCAAATGTATGATGACTATGTCAAAAACCCAGGTTTTGGTATTTTTAATCCATTGGTGAGATTTTTCTTAAGAATCCTGGTCAAGCCTTTGAAGCGAGCAGACCTCAAAGCTGCCAGAAAAGTAGATTATTTCATTACTATTTCAGATTACGCTAAGGGTTTGATCAAGAAATGCTACGGGAGGGAAGCAGCTGTCATTCATCCGCCAGTTGAGGTCAGAGACTTTGCCAAGGCCTGTGGAAAACCTGTGGAAAACTTTTATGTTGTGACTTCTAGACAGGTGACTTGGAAAAGGATTGACCTCGCTATTAGAGCTTGCAAAATGACACAAAGACACCTAGTAGTGATTGGCGAAGGCCCAGAGCATAAAAAATTAGTGAAACTCGCTAAAGGCGAAAACAAAATCAAATTCCTGCCCTTGATGAAAAAAGACGAATTGGCGAAAAATATCGCAAAAGCCAAAGGCTATTTATTCCCCAGCATGGAACCATTTGGCATTGCGCCAGTAGAAGCTCTCGCTGCAGGTTGTCCCGTGATTGCCTTTAAAGAAGGTGGTGCTAAAGATTATGTTAAGGATGGCAAGAATGGCTTATTATTCAATGAGCAAACGGCCAAAAGTTTAGCCGAAGCGATTTTGCAGTTTGAAAAAATGAGAAAATTTGACCGAAAGAAAGTCTCCAAATCTTCAGAAAAATTCGCCGTGGAGAGATTTGATAAGGAAGTGCTAGATTTTGTAAAAAAATGCGAGAAGAAACATGCCAAAAAAAATAAAAAGTAATTCTCTGGTGAGGTTATTTGAATTATTACTGTGCGTTTTGCCGTTGGTGCTATTTTTCTCGTATTATCCAGTGATTTCATTTGGTAGCGATAGCACCATGAACTTTGAAATTTCCCTACCAATTCTGTGGCTTCTTGGTTTTGATTTGACAGGCGTAGTTCTGTTAATCAAAAAGAAGCTTATCTCATGCAGTTTGAAAAAATGGCGCTTCATGCTATTCCCTCTATTTATCAGTTTATCAGTTTTGTGGTCATTAAATCAGACGCGAGGAATTCTAACTTGCGGCGTGATGTGGCTAGTCGTGATAGCAGTTTTGTTAATAGTGGAGTTGAAATCCGTTCTCCAAGAAGGCTTCTCGCAAAGATTCTTAAAATGGTTCTTCGGCTCTAGTCTCTTTATCTGTGCATGGTGCTTAGTGCAATGTATCTTGGATGTTTGTGGTGTCGCAAGAGATTATTCATTAATGTGCTTAGGATGCACGTCCTATAGTTTCGGCTTCCCGCATCCAAACGGCTTCGCCATCGAACCACAATTCATGGGGAATTTACTTCTCGCACCGGCAATAATTTCAGGATGGCTAATACTTCAACGAAGTGGCATTGCGGAGCGCGGCAGCGCGAGCGTTAGCGCCGGCCGCCCGTGGCGACGGGCCGGCCGGACGCGGCCACGAGTGAAGTATTACGCCATCCTTTTCTTTATCTTCAGTGCGACACTGTTTCTCACGTTCTCGCGAGGAGCGATTTATGCGTTTGCCGTAGCGATGATCTTCATGGTCACGTGGATGGGCGTAAAACAAAAAAGCTGGAAAGTATTATGGACCTTTGTCATCATGGCCGGAGCATTCTTGTTTACACTGAATTTGCAAGGTATTTTGTCACAAGTTTCACCAACAAATGATACCTACCAGTCTGGCGTAGCAAAAGTTTTGAATCATTTATCGCTCGGCATAATTGATATTCGGCAAACTGAAGAAAGTAGTGCTAGCGCACCGCAAGATAATTCAGCCGAATCAACCTTCGACGGCTACGTCCCAGAATCAACTGAAATCCGCAAAATGATGACGAGAAACGCCATCAAAGTTTGGTCGCAAGATTTTAAAACCATACTACTAGGCGTAGGCATTGGTGGCGCTGGTCAAGCTATGCATGATGCCGGCCTCACCGATTCGCCCAAAGAAATCGTACAAAATGAATACGCAAGTCTACTTCTTGAAGTAGGCCTTCTAGGCATTTTCCTCGCCGTGGCACTAATCATAGCAATCTTCTGCGCAGTTGCAAAAACTTCAGTTAGCCCAGCCATTTTGACTCTGCTCCTAGCCTACGGCATCTCACTTCTATTTTTCGCCGGCCTCCCCAATGCCCTACATATTTATTTGCTGCCGGCGTGTTTATGGATAGTCTTAAAACCTAAAGCTGATTCAAATTAATTTCCGGAAAATGCGTCCTGATGTGTTCAGCATATCCGTTGTCGATATGCTTCCAAGCGGTTTTCATTCGCGTTATTTCTTTAGCATCCTCAAATTGAGACAGGAAAGCGTCTTCAAATTCTTTCGGCGCCGGGCGAGACACAATTCGCGCCACGTCCATATTCGGGTTTCCGGTCCCCGCAAAACAAAAATCAATCACGCCAATCACTTTATCGTTTTCGTCAAGCAAAACATTCCCGAGATTCAAATCACCATGCACTAGCTGGTTTTTCTCAGTGGCCTTAATAAAGTTATGATCCTTATCAATATGATGGTCGTAGTGCTCATAGTCCAGTTCATGCAAAAACTCGCTAAGAGGGAACTTCACTTCTTCCGGTGCGTCGCGAAGATCAATCCCAGAAAGCTCCTTGATAAACTTCGCAATATCATAAGCCGCACCAGTCAGCGCCGTATGCGACAAATGATAAATCCGATCGCCCAGGGTATACCCCTCAATTTTTTGATGCACCGAGAAAGGTCGCCCCTTCTCGTCATAACATAGTTTCATTTGCGGCGTATAAAAACTCGTTTTTCCTTCCACGAAATTACACACCATGGCATCTTTTACAATCATGCGAGACCAAAATGGATTTCTCGGAAACCTAAAGAAATAAGCTCCCTGATTCGTAGTCGCTTCAATCACGATATTTGTCCACCCCGTCAAAATATGCTCGGTTTTCAAAACCTGCTTTTCCGGCATGGTAGTCTTAATAATCTGGTCTAATGGATCGGAGGGTGTAAAAAACTTGCTCTTCATAGATTACATCTATTATACTATATTTTTGCGGAAGAAGTTAGTGTCGTAAATTTCGGCACCACGTTTCTGATAAAACTCTTGCGCAGCTTCGCGCCCATGCCCAGAAGTAAAGCAAAGCTCGGTGCAATTCTTAGCCTTCGCCCATTGGAGCATCGCTTCCCAAAGTTGGTGGCCAACACCCTGACCGCGCACTTCAGCATCAGTCACAAAATCCTCAAGATAAGCCACCCGGCGCACAATCGGCCCCATGATAATTGAAAGTGTAGCAATGCCTTGGATTTTACCACTGTCGTCAATAGCCAGAAGCATGTCGTGCGCGTCAGAAGCAATCAATTCGTCAAACCATTCTTGAGGGATTTCACCCCGGTCCTTGCCACTGCGTGATAGTTGGATCAAAAGTTCACGCACTCTCGCCGCGATTTCTGGTGTGTATTCGGTAAGTGTAGTGATTTTCATGTTGTCCTTTCTTGAAAGTATGTTTTTAAATTTCTAGAGTATGTTTTTAAATTACAAAATATCGGCTAATTTATCTCTTAAATCTGAAGAAAGCGTCTGGAGTATGTTTTCGTCATTACCCCACATGGTAATTCGGATGAGCGGTTCGGTGCCAGAAGGGCGAACTAGAAGTCGGCCAGAAACCTCCTCAAGCTTCTTACTATATTCAAGTAGCAGCTTTTTTACTTCGTCTTTTTCTTTAAGATTTTGTTTCTGCTCAGGAGTTGCTGGAAGATTTACAATCACTTGCGGGAACTTGGTCATGACTTGAGCAAGCTCATGAAGCGACTTTTTCGTCTCGGCCATCACCTTTGCGACCATCAGCGCCGTGAGCATACCATCGCCCGTGGCTTCACCCGGCAAAATTACATGTCCGGATTGTTCGCCACCAATTTTAATATCAAAAGTCCGCATCGCTTCAGCCACATTGGAATCGCCCACGGCCGTAATCTCCGCATGAATATTATTGTCCTTCGCCCAATTCAGAATTCCTTGGTTGGCCATCACCGTGATAGCAATTTTATCTAGCCTCAAATGATTAGCCAGAATCGCAATTATTTCGTCACCATCAACTTCGCGCCCCTCTTTGTCAATCATCAAACAGCGATCACCGTCGCCATCAAATGCCACACCGAAATCTAAGCGCTTCTCCACGACCAAAGCTTTAAGCTGTTCAAGGTGTGTAGAGCCACAATCGCGATTAATCTTCTGCCCATAAGACGCATCGGTATTAATTAGTTCCACCTCAGCTCCAAGTGCTTCAAAAACAGTCCGATTAATCACCGACGTGGCGCCATTGGCACAATCCATGCCAAGATGCAGGCCAGCAAAATTAGCCTCGCCCAAATAATTAGTTAAATGCTCCTTATATAACGAAACGGCCTCATCGTGCAAATTCTCTCTTAACGAAGTCGGCACCGGTTCATATTCAAGTGGCTTCTCCAGCGACTCTTCAATCACCTTGCAACCCTCTTCACAGAGTTTAGCCCCGGAAGTCCTTCCGCGTTCAAAAATTTTAATGCCGTTATCAGTGTAAGGATTGTGCGAAGCGGTCACGTCAATCGCAAAATCAAAACCCATTTCAAAAAAGCAATAATTAATCCCCGGAGTTGGCAGTACATCAATAGTAGAATATTCTACGCCAAGCGTTTCAAAAGCTGTCTCTAAGTCCTTTATCATCCATTCCGAAGACTCGCGGGTATCACCACCAATTAATACTTTAACCGAGTCGCCAGCATAATCCACCAGCCCACGTGCGATTTTAAACAAAAACTCCGGCGTGAACTTAGAGGCTTCTTGGCGGATACCGTCGGTGCCAAAATATTTCATTTCTTAGTCCTTTCGAGTTGTTTTTTGATGACTTTAATCGTGAGGATAATGTCTTCTTTAGAACTCCCGCGGGAAAGATCAGCAATCGGCACGCTAAAACCTTGAAGAATCGGGCCAGCCATAGTCCAACCACCGAGATGCTCCATACTTTTGTACAAAATATTACCAGAATTCAAATCAGGCGTAATCAGAACATTGGCGTGACCAGCCACAGGGGAATTACCAACCTTTTTTTCACCAATCCGCGGCACGATAGCAGCATCAAGTTGCATCTCGCCATCAATCTGCCAATCAGGATGGTTTTTACGAATTTCGTCAATCACGAAGTAGATTTTTTCGAGGTCGGGGTTTTTACCACCACTACCTTTAGTAGAGTAGGAAAGCATAGCGATTCGTGGCGTTTCTTCTAAGTATTCTTCACAAGTTCTGGCGGTATCCTCCACGATAGTATAAAGTTGCTCTTTGGTCGGGTTTTTGTTCACGCCACCATCGGCAATAATTAAACTTTGGCCGTCTTTTTCACCCACAAAACAACTGGAAAAATAGGCGGATTTTAGAGGGATGTGGGTTTTACAGGCAAGGAGAACATCGCGAGAAGAGTAGTCGATGCCAGAAATGATAGAATCGGCTTGACCTTCTTTTAACATTTTCACGCCGGTTTCTAAATCTGGCGCATCAAAAAACTCGATATCGTCAAAGCTTTCAACCGCTTCTTTTACTATCGAGTTTTTGGCTAATTCTGGGAATACGATTTTCATACTCCCTATTATAGCATATTATTTATCGACCACTTCTCCCTCAACGGCGTCGTCGTCTTTGTCTGACTTAGAAGAATCATCAGCTTTCTTCTCTTCAGACGAAGCTTGTTGGTACATCTTTGCGCCAATTGGCATGATGCGATCGGAAAGCTCTTTAGCGGCCTTCTCAAGCTCGTCTTTATCTGCCTTTTCGTCGTTCAAAACTTTCTTAGCTTCTTCAACGGCCTTCTTGATGGTCTCTTTGTCTTCGTCGCTAATCTTGTCTTTATATTCATCAGGCATTTTTTCTGCTTGGTAAATAGCATTTTCTAGGTGGTTCTTCGTGTCGACAGTCTCACGCTTCTTCTTATCCTCATCAGCATACATCTCGGCGTCTTTTCTCGCCTTTTCAATATCATCCTTGCTCATGTTACCAGAGTTTTGGATGGTAATGCTTTGCTCCTTGCCGGTACCTTTATCCTTCGCGGTGACATTCAAAATACCGTTAGCATCAAGGTTGAAGGTTACTTCAATTTGTGGCACGCCACGTGGAGCTGGTGCGATACCATCGAGGATGAAACGGCCAAGAGATTTGTTGTCTTTAGCAAACTCACGCTCACCTTGAAGAACATGGATTTCTACTTGCGGTTGATTGTCAGAAGCAGTAGAGAAGACCTCGGATTTAGAAGTTGGAATCGTAGTGTTACGATCAATCAAAGGAGTACGCACACCACCCATAGTTTCAATACCAAGGGTCAGTGGGGTAACATCAAGAAGCAAAATATCCTTAACATCACCTTGTAAAACGCCACCTTGAATTGCCGCACCGACAGCTACGACTTCGTCTGGGTTGACTCCCTGCATCGGGTCTTTACCAAAGATGGATTTAACTTTTTCGATCACTGCTGGCATACGAGTCATACCACCTACCATCACGACCTCATTGATATCTTTAGTGTCGAGCTTAGCATCTTTCAATGCTTTTCTTACTGGTTCTTCGAGACGATCGAGAAGTGGTGCGACGAGTTCTTCGAGTTTGGCACGGGTGAGAGTGTGCTCAAAGTGCTTTGGACCATCAGCATCGGCACTTAAGAATGGTAAGTTGATGTCGGTCGAAGTTGAGCTTGAAAGCTCCTTTTTAGCCTTTTCGGCCTCATCTTTAACACGTTGCATCGCGGCGGCGTCGCCTTTGATATCAATGCCGGATTCTTTCTTAAACTCATCGACTAAGTAGTTAACGATGATGTTATCGAAATCTTCACCACCGAGGTGAGTATCACCATTCGTGGACATCACTTCAAACACACCATCACCAAGTTCAAGCACGGAAACATCGAACGTACCACCACCAAGGTCGAACACAGCAATTTTCTCATCTTTTTTAGATTCAAGACCATAAGCAAGAGCAGCAGCAGTTGGCTCGTTGATAATACGCTTGACCTCAAGACCGGCAATTTTACCAGCATCCTTAGTAGCTTGACGTTGAGAATCGTCAAAGTAGGCCGGAACGGTAATAATTGCTTCGGTTACTGGCTCGCCAAGAAATGCCTCAGCATCAGCCTTAATCTTAGAAAGCACCATGGCGCTAATTTCTTCAGGCGTATATTCCTTGCCATCCATCTCCACCGCTACGCCATTGCCTTTTTTGACAATCTTGTAAGGGCTGATTTCGAGGTCGCGTTGGACTTCCTTATCATCAAATTTACGTCCAATCAAACGCTTGATACCATAAATCGTGTTTTTTGGGTTGGTCACACGTTGGCGCTGCGCCACCTTGCCGACCAATCTCTCGCCTTTCTTAGTGACAGCTACTACCGATGGGGTAGTGCGATCACCTTCGGCATTAGTGATAACTTCTGGTTTACCGGCCACCATGTAAGCGAATGCGCTGTTAGTGGTGCCAAGGTCAATACCAATGATTTTACTCATATTTTTCCTCCATATATTATATACTAAATTATCATTTACGTTGGCACTCGTTATGGTAGAGTGCTAATTAACCTCTATTGTAGCGCATTGGCACTCACTTGTCAATAGTGCTAATTTAAAATAATTTGTAATTTTCTTCTCTATGGTATAATAGTGGTATGGCAATAGAGAGGTTAGTGGAGCCAACCGCCGCGCATGATGATGCGGAAGAAGAGCGAATTGAAATTTCACTTCGCCCGGTCACTTTTGATGAGTACATTGGTCAGGAACATCTTAAAAGTAATATAAAACTCGCAATCGAAGCAGTCAAAAAACGTTCCGATGGTTCAACTCTAGACCATATATTATTATATGGTCCACCAGGCTTAGGTAAAACCACTATGGCAGGTGTCATTGCTCACGAACTCGGTGCCTCTCTTCGCGTGACATCTGGCCCTGCCATCGAAAGGGCTGGCGACCTCGCCTCAATCCTCACTAACTTAAAAGATGGCGACATTTTGTTTATCGATGAGATTCACCGCTTACGAAGAGCCGTGGAAGAAGTTTTGTATTCCGCGATGGAAGATTACAAATTGGACATTGTAATAGGGAAAGGTCCAGCGGCCCGTAGCGTACGACTAGATTTGCCTCACTTCACAGTTATCGGTGCGACAACGCGCACCGGCTCTCTCGCGGGTCCACTTCGCGACCGATTCGGCATTATCCATCGCCTAGAATATTACAAAGAGCCAGAAATCGAACAAATTATTAACCGAACCGCCGGAATTTTGAAGACCAAAATTGAGCCAGAAGCGACCAAAATCCTAGCGACAAGATCACGTTTGACTCCGCGCATCGCTAACCGTATTTTCAAGCGAGTCCGAGATTACGCCGACGTCAATGGCGATGGCATCATTGATAAACCAGTCGCCGAAAAGGCCCTCGATTTGATGGAAATTGACCGTCTTGGTCTCGACCCAGCCGATAGAAACATGCTTAAACTAATGATCGATAATTATGGTGAACGCCCAGTAGGCCTCACCACCATCGCGGCACTTACTGGTGACGAAGCCACTACGATTGAAGATTTTTACGAGCCGTACCTTCTGCAAATGGGCTTGCTGATGCGCACGCCAAAAGGTAGGGTAGTGACGGAAAAAGGTAAAAAACACCTTCAAAAAGAGGATGAACATTTACAAAATAAGAAAAATATGATATAATCAAGAAAGGAGACAAAATGGACGAAAACCTGATAAGAATTAGGCACGAAAGAAGCAAAAAAGATTTTCCATTTTTAACGCTTGAAGAAGATGAATACGTAGAATTCGCTTTTTCGCGCGCCAAAATTTGTTACATGATGATCATAGGTGGAGTGGCGGTTGGTTTGATATTAGTGCTCCTTTTGTTCTTGATGATTCTATTTGGGCAATCTACACTTGATGCGATGGGGCGAAATTTTATTTATATTATCCTGTTTACCTTAGTGGTGACGGCAATTCTGGCTGGTTTAATTGCAATTATGGTCTTCCGTGGGAACAAACTATATATAACCAACAAGCATGCTATCCAGCTAATTATGAAATCGCCAGTGGTGAAGTCAGTTAATATCATTGATTTATCTTCTATTGAAGACGCCAGTTTCCATCAAAATGGACTTCTTCAAGCCATGTTCCATTACGGAACTTTTCGCTTATCAACAGTGGGCGACGAGACCACTTACACTTTCCCATTTTCAGATATTTCATCACCAGACTTAAAAGCAGTATCAAAACTAATTTCCTCAGCCAAAGAAAAGAAATCTGCAAAAAAGGATTAAAGCTTAGTTTCGGTTGTATTTAATATAGGCGTCTTCTTTTTCAAGCTCTGCTTTTAGGACATATTCTTTGCAGTGGCCTTGCTCACAATTTGCCGGTTGATAAGAATAGGAACTGAGCTCGTCACCAAGGTTAAAGCCGAATGGGTCAGTCCAAAGAGCCGGGTCGATCACAGTGATATTCTCTTCAGAAATAGTTTCTGGGTAATACTTATGAGCTTTGTAAAAACTCTCCTCCAATGCATAATACATCGCATTAATAGCGGTTTTTCTATCTTTATCACGCTCGAAAGCGCCTAAATTACTCTTCTGCACAAAGAAAAGAATTAAAAGTAGTGTAGCGAACACTGCTACAATGATAATTTCTAAAATAGTAAAGCCTTGTTTTTTCATACCTATTATTATAGCACAAAAAATGGTAGTACCGACTGGGATCGAACCAGTGACCTTGGGCTTATGAGTCCCACGCTCTAACCATCTGAGCTACGGTACCACGTTCTTATATTATAACATACTTTTGACGTTCTGCTATAATATATTAGTAGCATACTATTTTTAGGAGGTGATGAAAGTTTGGATGTACCAACAAAAGTTGGATGGTACACCATAGTGAAAGAGGTTATAACTATATTTAAGGGGATTATGCGAATGATGATTGCCTGCCTTATTTATTCTTCTTCCTATAACGATAAATGGCAACGAGGCCATTAATTATTATGATCGTTTCAGCCAAAATACCAGCAATGGATAGTAAGTGGATATCGTAAATCAGCCAAAGCAGATTGGAAATCACTACAGCATAACGTATTTTCTTTACATCACTAGTATAAATAACAATAGTGTATATTGAAGGAGCAAGTATTGGCAAAATTGAAAAAACTGAATTAAAGGTTAGAATACCCATAATAATATATGCCAAAACAAAAACGATTAGGATTAATTTGCTTTTTTTATTCTTATGCGTAGTCTGATAAACTGCAAGAGCATTCCTTATAGTAGTGATAATCTTGCTGGCTAACCCTGACCAGGCACCAAGAAAGACATAATGTAGAGAAGAGCAGAAGGCCGCCAAAGTATCCATTTTAAGAAGATCAACTTTCTTCCGTCTTTGTGCGGCAACTAAGTCAAAAATGATACTTAAAACTGCAAAAATTTGCGAAATAATATAAAAAGCAGTAAGGTTAAATTCTTCAAACATCCTTATTTATTATAACATGAGCGTTTTTATCAATTAAATGTGGCTTTCAAAAAAGGCCTTAAAGAAGGCTTAATTTCACAATGGTACACCCAGGAGGATTTGAACCTCTAACCTTCAGCTCCGGAAGCTGACGCTCTATCCAGTTGAGCTATGGGTGCGTTATTTGGTATTATACCGCATCGGTAGGGAAAAAGCCATATCTAAACTATTGACACGGCAACCATAACTAGTATATACTTATTATGTAAAAGGTCATACATGTTAAACAAATATTGGAAGAGGAAAGGTTTTTTGTCAGGAATGAGGACGTTTTTGTCTTCTGTAGCTGTTTTTGGTATTCTATTTCTTCCAGCTCTACTTGGCAACTCAGTTCTTGCTACTAACCATTCAATTTCTTTAAGTACGGATAGTGATATTAGTATAGATGTTATATCAGGTAAAAGTACTATACAGTCTAGTAGTGTGAATGTAACTACTACATGTAAAGCTGGTTATGATCTCATGCTTTCTACTTCTGGTAATGATAATCATCTTTATCCTAATGGTGATAGCAGTAGTAGTGCTGGGACTTACTTTAATCCATCAGACGGTAGTACTACTTTAAATAATGCTGCTGATACATGGGGTTATTCACTAGATATTTCTTCTGGTACACCAGCTACACTGACTCCTCCCACTTCAAACAATGTCTTTCTATCCGTACCTACAGCTAACCATACACCGGCATTAATCAGAACTACAAGAGATACTGCTTCGGAAACTAGTATTGATGACGATATTTCAATCTACTATGGAGTGAATGCTAGTTATAACCTAGCAGGTGGCACTTACCAAATGAAGAACGATACAGGAACTAACAATCCTGGTAGTATAGTATACTACGCGATCATGAACCCTATCTGCGCAGTTGATCTAGAACTTGGCTTTAATGAGAACCTAGACGGAGCAGGAGCAGAAGGGACTGATAATACCATTGCTAACTTTCCTACAGAAAATGACAATACTGCAGATGTTGCTAACAATACTTTAACTCTAAGTAGTAAAGTACCAGCTAGAAGTGGCTATGTCTTTACTGGTTGGAATACAGCAGCTGATGGTAGTGGCATAAGTTATCAGCCAGGAGCAGTAATTAGAATTGGTAGTGGTACTAATGAACTAACTGGTAGTGTGACACTATATGCTACATGGGAAGTAGGAACAGCCTATGTTGTGACATTAAGCTTTAATGAACAGGAAGTTGACAATGTAGAATTTCATCATACTACTTATACTACACAGCAAGTAACTGAAAACGGAGGCATAGTAGTAATAAGAGCAAATGAAAGCTACAGCTTTATTATTAACTATAAGAATGGTTACAAGACAAATACTATTACTACTACAGCTAATGGTACAATAGGCAACACTACAGTTTCTGGTATTACTTACACTGCTACTGGAGACGATACCATCACCATTACTGCTTCACAGAAGACTGGGACGACGACATTAGACACTGGCCAAAACTTCAATAAAAAGATTAAGACTCTGGCAGAAGGGAAGAGCGTTAACTATGGCACCAGTTCTTCTAAAATTAGGGCCTTAAAAACAGCTAGCTTCTTACCATCTGATTTCGTACCTGATACTTCTAATACTGTTTCTATCTCTGGCTCACCTGTTTACATCTTCTTTGATAACGCCAATGATGCTGGAATAATGTACTTCTATACTGAGGCACTTGATGTTTATATGAATGCAACTTCTTCCCATATGTTCTATAACAATACAGCCCTTGCTGACATCTCCGCTTTGTCTGACTGGAATACTAGTAATGTGACAAATATGAGCCAGATGTTCCGATGCGCCTACCCCCTTACCGATATTTCTGCTCTGACTGATTGGGATACTGGCAGTGTGACAGACATGAGTA
>CAMJSX010000008.1 GCA_946408595.1 uncultured Candidatus Saccharibacteria bacterium | reverse complement strand
AGCCTCGCCGACAACATTAACTCGCTGGATCGTTCTACAAAAAGCACGCCGTCACGGATTGCTCCGCTCCGACACCTTGTAGGCACTGAGTTTCAGGATCTATTTCACTCCCCTCCCGGGGTTCTTTTCACCTTTCCATCACTGTACTAGTTCGCTATCGATCAATCAATATATTTAGCCTTGGCAGGTGGTCCTGCCGGATTCAAACAGGGTTTCTCGTGCCCCGTCCTACTTGAAAATAGATATATAAAGCCTAAGACCGTTTCGCGTACAGGACTTTCACCTTCTTTGGCGCTCCATTCCAGAAGCTTCTGCTACGATCTAAAGGTTGTTTCTTTATCTGCTTAGTTAACGCTATCAGTTTTTATGCTGAATCGCTATAAGGCAACTCAGCATAAAAATTATCTAATTTCGCAACCCCTTTAATAACTCAGGTCGTTAAACCGTTAGGTTATCTTAAGGTTTAGGCTGTTCCAATTTCGCTCGCCACTACTTTCGGAATCATTGGTTATTCTCTTTTCCTCAACCTACTAAGATGATTCAGTTCGGTCGGTTCCCGTCTTCTACCCTATGTGTTCAGGTAGCGACAATGTGGCATGACCCACATTAGGTTTCCCCATTCGGCAATCCCCGGATCGTTTCTCGCTGTCAGATCCCCGAGGCTTATCGCAGACTTCTACGGCCTTCATCGGTATTGATTGTCAAGGCATCCACTATCAGTGCCCTTTATTACCTTTTTATGCATTGACTTAACTAGCAATCGAAGTTCGATTGCTGCCGTCAATTAAAATCTTTTCATCGTTAATCCAAATTGTTAATCGAAGAGTCTTAAAGAAATATTTGAAGTCATTAAAGCGACCTCAAAAGATTCCCTCGCTTTTCATTTCTTTTTGTAGAGGTCGCAAAGGCGACTTGCTTAAACTTTCCCCATTATATCAAACAAAATCAAACAAGTCAAGAGTTTTTTTGAAGATTTTTTGAAAATGCTGAATTTAAAATACCGCCTATTAAAGAAGCGGTATTTTGGTACATATATATTATATGTTATTCTGCGGAGCGGCGTTCGGCTCTTCTGGCTCTGGCGCGCGAAACAAAGTAGATAATCGCTGCCACGATCGCGAAGATAATAATGAATAGTAGCCAGATTGGGCATTTGATTACCATTTTCTTCACCTGTGCAGTTACGCCTTCAAACTCTACTGTATAGACTACGTTAAATATCCCTATGCTAGGCGTCTTTTCCCAAGCGAGATCGTGATACATAGACCTATCTGGCATAATTGTTCTTGTAGTGGGGTTCTCTTCATTAGTATATAGTTCTTCATCACTGAATAATGGAAAGACTTGTAATTTATAAGATGCTATACCATGTACATTCCCAGTGTTTTTAATAATTGAGGAGCCAAATATATTCCCACTTAATAAGAACCCGGGGACGTCAACGTTTAGTATCTCTCCGCTTCGGGTTACTTCACCAGTTACTTCCACAAACACTCGATACGCAATTACCATCCTTTGTTCCAAAGTAGTGCTGGTCCCTTCGCCAGAATCATCAGTCTCGTCATAATTCTTTGCCTCTACTGCAAATGCAACATATTGCCCACCGCCAGCGGCATCTTTTGGTACATTTATTACATATCTTATTTCCGCAGATTCATTTGGTGCTAGGGTACCAGTATCTTCGGATTTCAAGGTAACCCATTTTAGAATCTGTCCAGTATCCCCTACTTCTTCTAATAAGACGGCTCCATCATCGCCTTCGTAAAAATGCTCCATTTTAACTTCATATTTTATATCATTTTCGCTACCAAAAGGGTTCAATACCTTAAATGAAGACTCATAGGAATCGCCGGGGTTTATAATTACGTAATTGTTTAGAGGTGATACTACGAAAGAAGCTGCGTTGGCCATTTTGACATTCAGTACACTAATGAGCGTCACAAGGATGGTAGCCACCGCTCCGCTAATAAAGTATTGTATTTTTGATTTTTTCATTTATACCTCCTCGTTATTATCTATTAATACAATTAAATCCGTTTTTAGTAAGCGCATCCCCTACATCTATTTGCGTATAATCACCCTGTAGTGAATCAAGTAAATAGTATTTTGCTATTGTCTCATTTAATTCATTTCTTGAATTGTAAATTGTCAACTGATACAGATTATCTAGCACTTTATGATCAGAATGTAGAGTCGTGTTTCTTAAACCTTCTTTCTGAATCATTACTTCGAAATCAATATGATTTTTTAATTCACTCGCTATTGCCCCATCTTTATCTTTATAGGTTAGAATATATACTAGCGAAATTGAGCTCAGTGCATCATCTTCAAAAGTTGCATTAATTTTTAATTCCGTTTTTTCTGAATTGTCATAGGTAAAAAACGGATACGATAGGTTTTCTGCTACGCAGGCTATGGAATGCATTTCTTTTTTTCCACCTTCTTTTTTGGTGATTATGGTTTTTCCTATCATTTGAGATAATACTACGATCATAATCGCGACTATAACTAAAACAATACCTATTTTTATTAGCCTGGAGTATGGTCGGTCTTTTTTTTCTTGATTATTATTCATATTATCCCTCATAAGTTCTTGATAAGAAAATCCCGGCCTACCCGGGATTTTCTCAATTGTTAGGTATCAACGATTATTTACCAGCCAAAAGATAGGTTGCAGTACCAGTGTAAGTACCAGTTGGTTGGTCCTCGTCTAGACCAATGTTATAAGTAAAGTTATAAACATCTGTCATGGTTGATGTACCATTGATGACAGTTCCACTCGTCATAAGCGTAGAAGAACCTGCCGTTCCTTCGTGAGTAAGCACATAAGATGCGCTCCATTCACCATCACCTGCAGCAGCCACTGCTGTGCCGTCATAGGCAATTGAGTTGGAACCGCTGGTAAGAGCAGTGAAAGTTGGGGTTAAAGTGTAACCAGCGGCAATGTTACATTTGACTGCTACTTGGGTAGCTTCAGACGCATCGGTGAAGGTTACTAATGTACCTGGCTGTTGGTTCGTTGCCGAAAAGCTACGGGATACCGATGTTGCTCCGGAAGCGTCAGATCCAATTTGGCAAGATTCTGCAACACCAACAGAGATGTTATCTACGATAGTTGTCGTAGCAGCGAAAACGCCGAGTACTGGCAATGCTGCCAAGGCTGCGCTTGCACCTACAATTGCTAATTTTTTCATATTTTTTCTCCTTCCACACTGTGTGGAAAATTATTATTTATGTGTTAAATGTATAGACCTTTAACATTTCTCATTTTACATAACCGTTTTGCAATTGTCAAGCATTTTTATAATGAGTTTTCCACAGGCAAATAAGGGGTAATTTATTAAATGCCGACCGTTGGCTCTTTTGGGCAGTTGCTTAAAACGCGCTCCATGGCTTCTTTTTCAGCTTTGCTTAACCAAAGTTTGTATTTAAACTTGACCGATATTTGTCTGGCTACATATTGGCAACGAAATTTCTTATTTGACGGCAACCAAGTCGCCGCATCGCCATCGGATTTTTTGATATTGGCCGTGGCGTCTACTGCTAATAAGTTTAATGGGTCAGTCGCAATTTGTCCACGTATTTCTGCCGAAAGATATTGTGCACCTTTTTGCCAGGCATCTGACAAGGCTACCACATGGTCGATCTGGACGCCGTTTGCAATCTCTTCGCGACTTGCGAAAACTTTGTGTTCGCCGGTATAGGGATCATCATATTCTCCTGCTACCACGTCACACCCGTTTAATATTGCGGTTTCGCCAAATTCTCGTTTAATAATGCGCTGCCTTAATGAGCACCCGTTAACCGTTGGCCAGCCATCATAAAAGGCTTCGCGTGAATAGCCTGTCTTTGGGGCGCGGCCTTTGACTTCTAATTCTGCTAGCACATCAATTGCTAGCTTGGCATTTGGATCGTATTCTGTCGAGGGGATGGCCGAATAATCTTCCCCGTCATTTTCGGCTCGCACAAAGATGGTTTCATAGCTCTCGGGATTTGTCACTAGCCAGATTATGACGCCAACAAACGCCGCAATTACCGTAATTAACCTCCTGTGCTTTAATTTCATTAGTTCATTATATCAAAAACCAGCCTCGCGGGCTGGTTTTATTTAGTTTAGTATGGCGATGGAAATGTTTAGATAGGCTGCGAATGTGCACCATAATATATATGGTACCATCAGCCAACCTGCGACCTTGTGGTTCTTGAACGCCATGAGGATAAAGGCTAGAATCATAAACCACATCGTGATTAGCCAGCCGAACGCGAAGTACTTCATGTCGGAATTGAAGAAGAGTATGGTCCAGGAGAAATTGAAGAAGAGTTGAACATAGAATATTACTAATTCAGCGATGCGAAGTCGCCTTTCGTCCCAATTGTGCACTTTTTTGCGATAAACCAGGTATGACGCTACGCCCATTAATAAGTATAGGACCGTCCAGACCACTGGGAACACCCAAGCTGGTGGCGCAAGTGGTGGCTTGTTGAAATCATTAAAGCTCTCCTGAGCTGCTACTGTGCAGATTGACGCCATTGTTCCGACTGCTAGAGGCAGGAGAATGGTCACTGCTGCTACTAGGAATCTTCGAACGCGGCTTTCTTTTTTTCGCTTGTTGGCCTTGGCTGGCATCGTTTTTTTACCCATGAATAAACTTCCACTCATTTATAGCTAATGCTTATATTATACATGATTTTTTGGTGTTTAGCTTAATTTTTGGTTTTTTCTTAAGCAGGCGTAAATTACTAATTCAACGCTGATGACGATGAGGACGAACGAGATCATCATTCTCACGTCACTCATGAATAGCAGTGGCACGGTGACGATTACTCTCGCTAATGCCTCAATTATTTGGTAGATTAAATTGTGGTGCGCCGAATCTACATTGTTTCTGTTTTCAAAATAAATCTTACTAACTGATTGCTCCTGCATTTTTTTGATAAAGCCTTCGATAAAACACAGTATTAATATGAGATAGTCTAGGAAGAATAGTTTGGCGAAACAGATTAAGACGAAGAGGATTGAGCTTAAGACGAAATAGTTTCTTTTTTTGATGATTCTGCCGTAGAACAGAATGAAAAGAATTATTGCTAGACTGCTAATTGCGTTGACAGCCCCTGCCATCATGTAGGTGTCTTTAACGTAAATGGTGATGAAGATCGGGAAAAGAAAGGTTAATATATTGTTGATTTCATACAATGAAAAGGCCAGAATGTTTCTTTTGTCGTATTTTTTGAGGTTTTTGATTAGCTCGATCTTGGTTTTCTTGGTTTTGTTTTGGATTCTTAGTAGCGGGATTATACTGATTAATAATAAGACGGAAGAGATGATGGTAAGAATTGACGCGTTTAAGCCGTCGAGGAGTGAGCCGCCGAGAAACCCTGCCAGGATTGAGGCGATTTCCGAGATAACCATCATGATACTGAATGGTTTTGTGGAGTTTTTCTGTGGGATTACTTCGGTCACGTAATATCTTCTTGCTACCCAATATCCTCTCTTATATAGCGAGTATAGAAGTGCTGTTGAGATGATGAAGAAGGTACTCTCAGTGACGGCGTTTAGGGCTAGTTGCAAGGCGACAAATGCTACTATTCCGACGCACATTATAATTGAATAATTGAATCTCTCGCCGATTCTAACGAAGAGATACGAGACAGGTATAGAGAATATGGTGCCTAGTAAGTAGAATAGTAGGATGGAACCCAGCGGGAAGCCGTTTTTGAACAAAATTAGCGAGATAAAAACTTCAACCAAGTTCCTGGCAAAGGTTGAGATGAATAGGAAGATGTTGTATTTGGTGCGGTTGGTCATAGGGTGGTGATTTTCATTGTTGTGATTATGGTGATTGCTATATGTATTATTATATATCAAAAAGCTGTGCTTGACCCGTCTCGGTTTTTTAACTCCTACATGGTGGCCTTTTAACCATAGTAAAAATAGAGTCTGGGCATAAACCACGCCATTATTGCGATAATTGTAGAGATAGTCATAGTTATTGTAAAGCTCTTTTTTGAGTACATTATTCTATTACTAGAAATCAACCTCACGCATTCAAACAAATTAAGGACTAGTAGTACCGAAGCCCACCCCAATACACAAGAACTCAAAAAACTTACTATGCCTGGCGGTTGCGTGCAAAAACTACCTCCCGCGCACCAACCATCGAAGGCATACGCCAAAAAGCTTATAGGACATAATAATAAAGAGATTAGATGCATACTACCCCAAAAAAACCTGCGCACGGCAAAATCCTGAATTCCTATTGGGACAAGAATCCCGATAATACCAATTGTTTTTGCCCAACTATTACTAAGCTCGACAATTGGTTTTTTTGGTTTTACTGCTGAATTGGTCCGTGAACTCATTTTTGTTTTTCCTATTATGCTTTCGTTAATTATATCACAAAGATAAGAATCTTGTTTTTAAACCAAAATGGAAAGACATAAATATCGAAGCATTCGCACGGCGCCGAAGGTATCTACCGCGAGAACTTCTTTTTTGTTTTATAGTAAAGTTATATTATTACTATATCCTTCTTTTTGTAAGACAGAAATGGTTTTTGAAAGTTTTTTTGGTAGAAAAATCTTGACTTTCTTATTCAATTTTACTAAGTCTTTATAATGTATTTCTGGCAGCTCAATAGTAAAAATCATAATCTCGCTTTTTGCTAACATATCGGGAAAATCAAGGTAGTGAAAAACTTCATCCGATTTCACTCCTTCATCAAAGAAGCAAATTTCCTTTTGTCCTACAATTGGCAAAAGTGCATTTGCGACATTCCTTCCAAGTGGGCCAAAGCCAATCACATCAGTAGGCCGACTATATGGGTCTTTAATCTCTTTTAAAACCACATCTACGATATCCATGCTAATAATTATATCAAAATATGTTATAATTATACCTATAATAACAGATAGAAAGGTTGGTTTTGAACTTAAAGATCGGAATCTTGAATTATTAAACCAATCTATTTTTTATATCTTTTTCCATCAAAGTTTATCATTAAAAACCATGTTAAAAAATATAAATGTAACGTCATATTATATTAGGCTTATGATATAATAAAATTATGGACAACGCAAACCATCTCGCAAATCAAAATCCGATAGTACCAAGCTCCAAAAATCCAAATAAGCCCTATTATATTGTTCTTAGTTTGTTATCTTTTCTTATCGTAGTTCTCGGGGTTGCCGATATCTATATATACACAACCAAAAACAATAGCACAAACAATAATGCCGATACGTCAAATACCGACAACACCAACAATGCGACATCAACAACCGCCTTTGAAGATCTAACCAAAGAAGAAGCTTTGGCTTTCTTACGAGCACAAACTGATACTACTGGTACCCTACCAGAAAATTATGTTGGAGAAGAAATATCTAGCGCCGTCATTACAAATGGCCATACAATTGTTAGCGATTTAGATTTAATTTATTCATACGGTACAATAGAAGAATTAAAAGAAATGGCCCATAAAGAATACAGTGGCTTTAACTTCCTAGCTACAGATAATACAGAAGAATATGATGATAGTAATTTCGAAATAACAGAATATGATTATTACGCAATCGTTACACCAAAACGAGCAAAAGGAGCAACATCGTGTGACCATGGATATAACAATGACTGCGACTCACTGTTATCATTCAAACGCAGCTACCTAGACCATCATCAAGAAGAGACAACTCCCCATTCATACAATGATGTCTTTTACCTTAATACTCAAGACCCGGACACAATTAATTACCTTCTACGCGTTTACAGCTTCTTTTCGCACGTCGGGTTCGGCGGGCATGGTAACATCTATAGTTATAGTTTTGAAGAACAAGATGACAAATATGTGCTTACAGTTAACAACATCGGCGCCGGTATCAACGCAGAGCTACTCAAAAACCCCAATAGTTACACAAGTGATTCAAAAATATATGGTATTAATTTATATTTAAGACGCTTTGCCGCAGATAAATCAGACGGTCACATTTACATAATTCCTACCGAAACCGGAGTTATGGAAAACGTAAAATCATTTTCGATTACAGAAGAAGAATTACGCTCCTTGCCAGGATACAACAGTTAAACCATCCGCCCCTAGTTTTTTAATTAAAAAAATGTTACAATTGTACCCATAATAACAGATACACAGGTTGGTTATGAATTTAAAGATCGGAATCTTGAATTTTTAAACCAACCTTATTTCTATATCCCGTTTACCGCTAAAATTCGTCTTCCAAAACCAAATAAAAAAGAAATGTCTGCAGCTTACATTTTATTAGATTATTTCAAAACTGACATAAAGTTCATCCCAAGAAATAATTATAAAACCCCAGATTTATTAATAAATAAAATCGAATGGGAGTTAAAAACTCCAACTGGCTCCGGTAAACGTAATTTACAGCATACTGTCAGTAGAGCAATTAAACAATCTAAATACATTATTATAGATGCAAGGTTTTCTAGTATTCACATTTCTAAAATCAAGAGTCATCTCTCCGCCGAAATAAAGAAAAACAAACAGATTAAACGACTCCTACTAATAGATAAGCAGAAAAATGTAGTTGAAATTTTTAGATAAGTATAATATAATAAAGATATCGAAAGCTCGACAGGCAGTGATGGATATGCACAGGTTCGGGGCTTTCTTTTTTATTCACAAGTGCTTTGTTTTTCAATAACACTTCTGATTTTATTTGCCAAATCATTGCTATCAGAATATTCAACTAGTTCTTTCGCTACTGCAGCGGCAGATCCGCTAGGCTTCATTCCAATTTTATAAAAACAATAAATCGGTTTTCTTTCATCATAAAACCAGCCTAATTCTATTCCGACACCAGTAGATGGCTTACTGCATTCAGCTATTACAGAATCAACATTCTTATAATCATCGCGTGTATTGATTATCTTATTAGATTCCTCATGTGGCAAAATAAGCTCATGTTGAGAAAAGAAGCCATCACTTCGCAAAGGCTTATATAATTCATTTTCATAATCCATATCAGTCGGATGCGCAATATATATCTTCATACTAATATTATATATCAAAATATGTTATAATAATATCCAAATTAACAGATATCACAGGTTGGTTATGAATTTAAAGATCGGGATTGTTGGACTGCCTAATGTCGGGAAATCGACATTATTTAATGCGCTCACAAACGCTGGCGCGCTAGCGGCTAACTATCCTTTTGCTACCATTGAACCAAATGTCGGTATTGTGCCGGTCCCAGACGAGAGATTGGATGTGCTCGCCAAGATGTATGAGACAGATAAAGTTGTTCCGGCCACAGTGGAGTTTGTGGATATTGCTGGTTTGGTAGCTGGTGCATCTAAAGGTGAAGGTCTCGGTAACAAATTCCTCGCTCACATCCGCGAATGCCAAGCTATTTGCCATGTGGTACGGGCTTTTAAAAATGATGATATTCTTCGCGCTGATCAAAAACTCGTCACTGATATTGTGGCGCAGGCAAAGGATGATATTGAGATTATTAATCTCGAACTTCAACTTGCCGATGAAGAAACTAAGGCCAAAGTCGAAGCTAAGCGCAAAAAAGACCCGGCCGACGAAAATATCCCTTATCTCACTGAAAAGCCGGTGATTTATATGTTTAACGTTGACGAGCAAGGCCTTACTGATCAAGATCTGCAAGCAAAACTACGTGCTCTCGTCACTCCTGCTGAGGCGATTTTTGTCAACGCTAAGCTCGAGGAAGAAATGTCTGGCATGAATCGGGATGAACGCAAAGAGTTCCTAGAGAGTTATGGCGTTAAAGACGACGCCCTTGGAGAACTGATTAAAGCTGCCTATAAAACGCTCGGCTTGCAATCTTTCCTTACCGCTGGTAAGAAAGAGTGCCGGGCTTGGACCATTAAGAAAGGTGCCACCGCGCCAGAAGCTGCCGGTACCATCCATTCAGATTTTGAAAGAGGGTTTATTGCAGCTCAGATTTGTAATTATGATGATTTAAAGGCTCTTGGTTCTGAACAAGCCGTCAAAGCCGCTGGCAAGCTTCGCACCGAAGGCAAAACCTACGTCATGCAAGATGGCGACGTGGTTGAATTTAAATTTAATGTCTAAAGACCGTTGACTTTTGAGATTTCGTCTATACCGACTTCGGTGTTGGTGGCTTCTAGATTTACCGCGTCGATAGTAACGATACCGCCATTTTTGCCGGATTTGCCCCATTCTGTCGTTCCGGCGGCAAGAATGAAGTATCCGTCTTCATAGAAACTGGCTTTGACGTTCTCAAGTTCAATATTTGCTGTAGTGTTGGTCACAAAGAAGAGTGGCGTTGTTTCATATACGCTTGAAGTAGATAAAACTGTCATCTTGGTATCTGTAGCTTTAAACGAACCGGCACCTTCGGCTGCATCGCCCGACATTGATTGATAAATCATTACTGCGGCATTGTCTACTTGGCCACGATTGCCGTTACCATTAGCTGAGAAGTCACAATCTCTCAAAGTGATGGAGTTTTTACCCTCTACGACGGCGATTTGAGCGCCGGAGGCTGTACCGGTAGAGCTGGAGACTTCGATATTGCCGGTGGAATAGATTAGTGGTGAACCAGCTCCTTTAGTGGAAAGTTTCATTCTAGATACTTTGACCGTGCCTTCGCCTCGATCAGTGGCCAAGGTTGCACAGGATTGGCCAACTGTAGAGATTGTGCCTTCGTTTCCGACAATTTTACCGCCGAAAGTCGCATGAAGTCCTCTTGAGGAGTCTTTGGTGGTGTTAATTATAATATTGGAAACTACTATGCTGCCACTATCGGTTGCAACTACCGCATTGGCACCATCTACTGAAGTGTTGATGGTTGTATCGGTGAGACCAGCTTGCGAATCTTCGCCTGCTACCACTATTGCTGAATTGGTGCCATAGAAGCTATAGTTATCGCCTCGGCCGTTAAAGGTTTCACTGCCGGATTTATTGATTTCAACATTTTCAAGACTCAGAGTACCGCCATTGATTACCAAAAATACCACTTCGTCATCATCCGTAGATTCGTAGGTACCAGATTTTATTACTGCGGTTACGCCGTCTACTACGTATTTAGCTTTGTAAGATACGGTTTTTCCGCCAATCGTGGTCTTTACTGTGCCAGCTGAAAGATCATCGATACCTAGCACTTCAGCATCATCATCAATTACGATGGCCGAGGTAGTGTCATCATCTGTGGTAGTATCTCCACTGTCGCCACCGTCACTTCTTTGCATCCAGGTGGTTACTAATACTGAAATAACGATTGTTAATATGATTAAAAATGAGGAGCCGACGCCGACAAATAAGCCGGTCTTTTTCTTTGGTGGTTCGGTTTGTGGTTCCTCTGTTATGATTGGTGCTTCGTTTTGTGGTTCTGTGTTTTGTGGTTCTATATTTTGCGCATTAAAATTATCTTCATTCATACTATTATTATACTCTACAAACTAAAAATAAGCTTAATTAATAGAAAACCAATTTTTTACTTCGTAGTCACCGGTCACTTCCGCTGCCGCTAAAATTGGATTGAATTTCTGGTACTTTGGCCTAGCTTTTAGAAACACTTCAGCGGCAAATTCCATCTTCTTTAGTTTGTCTTTGGTGATGGCCGCAAGGCCACCGCCGACAAGGTCAGATTTACGATATTTTACTTCGGTGAAATAGATGCTATTATTTTTTATCGACACAATGTCGACCTCGCACATTTTGGTTTTGAAATTGCGAGTGACAATCTCGTGACCGAGGGTTTTTAGATATTCGCAAACTGCGGATTCGCCTTTTGCCCCAATTTCTGTTGTATTTTTTACAACATCTTTGATACCGTCGCCATCACGATCAAAACCGACCATGGTTTTAATCGGCTCAAAGCTTTTGCGGTGTTCTGGACAAATTCCGAGTTCTTGAATCTCTGCTAGGTGTTTGGCTGTACCATAGCCAACATGTTGTTCAAATCCATAGCCAGGAAATTTTGCGCCGATTTCATACATATAGTGATCACGCGCACGCTTGGCTACCACTGATGCTGCTGAGACTTCTTTGATGAGATTGTCGGCCTTCACCTTGGTGGAGACATATTTTTCTAACGCTGTGCCACTTAAAAAATTGACTTTCCCGTCAATCACGATTTGCGAAAAAGGAGTTTTTGCTTTTTGGACTTCTTCTACGGCGCGTCTGGTGGCGAGTCTCAAGGCCTCAGAGATTCCTACCTGGTCTAACTCGTCCACCATCACCCAACCGAGTCCGACAGTCGCTTCTTTTGAGACTAGGTCTGCGAGCTTTTCGCGTTTTTTGATGCTTAGTTTTTTGGAATCTTTTAGTTCACCGACCCACTCTGGCCACGGGTCAGGCAAAATCACCGCTCCTACTACTAGTGGTCCAGCGAGCGGGCCGCGTCCCACCTCATCAATTCCTAAAATCGCCATATATTATATATAACATAAAAAGAGCTCGGTTTCCCGAGCTCTCAAATGCGAATAATTATTCAGCCTTTGGTTCTTCTGCCTTTGGTTCTTCAGCTGGGGCTTCTTCTACTACTTCAACTTCTTTGACATCGTTGACTGCGGCACGGTCAAAATCCTTAGCACCGAGACGAGCGGATTTACCAGAACGCTCGCGGAGATATGACAGATTGTTGCGACGAACTTTCGAACGCTTGGTTACTTCAATCTTCTCCACGAGTGGTGAGTGGATGAGGTAGGATTTCTCCACACCAACACCAGAAGTCACCTTGCGCACGACGATGCGAGCCGTGTGAGATTCTTTGCGATCTACGCGAATCACTACACCTTCAAAAACCTGTAGACGGAACTTGCCACCTTCCTTAATTTTCTGAGTCACCTTTACGGTGTCACCAGAGCGGACGTCCACCACAGCTTTCTTCTTTTGGGCGTCACCAATTTGCTTTAAAATCGAAAAACTCATATTTTACCTTTTATATTAGACAATTACCAGTTATTTTACCATACTTACTCTAAAATATCAAGAGTTTTTGAGTGCCAATCTCACCCGCTCTTCTACTGGCAGATTAGGGTCGACTTTTTCGAGCGCGGCGGTGGCTTCTTTCAAAGGGAAGCCTAGGGCAATTAAGGCATCCAAGGCCTCGTCTGGCTCGTCGGTTTTCTTGGTAAATTTTGCTTCTGTGGCGCCATAGTGAGACGGAGTGCCGACTTTGTCGCGTAAATCAACAATGACCCTTTCGGCGGATTTTTTACCTACGCCGGAGGCTTTGGAAATAAACGCTGTATCAGCATTGGCGATGGCGTTTCTTACTTCTTCGGCTTCGGCTAGTGATAAAATCGCTATCGCTGCCTTCGGGCCAACCCCTTGTACCGAAATCAAAAGCTCAAAAATCTTCTTTGCTGCCAAAGTTGAAAACCCGTACAAATCCTCCGCATTTTCCCGTATCGCATGATAAGTGTAAAACTTCCGTTCTTCATCAAGATGTACTGCCTCAAAATCCGGCGCTGGCACCGTCACCTCATAACCAACCCCATTTACATCAATAATTAAGGAGTTACCAAACTTCTCTGTAATTTTACCTCTAATGTGTGCTATCATTTGTCTTTAATTCTAACACTCTTTAAAACACCCCGCAATATAAATAATCAATATTAAGTTTGCATTTTATCATCATCTCAGTTGCATAAGAAATTAAGTTAAGCCTAGGCGGAATGATTTTTGGGGCTCTGAAAAGAAACAAATCTTAAAGCTAAGAACCAGCTACGCAGCGGACTGAGTACCCGGTGTACTTGTAGTAGCTATTCGCCCCGGGGTAGACGTTGCTACTGTCTAAGAGCAGGCTGTGGGCGACGCTACTATTGTTAGCGGACGATGACCAATAGATGCCGTTGCTGCTACGATTGCACGCCTGGGCACTATCCCAGTACCCGGAGTAAACAAAGTTGTTTGGATAGGCTCTTATGGCGTTAGAAGCATTAGTGCCTTCTGGGGTTCCTGTATAATATGGCCGGGTTTGGTCTGAAGTGTTAGCTGGTTCTGTACCTACAATAGCTACACCAAGAGCCCAGAATTCACTATTTGCTGTATTGTTCTTATCACCACCTTTTGGTAAATGCCAACCAGCTGGGCAAAGATCACCATTAACTGAATTATTGTTGGTATTAAAGCTATAAGTACCATTACCAGCTGTAGCAGAATACCAGTTGTAGTAGTTACCATAACTATACCATTTAGAAGTGGCGTTATTGGCACTATAGCTTGCAGTGAGGCTAGAGTCTGATAATCTAGTATTATTGGTATTTAGCATAGTTTGGTCATAGCAATCGGCGCTATAGTTATCACACCAAGTATTATTTGAAGCGGCTAGATGGTTTTCTATAGTATTATTAGCATAATCCGTCTTTAATGTAACAATATTGTTTGTATCATGTAGTGGGTTATGAGTATTTGTTGTGGTGAGAGTAGCGGAATCATCAAGTCTTAAGTTTTCTATCATCCACCAGTTACCATCAGCTAATTTCGCTACAGCGTAGACATCATGGTCTCGTTCGTCTTCTAGTGCAATTACGGTACCATTTGGAGCTGAAGTGTAGGCTGAATAATTAGTAGAGTTAAAGGTTTGCATAGTAACATTAGTTTCTTTAGCAATCCAGACTGGGTATAGAACTGCACCGCCTGAGACATCTAGACCACGGGCATCTTGTGGATTAGTGGAGATGGTTTCATTTGGACCATAAATAACTGGATTAGTAGCAGTAGTAGCGTCATAAGCAGTACTCCAGCCAGCAAAGCCGTAGCCTTCACGTTTGAAGTTGGGGGCACGAAGGGTGACAGTAGGGTTAGCGGAGGCAGATTGTCTGCCCGCTTTTGGTGAAGCGGCATGAAGAGCCTCGGTATAACCTAGTGAACTCATATCTCCTTCTACATCATCAGCGTTTGGAGCATAACAAATGTAATTATTTGGGCATTCACCAGTTCTTAGTGGTCTTACTGGCTTATTAGACTGATCACTCTTATTTGGATGAACTAATGTGTATTTCACTTGTCCAGTATATGTACCAGCAGGTTGAGTAGCGGAGACATAGGCATCATAAGTAGTAGTAATAGAAGAGCCAGTACCATTATTATTAGTATTTAAGTCAGTACCGGATGTTCTATATGCTACACGTTTATATTCGGTAGGTACTATGTGCCAGTTAGTAAAGTTATCAGTACTGTTATTATTAGCTGATACTCCATCATCAATGGTAGCAGCATAAGTACCTGACATAGCTGCTAGTTTCATAGACCAAGAAGAAGTAGTGGCTCCGGATGAATAAATGCCAGTATTAATGTCATTAGTAGTGTCGCTAGTGCTAGTTGCTCCGCTCCAGTGGAGTTTATTATTACCATACTCGTCATTAGTATAGCCTATAGCATATATAGCAAAGCCATTATTATCATTACAGAAGACTTTGAGGGTGGTTTGGCCAATACCAGTGGGATAGTTGGTGCCGGAGTAGGTACCGTTGACTAAATCTGCTGTATGGGCAGTGTTAGTAGTACCGGACATGGTACAGGATTCTGCAATACTAATGGTGGTAGTAGTAACTGCACTATCTGCTAAGACAGAAGAGGATAAAAGAAGAAAAGATAAAACAGAAAAACCCATTAAACTTAATACTATAGATAAACGTATATTAACCCTCATAATATAAATTATAGCATAAGCTTTAAAAAACTAGCTCTTTTTTCTTGAGTTCGAAAACTTGTATTTCTCTTCTTCACTCGTTTGATACAAAAAGGCACAGGTAATCGCCGCCGCCAGCGCATCCGCCGCATCGTCCGGTTTTGGCTTCTTTTCTAATCCTAGATGCACCCGCACCATTTCCTGCATTTGAGTTTTATTGGCGGCGCCGTAGCCAGTGAGGCTCTTTTTGATTTCGTTTGGAGTATATTCGTAAACTTTGACATTCTTTTGCTCGGCCACGAGAAGAACAATACCTCTAGCTTCTGCCACGGCAATACCGGTGGTAATGTTTTTGGCAAAAAACAGTTTTTCTACCGCCACTAAATCAGGTTTGGTTTGGTCAAAAACTTCGGTTAAGGAGTCATGAAGCTCCTTTAAACGGCTAGGGAGTGGCGCGTCAACCGTTGTGGTTACTACGCCGTAGTCTAGGGCCTTCGCGCCAGTGCGCGTGGTCGTCTCAATCAGCCCGAATCCACATCTGCCAAGCCCAGGGTCAATGCCTAAAATTTTCATTTGACGTACCTAATTAAAGTTTCACGGAGATCTTTGACTGGCACCACAAATTTATTATGGACTGTAGCAGGGCCGATGGCGTGTTTGAAGCCGAGTTTTTTGGCTTCGGCGATTCTCTGGTCTGCTCGGAAGGCTGAACGAATTTCACCGCCGAGGCCGACTTCACCAAATACCACATATTCTTCACTAAGTTTCCTTCCGGCCACTGCCGAGGCGATAGCCATACAAACCGCCAAATCCGCAGCGGAATCTTGGATTTTCATACCGCCGACCACATTGATGAAAATGTCTTTATCGGAAAGCTTTAGTTTGGTGCGTCGCTCTAATACGGCGATTAATAGGTTTAACCGGTTGATATCGAAGCCAGACGCGGTACGTTTTGGATAACCGAAATTTGACGGTGTGGCAAGGGCTTGAATTTCTACTAGAATCGGGCGATTCCCCTCTAGGGTGGCCAGAATGATGGAGCCGTCTGTATTAGTTCTTTCTGCTAGGAGGGCCGCTGATGGATTTTGGACTTCTTTTAGTCCTGACGAAATCATTTCAAAGATTGCAACTTCGTTGGTCGAACCAAAACGATTTTTTATGGCCCTCACGGTCTTAAACCCGCCATATCGATCGCCTTCAAAATTTAGTACGACGTCGACTAAATGTTCTAGAACTTTCGGGCCAGCTAGGGTTCCCTCTTTGGTGACGTGGCCCACAATAACTACCGCTGTGTCAGTCTGCTTGGCAGCCCGGATAATTAAATTGCCACAATTGGTCACCTGGGAAACGGTGCCCGGTGCCGAAGAGATTTCATCCATAGCGAGAGTTTGAATGGAATCTACTATTACAAGATTAAACTCGCCTGATTCAATGGTTTTAGCGATATCATTTCCTGAAGTTGAGGCAGCAAAACTAAGTTTTTCAGAATCCGCGCCCAATCTTTCTGCGCGGAGTTTGACTTGTCCTGCCGATTCCTCACCAGATACGTATAATACGTTGTGGTTTTTGGCGACTTCCGCACAGATTTGCATCAGAAGCGTGGATTTACCTATCCCAGGTTGGCCAGCTAGCAGTGACACTGAGCCCATTAAAATCCCGCCACCAAGAACTATGTCTAAATCTTTGAAGCCCGTAAGAAGCCTTGCCTTGGCGTCGGATGGCGTTACGGATTTTAATTTAACAAAACTTAATTTTTTACCACTTACTCTGCCTTTTTCAATTGCGGTTTTTTTATTGGATTCTAGTTCGACAATTTGTTCCACCAAAGAATTCCAAGTATGGCAATTCGTACATTGCCCTACCCATTTAGCATATGCCGCACCACACTGCTGGCAAACAAATTGGCTCCTCGCTTTCATACCCCCAATTATATCATACTAATATCTTGGTGCTACATCATGTTGATAGACTTGGTGCATTTTACCAAAGTCTTCTGTATCGGTATTATCCTTAGCCCAAAGGATGATGGAAGAATCATAGTTGATGATTTCGGCTGGGATCTTGGAGTAAATACCAGTACCCATACCATAGGTTCTACCTAGCTCTAGACCTTTAGTTAGGATGGCACCATTGATAGTGAGTTGGCCTGCTCTTGAGTCTATGTTGGCTCTTTCAGTACTATCTCTTCCACCATAGGAATCACAAGTATATACTGTGCCACCGGCTAATAATACGGCATCTACCCTAGTGACACCACAGGCTACATGAATGTCTTTAGTGGTATAGATAATCATCTTTGGTATTTCACTGAGAGTAGTATATGGGCCATTGTGATAGATGATATTACCATTAATGTAAATGTCTTCTGACACATTGATGGTGTTAGTGCCCCAGAGGTCGCCATTGCCACTATAATAGGTACCACTATTTATATGTGTGGCGTCTATATGTGTGGCGTCGTCTGGGACTATCTTAGCGAGTGCTTCTTTGCTGCTCTTGAGAACAACGCCGGAATAACCAGTTAGTGATCTGTTTGGACAGATGTCCCCACCATGATTGGCGATACTAAATGGAACGCGATATTTGCAGAAGTCTTCTCTACTTTCTAGGCTACCGCCTTCGGCTGCATTCTTAGTGGTCAAACCAGTAGAAGCACCAGAAGCTAATTTATCAACTTTGCCCTTAGCAACTACAATTTGTTCTACCCAGGAGCTAAAGACTACAACACTGTTTTCTAGTGTAATATTGCCAGATGGGAGTGAGAGGTTATTCTTTGCTGTAGAGGAAGCTATGACATCTTCTCCGCCATACAAGCTACCACCCCAAACTTGGAAGGTTGGTTTCTTACCAATGGTGAAACAGACGGAATCGGAGATGCGCCATGTGTTACTACCTTTAGCATCCAAATTCGTATCCGCACCACTATGTGCTGGATAGAAAGCCGCCGCCGCACAAATCTTTGCTCCGGCATCTATATCAGCAATAACAATCGTAGAACTATTATTAACCGTGCCTCCACTTTCCAAATTAACATCTATTTGCGAGTAGCTCTTCTCGGAATCTTCGACTTTACAATTTGATACTCCCGCAAAATAACCACATAAGTCATCTGCTCCGTAATCCCCACCTCTAAGCGAGCTGCCACTTGCACCGACACTATAAGTAATCAATCTACTTTTAGCATTTCTCACGACAGTAGTATATGCCTCTTCATCTCCGCCATTAGTAGTCTCTGAATTTTTCTTTGGCTCAATTTTGATTTCATAGTTCACATTCTTATTACTACCGGCAGTAGCCACACTATTTTCGTCACTGGTAATTGTCACGGCTGTATTAAAGTTATATGGTACACTTACTTTTGCTGCACTAGTTAGTGAATCGGTCTTAATATTCGCACTCTCATTATTAAACACAACTTCACTCGGTGTAGTTTTAATATTGTTATTTGTATTAGTCGAAGCGGTACCAGTTATAGTATTACCGACGTAGGCCATCTGTACCGTATGATAATTATTATTCCCTGGCAACAACACTTCTTTTTTATTGCTATCACCATTATTATATATATGGTCATTGGTTAATTCGGCAATTTTTGTACCAGACGACAAAGCACTAGACACATTAAACGCATTTTTCCAATCTGATAACTGACTTCCCACGATGCTGAAAGCATATTGCGAACCAGGGTTATAATCTACTTTAAAGTTTATCCCATCACCCGGCTTAGCATAGATTTCTTTTTGATACGAACTATATTTAGCCACATCTTTATTAAGCACGTTAATATCTAAAGAAGTTTTTACAGTTCCAGTCGCCACGGCGCAAGCTGTAACTTTAACTGTTTTTGCAGCTTCGCTTTTATCATTAGTATTAAAGCTAAGTGTCTCACAAACCTTTTGCCCCGGCCTCATAGTAACTGTATCTGTATAGACACGACGAGGATTTACGACTTGATTGCTATCATTTTTGAAATTCTCCG
Source organism: uncultured Candidatus Saccharibacteria bacterium (assembly GCA_946408595.1). Classification (GTDB taxonomy): domain Bacteria; phylum Patescibacteriota; class Saccharimonadia; order Saccharimonadales; family Saccharimonadaceae; genus Nanosyncoccus. The sequence continues at coordinate 17,666 of CAMJSX010000008.1, read as the reverse complement.
TCCCACTAACGAGAACATCTTTCGGATCCACGCCAGTTCTCGAAATCACATAAGTCGTATCATCATCACCATAATCTCTCTTCAAATTATGACCAAATGTCACCTTGCAACCATTCACCGCATCGCAATCTTGAATATTAAGAGTGGTACTCTTTCCATTTTCCGAAGTATAGCCTACTGACGATTCTGCACTGCCACTCGTTACCTTGATCTGCCCCTCGAAACTACTCTTCTCGCGATAGACTGCGTAAACAGTTGTATCTTGCTTAATTTCTGCAATAGTATAAGTATCTTCCGTGGATAAAAAGATGTCTGTACTCGCTACCGCCTTCCATCCTAAAAAGATATATCGACTGTTTGAACCATGTGTCACCGAAGCCGCCTGATTCTCTTTTGTTTCAGGGCTCTTTCTATCTTCAAGCCCAGATACCCTTGCAAGAGAATTACCATTCACGTCGACAGATTTTGCGGTTAATACATATTTATCATTCCAATAACAAAACGCGTAAAGATTGCTCGGAAACCCTTGCGTTTTGTCATAATCTTCCTTATATAAAGAATAGTAAGCATCGGCAAATTCATCCAATACATCCCTTGAGCTTGCGCTCTTCGAAGCTTGGTACATTTTTTTCCATTCACCATTTTTCTTTACATAAAGAGTTTGCGGTGTATTATCAATACCTTCCCCCTTTAATTTAGAGGCTAATGGAACCATTTCTAAATGCCAGTATCCTTTTTGAGTAAGAATGTTTCCGTCAAATGTAGCCATATGGCCAGTTTTATTATATCCTATTAAAAATCTATACGGATCCTTATTATTATGCTTGCCGTTCGGAGTTCTATATTGATCAGCCAAAGTGTACAAATTCAATACCTCTTCCACCCAATAACTGTTAAAGGCTGTAGCACCATCCTTTTTTCCATTGGAAGTCGTCCCATAATGACTAATTGCATTTCTCCCTAAATGCCAAAAACCAGATCCACTTTTATTCGGGTCAGCACATACTCCACTAATAGAAGAATCTGTGACCCCATAGTAAGGATGTTGCGCGGAAGAATTCCAGGGATGTTGCCCATTGGGCCGGAATTCAATTTTCTGCCCAGCCATCTCTTCGCCACCAACATATTCATAAAAAATCCATGACCAACCATTATAACATATTTGAGTATAACTAAACTTACAGCTACAATCTTGAGTCGTCGGATTGCACGGTGTAATATTTCCACCACCACCACCAGCACCCCCACCAGGGCTAATCCACCCACCGTCGGCATAAACTGGGTGAAAAACAACAAAAAAACCCAACAGCATAGTGATGCAAAACGCAGGCATCCAAATTTTTTTATTCATCATCACCTCCATCATCTTCCATTATTTCTTCACCATAAACTACAGGCAACAACTCTTCCTGTAGTTGTTGATAATAGTCAACTTTTTCAGTATCGTCTACTGCGCTATAAAACTCAATCATCTCGCCATAATAACTAATCTTATCTTCGTTATCCTCTATTAACGGCCAAACTTTTTCCACTCGGTCAGCAGCAATTATTGGATCGCCACCTTTTTCATACATATAATAAGCATAACAAAGAGTCAAATATATTTTATAATCATCATTTTCATTTTTATCATACAAATTTTCATATAGGTCATCGGCCATTTCTAAATTAATTACCCCACTTTCATAAGCAGACTGGATAGCATTACAATCGTCCATACCTACATTATTCATCTCGACTTTTTCATAGTATCTTCTATATTCTTCGCTATTATCTTCTCTATGCATAACATTTGCCACAATCACCCCCACCACAAGTGCCACCACAAGAAGTGCAAGAACCACCAAAATTAAAACTATTTTTTTATTGTTACTGCTTTTACCAACCATACTATTATATTAGCATAAGCGTTGCTAAAAAACAATTTTCTATAAATGATTAATCAAGCTTTTTTCTCAACCACCCATCCGCCGGGCCAGCCGTCATCAGAATCACCAAATATCCATCATCTCGAAGCGCCACAATTCTAGAAAATAACTCGTCATCAAGCTCCACCGCTTCCGCACCATCAATTCCTGCAAATAATTCTTCTGGTGTCAAAACTTTAAGGTCTGGATCTTCCCGCACTAAATATGTCGGCAACCACAAAACTTTATCAGCCTTTCTAAATGTATTTGTATATTCGCCACGCACTTCATGTTGGCGCACATTTTGGTGTGGTTGATAAACTACCGCCACACCCTTATAACCGCGCAACTTCGCCTCGTCTAAAGCCACATCAATCGTCGCCTCTATCTCTTCTGGATGATGTGCATAATCAGTGTAAATTCCATCCGTAAGTCTTTCAAATCTTCTCCCTACACCCGGAAAATCATTTAGTAATTCCGTAACCTTTTCATCGTCAACTTCCGGCACCATTTTAAGAATCGCTTCATACGCTAATGCCGCATCATAACGCCTCGCCTCACCAGCTAGTTTGAACTTTTCTAATGAGACCGAAGGTTCTTCAATCACCATTTCCGACTGGCTCTTAAATTGCTCAAACGCCGATACGTAATCTTCGCGCGAAGGATAAATATCCGCATGATCATACGATACTGTCGTGATCACCGAAAGCCACGGATGATACTTCAAAAAATTCCGATCATATTCATCCGCCTCATAAATAAAGAATTTATCACCCACGTGATAAGTTCCAGAAGCCGCAAATCCTAAAGTCGTTCCCACAATATAAGACACTGGAAGACCTAACTTCAAAGCCACCCAAATAATCATCGAGGTAGTCGTAGTCTTACCATGCGTCCCCGCCACCGCCACCATTTTGAGCCCGAGCTCAGAAACTAAAAACGCCGTAAGATCATCTCGTTTGGTGCATTTGATACCTGAATTCTTGGCTAATGCGAGTTCTGGATGGTCGGAAGGTAGTGCTGACGTATAGCAAAACCAATCTAGTCCGTCTAGTTTTGATTTCAAAAACTCCCCATCTTGTTCACCAATAAATACTTCAATTCCGGCTTTTTGAAGTTCTGGCAGAATTGCTCCTGCGACCTTATCTGAGCCGCAGACATTAAACCCAGCGGCTTTTGCCATTAAGGCTAGGGGTCCCATCCCGGTGCCAGATATACCTGAAATATAGATATTCATGGTATAATTATACAATGAAAATCGCTTCAGAACAAGAAATGCTGGACTTCGGCAAGAGCTTCGCCAAGTCATTACTCCAGGCAGATCATGCCAGTGTAATAGAGCTCGTTGGCGATGTTGGTGCCGGGAAGACTACTTTTGTGCGTGGTCTTGCTGAGGGGCTTGGCGTTAAACAAGAAGTGACCAGCCCGAGTTTTACTATTTCTAAGGTTTATGCTCTTCCTGACGGACGTTCGCTTGTTCACTATGATTTTTATCGTCTTTCAAATCCTGGTTTGATGGTTGATGACCTGGCTGAAAACTTAAACAACCAGAGAAATATCGTGATAATTGAATGGGGTGAGGAAGTTTCTGATGTTTTGCCAGAAAAACATACCAAAATATTGATTGAATACAATGATGACAATACTCGCGAGGTGACTATTTTATGAAATTATACTTAGATACTAGTACACCAACTACTGTTTTGAAACTAGATGACAAGGAATACCAATGGGAGTCTGGTCATGATCTTGCTGAAAAACTATTGCAATACATCCATGATAAATTGCAGGAAAATAATAACGATTGGCAAGATATTTCTGAAATAACTTTTATGTCGGGTCCTGGTTCTTTTACTGGTCTACGTATTGGTGCAGCGGTAGTCAACACTCTTGCATCAGAATTAAACATCCCGCTATATAATCATCATGGTGAAAAAGTGAAGATTATTCTGCCTGATTATGGTCGCGACGCGAATATCGGTAAGCCACGGAAATAGAAACTACTACTAGAGCGCCCATCGCACCCAATGTTACAACTTGAATAATAATAATGGTCATTAGAGATTGACGATTGTCTGGTCCAACTGCTAGGCTCTCGCCAAGTGGAGCGACATAAGACGGATTGGATGGGTCATAAGCGACTTCAACCTCACCTTCGTTTTGAGCTAAAGTTGTGTTCATAACGTTCGGTACCATGTTTGCCATTCTGATGCCAAACAAGGAGCTTTTACTATTTCTGTCTGCGTGGAAAATTCTAATGATGGAGCCGCTTCCAGAGTTTAAAGTTACTCCTGAATATGCTAATTCAATATTACCCACTGCTGAGTAGATTTCACCTGCTTCATTAATTCTAAATCTACCTACGATTGCGTCATGTACGCCACCCATATCAAGCACTAGAGTATCACCAACAAATACCCACGTGTCGTCATCTGCATCAATTGAAAACTCTTCTCTGCCATCTGCTAGTACTCTAAATGGAATACCTAGGCTTAAAGTGAATAGATGGTTATGGCCATCACTATTGACGCTTTCTTCACTTGCTGGATCGATTTCGTCCAATGGATAGAACTCTTCGTTTCTATAACCAAAGCTGGCAATTTTATCGTCGTAGGTCAGGTTAATAATCCCTGCATAACTTTTGCTTTTGCCTTCTACTTGATTAAACCATCTTTCAAAACTGTCGCCACTTGTTCCTCTGTTTGAAAGCAGTTCGCCACCTTGACTCTTAGGCAAGAAATTGGTGTCCAATACGGATTCTACTAAGCCACTTTCGAGACTTGATTCGTGATAACCACAGCTTTCCCATTCAAATTGCCTTGTTTTAACTAGAGGCATTTTTTCAATATCATATAAATTGATACAATCATCCATCACCTGATCGTAATAAAGAATTGGCACAGATGCTACTGTATCATTTTTGACTTCTGCACTTGCGAGAATCGCGTTAGCAGTGTTTTCGTTTAGCGCAACTTCGAGATCGTCAACGGCGCCTTTTACCCCCCCAATTAGTCCCCCCATCGTAGCCAATGCCACAAATAATATTGACAGGCTAATAATAAATCCAGTTTTCTTCTTTTTCATACCTTAAGTATAATTGTATTATTTAAAAAGGTCAAGAACTTGTGAATCTGGTGATTTACTTGATTATTTCGTCGATAATTCCGTATTTTTTGGCTTCTTCGGCGCTCATCCAATTGTCGCGGTCCATATCTTTTTCTACTTGCTCTAGGCTCTTACCCGTGTTCTTCGCAAAGATTTCTGCCAAACGTTTTTTCAAGAATACGCCTTCTCTAAGCATAATTTCCTGATCGGTAATTTTACCTTCTGTGCCGGACGATGGTTGATGAATCATAATTCGCGCATTTGGAAGACAATATCTTTTGCCTTTCGCACCAGACGAAAGTAACATGGCTCCCATTGAAGCTTGTAAACCGATGCCAATGGTTTCTACATCTGGCTCAATATAATTCATCGTGTCAATAATCGCAAGGCCGTCATAGACTGAACCGCCAGGTGAGTTGATATAAAGCTTGATTGGTTTTTTAGGATCTTCGTGTGCGAGGTATAATAACTGCGCTACTACAAGATTTGCAGTGTGTGGATTGATATCTTCGCCCACAAACACAATTCGGTCATTTAAGAGCCTTGAATAGATGTCATAGGCTCTCTCGCCTTTGTTGGTTTCTTCAATGACGGTTGGTACTAAATAGTTTTTTGTCATATTTACTCCTTTACTAATTTAAGTTGCTTGTTAACTAATTTCAAAGTTGGAATATCGCCTTTTTTGAGTTTGCCGGAAATGATTTCTTCGGAGAGTAATGATTCGACTTCGTCTTCGATTTTACGACGCAGTGGACGAGCGCCATTCTTCGGATCGTAACCTTCTTTGATTAAATGAGCTTTGGCTTTGTCGTCAATTTTAATGCCGATGCCTTTAGTGGCGAGACGTTTTCTTAAATCGTTAATGAGATTGTCAAAAATCTTCTCAACGTCTTTTTTGGTGAGGGCATGGAAGACTTCGATGTCGTCTAAGCGGTTGATGAGTTCCGGGCGCATGACTTTTTTCAAGGCCTTCATGGCGTAGGATTTGTTTTCTTCGTATTCTTCTTGTAGGGCCTTTTTGTCTTTTGGTGTTTTGGCAGTGAAGCCGAGTTCTGATTCGCGATACATGTCTGCCGAGCCGAGATTTGAAGTAAGGATGACGATGGTATTGTTGAATTTAATTTTATTGCCTTGGCCGTCGGTCAAAACGCCGTCTTCCAAAATTTGGAGGAGGAGGTTGAAAACATCTGGATGAGCTTTTTCAATTTCATCAAAGAGTATAACTGAATATGGTTTTCTGCGAACTGCTTCTGTTAATTTGCCACCATCGTCGTAGCCGACGTAACCGGCTGGTGCACCGACTAAACGAGAAACGTTATGCTTTTCGCCAAACTCGCTCATGTCAATTTTGACTAAGGCGTTTTCGCCGCCAAAAACTTCGCGCGCAATGACGCGGGCTAATTCAGTTTTGCCGACGCCGGTCGGACCCATGAAGAGGAATGAACCGATTGGACGACGCGGGTCGGCGATGCCAGAACGACCGCGGCGGATAGCTTTCGCTACGGCTTTTACGGCATCGTCTTGGCCGATGATGGATTCTTTGATGTGGTCTTCGAGCTCCATTAACATTTTCATTTCGGAACCGTGGACTTTGGAAACCGGGATGCCGGTTTTTAGCGATACAGCGGTAGCGAGATTTTCCTCGGTGAGTTTCGGATTTTCGGTTTCTTTGACGCCAGCTTTTTCGAGCTTCTTGATTTCCTGCTCAAGTTTGGCTAGCTCGGTTTTGTACTCGGCGGCTTTTTCGTAATCTTCTTTTTCGGCAGCTTCGGTGATTTTGTCTTCGAGCTGTGACTTTTCAATTTTCATTTTCTTATATTTGCCGCCACCTTTTTTGTCTGCCGCGACTTTGCAAATGGCCGAAGCTTCGTCGATGATATCAATTACTTTGTCTGGCATAAAACGATCATTGATGTAGCGTTGCGACATATTGATGGCTGTTTCTAGAATCGAATCCGGAATGACTACGCCGTGGTGATTTTCGTAATGCTTTTTGATGCCTTTTAGAATACGCAGAGTAACTGCCGCCGACGGTTCTTCTACCATCACGGTTTGGAAACGACGGGACAGAGCTTTGTCTTTTTCAATGGTTTTGCGGTATTCGTCGAGAGTGGTGGCACCGATAAGATTGATGGAGTTTCGGGCGAGGGCTGGCTTTAAAATGTTGGCCGCGTCCATTGAGCCTTCGGAACTTCCAGCGCCGCAAAGTAAATGAATTTCGTCAATGAATAGTAAAATTGAATCATCGCCAGTCGCTTCGTCAATGATGCCTTTGATGCGTTCTTCAAATTCGCCGCGGAATTTCGTGCCGGCAACCACGGAGGATAAATCAACTTGGTAAATGTGCTTGCCGATGAGATTGCCTGGGACTTCGTTTTTAACAATTCGGGTAGCAAGACCTTCCACGATGGCGGTTTTGCCGACGCCAGCTTCGCCGATTAGTACCGGGTTAGATTTGGTACGACGTGATAAAACTGTCACTACGCGTTCGATTTCGTTTTCACGACCGATGACGGTGTCTAATTTGCCGGCTCTGGCTTCTTCGGTTAGATCCTTACCGTATTTTTTTAAGAATCTAAGTGAAGAGCCTTTCATGTATTTGGCTTTTTCGGCTTTTAATTTTTCGTCTTTAGTTTGTTCTTCAACTAAGGCTTCGACTTCGTTCATGATTTTTTCAGCATCAATGTTGAGACCCTGGAGAATCAATGACGCTCGTGAATTTGGCTGAGAAAGTAGCGCATATAATATATGCTCGGTGCCGATTACCGAAAGCCCTTGCTCGCGAACGTAGTTTTGCGCCATACGGAGGGTGAGGATGACGGCTTCGGAAAGCGACATCATCGCCATATCAGAACCTGGTACCTCAACCGCGACTTTATTCAAGGCTTTTTCTACTTCTTCTAGCGTGGCGCCATTTTCGCGGAGCATCTTCGCGCCAGTTGAAACATCAATCGATAGCACACCAAGTAGCAAGTGCTCCGTGCCCATGTAACCGTTGTTGTACCTCTTGCTATAATAATCTGCCTTTTGGAGCGCAAATCTCGCATTCTCCGACAAATTCCTCATGATTTCACTAAATTCTTCTTGCATAGTAATTACAGCATAACAAATTAGCACTCACATGTCAAGAGTGCTAATTTACAATCGTTTTGCAGACTTTATTCTTGTCTTAATACAGTATATTGTTCAGTTAATTCTGGGCCATAACCAGTGAACCCTGGTAGTTCAAACTCCCATTCACCATTGTCGTTCAATGTAAAAATAATATCGTTTGCAGTCATTACTTCTACATTTTGAACATGTGTTGGGTAGTATTTTACCCAATACGCTACTTTGTCTGTACCATTATATTTTGCATATACATTTGCATATGCTATGCCAAAATTCTGGGCCTTCTTTCTTAGTAGATCTAGGGCAATATCACCATTTAACTCAGGCTTCGTACCTTCTTCTGAGCCACCATCATCTCCTGCTAATTTATCTAGCAACTCATTGTTTTGTTTTTTCAAATTGGTAATTTGGCTTTCGTAGCTTGATTTTTGGTTATTGTTTTCCATCATCATATAAACACCAAAACCAATACCAGCAATGGCGAGAATCGCAAAGAAAATCATACCATAAATTGCACCCTTGCCAGATTTCTTTACTGGCGCACCCATTGGTACCGGTGCAGGAGCTGGTTCTTCTGCTAAAGCTTGCTCCACTGGGTTTGGCTCTACTGGCGGGTTTACTGGTTGATTTTGTGGATTTGGCATCCCTGCTACATTGTTTGAATCCATTTTTGTCCTTTCTTTTTAGGCCTTTGAATAGTTATTTTGATTATTTAGAAAACTATATACTACATTGTAAGTATCGGTGATTTGTTCGGCATATTGCTCAAGTCCTTCCAGTACATACCCTGTTGGTTGATAGACAAAGTAATTATACTCACCGTCGTTGTAAACTGGAGATATTTTTACACCTGTAGAAAATGGGTCGATGGTAGAATTTTTGCTCCTGGCCAAAAAGTTCCCTGGGATATTTCCAGTTATAGAAGAGTCCATACTCGTTATTGTTTCAACTAGACCACTACTGATTGCTTTAATATATACTGCATCAAAATCATCGTTACTGCTCAAATTCATGCTTAATATTTTGATATCGCTACCGATTTCAACTTTGAGGCCCCATTCTTCAACCGTGAGATAATTAGTTTGGTCGACTTCTTCTTCATCTCCACTGTAGCCTTCGAGCTCAGCTATTCTATTTAATAAGTCGCTGTTTTGCTTTTTTAGATTTGAAATTTGAGTCTCATAGTTTGTTTTTAGGGTGTTACTATCCATCATTAAATAAACGCTAAAACCAATACCCAGGACCGCCAAAACCGCAAAAATAATCATGCCGTAGAGTGTGCCTTTACCTGATTTTTTGGCTGGAGCGCATAGCGGAGATGGATTCGCCGGTGCCTCATTAAAGGTTGGTGCTGCTGGCTGGCTCGGCGCGCTTGGTCGGCTCGGCATGCCAGTCGCATTCATGTTATTTGGATCCATTTTGTTTTCCTTTCAAAAAAATGCTTATGGTTAGATTATACCACAGAAAACAAATAATAACATATACTAGAGGAAAGTTTGACTGGACCCTACCACCATTGTAAAATGGTGGTAGGAAGTAAGCTCTAGAAACTTACTTGGTTATTGAAGTGATTACCATTCAATGCGAATGGTAATCTTTTTTGTTTTGGAACCGAATCTGATTACGAGATTAAAACACGAGTTTTTAGGATAAGCCTAGGCGGGATGATGGTAAACATAATGAAGGACTATATGACTACTAAACATCGTCGATATAGCCAGAGCCGCCACTACCAGACTACAAATAATCAGCTGATACCGGACGAGCTACACAACGTACAGGTTCGCCGGAACCACGATCGGTACCCCAGAGTGATGAGATGCTTTCACCATCCACGGAGAAGTACACGCTTGCTGCGCTAAGTGAATCGCTGGTAACTGTGGGCCAGAGTCCACCTTCAAACCCGACTATTAGCGCACTACCATCGTAGCCACCGCTAGCAGTGAAGTAGATTGGGCTAGTCCATAAAGCATCCTCGCCTAAATCATATGCGTTATCATTGTCTGTGTCTATGTAACTACTATTAGTAAAGTCATATTCATTAAATAGAGCATAGAAGGTATCGTCGCCGCTACCAGCTCTTGGTAGAGTCCAACCAGATGGGCAGATGGATTGTTCTATGAATATTAATGAATTCGAAGTAGGATCTGATGAGCTATCATTCATGGCGAGTGCGGCAGTCCAGTTATAATAGTTTCCTAGATGGTATTGTGGAATGCCAGTGGATGAAGTGTAGGTAGAGATTGGGTTAAGAGATTCGTCACAGACTGGCGTGGAACCATTCCAGTTACAGCTATTATAGTAGGTTTCCCAGTCGTTCCAGTCACTTTTTGTACCATTCCAATAGAGGTCGCCTGGATCATAGGACTCCGGAGTATAATCTGAATAGTTCCAGGTATGATTGGAAGAAGTATAGGTAGCAGTGCTTGGTGTCCAAGTAGCAGTGTCATATTCGCCAGTAGTGGTGTTGTAACCAATGTCAGTGTTTTCGTTAGTATAGAAGCCAGAAGTAGAGACAATGTCATGGTCTAGGTTCTGGGTCATCCAAAGGTTACCGTCTCTTAGTTTTGCAACTTTGTATTCTTTACTATCACGAGAATCTGCTAAGGTGTATTGTTGACCTTCAGTCATGGAGGCTAGAATAGTAGTTACGTTAGATGAACTGACATCTTGCATACAAGAAATAGTAGCAATGGTAGTACCTTCTGGATGGCAGACTACTGGAGCAAGGGCAGTATGTGGATGGACTAAAGTATATTTCACTTGTCCTACATAGGTTCCTGCAGGCTGAGTTTGGGAGATGTAAGTTCTATAGGTAGTAGTGAGATTAGAACCAGTAGCATTAGTGCCAGTATCAGTAGAAGAAGTAAGATAAGCTACTTTAGTATATTCTGCTGGTACTGCATGATAGGATGCATAGTCAGTAACAATAGTAGGAGCATAGGTTCCTGATGTAGCTGTTAGTTTCATAGCCCAGGATGAGGTACCAGTAGTAACAGTAGATGATGTAATGATATCGTGAGTAGAACCGAGAGTTGAACTAGTGAGTACTGTTTTACCATAGGTATCATCAGTATAGCCTATGGCATAGATAGCATAGCCTGAGTTATCATTACATATGACTTTAATGTTAGTGGTTCCGATATCACTGACTGTAGCACCATTCTGGACAGTAGCATTATGTGAGGTATTACCAGTGGCGGACATAGAACAGGAGACGGGAACGTTGATATTAATGACGTCTACAATGTCTGTAGCAGGAGCAAGTGCAGGAGTTGCCATAGCTCGAGGAGTACTTAAGGCTAGACCAGAAAGAAAAGTTAGAAATAACAAAAAGGATGTTAAGGACATCCCAAATATACGTTTTTTATGCATGACCATAATAATTGTATTGTAACTATCAATGACTAGAAAGTCAATAGTTTAGAACTATTCCCCCATCTCCTTGGCCATTTTTTCAAGTTTTCTAAAATCGGTTTTGTTGGCACGCGTTAATGGAAGATCATCTAGGAATACTACTTTTCGTGGAATTTCATAAGATTTCAATGTAATCCGTCTTTTACCTAGGTTGAATGGTTCTGTCGACTTCTTTACAATTTCGCGACGAGTTTGATTGTTTTTTGGCACGCCATCATTTAGCACAATAAAGGCATAGGAAGCAAGTTTGAGTTTTTTATCCGGGCCTTTGACGACATAGCATTTTTTCACCAACTCAGATTTGGCAATCGCCGCACGCACCACTTCATAATAAATCTTTGCTGGAAGATTATTAATAAAGAACGTGGCGCGACCAACCAGTGTGATAAAACCAGTTTCTGAGACATAGGCTAGGTCACCAGTTTTAATATACTTCTTCCCTCGTATCTTTAAAATCTTTTCATCATTTAGTTCTGGACGATTATAATAGCGATTCAAAATATGCTTGCCGGTGGCATACAGGATGCCGGTTTTTCCAAAACCAAGCTCCTCGCCAGTTTCAGCATCTAGAACTGCTACGTGCACGCCGGCTGGGATTTGTCCAACGGAGTCAGGGTTATAGGCTCGATTCCCTACGGCCGTTGAAATGAGACCTAGTGCTTCACCGACGCCATAGCCGTTGCTGATTTTCACATCAACACCACGCGATTTGAAGAATTTTAGTGCTGCGAGCGAGGCATTTTTCTCTAGACGTTCACCACCCGAGGCAAACATTTTGAGCTCGGAAATATCTGTGCTCTTTTTCAAAGTTGGCATGGCTTCAAGCAGTGGTGGAATGCCAAATATTGTATTTGGATTCTTGCCAATATAATAATCTAGGTTATTATCATTAATGTCTGGCGTTAGAACCACCTCGCCACCACCACAAATTGGGGCAAGCACCGAAACTACCAAACCGTATGGACAATCAAATTTCACATAGCTCATCCAACTGTGTAATTCTTTATCCCACATTTTGACGTCGGAGGCTACTTTGGAATAAATGGCTGAAGCGATAAGGTTTTTGTTGGTAAAGACCATTGGCTTTGGTCCGGAGGTTGAACCGGAAGTAAATGAAATCAAAGCTTCACGATTGCTGGCAAAAGTATGCCTTGGCACTAGACCATGATACCCTTCGGCAATTTTGCGCACAGTTTGCTTTCTTACCCACATATGATCAAGCACTGACATTTCAATCACCTCAGTCTGGGTTTCGTCCACATTACCCTCGTCAATTAAAGCGCCATCAAGATTAATCACGTTTTTAACATACTTGGTGTCACGCTTCAATTCTTTAATTCTCCTGTCACTATATTTATAAGTGATGGCGAGTGGAGATTTAAACTCGTCGAGGTAAAATAGTAAGGTATCACGTGGTGTTTTTTCGTCCAAAAACGAGACGATTGCACCAATTCTGTTCGCTGCAAGAAAAATCAAAATATTGTCATACATTGACCGACCGGTTGCTACAGTAATAATGTCACCTTTTTTCACGCCTAGAGCCAAAAAAGCTTTCGCTAGGACTTTGCGGTCGTGCTTTAATTCACGGCGCGTAAAATCAAACTCTTTTTGGTTGACGACGACGTCTTTTTTGTGACGGATGCTCGACAAATCAAATAATGCCGATACGCTGATTGGCGGAACTGACGGATCTTTTTTTTGCCCTTTAATTTTTAACATGGTTACCTCGCTTTATTAAAGACATTGTAGCACTAACGTTTTATAAATTAAAGCATAAGCGGAATCTTTTTGCAAATTATATAAAGACAATTGTGTTATAATGACTTTATTATGATTACGAAAGCTATTATTCCAGTCGCAGGTTGGGGCACTAGGCGACTACCAATCACTAAAATTATTGAAAAATCTATGCTCCCAGTTGGCAATCGCCCTCTAGTAGATTACTCAGTCCAAGAACTAGTTAAGGCTGGCGTAAAGGATATTTATTTTGTGATTTCAAATGTTGAGCCTTGCCAGGTTCGCGAGTTTTATAAAGACAACCTCGCACTCAATCAATATCTTATTGATCGTGGTAAGGAAGATAAGTTGGAAAAAGCCAAGACTCTTCCTGATGACGTGAGAGTTCATTATGTTTCACAAGATCCATCATCTAAATATGGTACTGCTGTGCCAGTTGCAATGGTAGTCGAGGAATATAAGATTGACGAACCAGTCTTCGTTTTCTTTGGTGATGATTTTATTTGGAATCCAGACGGAGAGTCGGCTGCCGAATCACTTTTGAAAGCGGTGAAGAGTCCTGAAGAATCTGCAATTCTAGGTGTTGAGGTGAAAAAAGAAGAAGTTGTAAAATATGGCATGATTGATGTTAAGGATGGCAAACTTACAAAAATTGTTGAGAAGCCAAAACTAGAAGACGTCACTTCGAACCTTGTTCACGTGTCGAAATACATCATGTCACCAAAACTTCTCCAGGAAATGGTTGAGTATGTTAAATCACATGATTTTGGTCCACTCGATCAGGAATATATGGCTACCGACCCACTTGCAACTTTTGTTGAAAAAGGCGGGACCGTGCGTGTCGCTCCTACTACTGGCGAATACTTAGATGGTGGTTCAGTTGAGGGTTGGGTTCACGCTAATGACGTGGTCTGTGGTAATTAATGGTTTAGCCCAGCTAGCTGGGTAATCATCTTGTCCTAGCATTGTTGCAATAGTCGCTGCAAGGTTAGCTAGTCCTGGTTCGCTGATTGATGCTGGCTTGTAGATTGATTGGTTTTTCGTGTTGTCATAAATAATGCACGGAACTTTGTTCAAACTATGTGCAGTTTTTGGCTTGCCATTTTCGTCTAACAATTCTTCCGCATTTCCATGGTCGGCTACGATAATTAAGGCTCCACCGAGTTCATCAACTTTTTTGGCGATTCGGGCCAAACTCAAATCAACTGCTTCCATACCTATGATGGTGGCATTGATATCTGCTGTGTGCCCCACAATATCACCATTTGGGAAGTTTAATCTTATAAACTTATAATTATCTAGGTTTTCTATCACGGCGTCTGCAATATCTGCTGATTTCATCCATGGTCTGGCGGCCGGATGATCCTTATAAGAATCAATCTCGATAAATTCTTCGTTTGGTTGTTTTTCGTAACTATTACCGTCAAAATAATAAGTTACATGGCCGAATTTTACGGTTTCGCTAACTGCTAGTTGTGGAATGCCTCGCTCGCCCAAGAATTGATGCAAGGTATCATCGAATTTAATTGGTTCAACTAAACGATTCTCTGGTACATGCGTGTCCGAATTATACTCCGTCATACCAGCGAAGAATACATCGGTCGGTTGATAATTCCCACGATCAAAATATGGAAAGTCCCAATAAGTAAAGGCTTGCGCAATTTCAATAGCACGATCTTTTCTGAAATCGAAATAGATAAATGCGTCACCTTTTTCAATTTTACCAACTGGAATATCGTTTTCATCCACTATGACAAATGGTGGCAAATCTTGATCTTGTACACTAGGGTTAATTCTTCTTAAAATTGTAATTGCCTCTTCTGGGGTTTTGAAATAATAGTCGGCTTCGCCATTTACCATGGCATCCCAACCTTTTTTCACCACGTTCCAGTCATTTTCGTAACGATCGGCAACAAAAACCATTCTGCCGCCACCGTCGGCAATTTTGATGTCTACATCTGGGAATTTTCTAACAAATTCTTCAAACCTTCGAATATACTTTGGCTCAGATTGTGGGGGAGTATCGCGTCCGTCTAAAACTGCATGAACACGAATTCTGCGGACTCCTTCACGACAGGCTCTTTCAATCATTTGTTCAAGATGGGATATGTGGCTATGAACGCCACCATCGGAAAAAATACCAGCAAAATGCAAGGTGTCGCTATCAAGGGCTCGTTTGATTGCTCCTTTCCAAGCATCTGATTCGAAGACTTCACCAGAAGCGAAGGCTTCATTTACTCTAGCAATGTCTTGTTTGATTGCTCTACCGGCGCCCATGGTGTTGTGTCCGACTTCGGAATTACCCATTTGGCCGGGGATTAAACCGACTGCTTCACCCGAAGCGTCAAGTGCTACGTGTAAATATTTTCTAGTAGCTTCACCCAAAAATGTCGTGCGAGCTTTACTCACTGCATTGCCGGGTGCATCTGGCGCGAGCCCCACGCCATCTAAGATAGCTAAAACTATCGGCCCATCATACGATAATTTTTCCATAAGCTTATTATAGCACAAAAAATAGCCCCGAAGGGCTATTTTTTCTAGTTCTACAATGAGAACAAGCAGAGGACTACGATATTGACTATCGCAATACATGCTACTACGCGAATACCCCACTTAAACCAAGTAGCGTAATCAACTTTCGCAAGGGCAAGGCCACCCATGATGGCACCACAAGTTGGTGTAATCAAGTTGACTAAGCCGTTTGCTGCAACGATTGTCATTGCTGCTACATCGGTGCTGTAACCAAGGTTGGCGGCCACCGGCGCGGTAATTGGCGTCGATAGCGTGGCGAGACCAGATGATGATGGCACCAAGATTGACAAGACCACATGCAAGATGTAGTTTAGTGGCACGAAGGCCATTTCTGGCAAGGTTGCCAAGAAGTTTGAAGCATTGTAGATAATATAATTATCGAGTACGGTTTGAGACATCAAGACTGATGCACCGCGTGCTACTGCAATGACCAGGATAACACCGATCATATCGTCAGCACCATCTACGAAGGCATCCACAAAACCATGTTCGCCTTGGCGGTTGACAATAGAAATGAGGATTGCGCATAGTAAGAACCAAAGTGCTGCTTCGTAGAACCACCAGTTACCGAGTGATGAACCCGTGAGCCAGCCAGTCCATGAATCAAAGAAGGTGATACCAAATTCGCCCCATGGGATGAACCCGACAATCATTACTAGGAAGGTGATTCCGAAGATAATGAGAGTAGCGATTTGCTTACCAGATAATTTATCGCTTTCGTCTTGTGATTTGAGATACTTACCATAAGCTTTTTCAGCTGCTGCTTGTTCACGAAGTGACAAGAAGGTAGAACCTTTATCACGTTGCACTTTCTTAGCATACTTCACTACGAAGAAGGCAGAAATTGCAAGCGTGGTCAACCACAAAACAACGGCAATCAAGATAATAGTACCTTGGTTGTATTCAATCCCGGCGTCCTTCATTGCTGACAAGGCTACGCCAGTAGCAAATGGGTTGATGGTGGAACCAAGTACACCAGAACCGGCACCGAGAAGGATGGTGGCTACACCCACGAGTGGGTCCATACCTGCTGCGAACATCGTCGCGGCGATAAGTACGTAGAAGCCTACGCTTTCTTCGAGGAAGCCGTAAGTTGTACCAAGTACCGAGAAAATAAACATGAGAAGAAGTATCAAGAGATATTCTTTACCATGTAGTTTTTGCACGAGAATTCTAATCCCAGTTTCAAGAGCTTTGGTGCGAGCTACGACTGCGAGCAACCCACCGAGCATCATGATGAAGATTGACACGTCGATTGCATCAGCAAAGCCAAGAATTGGTGAAATCAATATTTGATAAAGTTCTGCGCCGATTACGCCGGAGCCGTCTACGATAACACAGCCGTCTTCGCCGTATTCTTCTTCACAGGCTTCTTTGGAATCATACGTTTCCTTTACGTCAGTGGTTTCGGTAGATTCCATGATTGCGCCGCCACTAGTAGCTTCTTCTTCAGTGGCGCCTACCGTGAGTTCACTTTCGGCTTCTGAAGAAACTTCGCTAGGAACAGCTCTTTCGCCTACTACTGGTTCGGCTGAGTCGCCTTCTTCCAATAGCTCTGCGCTATCTTCAACTTCTACACCAGTCGTTTCTTCTTCAGGAATTATTGGTGTATATTTTGCTTTTGGTAATGCGTGTGACAAAATACCAAGCAAAATAATCAAAATCATAATGATCGAGTATGCCGAAAGCATTGCTCGACTGCGTTTCTTGCTACGATTTTTCTTTCTAAACATTTCCTTTTCCTTTTAAGTTAATAATTTTAAAGTGTCTAATTTCAGCTTGCTCCTCCTTCTTTTATTTTTCCTCCCGGACTAATGCCATACTCATACAATGCGATCCGCCGCGACCACGCGAAAG
>CAMJSX010000007.1 GCA_946408595.1 uncultured Candidatus Saccharibacteria bacterium | reverse complement strand
CCTCCCGGACTAATGCCATACTCATACAATGCGATCCGCCGCGACCACGCGAAAGTTCTGAACTTGGGATCTCGATCACTTTAATACCATGCTTTTTCAAAGTTTGATTGGTGACAAAATTTCGGTCATAGGCAATCACCACACCAGGGCGAATGCAAAGTAAGTTCACACCATCACTCCATTGCTCACGTTCAGCATCAATACGTTTGCCATTACCGCACTTGATGAGTTCAACCTTGTTCAAATGTAGATATTTTTCAAGGACTTTTTGCAAATTCTGATGGATTTCCACGATTTCAATTTCGCCACCGTGACCGGCAGTGATTTCGTAAATGGTCGAGATATCCATGATTGCGTCTTGCACAGCAAATTTATCCACATCAACTTGTGTCATCACCGTATCAAGGTGCATAAATGAACGTTCGTCTGGAATATCAATGGCGAGTACATACTTGAATTTGTTGTTTTTGTCTTTAAACAAATTCTTAGCAAAATTTGCAATGGCATCTGGTTCGGTACGTTGCGAAATACCAATCGCCACTACTTCGTCAGACAATACTTGGATATCACCACCTTCAATAGAGTATGGTTCTTCGCGGTTGTAGTATAATTTCACATCATCGTAGAATGGATGATATTTGAAAATATATTCCGCAAAGATTGATTCACGCGTTCTGGTGACTGCCCACATTTTATGTAACGTAGCACCATGACCGATTGTGGCCATTGGGTCACGTTGGAACAAAATGTTTGGGATTGGATCCATGATCATTTTGCCAGTATCGCGAGTGGCATAAAAACCTGAGACTTTGCCAAGTTTTTTGAGTTCTGAGATATCAATACCGGCAATACATTTACGCACCATGTCTTTGGTGTCTTTGATGCTATTTAGAAAGTCAAAACAATGCTTGGCGACTTTTGGGGAGGTCACGCCAGCTTCTTTGATATATTGTTCGAGGAATTTCTTACGTACCGTGCGACCGCCAGCCTCAAGAGCTTCTGCGACTAAATCAACTAAATAGACGACTTCAACCCCTTCTGCACGTAGAGCATTAGCGTAGGCATCGTGTTCTTCTTTAGCAACTTTGAGATATGGGATATCGTCAAAGAGAAGTCTCTCCAAAGTGTTTGGTGTGAGATTCAGAAACTCATCGCCCGGTCGGTGCATCAGCACTTTCTTGAGCGGGGCGATTTCGCTAAAATTACAAATACTATTTTTCATTTTCCTCCTTATTTGTTATCCAATAAAGTTAAATACATTACTGCTTTAATTGTGTGCATACGGTTCTCTGCTTCATCGAAGACTACTGATTGTTCAGATTCGAATACTTCGTTTGAAACTTCCATTTCGGTAAGACCGAATTTTTCATTCACGTCCCTCGCAATAGAAGTGTTTAAATCGTGGAAGGAAGGAAGGCAGTGCAGGAAAATTGCACCTGGCTTCGCGGTTTGCATCATTTCTGTTGTGACGCGATAAGATTGAAGTTGTTCAATCCTTTCGCCCCATTTTTCTTTATCTTCACCAAGAGATAGCCAAACGTCGGTGTAAACTGCATCGGCCACACCTTTAAGCGCGTTGATATCTTCTGTAATCGTGATTGTGCAACCATTCTTTTCGGCAATTGGTTGACATTCTGCAATGATTTCGTCTGATGGCTTAAGGGCTGCTGGACCACAGGCGATGTAATTAACTCCCATCTTGGCGCTCATCGCCATCAGGGAGTTCGATACGTTATTGTGCGTATCACCTACGAAAGCTAAAGTTTTGCCCGGTAGAGAACCGAGTTTTTCTTCCATAGTCATGAAATCGGCGAGAGCTTGAGTCGGATGACAGGAATCAGTTAAACCATTCCAGACTGGCACGTCAGCGTATTTGGCTAGGTCGTTAACAGTTTCCTGTTTAAAACCACGGAATTCAATCCCGTCATAAAATCTGGCTAGAACTCTTGCCGTATCTGCAATAGATTCTTTGTGTCCCATCTGCGAACCGGTCGGGTCGAGGTACGTCACATTCATACCGAGATCATACCCGGCCACCTCAAATGCGCACCGCGTCCTGGTGGAAGTTTTTTCAAAGGTGATGGCGATGTTTTTGTTGGGGAAGTATTTGTGATTTTGCCCCGCGTGTTTCATTTCTTTAAATTTTTTTGCTACATCTAGCATATAGCGAAGCTCGTCCTCGCTAAAATCTAGAATTCTTAAGAAATCTTTTCCTGAAAAATTCATTTGATGCCCTTCTTACTTACTATATATTATATATGAAGTTTATTTTAAACACAAGTGTTATAATAGAAATATGAAACCACGAATTGTTTTAGCGCTCGGTGGTAATGCGCTTCAAAAGAATGGTGAAGCTACCGCCGAAGCTCAGAAAAAAATTGCCGAGTCAGTCGGAGAAGCAATCGCTGACCTCGCCAATAATTATGAAATTGTAATTGCCCATGGCAATGGTCCACAAGTTGGCAATATTTTAATTCACGAGGAACAAGCTGCTACTGACAAAGCTCCTGCTATGCCGCTCGAAACTGCCGTAGCGATGAGCCAGGGCCAGATTGGTTATTGGCTAACTCAGGCCATCCACAATGCTTTTGCCAAAAAAAATCAACGTAAGAAAATTGCTACCGTGATTTCCCAAGTCGTAGTTGACCGTAATGACCCGGCGTTTAAAAATCCTACTAAACCGATTGGACAATTCTATTCTGAAAAAGAAGCTAAGGCTCTGGCCAAAGAAAAAGGTTGGGTAGTCAAGGAAGATGCCGGTCGTGGTTGGCGCCGTGTGGTGGCTTCCCCAAAACCAATTGATATTGTGGAAAAACAAGCTATCACCGAACTTTTGAATGACGGCGTAATCGTAGTGGCGGCAGGTGGCGGTGGTATTCCGGTCACTCGCACGAAACTTTTGAAACGCTTGAAGGGAATTGATGCAGTGATTGATAAGGATTACGCGGCCGAGAAGCTCGCCGAGTTGGTGAAGGCCGATATTTTCGTTTCTGTGACGGCGGTGCCAAATGTTTATATTAATTTTGGTTTGCCTAACCAACAAAAACTTGATCATCTCACAGTAAAAGAAGCTAACAACCTCAAAAAATACGGTTATTTCAAAGCTGGTTCTATGCTTCCTAAAGTTGAGGCGACTACAAAATTCGCTGAGCGTGGTGGCACCGGCATCATTACTGATATTGACCACTTGAAGGATGCCTTAAAAGGCAAAGCCGGCACTGTTATTGCTGGATAAGTTTTTTCAATTCGTTCTTATATGCTTCAACACCAGGTTGAGTAAATGGATCAACCCCGAGTAATTTGGCACTCATGGCGCAGGAAAGCTCGAAGAAGTAGATTAATTCCCCAAATCCTCTTGCGTCGTATGACGGCACGCCGATTGATAACACTGGAATTCCACCAGCCGTATGTGCTCTCATTACTGCGCAGACTACTTTTTTGTTCATTTCGTCTGTCGGATAATCAATAATTGTCTCCCAAAGATTGCGACGGCCTTCCTGCATAAACTGGCCTAAGGAGTGTAAGTCTGTCGAATAGACGACTGAAGCCGGCCAAATGCCTTGACCATTTTTTCCTTCTGATTCACCAAATAGTTGTTTAAGCCATTCGTTAAAGTATTCTGAAAACGGTTCGAAGCTTGCGAAAACTTCAGTATCGTATTTGTTCATTGCCATGGTATAACGCATCCAAGCATACTTGATGGCTGGCTCAACTGCTTCAGTTGTCGCCGCCAATGCGCCAGCAATAAATCCATCAATATCCACACCGGCTACGGCCATTGGTAGGAGGCCCACAGCCGTGAGAACCGAATATCTTCCGCCGATATTGTCTGGCACGACAAATCTCGTGTAGCCGTTATTGACGGTCTCATCATGGAGTGAACCATGGTGAGCATCTGTCGTAGCATAAATTCTACCTTTTGCCTCTTCTGGTCCGTATTTTTTGATTAGTTTGTCTTTAAATGCCGCAAAAGCAATTGATGTCTCGAGGGTGGTACCAGATTTTGAAATCACGTTAATTGAAAAATCCCGATCGCCAACTTTGTTTAGGGTATATTCTAGCTCTCTTCGTGATAATGATTTCCCGGCGTAAATGATTTTCAGGCCAGAGTCCGGGCGCAAGGCTTCGATGATTGCACGGTGTCCAAGATATGAGCCACCAATACCAATACATACTAGATATTCAGAGTCTTCATTGATTTTTTTGGCTGCGGCTTTGATCCTTGCCACTTCGTCCATATCAATCTTTTTTGGCAACTCAATCCACCCACCCATCGGGTCAGATTTTAGCTCCTGCAAAATGCTAGACATCTTAGCTGCATCGAATTGCGGGTTAAAATTTACCGTAATCATAATACCTCCATTTACCCCATTATATCAGATTTTTGGTCCTTTCCACTATTGCTTTTTCTAAAAAAGTATGATATAATTGTAATACGCGATTTAATCAAAACCGCGAGTACTTTAGGAGGGTTAAAAAATGTCGTGTTCTGTCTATGTTGTACGAGAGTACGTAAACAGCGAAGAAATCCGAGAGTATCTGGAAAAGAAAGGCTTCGAGACAAGTATTCGGAGTAAGATCACCGGCGACTATGTCGACGAAGAAAATAGTTCCATGCTTCATTCCTTTGCTGACAGCTACCTGATCTATTTCGTTTATGAGGGTGATAAATTCCCCTCGCAAAGAGTCTTCAAGAGGATCATAGAAGAGCCTGGAATACTAAACTTTGATATTTCATTCTGCACCGAAGAACCAACAAATTTCGATTAATTCCCCCACCGCCCCGAGACTAGTTCTCGGGGTATTTTTATGGTATAATCATCTAAAGCCCGCTTGGCGGAATTGGTAGACGCGCTAGCTTCAGGTGCTAGTGACCGCAAGGTTGTAAGAGTTCAAATCTCTTAGTGGGCACCAGCCAGGGTGTAGCGCAGTTGGTAGCGCGCAGCGTTCGGGACGCTGAGGTCGTCGGTTCAAGTCCGATCACCCTGACCATTTTTTTATGAATTAGTGATTTGTTTGATAACAGCTTCTTTGTCGGTGGCAATTAATCTTAGCTTGGTTTCAATTTCATTCTTGCCGATTTTGATGGCTCTGGCCATGGCTGGGTTATCCTTCATTGGCTCGAAGAATTCTCGCCATGCCGCAGATTCTTTTTCGGTGCGAACAGCGTTTGCAGTCAATCTCGGATAGTCGTCGAGTGATTTCTCACCAGACAAACTGAGCATTTTGTCCCAGTTGATGGTAAGCCATTTGAATACTTCCTCACGGCAGCGTGGGTTACGATATAGATAGACAAACAGATACTCTTGGTCTTGAGGTTTGACAATTTCGGTGTTTAAGAGTAAGCCTTGCATTTTTTCAAGAACTGCTGGGTTTTTGGACAAGGTGCCGGCGAATAATAGTTCGAATCTGATTTCTGGGTCGGTGGTTTCGCGGTATTTTTGGATGTATTCGTCGATAATACCTGGTTCTAAGTAGAGTTTTGCATCGATGATGTCTTCTCGTATTTCTGCGTCCATTTTACTGAAGTCGGATTCATACATATTGGCTAGAGATTGTAAATTATTCGCAGTCTCGGCATAAAAATCTAACCCGAGAAGAATTGCCCTCAAACGAATGGTGTTTTCGTCGTCATTTTCGCGGGTGACTAGACCAATTTCTGACAGTTTTGGTGATATGAGCTCGCCCACGAAGTTTTTGAAGGCTTTTTCTTCTTCGGAATCTGGCTCAAAGAATACTTTTAGATTTGCAATTATCGATACGATAATCCCCCATACTGCAGCCGAATTTTCGTGTTTGAATTTGAGGAGTAATGGAACTAGTGACGCTGATGACACTAGGTTGGTTCGTGAGAGAAGATTTCGGTCGATGAGCAGTCTAATTTTTTCTTCTAGATTTAGTTCATCGAATTTTTGTAATCTTTCTTCGAATTCTGCTTCGCTTAGATTCAAAATATAGTGGCCAGTCATGTCTTCTCGGATTTCGAAGAGCGGCCAGTCTGACGCTTCCATGTCGCCGTCTAGCAAAAATCTTTTTTGGGAAAACTTTTTGAAATTCTCTTCTAGGTTGGTCACCACTGGATATCCTGGTCGGTCGATAAAGGCGTGTATCATTGCTCTCACGTCGAATCCTGCATGCTTGTTGAGGCACATCCATAAATCATCACCGGCGGTGTTTTGGTATTTGTACGTTTCAAAGTATTCCCTGATGCCGGCACAGAATTTGTCCCAACCCATTAGCCTTACAACCATTAACATCAGTCTGGCACCTTTGGAATAGACGATTGCCCCATCAAATAGCGTGGCAATTTCAGCTGGGCTTTTGACTTCTTGGTGTACAGATTGGACGTCTTTATATGCATCCCTTAATAGAGCTAAATAGGCGTCGCCAGTAAAGAAACCTTCAAAAATTTTGTATTCTGGGTGGATAAAATCTACCGCAAAGTATTCCATTACGCTGGCGAACGATTCGTTAAGCCATAAATCGTCCCACCATTTCATGGTAACGAGGTCGCCAAACCATTGATGCGATAATTCGTGTGCGATGGTAAGTGCTACACCTTTTTTCGTTGAGAGTGTGGCTGATTTACTGGCAAGAAGCATTGATTCGCGATAGGTGACCAGCCCCCAGTTTTCCATTGCTCCCGCTTCAAAGTCTGGTAATGCCACTTGTTCAAGTTTAGGAAGTGGGTATGGCACACCAAAATTGTCGTCAAAAAATTCTAGGCTTCTTGCGGCGATTTCATTGGCAAAATCTACCATATCAATGTCGTGGCTCAAAGCGCAGTAGGTCGTGATTGAAACTCCGTGCGCATTTTTGATGGTTTTACCGTGAAACTTGCCGATGACCCAAGCAAGGAGATAGGTGCTCATTCTTGGCGTCGGTTCACCTTCTGGCACGTTCATCAAAACTAAATCATCTTTGTCTGGCACTTCAATATGAAGCTCAAATACCGCTTTGGCGGCTGGTTCGTCAACGCAAGGGAACGCCTCTCTAGCATAATGCGATTCAAATTGCGTGGCAACGATTGTCTCGGTGTGGCCTTCATATTCGTAGGTTGAAAGATAAGCCCCTTCCATGTTTTCATTCAAATGACCGTGGTAGTTGATGGTAATTTCCACATTCGAAAGTGGCATGTTGTAGATTTCTAGTATTTCCCCGTCTGCTTTAAACTCAGCTTTGTAATTGTTGACGAGCACTTCGGTAATGTCTAGCCTTACGGCATGGAGTTTGACGACTTCGTTAAGGGCTTTGCCAAAAATAGTTACTTTTCCGCCAATTGTTTTTTGATGCTTATCTATTGTGAGATTTAAAACATACTTTTCTGGCTCAAAATAATTAAGTAACCTTTCCACTTTGTCCTTCCTCCTTTTTTATTTATGTAGTTTTGCAATTTCCGGTAATTTGGCGTCTTTTAGAATAGGCGCAAGTTCAGCTTCTTCCAAGGTTTCGTGTGCTAATAATGCTTCCGCTAGTTTATCTAGGACTTTCTTGTTGGCCTTCAATACGTCTTCCGCGCGTTTGGCTGCTTCGTCTGACAAAGCTTTTACTTCTTGGTCGATTAACTCTGCGGTTTTTTCTGAATATGGTTTACCGGTGGTGATTGTGTAGTAGCCAGTGGCTTCAGAAGGGAAAACGATGTTGCGAATACTTTTACCCATGCCTTCTTCAATAATCATAGATTTAGAAAGCTCGGCCACGTTCTTAAGATCCGATGACGCACCAGTTGTTACGGCATCGGTACCAAAGATTAGTTTCTCGGCCACGCGACCACCCATGGCACGGGCGAGAATATCTTTTAGCTCATAGATATTTTTGTAGCTTCTGTCTTCTGGTGGTAAGAACCAAGTCACCCCGCCAGTTTGTCCACGTGGGATAATCGTCACTTTGTGCACTGGATCAGAATCTGGTAAAACGTGACCTACTACGGCGTGACCAGCTTCATGATAGGCCGTGATTTTGCGTTCTTTGTCGTTCATGACTTTGGACTTTCTTTCTGGGCCAATCGCCACGCGTTCAAACGCTTCGGTAAGATCATGATTGGAAATAGCTTTGTGACCCTCGCGAGCGGCAGTGATGGCTGCTTCGTTAGCAATGTTGGCAAGGTCGGCGCCAGATGAACCAGCGGTTTTCTTGGCGAGTGACTCTAGGTCAACATCCGATTCTACTGGTTTACCCTTGAAATGGACTTTCAAGATCTCTAAGCGGTCTTTTCTTTCTGGCAAAGTCACGTTGACGTGGCGATCAAAACGTCCTGGGCGAAGTAAAGCTTTATCTAGCATGTCCACACGGTTGGTCGCCGCCATTACGATAACGCCAGAATCATTGTCAAAACCATCCATCTCGACTAGAATTTGATTCAAAGTTTGTTCGTCTTCACGGCCGGCACCACCACGAGCGTCACGTTTGTGTGCTACGGCATCGATTTCATCAATAAAGATAATTGACGGAGCATTTTTCTTGGCCTTGGAGAATAAATCGCGCACACGAGAGGCACCGACACCGACGAACATTTCGGCAAATTCTGAACCGGAGATAGAGAAGAATGGGACGTTGGCTTCACCAGCCACGGCACGAGCCATTAAAGTCTTACCAGTACCTGGATCACCGGCGAGGAGAACGCCACGTGGAATTTTCGCACCTAGCTTTTCGTATTTTTTCGGGCTCTTTAGGAAGTCTACGATTTCCATTAAATCTTGTTTGGCGGATTCATTGCCGGCCACGTCTTTGAAAGTGACTTTTTTCTTATCGGGGCCGTAGAGTTTAGCTCTGGCTTTGCCAAATGACATTGATTGACTGTTTGCTGCGGTGGCTTGTCGCATCATCCAGGAGAAGAAAACTACGATGGCAATAATTGGCAATATCGTGAGAGCGACATCGAACACTATGCCCCACACATTGGTGTCTTCTTTATATTCAATCGTTGGGTAAGATTCTTGGCATTCTAATAACTCATCACCTTCCAAACTATCACAATAATTAATTAATCCTTGGTCGTATAAGGTGCCGGATGGGTCTTTCATGGAGGTTTCGGTCGGTTTTTCTTGGCCTTTTAAGGTGATTTCAAGTGCATTACCAGTGATTGTAATTTTCTTAATATTTCCCTTTGGGTCGTTGGCCCTTGCAATCACATCAGAAATTGGCACTTCTGTCTTCGTTGGTGCGCTGCCATTCATATTAGTAATTAAAAACATTGCAAGACAAATCATCAAAAATGTAAAAACTATGCTTCTAATTGTGTTAGATTTGCTATTGTTCGATGGTCGACCCATGTTTTTTCTAGGTATGTTTTCCGCCACTTTTTTATCTCCTTATTAAATCTATTCTACCATAATCGAGCAAAGTATGCTATAATGAAAGTGCGTCTGGGTGTAGCACAGTTGGTAGCGCGCGACTTTTGGGAAGTCGAGGTCGCAGGTTCAAGTCCTGTCACCCAGACCATTTTTGTGTCGGGGGTTGGCGCAGCGGTAGCGCGCACGTCTGGGGGGCGTGAGGTCGCCAGTTCGATCCTGGTACCCCCGACCATTTTTTTATATGCCTAAATTTTCGTCCGAAAGGACATCAGCACCAAAAGGATTTTTATATGCTTCAACCGCTTCAATTTCTTGCTCTAAATGCTCAACGTATTCGTCTAGAACCGCGCCATTAATTGAACCACTTTTGTTAAATGTATACTCGTCTTTAATATCGTCATCTTGTTCGATTTCTTCTTCGTCCGGTAAATATCCTGGGCGTGAACGGTCTAGATAAATATCTCCTGAGTTATGGTACAGCGCCAATGACACGCTGGTAGTCAGCAGGGCAATAATGACCGATGCAATACCTAAAACAACTAGTTTTCTTCCACCTGGAGTCATAGTTTACCTTTCAATTCTTTTACTAATGTTAGCTGAGACTTCATTAGTTCCTTCATTACCGAAGTGTCGCTTTCAACTACTTTTCGTCTTTCCCTGACTTTCACCAGTTTATTATAAAAGCTTTCTGGTGATGATTTGCAATCCATCGCGACTAGTTCATCTAGCCTTCTTTGATATTCAATAAAATCAATAATAAAGCTGTTGCGCATTTTGGAGAAGCTGTCTTGATTTTCTATAAGATCATTGTTTAGTATGTTGTTCTCGACTAAGCGCACGTTGAGCGGCGTGATGTATTTTGACAGAATCGTTTCATAATACCGGCCAAGGTAGACACGCGTTCTAGAATCTTGGTGTTGAATTGTTTTGAGAGTGTCCTTGATGCTTTCGCAATTTTCCATGATGTTATTTTTTTGACTATCTGAAATCGCACTCACCGGCGCAGCAAAAACAACTATTACTATGATTGCCACGAAAAACCAGAAAGATTTCTTCATGGTTTTATTATATCATATTAAGAAACTATTGAGCGATGCAGGTAATTAATCTCGCTTCAGCATGACCGTAAAAGCTTCTGACGGAATATCAATTTTACCAAAACGTTTCATCCGCGCTTTGCCACGTTTTTGCTTTTCGAGAAGTTTGGCTTTGCGGTCGCGGTCGCCAGTGTGGATTTTGACTGTCACATCTTTACGATAGGCGCCAATCGTTTCGCGAGCAATCACTCTCGCGCCAATTGCCGCTTGGAGTGCTACTTCCCAGTTTTGTCGCGGGATAACTTCTTTGAGTTTTTTCGTCACTTCGCGGCCTATACCGTCGGCTTCACTACGGTGAGCCATCACGGAAAGGGCATCCATCTTATGTCCGCCCACCAGGAAATCAACACGAACTAGATCTTCGGCGCGATAGCCGGCCAGTTCGTAGTTAAATGATGCGTAACCAGAAGTAGCGGATTTTAGTTGGTCGTAAAAATCAGTAAGTAAGTTTGCCATCGGCGCCTCAAAATCAATCACTGCTCGATCCTCAATGTATGAAACATTGGTTTGATGGCCACGTTTTTCATTAATAAGATTTAAAACATTGCCAATCATTGACTTTGGCAAAATGATTTCACCTTTAACCCATGGTTCGCGGATTTCTTTGATTTCGGAAGCGTCGGGAAGATCGGCGGCTGATTTAATCTCTCTTACCTCGCCGTTATTCATCACTACTTCATAGTTGGTGGACGGATTGGTTACAATAAGGTCGAGATTAAACTCACGTTCTAGACGCTCTTTGATAATATCCATGTGAAGAAGGCCTAAAAAGCCGATCCGAAGTCCAAAGCCGAGGACCGGGGAATTCTCCGGTTCGTATCTGAGTGCTGAATCCGACAGTGCTAGTTTTTCGATGGCTTCTTTTAATTCTTTATACTGGTCGTTTGAAACTGGGAAAAAGCCGGCATAGACAAATGGCAAAACGTTTTTGTAGCCGGGAAGAGCTTCTTCTGCTGGAGCTTTGACGAGTGTTACGGTGTCGCCGACTTTAGCTTCGCGCGTGGTCTTTAGGTTCGTTACAATGTAGCCAATTTCACCTTCAGATAGTTTTTCGCGCGGGGACATTTTAGGGGTGAGGATGCCAACTTCGAGAGCTAGACCCTTAGTACCGGCGGCCATCATTAGAATCTCAGCATTCTTTAAAATCTCTCCGTCTACTACGCGAACGTAGAGAACCACGCCGCGATAATCGTCGAAATACGAATCAAATATTAGGGCTCGTGTAGAAACAGCACCTGTTGGTTTGAGGGAATCCGGAGCCTGGCAAGGCGAGGACGAGCGCCGGCCGCCCGTGGCGACGGGCCGGCCGGACGCGGCCCGAAAACCAATTGGTGCTGTTTCTATTACAGCATCTAATATCTTATCCACGTTGTAGCCGGTTTTGCCGGAGGCTTCGATGATTTCTTCACGTTTACAGCCGAGTAAATTGATAATTTGTTTAGCCACGCCTTCGACATCGGCGGCTGGTAAATCTACTTTGTTAATTACCGGAATAATTGTTAAATCCTGCTCCAAAGCAAGGTACACATTCGCTAGTGTCTGGGCTTGGATTCCTTGCGTGGCATCCACTACTAGAACTGCCGTTTCGACTGCCTGTAATGAGCGGCTGACTTCATACGAAAAATCTACATGTCCCGGCGTGTCAATCAAATTCAGAGTATAACCCTTCCAATGCATCGTCACTGGCGTGAGTTTAATCGTAATGCCTTTTTCGCGCTCCAGTTCCATTGAATCGAGCAATTGGTCTTTCATTTCTCGTTTTTCAACTGTGCCCGTAAGTTCCATCATCCGATCGGCAATCGTCGATTTTCCGTGGTCAATATGCGCAATGATACAAAAATTCCGTATCTTATCCATAGATTATTTATCTACGCCAATCATTGAAAGGCTGAGTTTGCCGTTATCAATTGCAACGAGGCGCACGCGGACCTTGTCACCAACGTGCAAGACTTCTTCAACTTTCTTAAGTCTACGGCCTTCTACAATTTGAGAAATGTGGAGCATGCCGTCAATGCCTGGCATAATATTCACGAACGCACCGAAATCTTTAATCGTCACTACGGTACCGTTGTAAATTTTACCTACTTCTGGTTCTTCAGTGAGAGATTTGACCCATTCTAGAGCCTTTGCGATACTCTCTGGATCTTTGCCAGAAATCGTGACAAGACCAGAATCCTCGATATCTACTTCAGCACCTGTTTCGGTGGTGATTTTGTTAATCATCTCGCCACCTTTACCAATCACGGCACCGATTTTGTCTGGATTAATCATCAATTTTTCAATTCTTGGGGCATATGGTGAAATCTCGGCACGTGGTTTGTCGATGACTTCGAGAATGTGTTTCAAGATAAACATGCGGCCTTCGTGCGATTGTTTCAAAGCTTTTTCCATGATTTCTACTGGGAGACCATGCACCTTCATATCCATTTGAAGGGCAGTAACACCTTCGGTAGTACCGGTTACTTTGAAGTCCATATCGCCGGCGAAATCTTCGGCATCCATGAGGTCGGTTAAGACATAGGCTTTGTCGATATCAGAAGCTTCAATCGGCTGACCTTTTGGCACATCTACCATGAGACCCATCGCCACACCAGAGACTGGGCGCTTGATTGGCACGCCAGCGTCCATGAGGGCCATACAAGAGGAACAGGTGGCTGCCATAGAGGTGGAACCGTTTTGCGACATAATCTCGGTGACGCTGCGGATTGCATAAGGGAACTCTTCTTCAGAAGGCAATACCGGCATCAAAGCTCTTTCGGCCAAATACCCGTGACCAATTTCACGACGTCCAGGAGAACCCATGCGGCCTGGCTCGCCTACCGTGTAAGATGGGGCATTATAGTGGTGCATATAGCGACGCTTGCCGTCGGTTACTTCCATCGTGTCCACGTCTTGTGAATAGGAAAGTGGGGCCAAAGTCACAATGTTCATCGCTTGAGTAACACCACGTGTAAAGAGGGAAGAACCATGGGTACGTGGTAAAATGCCAACTTGAGAACTGAGTGGTCTTACTTCCGTGAGTTTTCGTCCATCTGGACGCACGCCTTCTTCCAAAATTCCACGTCTAACTTCTTTATGTACGGCTAATTCAAACGCCTGATCGTAGACATCGCGCAAGTTTTCGTCGTACCATTCGACTTTTTCGTTGTCGGTTTCGCCTTCACCATGGAGGAGGGCCATTTCGTCATGCATGGCATACTTAATATCATCTAAGATATGGGCTCTTTCCATCACGTTGCCACGAACTTTTGAACCGAATTTTCCATCGGTCCATTTAAGAACCTCTTCCATGACGGCTTCATCTGGCAAAACTAATTCATATTCTTGCTCTGGAGTGGCTACTTGCTTGGCTAACTCTCTCTGTAAATCTAGCACTGGTTTAACGTTTTCCACAGCCCAACGCATCGCTTCGATAATGGTCTCTTCTGGTACTTCCTTGGCGCCGGCTTCCACCATCATCACCTTGCCATCTTTACAGGCTACGACGAGATCAAGAGGGGAAGCATCGCGCTCCTCTGGTGACAAAAAGGCTTTAAATTCCCCGTTAATTTGGCCAATTCTGACCCCGGCGACTGGACCGTCAAATGGTACACCGGCATTCATGAGGGCCGAGGAGGCGGCAATCATTGCCACACAATCTGGCCTAAATGCTGGGTCCATCGATAGGACTGTACAAACCACCTGGATTTCCTGGCGATAGCCCTTAGGGAATAACGGGCGAATTGGGCGGTCAATTAGACGCCCTACGAGCACAGCTTCGTCAGCAGGTTTACCTTCACGCTTGATGAATTTTGAACCGCTGATTTTCCCTGCAGCGTAGAATTTTTCTTCGTAATCAATCGAGAGTGGGAAGAAATCCTGCACTACTGGCTTGGTGCCAACGACTACAGAGCCGAGCACTACGGTGTCGCCGTAAGTTACTAGCACCGAAGAAGTGGTCCGAAAACCTACGCGGTTGACTTCGAGCGTCAATTTTCGCCCCAGCCAATCAGTAGACACCTGGATGGTCTTCTTACCATTAGGGTTTATAATATCCATAAAAATGTCCTTTCTCGGGAAAACCTCAGATATCTGCCCCTGTCAGGTATCTGCCGTCTTCCCTTTGTTAATGTTAGTTTAATTATACCAAATCTTGACTTTTTTGGCAAAGTATGCTATAATAAGAAGAGTTAACCATTTTAGGAGGGTGAAAAATAATGATTAACATCGTTCATGTTGAGTACCGTTGCAACGATCAGCGTGAAATCAACGCTTTGCAAATCAAGCTCAAGTCC
This sequence comes from uncultured Candidatus Saccharibacteria bacterium, assembly GCA_946408595.1. Classification (GTDB taxonomy): domain Bacteria; phylum Patescibacteriota; class Saccharimonadia; order Saccharimonadales; family Saccharimonadaceae; genus Nanosyncoccus. The sequence goes on along the minus strand of CAMJSX010000007.1, from coordinate 27,850 downwards.
TTTAAAAATAAAGACGAAGACAACGTTCTGACTGGGCACTACCTAGCTGCCACCATTTCCTCGGCCTTTTTTAAGACCACTTTGCTGACAGATGAAGGGAAATCACTAAAAACTATCCCTAACCCCAAACGGAACAATATTGTAGATCTGGTTATCGACCTCAAGGATAATAAACTGTCTTTTAAAGACGTTGCCCTTTTCCTTGATGCTTTCCAAAAAGCTATTGACGAAACTAACCTCTTCTAGTCTTTATTCTAACTACCAAAAACCCGCCGAATTTCGGCGGGTTTTTCCTTATTTTCTTAGACCTAGCTTTGCCACAGTCTTTTTGTAAAGCTCGAAATCGGTGGTCTCAAGGTATTTGAGAAGTTTCTTGCGCTTCCCTACCATCTGCATAAGACCTCTTTTAGCCATAAAGTCATGTTTATTATTCTTCACATGCTCAGTCACTTCTTTGATGCGCTCTGTGAGAATAGCCACTTGAACTTCAGGAGAACCGACGTCGTTCTTATTCCGAGCGACCTTGGCAATAGCTTTATCCTTATTCTCTTTTGTTATCATTGCCACATTATATCACAGCTAGGCTAAAAAGTCTAGAGAGATATGTGTTATATTATTGATACCAAGAAGCATTTGCAGTTATCTCATTTATAAAAACGTTGGGTAGTACATCCTGCATTAATTCATCCTCATCATACCATGGGTCTATCCCAGGGCCTGCACCCCATCCGTCAAACCAATCGTTTTGATTAGTGCTTTCAGGTTCCTTGTATGTTCCACTTACCCTACTAGAAACACAATTAAAGTATTCTTTATAGGTATACTCTTCATCATTTTCATCAAGTGGATAAACCTTGGCATAGAAACCATAATCATGGTTAGAATCAACGGTTACCGCAGTGTCGCTCATCTTATACCAATATATGGTTACACTGTTATTATTAATGATGAGCGTGTGAGTGTTGGTGCCAAAATATTGATTACAAAAACCATTATCAAAATCACAAATATAAAATGAGCCATTGTCGCCGTCGGTATTTCCCTCATTGAAAGCAAAATCATAATCCATAACGATTTTTAGTTTAGAGGCTCCTCGGATAGAGATTTCTTTTTCATTAAAGCTACCAGTAGTAAACGAAGAAATTTTATTGCCATTGTCGTCAAGGTTTTGACTCTTAACTACTTCATATTCCTTATCATCGGTCTCGCAGTTCACATCGTAAACTACTACATTAGTTTTGACGGTGGTATCATTATCGAAGTAGCCATTGGTTCCGGCATTGTAGGTCACCTGTACTTGACGATTGGATGGAATGCCTGGAGCCCGTCTGTCATTCGGATGTACAAGTGTATATTTAACTTGCCCAACATAGGTTCCCGCAGGCTGTGTTTGTGAGATGTAGGTTCTATAAGTAGTAGTGAGATTAGAGCCAGTAGCATTGTTGCCAGTGTCAGTAGAAGAAGTGAGATAGGCTACTTTAGTATATTCTGCTGGTACGGCATGATAGGATGCAAAGTCAGTAACAATAGTAGGGGCATAGGTTCCTGTTTGTGATGTTAGTTTCATAGCCCAGGATGAGGTACCAGTAGTGACAGTAGATGATGTAATGATATTATGAGTAGAACCGAGTGTTGAACTTGTGAGTACAGTTTTACCATAGGTATCATCAGTATAGCCTATGGCATAGATAGCATAGCCTGAGTTATCATTACATATGACTTTAATGTTAGTGGTTCCGATATCACTGACTGTAGCACCATTCTGGACAGTGGCATTATGTGAGGTATTACCAGTAGCGGACATAGAACAGGAGACGGGGACATTGATGGTGATGATGTCGACAATATCGGTGGAGCGAGGGGTTGTTGGGCCATGTGATGATGATGCAAAAACAGTTGGCGTAGCCAATACTACTATAGAAACGCAGGTCAAAAACAATAAAATAGCTGACAAGCATACACTAATACTGCGTTTTTTATGTATAACCATAATAGTTTAATTGTAAACAACTAGTAGAGTTTAGTCAAGCTTTCTATAATTTTTCGGCGTCTTTCACATCATAATCGGCAATTTTGGTTCGCCGGAGCGCTGTGAGGTAGGCGCCGACGCCTAGTTTTGCACCAATATCTTCCGCCAAGGTGCGAATATATGTACCCGACGATACTTTGGCGCGAATTTTTAAGACCGGATAATTATATTCAAGAATCTCAATTTCATAAATCGTGACTTTCCTAGTTGGCGTTTCAAAATCTTTCCCCGCCCGGGCTAGTCGATAGGCGCGCTCACCGTTGATTTTCACCGCGCTAAATTTTGGTACTGTTTGCGAAATCTCGCCTTCGAAACTTTTCACTACTTCAGTGACTTCGGTAAGCTCTGGCATCCTATCGCTTACTAAAGATAGTTCGCCTTCTGGGTCTCCGGTGCTAGACTTAAAACCTAGCTTTAATTCCGCCTCGTATTCTTTGTCCTGCTTTAAAAACTCATTAGATTTTTTAGTCATTTTGCCGCTTAAAAGAATCAAAAGCCCCGTCGCAAACGGATCCAAAGTCCCCGTGTGACCAACTTTCACCTTGTGGCCGAACTCGGTTTTCAACCTACCGCGTACTTTGGCGACCACTCCGAAGCTGGAAATACCAGCCGGCTTGTCTATCAAAATAATTCTATCTTCCATTTCCCCTTAAAAATACCACAAAAACTTCTTGGAATCAAATATGTGGGCGTGGCTACTTGACAAATTTGGTAGTGGGGATTATAATATAAGCATAAAGGTTATACCAATAAAAACAAAAAGGACACAAAATGAACTCTATAAAAAAGAATGGGCGAATTCGTACATTGGCTATTGGCGCGTTGGCTACTTCGGCAGCTATTATACCAATGATTTCAATATGCCAAAATACCTTCGCAAAAGATATTAAAGTTTCAGATTTATTTGAGCACTCTGGCTTTACTGACGAGATGCTCTTTCGTTGCGCTCTTGACGCCTACAAAGAAGCTAATAATATAATTGGCGACAATGAGGTGATTGGTTCTTCTTACGAAGACTGGATTGCAGATGGAGGGCATACCTTTGATGCTAACAAGCTTAAGAATGTTAAAAAGATCGAGTGTTATTCTAGTACCAAGGCTACGGCAAACGATTTTTCGACAGTTAATTTTTTAATCGGTTTAGAGCAGTTCACGAATCTTGAAGCGCTCCGTGTATCTTTAAGAGAACCATTATTAGATCTTCAACCTATTTCTACACTTGTGAGCCTAAAATATCTTGATATATATGCCGACACGTTTAATACTTCTTCTTTATATGTTCCTTCAGTTATCGGTATTGCTAATCTTACTAATCTTGAACAGCTTTCTTTTAAGGGCCGAGTCGGAACTAATATTCAGGATATTTCTAACCTTTCTAAACTTAAAAAACTTTCTCTTTACTACGTATATGACTCACCGGACGTCAACCACAAGATATCAGATATTTCCTTCCTGAGCGGTCTTACTAATCTAGAAACTCTTGACCTTCGTGGCAACAAAATTGACGATGAACATCTTTCAGCTATTTCTGGCTTGACCAATCTTAAGTATCTTGCTTTAGATGCCAACAGTGGTATCTCTAGTGACAATCCTGTATTTGATAATTTGACTAACCTCGAATATCTTGATATTCGTGATGAGCGCGAAGAAGATAGAGCGCAAACTGGCGATCCATCGGTTCATCCAAAATTCAATGACGGTGTGCTTTATAAGGCAGTTGTAGATAGTTATTATCGTGAACAAGGTGATTACCCTTTTGAAAACGATATATTCTTTACCCTTGAATACGATAAAGCTGCACATCGTAAAGAAATTCTCACCGACGAGCAACTAGCATCCATCGAACACTTAGCTAATACCGATGGTTCCCCAGTTATCAGCAAAACACCGTATTTAACTGACAGCACCGGTCTAGAAACTATGCCAAATCTTAAATCTATTAATTTCGAGCTCATGATAACGGAAGACATAGATATTACGCACAATCCTAAGCTTGAAAAGATTTATCTCTTTAGCACTCCGACATCGTTAAAAACTATCGACTTTTCTAAGAACCCTGAATTAAAAGATGTTTATCTATGGCAAGCGTTTGGTTTAGAGACTCTAGATTTTTCCAAAAATCCTAAACTGCAAAAACTCACAGTATGGGCCGATAATGATACCCTTAGTGAAGTTAATATTTCCAATAATCCATATCTCAATGAATTAACTATCGTTGGTGCTAGCAACGCAATTATCTACTTGACTAATACTGATGGTATTGAGGATTTCTTTATCACTGGTACTAATGGAGAAGAAAGTATCACCTCTGCTACTGTTCAGATTGTTCCTCCACTTTCTGCTCGTTTGATTAAAACTCCTGGTCGTGGTGGCGATAGTGATGTAGCTGATGCTGAGCCAGAAGAAACTTTCTCGCTTAATCTTTCAAATCTCAAATTTATCAAGAATAGCAATACCAATATTGAGGGTGAGATAGAAGATGAAACTTTCAAGACTAAAGATCCTGATTGTTACACCTATAATGCTACTTCAAATTCCATTATTGTGAAGGCTTCTTGTGTGGCCGAAGGGCTATCATCTGCCACTCTTATCCACGAATATACCATCAGTGGCACCAAATACACTAACTCCTTCGACATTGACTTCAACCCAGTTAGAGTGACCAGAAAGTATATTCTAGACGGGGAAGAAAAAACCTTTGATGAACCACTTGAAGAAGCTATTCTTTACATTGGTGAGGATTTCGACTCTTCTAAATACGAACAAGAATTCTCTGGCTATGAGCTTGCCTCTGTCGATGCATCAATTCTCGTTAAAGGTTCAACTACTCCGGCAGAAGTTGAAACATTCAACACTTCTACTGAAACGAAGAAGTTAGGCGCTTTATCTAACGAAGATACTCTTGAGTTGGTACTGACTTACAACTACGAATCTGATGATGTCAAAGTTCCTGATACCGGTTTGTTTACTGGTGATTCCCAAAACGCAATTCTTTTAAGTACGCTCTTTGTCATCGCTAGCGTATCTCTAATCGCCCCAATTGCTTGGTTCATCAAAGTACGCTTCCATAAGACTGTAAACTTCAAGCGATAAAGACTACTAAACAGCTGGTTGTATGCTATAATAAACTTATGTTAGTTTCCGCAAATCGTTTAATCGGTGCGCCAATTCTTAGCATGCAATCAGCTAGTTCTATTGGTACTATTGCTGCACCAATTGTTGACCCGAATACTTTTAAGATTATTGCTTTTTATATTGATAGTCCTCTTGCTGATAAAGACACGAATATTTTAGACACCAAATCCATCCGCGAGTATTCCCGCTATGGTTGCGTGGTTGATTCTATTGAAGAATTAGTTGGAAAAGACGATGTTGTTAAAATTGGCAAGATTATTGGTCTGAATTTCGACCTTATTAATTTGAGAGTTGAGACTAAGAAGGGTTCTCACCTTGGGAAAATTATTGATTTCACTGTGACAAGCGAAGATTTCATGATTCAACAAATCATTGTGAAGCGGCCTTTAATGAAAAGTTTTTCTGATCCGGAACTAACAATCCCGCGTAAAGAAATTGTAGAAGTGAACGATTATAAAGTGATTGTAAAAGATGAAGAAAAAGTGATTAAGAAAAAAGCTGCACATGAAGATTTTATTCCGAATTTCGTGAATCCGTTCCGGACGCAAGAACAAGATCTTTCGCCAGCTCGTACGAAAACCCCTGCCGACCAAGATACTGAATAAGTTTATCATCATCATAGCGTGCGCGTTTTTTGGCGATGATTTTTAAGATTTCCTCTTTTTCATCGCGACCAGAATCTTTTAAAACACGCTCTACTATTTCTCGTGAGATACCTTTTTTGGCGAGTTCTAGGCTCAGGCGTTTCTTTGAAATTCCTTTTTTGACAAAACGGTTTTCGACATACCACTTGGCGAACGCTTCGTCGTTTAAACAATTCTTTTTTTCTAATTTTTCTATGATTTGATTAATGTATTCTTTGTCTAGTTTCTTTTCATAGATTTTTTTATACAAATAATCCGAGGTTTCTTTTTCTGAACGTGGCCGGGAGAGAACCCACTCCAAAGTTCGTTGATACAACTTGCCGTATTCTGACAGTTTTTTAAATTCTGATAACTGCCCTGAAGTGATTTCCTGCCCGACTTTTAATTTCAAATCTAAAAGCTGCGTAACATCGAGCGAAAATTCATATTTACCATCAACAAAAACATTCGCCCGCTCTGGATTTTTGACCGCTTGTTTGATGTTGGTAATTTTAAATGTATCCATGTTGTGAAAACCATTCGGTCAGACAGTCAAAAGTCAATTGATCTTTTTTAAATGGGGCTTTGGCGTATTTGATGCGGAAGGATTCGGTCTCTTCAAAGGGCACCCATTTGACTTCCGAGACTTCGTCGTCGTCAAAATGAAAGGTTTCTGGCTTCCCCGTCCAGTCCACCATGTAGACCCAGGCAAATCGATTCTTGTTGAATGGTCGCATGGTCATAAATTGCAGGTCGTCCGCCGAAATCTCAGCGCCGATTTCTTCGTGTGCTTCACGAATGGCAGCCTCGACGACCGTTTCACCAAGATTAATGTGCCCACCCGCCGAGATATCGTAATCGCCAGGATAGCGGTCAACTTTGTCCGAGCGTTTTTGCCATAAAAGTTCGATTCCGCCATCTTCTCGTCGGCGATACAGAAACACTACGGCGACGCCTACGATAGCTGAAGAGCCAGATTTTTCTGGATTGTCTAGTGCCGAATCCCAGCCGGCGCCTTCAATTGGTTCGCCGTTTCGTGCGTAGGTTTGCCACATTTCATCGTGATGCATTTTTAGTCCCGATCTTCTGCGGCGGCCTTTTCGCGGATTTTAGCTTCGATTTCGGCCATCAATTCTGGTTTTTCACGGAATAGTTTCTTCACGGCTTCGCGGCCTTGACCGAGGGTTTCGCCATTATACTTGATAAAGGCACCAGCTTTTTCTAGAATGCCGTATTGTACGCCAAGGTCTAGTACGTCACCAGATTTAGAAATACCTTCGTTGTACATGATGTCAAACTCGGCTGTTCTAAATGGTGCAGCGATTTTATTCTTCACCACTTTGATCTTTGTGCGGTTACCGGAAATATTGTCGCCTTCCTTGATTTGGCCAATGCGACGAATGTCAATGCGGACCGAAGCATAGAACTTCAAAGCATTACCGCCAGTTGTAGTCTCGGGGTTGCCAAACATCACACCAATCTTCATGCGAATTTGGTTGATGAAAATCACGGTAGCTTTGGATTTAGAAATAATGCCAGTGAGTTTTCGCATGGCTTGTGACATTAGTCGTGCTTGAAGACCCATTTGTGCTTCGCCCATTTCACCATCAATTTCGGCTTGTGGAACAAGAGCGGCCACGGAGTCCACCACGATTAAATCTACAGCGTTAGAACGAACCAAAGTTTCGCAGATTTCGAGAGCTTGTTCGCCGTTGTCCGGTTGTGAAATGAGTAAGTTGGCCGTGTCCACGCCAATTTTCTTGGCATAAGCAGGGTCCAAGGCATGCTCGGCATCGATAAAGGCTGCCTGGCCGCCTTGTTTTTGAATTTCAGCAATCGCATGTAATGCTAAAGTCGTTTTGCCAGAAGATTCTGGACCGTAGATTTCAATAATACGACCCTTAGGATAACCACCGCCAAGCGCTAAATCGAGCGATAATGACCCGGAAGGCAAAAGCTCCACGTCCATCTTTGGCGTCTCACCCAGTTTCATGATTGAGCCGTCACCGAATTGCTTGGTAATTTGAGCAATTGCAAGCTTTAAAGCCTCGCTTTTCCCATCGTTTTTCTTTGCCCCCTCGTTTTCTGCCACCGCATCTTTTTTTGCCATAAAGTATCACCTTTCTTTTATATTATTATATATTATTTTTGATAAAATCTCACCCTTTTTACGCCCCTTTAGTAGCACACACCAACCACATTTACAACCCCCCACCTAAAATGGTATAATAATCCCATGAAAATTAGCGAAAATGTACCACTATCAACTCTAACTACCATGCGGCTCGGCGGTCCGGCGCGCTATGTGATTGAAGTGGAAAGCAATTCTGATATTGAATACGCTTATAATTTTGCTAAATCCCGCGCACTGCCGACTTTTATAATTGGTGGCGGGGCTAATACTTTAGCTCATGATGAAGGTTTTAACGGCGTTATTATCAAAAATGCCATGCAGGGTATTACCGAAGAAGAAGGTGTGATTACTGCTATGGGTGGCACAGAATGGGATGCCGTGGTTGAGTACGCGTGCAAGCATGAATATACTGGCATCGAAGCTCTTTCCAAAATCCCTGGTCTGGCTGGCGCCGCTCCGGTTCAAAATATCGGTGCTTATGGCCAAGATATTTCTAAGGTTTTTGTCTCGGCTTCAGTGTATGATTCGGCCACTGGCGAGTTCAAGACTATGAGTAAAGATGATTTTAAATTCTCTTATCGCAAATCAGTGATGAATACCACCGAGAAAAATCGCTATTTTGTAATTTCGATTTCACTTAAACTTACGACTGGCCGTATGGAGCGTCCGTTTTATAACTCTATCGAAAAATACATTTTTGATCATAATGAAACTGTCTTTACCCCGATGAATGTTCGCAAAATGGTCTCGGCTATTCGCGCTGAAAAGCTGCCAGATCCAAAAACTACTCCTAGCGCCGGTTCATTTTTCAAGAATATTTACATCACGGAAGAGGAAACTTTTGCTGTAACGCAAAAGGGTATTCCTATTCACCGTGGCAATGATGGAATTAAGATTAATTCTGGTTGGCTAATCGAACAGGCTGGTCTGGCTGGACAAGTTTATAACGGAATTCGTGTCAGTGATAAGGCTGCCCTAGTGTTGATTAATGAATCGGCAAAGAGTTTTAGCGACCTTGCCGCCACGCGTGATTTTATCATCACTACTGTTTTTAATAAATTTGGTTATCGGCTTGAACAAGAGCCAATTGAGCTTGTCGACCAAGGCCAAAAGATTGCTGATCTTTTAAGCAACGGTTAGGAGTTTTGTGAAAATACTAGATGGCAAAGAACTAGCTGGTTTTATTAAAGAGCGTCAGGCCCATGTGGTGAGGGCGATGAAAAAGAAGCCGACGCTTCTGATTATTCGTGATAGCGACAACCCGGTGATTACTAAGTATGTTAATCTCAAGATGAAATATGGCGAAGATATCGGCGTGAAAGTGATTGATTTTCGGGCGCAGAATTCTGACGAAATTCGTAGCAAGATTCTCGAAGCCAATGAAGACGCTGAGATTTCTGGAATGATTTTGCAATTACCGATTATTGAAAAGGAGAAAACTGACGAGCTGACTAATTTGATTGCTCCGTCTAAGGATGTGGACGGGTTGTCTGCGCAGGGTGACTTTGATTCGGCGACGGCGACGGCAATCAATTGGCTACTCTCTGGTTATGATATCCCACTTGCAGGTAGCAAGATTGCGATTGTTGGTCGTGGCAAGCTAGTTGGTGCACCGCTTTTTAAGATGTTTTCTAACTCTGGGTTCGATGTTTCCCTTTTTCATCGCGGTGATGACTTGACAAACCTTAAGCAGTATGATATAATCATTACTGCCACGGGCGTTCCGGGGTTGATTTCTAGTTCTATGTTAAAACCCGGCGCCACTCTTGTTGATGCTGGTACTGCCTCTGAAGATGGTGTCTTGAAGGGCGATGCTTCTGATGAAGTACGTGCCCGCACCGATTTAAAAGCTATTACACCAATAAAAGGAGGTGTCGGTCCCCTCACCGTCACCTGCCTTTTTGAACACGTTATTCAGGCTGCTAAATAGTACTTTTAACTATGGCCACCGCCCTGGCTTCTCAAATATTCTTCTTCCTTTTCTCTCATCATTCTTAATCTTGCGCCATAGGCTTCGCTACTTTCGCCTTCCATTCTAGGATACATATCCATACGGCCATAAGTACGAACTTTGCCAGTCCCACTGTTAATATGTGTTTCTCCAGCAAAGTTATCATGCACTCCCATCAAACCATCTTGTGAAACTTCTCCACCAGTACCGCCACCGCTAGTACTACCATCTGAGGTGCTACCATGGTCTATCCGTACATCAACTGGTTCAACTTGTCTTCTACCTTCTTGAAAATCTTGCACCACGTTTACTTCTTGTACTGAAGGACGATAGCCAGAAGCCGCAACAATTTTCTCAAGATACTGTCTACGCTCAGCCTTAATATTGGCGTTTTGATCATGGAGCGCCGCATATGCAGCAGCACCAACCTCTTTGGTCGCATTTATAATTGGTTTACTATGATAACCCCCGAAGGTCTCTTCGAACGCACTATCATCCATATTTCCGATAGTGGTAGATGTAACTTTCCCAGCTAAATCAGCAGCATGTGATGCGATATAGCTATCTATAGTCGTAGACGCCCCACCAGTATTAATACTCCTTGCCACCTCAAACATACTGCGATTATTATTTTTATAATCAGCAGCATGGTTAGCCATAATATTATCTGCAAAGGTTCTAGCCGATGCCGAAGTCATCCTTCCAGAATTAACGGCATTATTATAGGCAGTTTTAACTGCGTCGCGCCCATCCTCACCTTTTGCGGTCAGGGCATCTGTATAAGCTCGAATTTTAGCGCGATTGCCAGATATTAAAGCATCTTGTAATCGGGTTTGTAGTGTACCCATATTATTTATTTCGCCACTTGCTACTATGTTCTTCATCTCATTCGCCGTTTCTGTCGCCAACATAAAGTCTTCGCCTTCTGTAGCCTCAAGTGAACCTCTTTCGGATATCATTTTCTGATACTTTAGCGACTCTCGTTGCATTTGTCTTCTACCACCCCTCATAAACCTACCGAGACCATTAACCTGCTTCTTATTGCCATTTTTATCATAACCAGCCCTAATTCTCGTTCTTCTCTCAATCCCTCGCTCCTGCGCCTGTTTATATCTATCCATATTTCGAAGTCCTCTTGTCGCTCCGCCACGTAGCCTATCGCCAAATCCAGAAATCTTTGCACCGATATTGCCTAGCGCTGCGAATGAACCCTTGAGAACTGACGGGAAGAAGAATAGTGGCACGATGCTGACTAACATTGCAGTAAACGCACTAACAAACCCTTGATCTTTAGCCATCCCTGCGGTCAGTAATAATTTTGAGACATAGCCACCACCACCCACTAATAATCCGCAGATTGGATAAACTAGTAGTAGTCCTTTACCAGCATTCAACCATTTGTCAAACATTTTTTTAGTGTTTGGCAGGATGTTACATACAAAGGCAAGTGGAGAAATTACTGTAAGTACCACGATTGCTGCTTGCCTTGCTGATAATAATATAAAGAGGAAGAAGATTGCAATAACTACGCCTAACGCCGAAACTAACAAGGTCAGAAGTATCGCTGGGTTCTCCCAAATTGCTACTCCTACACCTACTAAAGCTATCAAAATTGGTACTGCGGTAAGTGCAGTCGTCCCAATCTCAGAGCCGATTGAACTAGAGCTGGTAATTTTAGTAGTTAATGAGCTTCCTAAACTATCGAATATCGACTGTACTCCATTTCCAACAATGTTGGATAGGTCTATACATATCAAACATATGTAATAAGAAAGATTCATTAGCACTGCCACCAGGATTAGCTTCGGAAGTATCTTTTTTATGCCATAATTATCAATTCCTACGCCAGTGAGTTGCGAGAAAATCACCACGAGGAACAAGATTATAAAGATTAGGTTTGCAAAGTTCTGGAATGTCCCCCAAGCGTCTTTAACATCATTATTGATGCCAGACTCTTCCTCAAATAAACTTGCTTTGACGGCCAATGCGTCTTTTACGTAATTATTGTATAGGCTTTCGGCAGCATTCCCCATCCAATCAAGCACTGGACAAATAATCCAACCGAGCGAGCCTGCACCACCTGAGCTGACGCAGGTTGGCTTTGTGATTTGTGGATCTGGGTCTGGATCTACTGGATCTACCGGATCTAGTTCGCCGTCGTCTCCGACTTGACCATTGGCATATGCGTCTTCAGGAATGTCCTTATAGGATTCCTCATTCTTAAACCAGTCCAGAACTTGTTTAAAAGTGCCCTTTCTAAGCTGATATGAAGTTTCCTCTGCGGTTGAAAATGTGTAATCGAGTATACTTGTACCCAATGTGTCTTCAGTAAGTTTGCCGGGGATATTAATATTGCACCATTGGTCTATCTTATTCTTAAAATAATAACCATTTTCAGGCTTAGTTTCGCTACAAGTGTTAATGTTTATTTCATCTGGCCACAAATTGATTACCTCGAGTAAATATCTATAATATAGTGAATACTTGGCGGTATGATCAAAATAATAGTTTTTAAATTTTACTCCGCCTACTTCGGTACCAAAATGCGGTAGGGATTCATCGAAATTAACATTGTAAGCAAATATATCTCCAGCCGTTTGCCTATCATTAATAACCTCGTAGTTTAACGTGCCTACTTCACTGTCACCACCACTTTCTTCTCCACTAGCGTCATTAGTAACGGCTTCGACTTTAATTTTGAAACTTGGTTCACTATATACAGATAAGAAAACGCTCTCCACCATCATACGTATTCTGTAAATAAGAGATCCCCCAGCGCCTTGATTAGTAGCTGCATCACCGTTCAGTATTTCTAGCGCACTCTTTAAGCTCCAATCGTTTGCGTATACATTTTGGGCAGCTTGTATTATATTAGACACTGCATCATTTGAGGTTTCATCCCATTTAAGTTTCCTGCATTGATCTATTCCATCTTTAGTATAGCAATCATAAGGAGGCTTATAAGTATCGTATTTTCCATCAAGAGTCACATGGCCATCAAAAGCAGAAGCCCTCCATATACGTCCGGTTCCAGGACCATTATAAGTGGCTTTTATTATGAATAATGGATCACCACGATATTTTGTGGTTATTGTGCCATCGCAATTTAGTATCCAATTATACTTATTTCTGCTCGGATCCGTTGACATGCCTTCGATTGCACTACATATTATTTTACCTTCAGATGTGATTGGATTCTGATTCCCATCCAAGGATTTGATATCAGTTATCGTTATTTTGACTTTGCTTCCATCGGTAGTGGGATCATCGGAAGGAGATGGTGGGGTGGTATTAACCGGCTTATAGCCCCAAGCACTCATAGTTGTCGGGCTAATCGCTGGCAACTGGAATAAATCTAGCAACCCCTTAGCTTTCCCTTCACCATCGTATCCTTTAAATAGCTGCTCGCAGCTTAGGTTACTATCTCTTGTCCGACTTTCTGAATGTGTAGATTTTAAAGTATTACCTACATGGGTAGTAATCCACACTTCATCAGAAGTATCACTATAAAAGTCGTAGCCCTCCCCATTTTTTTCAAAAAATTTTTCCCAGGAACTTAAGCCATAATAAGATACTGGGCTTTTGGCGTGGTTTCCAAAGCAAGTCCTTAGGCTCGTCAGTAGTGACATCTTATAAAGATTGTCTGCTGATATCATTTCTGCATTAGCATTTTGGCAGAATGATAGAATGAATAATAATGGAAACAACAATAAACCTATTTTAGTATTATTGATTATTGTTTTATTCATCGTTTAGCTCCTTTAGAAGCTTATCTTGTACTTCCCTAACACTTAGATTTAAGTATACTAGGTTTTCTTTATTCAGTATATTATCCTGTAGGAGTTGGTATGTTTTATCATTCGGGTTATCGCCATTAATATGGTCCTTAAGAAGTGCTTTATAATAATACATTTCACTACTACATTGCACTGCTAGTTCCCAATTCAAATCATCACATTCGATATTCTTTCGGAGGTATTTTTGAGCATTAGATTCCCCACCGGTCTTATAAGCATTGACCAAACCATCCCTAACCGTATAATAGTTTATGGCGTTTTCTAGTACTCTTAATGATTCTATATAATTATTCAGCGTCTCTTCTTGGACGGCTTCTTTGGCGGCTGTTAATAATGCCTGCTTTTTATTGTTTAGCTTCACATAATAATCATTAATAGTACCAAAATCTTTTTGTCTAATTCTTATGGCATATATATAATCCGTATTGCCGGTATACGACTCAACTAACGAATCATATCTTGTGGCTAAATCACCAGAATCATCATCTTCATCCTCGCCGCCCATCACATAATTAGCTACTTCGTAGAAAGCTTTTTCTGCAGCGGCTTTTTTCTGCTTTTTTTCGTTGGACATCATAAATATTGTTACTGCCGCTATAATTAAACCAACTACCAGTAACACCACCAAAATCCACACCCACTTCTTCGATTTCTTCTCCTCGCTATTATTCAGCATTATCGGTGCGGGAGAATACACGCCAGGTTGGCCTGTGTAGCCACCCTGACTATTTGAAAAGCTACCAAAAGAATCGTTTTGTGTCTGATCCATACATATTGATTATACCATAAGCATTTTAAAACCAACAAAAAACGAGCTAAGTTTTAAAGCTCAGCTCGTTTTTTTAAACCACCCGATGCGTCAAGTTATTTACCAGACGCGAAGCGGCCAATATTATTTTTTACGGCTAGCAATGGCGTAACCAAGCATGGTCACGATTGAACCTGCACCAAGGGCACCGGCAACAATATCGGTTGCACCAGTTGGTGGTAAATCTGGTTCTGGTTCTGGTTCTGGTTCAGGAGTTTCACAAACTCTATTCACCATTACAGAAGCATCATCTTTACCAGTTACTTCAGAGTTCACCGTTACATTTGCCCAGTTGACCAATTGGTTGTCACCACAAGCGAGAGTATTATTAACTACCTTTGCGGTGAAACGAATGTAGGCATTACCCTTAGTAGCATAGCTACCAATGTTGATACCAGTTGTAGTTAAAGTATTTTCTACAACTTGTACACCACTTTGGTGGTTAGCATTGTAAAGGTAAGTGGAATCCTTAACGTATTCCATGTTCTTTGGCAAAATGTCACGAATCATGACGTTATTCACGGTTTCAGAAGTTAAATTCTTGTACTCAATTTGGTACTCAACTTCGTCACCGATCTTGGCATCTACAGATTCTTTCCATTCCTTAGTACCTTTGATACGTACAGTCTTGGAAAGTTTTGAAGAAGAAGCTTTGTGGACAATAACTTCGATAGTTACTTCACCATCATAGGCGAAACAACCAGGAATCTTGCCATTCAAACCTGAGTAACCAATCTTAGCACCAGAAGTGATCACCTCGTTAGAAAGAGGCACGGTACCAAGTTTAGTGTTGGTATATCTTGCAGAACCATCGACAAATTCAATATAGAAATCGTCATCGGACACAAGTTTCACCTCATCCCAGTAACGTTCTGGCGTTGCATTAGAAGAGTTGATATAACCAACTACAGTGTGGGTTTTGCCAACAGTGGTAGGAAGAGCAAAGCTAACAGTTACATCTTCTGCAGTTTTGTCAACCCCAAATGGGCTGTTGTTGTGAACGTAAAGACGGATGGTGTAAGCCCTACCATCTTCTACGCTGATTTCATTATCTTTTACACTAGTTGTGCCTGAAATCTTGGCACCGACGAAATTACGTTCGTCACCAATTTTACCGTTAGTAATTGAGTTAAAGGTAATCTTGTCACCAAGAGCGCCTTCATTAATCTGCTCAATGGTGTAAACTTGACGACCACCAGCAGAGTCGCCCCAAGCTAACACGTTAGCTGGGACTAAAGTAGCACCACCAACGATTGCAGCGGCCGCTACGCTTAAAATAGTCTTATAAACTTTATTCATATTATTCTCCTTTAATGAAAAATGAATTAATTAAATTAAAATAAACTGTTTTGTTTGCTAGCCGAATTGTTAATATTCGTCTGCAACCGAATCGTCCTAAATTTCAAACTTGGATTAGACCCGGCAACACGAAGTTGCCGGGCCATTTAAGGTACTTGGAGCTCCCAGCTCCACTAGTTTGGTGCAAATGCACCTGTTTATATACCTTTCTTCGTACCTTAGTCCGGAGGGCCACCCCACTCGCCCGCAGGAGGATCCGAAGAAATAGGTTCTGTTTCTCCACTGGGGAGAATTATGTGGACCGGCTCCTGAGTCGGAGTCGGAGTATCAATGTCATCGCCCGACTGATCGTCGACCGTGGCTCCCGGAGGAGTTGTAGTGGTCGGAGAACTAGGTTCTCCACCAGTCTCGCCCTCGAGTTCATCCATCTCCTCACGATATTCATCGTAAGTCATGGTATCAGAACTGCCAGGTTCCTCTGCGGTAGACTGAGTGCCTCCAACCTCACCAGAGGTCGGTTCACCAGGACCAGGATCGTCCCCAGGATCGGGAGATGTCCCTTGAGTGGGATCCTTGGTCGGTTGCGGCGTCGGCTTGGGCGTCGGTGTCGGCTTAGGAGTCGGCGTCGGTGTCGGCTCATCGGTCGGCTTGGGCGTCGGTGTCGGCTCATCGGTCGGCTTGGGCGTCTTTGTCGGCTTGGGGGTCGGCTTGGGCGTCGGCTCAGGCTCAGGATGGATATCCATCACCTTTTCGACGTTGCAAGGCTGGAACCCGCATTCTATTCTGTATGCCACCTCCACTAGGCGATCCTTGATTTTAAAAGTATAAACCAAGAACAGACCCTCATGGTCAGGTGTTTTGAGGACAATGACGTCCGGGATACCAGATACAGTATATGGATTCATATACATCTGGTCCTCGATATCGGCACCCTTCTTGACTTCGACTTTCACAGCCGTATCCAAGAAGGCAAAGAACCCATCCAAAGTCTTATAGTAGAGTTTGGTGGGGTCTTCCGCCATGAACCTCTCTTTAGCGAGGTTGATTGCGGCATCCCATTTGCCAGAGACTTCATCATAGAAGACTCCGATGTAGCGGGTGCCAACGTTTGCGTCTAGCCAAGCCATATCGGCTGCGCCAAGCGCAGGGTCGACTTTGATACGATTCCGAAACTCGGCATCGTAATCTTTCGCCTCCCACTTCTCATTGGTTGGATCCCAACCAAAGTTGTAGTCGTTAGACTTGTCGTCATCCTTTAGCAGGGCAAGGTTGTAAAACCCATACCAGCTAAGTTTGGTAGACGGCGTGGAAGTGGTAGACGAACCGGACGAACCAGACGCAGATTGCGACTGAGGCGTCACCGGCACCTTGTAAGGTGTCGTTTCGGCCACAGCCGATTCCGGTCCTCTGGGGGCACAGTTTCCAACAAAGAGGCTGTCCCACCATTTCTTCACCTCGGTAGAAGCGCTAGACTGAGAAGTCCCAGTCGTTTGATTCAAACCGAGGGCATCCTTAAAAAAACAGGAAGAAAGTGAGATGATGCATGATAATGTTACCAAGATCATCACAATCCACGCAATAATGCGAAGAGTCGACTTCTTGTTTTTTTCGTAGTTGTAGAACAGAGCGTCCACAATGAAGAAGCCAGAAGCAATGCAGAATGCAATGTTCGGTAGTTTCATCACTATTGCACGCAGTGTCTTGTCTTTGATGACAGAAGTTGCCATCGCAGCAGTACTCTTGGTTACCCAGAAGAATAGCAATGCGATGAGGATCATTACAATGACCTCCATAATAGTGCTACCTCCCTTGTGGAACCAAAGCATCAGACAGACAGTAAGTCCAAGCATGATCAACATAAAGAGGATCGATACTCCGGCGAACTGCTGACCGAGTCTCGGCGTGACGTAATTAATCACGGCGACAACTGCACCGACAATCAGTGCTTTGCCCCATGATCCATCGTCATTGAAGAAGTTCTTAGCCCGCTCTTTAAGCGGGACACCGGTGGTCCCCTCATCGGAGACCTGAGCGTTGCAGAACATCCGCTCCTCGGTTACGATTAAGAACGTAACCATTGCAAAGAGGATAATAGCCAGCAACATATCCGTTGCCTCCTTTCAAGTATTTTTTTTGTTTGGAGGCTCACACGCCTCCAGTGTGGGGGTGTGTGTAGGATGTTAGTAGATATATAAACACTAGGTCTTGAAACCTAGGATGATTCGGTTGTTAATGGTCTTCTTGTTTAACACACATGGAAAACTCAGACTACTTACATTGTATCACACTTCCGCTTATTTGTCAAGAGTTTTATCATTATTTTGCGCTTATGTCTATTTTACATGAAAAAACCCGGCTTTCGCCAGGTTTTTCGTTAAGGTTCAGTAGTTTCTCCGGAATTACGGGCAGTATTTCCGAAGTTCGTCATTGGTCAGGATGTGATGGATCTCTCCATCCTTATACATGACCCAGATGGGGTCCCACTCCCCGTTGGAGGCCTGATTGGCCCGCCAGATATCGGGAGTGAGCAACCAGCAGCGGGACTGATAGTCCCAGTAGCGGTAGGCCTTGCCGGGCCCATTCGCGATGCCGCTGGAGCAGCAGGTGGTGACGACCGTCTTCGGCTTCTCGGCCTTGGGCGTCGGTTTGTTGGGATCAGGATCAGCGGGCTTAGTGCCCTTGGGGTCGGACTCAGCCTTGGGCTTTTCAGCTTTGGGCTTCTCGGCCTTGGGCTTCTCGCCTTTGCTGGGATCGGCTTTGGGCTTTTCCTTGTTGGGATCGGCTTTGGGCTTCTCGCCTTTGGCTTTCTCAGCCTCGGCTTTGCGCTCGCGGACGCGCTCTTCCAGCGCATTCAGGAGCTGATCCAGCTGATCTTTCGTCCACACCGGGGTCGGTTCGGGATCGGTCGTCGTAACGACCGGCTTCTTGTATCCGTCTTTTGCCATGGTTTTTACCCTCCTATCAGTTATTTTTGTTGGCAAAAAGAGTCCTTACAACATTCCACACATCCGTAAATTTGTGAATTGTTAAACTACTATTTTCCATTATACCACACAAGCTTATTTTTGTCAATAGTTATAACATAAAACCAACAAAAATGGTGCGGGTAGAGAGGGTCGAACTCTCATCTCAAGTTTGGAAAACTTGCATACTAGCCGCTGTACTATACCCGCATCAATCTGTTAATGGGGCGAGATACCAGGATCGAACTGGTGACCTTCTGGACCACAATCAGACGCTCTAACCAGCTGAGCTAATCTCGCCATATAATATATTATACACTCGTGAGGCTACTTTGGCAAGAGAAGAAACGCTACCGTACCGGCTGCGGCGCCAAGGATAATCGTAATAATGATGGTCACAATGAGACCAACTTTGGAATCTTTTTCAGGTTTATCAATAATCGTCACTGGGGCCGAAGGAGTCTCTTCTTTTGGAATCACCTCTTTTTTAGGAGCAGTGCTCTTTGAAAGTGGGCGCTTGCGAATCTTTTCGGTATTAACAAAAGCTGGCCGAGCTGGAACCATCAGAGCTGGTTTTGACTCTTTTTTCGGTTCTACTTTGGGCTCAGATTTAAGCTCTTTTTTTGGCTCCACTTTAGACTTCACCTCTGTAGGCGCTATCTTTGGGGATGGTTTTTCAGTTTTTCTGGGCGCGCTTTTCGGCACGAAGTCCATGTATTTCTTATTCATGCTCTCACTCTCTTAGCAACTTCGATTATATCAGTAAACTCGCTTAAAATCAAGCTTGAGCCACCAATTAAGAGTCCATTTACGCCTGGGACGGTGAGATAGGCACCGGCGTTGGATGGATTGACGCTGCCACCGAAGAGGATAGGGATTTTTTCTACTGTTTCTTTGTCGTAGAGCTTAGTGAGGCTTTCGCGGATGAGTTTCACGGCTTCGGCAATTTCATCTGGTGCAGCGAGTTTTGAAGCTTTGGTTGAAGAAATAGCCCAGACTGGCTCGTAGGCGATGATGACTTTGTCGATATCTTCTTCTGATACATCAGCGAGACCGCCTAGCACCTGGTCGCGAATCACATCTGCTGTTTCACCAAAGGCACGCTCGGATTCTGTCTCTCCTACGCATAGAATCGGGGTAATCTTGTTGCGTATGGCCGCTTCGACTTTCTTCTGAATCATTTTGTCGTCTTCGCCAAAGATATAACGTCTTTCAGAGTGGCCAACGATACAATAGTCCACAAGGCTGCGGAGTTGTTCGAAGGAAATTTCCCCTGTAAAAGCACCATAATCTCGGTAGAAGGCATTTTGGGCGGCTAATTTCATTTTGTGACGGTCGATTTGCAACGATAAAGACTGCAGCGCCAAGGCCGATGGCGCGATGACCACTTCGACATCTCGGTAATTTGGTATTTTCTTTTGTAGTTTATGAAGATAGATGGAAGACTCACCGACCGTAAAATTAAGCTTCCAGTTGCCCACGATATAAGTTTTCATAACCTCATTATACCATGCTATAATAAAAGTATTATGAAAAAAGTATTAGCATTCGATATAGATCAAACATTAAATGTGGCCAAAACCCCGATTACCGACGACATCGCGGATCTTTTGATTAAGTGCCTTGAACATTTCGAAATCTGCCCGATTTCTGGCCAGAAATTTGACCAATTCTTGGTGCAAATCGTCAACCGTATGGAAGACCGAGGCGTGACGAAGGAGGCTTTGAAGCATTTACATCTGTTTGTGGCACAAGGAACGCAGTATTACCGACATAATGGTACCGATTGGGAACAGGTTTATAATTATCCTTTGACCGATGAACAGGTGGCAAAAATCAGTGAAACTATGGAAAAGGCCGCTCGCGAGCTCGGATTCTGGGAGGAGGATAAACTAGCGCCTGGTGATGAGATTATCGAGAACCGGCTTTCTCAAGTGACTTTTTCGGCGCTTGGGCAAAAGGCTGGTACCGAGGCTAAGTATGCCTGGGACCCAGATTGCAAGAAACGTGAAAAAATCGTTGCGCGTTGTAAGGAGCTGGCGCCAGAATTTGGTTATGAGATTGGCGGAACTACCTCTATAAACGCTATGATTCCTGGCATGAACAAAGTTTTTGGCATGACGCATCTTTTAGAAGAACTTCACGTAGAAAAGTCTGATATTTTGTATTTCGGTGATATGACACAGCCGGGTGGCAACGATTATCCAGTGGTGGAAATGGGGATTGATACTATCACGGTTAGGAATCATGAAGATACTGCCTACGCCTTGCGTGGCATTCTTGGCGTGATATAATATAAGCATGAATATTTTGATAGTGGGCAATGTCTTAAAAGACATTTATCTTAATTTAGACAACCGGACTGAGGATTTCGAAACTGACAAAAACCATACTAAATGGCTGAATCTAGGTTTTAATGCTTCTGAGCACCACTTTTATAATCGCCATAGTAGTTTTGGTGGGGCGGCGATTTCCTTGCAAGTGTTAGAGCAAATGGGGCTTTCCGCCTCTATTTCTGGCTCTGATTTTAAACTCCAAAATGACGATGCGCCTAGTGGGGTTTTTACTAAAATCTACCGTTATATATTGATTTCTGATGATAGTGTGTCTTATTTTACGACCAGCGAATTTGAGAAAACCTCATTTGTTGCTCCTGAAAACCCTGTCGACTATATTTATATAGATCGTTCAGCCCATCTTGATCAGGTGGCGGCGTCTAAGATTGCCGAGTATCTTGAGAATCATCAGAATACCAAGCTTGTAGTTTATCTCAAAGATAGCACTAATCAGTATTTAAATGACTTGAGCCATCGTGCAACCCTTGTTTTTACCGAAGAACAACCTGATGAAAAGTTCGATCCTGAAAAAACTATTTATTTGACTGAAAAAACACTACGGTTTAAGGACATCACTGAGAAAATTACGGTTGAACGTGTTGATAAACTCACTCATCTCTCTACGTATTCAATTCTCTCGGCCACGATTCTGGGAAGTTTCTTGCTTGGAAATACGGTGGAAGATGGGCTTAAAATGGCACGCACCAATGTAGAAAACGCCAATCTTGATTCCGTTTTGAACCTTGAAGAGTTGAAATCTCTTCTTTCCCTGCCCGAGGAAGATCTTGAGTTAATCGCGGCAAGTCTTGTGGCGCCGAAAAAAGGCATCCTCGCCGCCGATGAGTCTGGTGGTTCAATCAAAAAGAAATTTGAGAAACTCGAAATTGAGGATAATTTTAAAAACCGTCATGATTACCGAAATATTTTCTTCTCGACGCCAGATATTGAGAAATACGTCAGTGGTGTGATTCTCTTCGATGAAACCGCGCGTGATTTTGCGGATGATGGGCAGTCGATCCCAGATTATTTGATTTCTCGTCGTATTATTCCGGGGATAAAAGTCGATCAAGGTCTTCTAAAATTCAATAATTCTGAAGAAACCTACACTAAAGGTCTTGATGATTTGAAAAAACGTCTCCGCGAATACTACGAAATGGGGCTTCGGTTTGCTAAGTGGCGGGCAGCTTTTAATGCTAACCCTTCTGATATGGCGATTTCGGAAAACTGCCGGATTCTCGCTGAATACGCTAAGGATTGTCAATCGGCGGGTTTGGTGCCAATTGTGGAGCCAGAAGTGGTTTATGATGGTTATTATACTGTTGAGGAGAGTATTGCCGCGACCAGTAAAATACTAGATTGCCTCTTTGAAGAGCTAAAGAATCACCATGTGAATCTGAAGGCCTGTCTTTTGAAGGTGAATATGGTTCTGGCTGGCAAACAATACGAAGTCCAGTCTACGCCGGAAGAGGTGGGCCAATTTACTGCTGAAGTGCTAAAAAATCATGTGCCTGAAGAACTAGCTGGCGTAGTTTTCTTGTCTGGTGGCCAAACTCCTGAGCAGGCGACTTTAAACCTTGCGGAGGTTTTGAAAAACGGGCCATTCCCTTGGCCAGTGACTTTCTCGTTCGCGCGCGCTTTGCAAGATCCGGCGCTTTACGCTTGGAATGGTAATAATGAAAACAGTGAAAAAGCCCGCCAAGCTTTTCTTGGCAGGCTTATCGCAAATTCTGAAGTCTTATAATTATTCAGCTGATTTTTCTGGTGCTTCTTCTTCTGGCTTAGAGCCATTATCAGATGGTACATCGGCGGCATCAACTGGTGCTTCGGCAGCAGCAGCGGCAGCTTCGGCTTCACGAGCAGCAGCTTCAGCGGCTGGATCATAGAGCGAAGCGACAACTTGCTCGGCATCCATTTCCTTGTCGGCGAATTCAACGCCGTTTGGAAGGATGATGTCTTTAATCGTTAATTTATCATCAACTTCTTTCAAATTCGTGGCATCAATGGTGAGTTCTTTTGGAAGATCGGCTGGTTTGGCTTTCACATCAATTTCTTCCATTGATTGAGTCAAAGCGAAGTGATAAATCTTGGAAGCTTCGGATGCTTCGAAATTGACAATTACGATTGGGGTGGTAGCTTCGACGACTTCGTTTGCAGAAATTGCTTGGAATTCAATGTTTACAATCCTGCGGGAGACTGGATCGATTTGGACATCCTTCACAATAGCAAGATGTTTTTTACCAGCGACATCAAGATCGACTGGTGAGTGATAACCAGCTTGTCCCAAAACTTTTTCAGTTGCGACATATTCAGAAGCTGCTAGGACCGGTTCCTTGCCACCATAAATAACTGATGGAATTAACCCACTAGCTCTTAAAACCTTTAATTTTTTGCCTGTCAGCTCACGCTTTTCTAGGCTCAACTTATATTCAGCCATTTTAATCCTTTTCTACTAATTTCTACTATTTTATCACTTTTTGGGAATTTTGCAATAAGTCTAGGCTAAATCTTTCGGAAAAACGGGAGGGGAAAATACTGGAAAAAGTGAGACTAGTCGCTAGGCCCCTCGGGGCCACCACCGCCGCCACCAGACTCTGAAGTAGTAGAGGAAACAGGCCGAGCCACACAGCGCACGGAGCTACCGCTGACACGATCGTCGCGGTCGGACGGGTTGACGTAGCCACCCACGTCGAAGAACGCGTACCTGGCGTTGTACGAACGGTTGACAACAGGGGACCAGAAGCCGCCGTCGTACCCAACATCGTCTAGCAGGCCACCGTAGCTGCCACCAGCGGTGAATAAAGTCGGGCTAGTCCATAGGGCATTCTCACCTGCATCATGTACGCCATCATTATCAGTGTCTGTGTAACTACTTTCGGTAAAGCTATATTCATTAAATAGGGCATAGAAGGTATCGTCACCAGTACCAATTCTTGGCAGAGTCCAGCCGGCTGGGCAGATGGATTGTTCTATGAGAGTACCAGAAACGGTATATGATGAGCTATCGTTCATAGCCAGTGCGGCAGTCCAGTTATAATAGTTTCCTAGATGATATTGTGCAGTGCCAGTAGAGGAGGTGTAGGTAGAGATTGGGTTTAAGGATTCGTCACAGACTGGAACACTGCTACTGTAGTCGCAGCTATTATAGTAGGTATCCCAATCAGTAAAGTCGCTTTCGGTACCATTCCAATAAAGGTCGCCTGGGTCATAAGATTCTGGAGTGGTAGTTGACATATTCCAAGTGTGGTTGTATGACGGATAGGTAGCTGTGCTTGGTGTCCAAGTAGCAGTGTCATATTCGCCAGTAGTGGTGTTGTAACCAATGTCAGTGTTTTCGTTAGTATAGAAGCCAGAAGTAGAGACAATGTCATGGTCTAGGTTCTGGGTCATCCAAAGGTTACCGTCTCTTAGTTTTGCAACTTTGTATTCTTTACTATCACGAGAATCTGCTAAGGTGTATTGTTGACCTTCAGTCATGGAGGCTAGAATAGTAGCTACATTAGATGAACTGACATCTTGCATACAGGAAATAGTAGCAATGGTAGTACCTTCTGGATGACAGACTACTGGTTCTGGTGCAGTATATGGATGAACTAGGGTGTATTTTACTTGCCCTATGTAGGTTCCAGCAGGTTGACTTGGCGAAATGTAAGCTCTATAGGTAGTAGTGAGATTAGAACCAGTAGCATTATTGCCTGTGTCAGTAGAAGAAATGTAGTAAGCTACTTTAGTATATTCTTCTGGTACAGCTGTATAGTCTGAGAAATCTGGATCACCAGTTACTTTTAATGAGTCTCCAGTTGAACCAGCAATGATTGGAGCATAGGTTCCTGATACTGCTGCTAGTTTCATGGCCCAGGAAGAAGTACCAGTGTTAACAGTTGTTGCAGTGGTAATATCATGAGTAGAACCAAGTGCTGAGCTAGTAAGTACAGTTTTTCCATAGGTATCATCAGTATAGCCTATGGCATAGATAGCATAGCCTGAGTTATCATTACATATTACTTTGAGGTTAGTAGTACCAATATTGCCTGTGGTTTGGCCATTGTTTACATTTGCTGTATGTGAATCTGTACCAGAAGCGGACATAGAACAGGAGACTGGGACGTTGATGGTGATTACGTCGATGATGTCGGTTGTGGGAGTTGGGAGTGAACCAGAACTAGAAGCTTGGGCTGATGCTTTAGAAGTAGTTAGAATTATTACAGACATGCAAGTCAAAAACAACAAAACAGCTGATAAGCATACACTAATACTGCGTTTTTTATGCATTACCATAATGGTTTTATTGTAATTTATTTTTTAAGAAAATGCAAGAGCTTTTTTAACGGTGTTATTTAACAATACAGCGGACGGATTGACCACTGACACGGTGGGAATGTGGTGCACTACTTATTGCCGACATACTTGCGTAATCATTATTGAGGGCGAATACCATCGAATACATTTCGTAATTACTACCCCAAGTTGAAGACCAGACTGCGCCACTTACGCCGGCTCCAGTATATCCGCCCATATTATATCCTGCGTAGGTTACAGAAAGCGCGGTGCGGAAGGCCGTTAGTTGATCGGGCGAGTCACTGGCATATTCATTATAAAGATCTTGGTACTCACCGTTAGCTGAACTTGTCGGCATGCGCCAACCGGTTGGGCAAACATCGTCTTCTACATCTAATATTGAATTTGGATTTGGATCAGTAATTTGAGCACCATAACCAATATAACAATATGAGCCTGCACTAGCGGCGCAATAGTTATACAACACGCCGATTTTACCACTACCAGACCCCAGTGTGTTTGATACTACTGTGTCTTTGTCCCAGCTAGTAGGATCTGGAATATTGGTGCAACCATTATCGTAATGACAAGAACCGCCGGTCGAGATGGATGGCTGGTCACCAGAGCTAGACCAACTGCCACCACTTGGCGTTTCGGCTGTGAGTCCAGTGGCGGCATAAGGTAGTGTGCAGGTGCTACTATTATAAGAACCTGTGAGAAGACATGAAATGGCTTGTTCTGAAGCATTGGTGTTACTGCTTGTTAAGGTAATTTTGTCGCTGCTAGTATAGCTTGGGACGGCTTTAGATAAATCTAGTCTTAGATTGTCTAGCATCCAAATGTTGCCGTCTTTAAGTTTGGCTATGTAATACATTTCTTTATCACGAGAGTCTTTTAAAGTGTAGGCTTGGCCTTCGGTCATGGAAGCTAGGATGGTAGATTTGTTGGAGCTGGTGATATCTTGCATACAATAAATAGTAGAAATGGTAGTGCCCGCTGAGTTGCATTCATGTAGTTCTGGAGACGTATGTGGGTGCACCAACGTATATTTCACTTGCCCAACATAATTTCCAGCAGCTTGAGTAGGAGAGATATGGACTTTGTAGGTAGTAGTGAGTATTGATCCTGTTGCACTAGAACCTATGTCGGTAGATGAAGTACGATAAGCCACTTTAGCATAGCTTGCAGGTACTGCTTGGTAAGATGAGAAGTCTGGATCACCGGTTTGTTTTAGGTTATCTGCGGATGAACCTGCAATGATTGGCACATAGGTTCCAGGCGTAGCTGCAAGTTTCATGGACCATGATGATGTAGCATCTACGACAGTGCTAGATGTAGCAATATCGTGAGAACTGCCTAGCAATGAATCAGCGAGAACAGTTTTGCCATAGGTATTATCAGTATAGCCAATAGCATAAATAGCAAAACCTGAAGTATCGTTGCAATAAGCTTTGATGGTGGTAAGACCAATATTTTCTGTGGTCCTACCATTAACTATTTCAGCAGTGTGAGAATTCATACCAGTACCAGAGAGTGAACAGGAGACTGGGATACTGAGTTTAACTGTAGTGATGACACTTTCGTCAGCGGAAGCAGGAATAGATTGAACGAGGCCAGAAAAAAGAATGAAAAATAGCGATATGCGGATAAATGCTGTTTTTTTAGTTTTCACCACAATTATTCTACTTTTTATTACATAACCATTATAACATACTTTTAAGTTCCAAAAACATACTCACAAGTTTTAAAAACATACTTTCGCGATTTAAAATTATACTTTTTTCACTTTAACCATGGCTTCGCGTAAAACTTCGCCATCGTAGTAGTAGCCCGGGCGCATGGTTTCGGCAACGATTTCCTTTTCGCCGTCGCCTTCAACCATTACAGCATTGTGCAGGTCTGGATTAAACTCGACGCCTTCGTTTGAGTCAATTTTGACTAAGTTTAGTTCGTGCAAAGATTTTTCTAGAGATTTCTTTAGAGGCTCTAGCTCTTTATAGCTATTGATTGCGCGGTCTAAATCGTCGAGAAGTGGCAAAATTTTATAAACCGTCGCGAGACGAGCAGACTTTTTTTCATTTTCCTTTTGCATTTCAACTTGCTTGCGGAAGTTCTCGAAATCCGCTCGCGTGCGCTGTAAGTCGTTAGTTAGTTCGGCAATCTTTAAGGCTGCTTCATCTTCTTTTTTCTTAATTTTCATTTTATCCTCCATTTATAAAATCTCCTCTAACATTTCGCCAGCGTGTCGTACTAAGGTCATCACGCGAGAATAATTCTGCCGGGTTGGCCCGAGCACACCGATGTAGCTTCGATCAGAAAATGGTGAGCGGAATTTTGAAATGATTAAAGAGACTTCGGAATTTCGGCCGATTGGGTTTTCTTGACCGATGAAGATATTTAAAGGCTCGCCTGGTGCGGCTTCCCGAAGCCAAGGTTCGAGATTATCGAGAAGTTTTGCCACGGCTTGCACTCTTCTCGTGTCTCCAAATTCTGGTTGAGT
>CAMJSX010000006.1 GCA_946408595.1 uncultured Candidatus Saccharibacteria bacterium | reverse complement strand
TGGAGACGGTAAGAGATGGGATTAACCTTCTGACCCATATTACTTTTTCTCCTTTTCAGCTTTCTTTACTTTTTCTTCGCCGGCGACCTCGACGAAAATGTTGCTTGAAATCTTCTCATAAGGAAGTGCGCGACCACGAGATGCTGGCATATAGCGGCGCATTCTGGTACCACTTGTTACGAAAATTCGGGCAATTCTGACGGTTTTCGGATCAATCGAAACTTTGGAATTGTTCAATAGATTTGCATTAGCTGATTCAATAGCCTTGAGAACTGCACGAGCAGCACGGCGTGGGGTGTTTTCAAGGATCACCACCGCGTCAGCGACATAACGATCACGAACGAGTGATGCGACGATGCTAGTTTTTCTTGGTAATGAATCAATACCTTTTTCATAGGCATGTGCGAAATGAGTACTCATTAGTTAGCTCCTTTCGCTGCTGCGGCCTCAGCGGCTTTCTTACCACCGTGGCGCTTAAACTTACGAGTTGGCGCAAATTCGCCAAGCTTGTGACCGACCATGTTTTCTGAAACAAACACAGGTACGTGCATTTTGCCATTGTGAACGGCAATTGTGCGACCAACCATTTCTGGTGAAATAGTTGATTGGCGTGCCCAAGTTTTAATCACGGTGCGATCCTCGCTGGAGAGAGCAGCAACTTTCTTCGCGAGTTTGTAGTCTACAAATAGACCTTTCTTAAGACTCCGAGACATTATTTCCTCTTTCCTTCGTGGCGACTGCGCACGATCATCTTATTAGTTTTCTTATTATGACGAGTACGGTAACCCAAGGTGAGTTGGCCCCAAGGAGTTCTTGGTGCTTTACCTGAACCGTGACGACCACCGTCACCACCACCGTGTGGGTGATCCGTTGCGTTCATCACGACACCACGTACCGTTGGGCGAATGCCTTTGCGGCGGCGGCGACCAGCAGCACCGATTTTAACGTTTTGGTGCTGAAGGTTAGAAACCGTACCAATTGAAGCTTCACAAGCTAAGAGGACTTTGCGGACCTCGCCTGATGGCATTTTGAGGGTGGCATAGCCATTTTCTTTTGCCATGAGCTGAGCTTGAGCTCCGGCGGCACGTGCCATTTGGGCACCTTTGCCCGGAGTGAGTTCAATTGCATATACAAATGTACCAACTGGGATGTTTTCAAGTGGCAAACGGTTGGAATCTTCGACTTCAATTTCGTTACCAGTCTTGAAGGTGGTACCTTTCGTCATTTTCGTATCAGCGAGTACATAATAATATGTACCGTTTTGATCTTTCACACGAGCAATACGTGCTGAGCGATTTGGATCGTATTCGATTTCTTCAACCGTCAAAGTAAGATCCTTTGGCAAGTTGTAGGTCATCAAGCGATAGTGGCGTTTCACACCACCACCACGGTGACGTACCGTGATGCGACCTTGGTTATTCTTACCCGCTTGTTGCTTTTTGGCGGCAAGCAAAGACTTCATTGGTTTATTGGTCGTAATTTGATCATAATCCTCAGTCGTCTTTTGACGTTGCGCCGGCGTAATCGGGCGATATGCAGAAATTGCCATTACTTGTCCTCCTTCTTAGCAGACTTTGCTGGCTTTACTGTTTTCTTCTCTTCTTTTTCTGGCTCTTCAAATACTTTGATTGAATCACCTTCTTTCAAAGTTACATAAGCGAACTTCTTGTCTTGACGGTGAGTAATACCAGGATAAGCGTGCTTACCTTTGCTAAATTTGGTTTTCTTACCGTTTCTAATCAAAGATCTCACATCAGTGACTGTAACATTGAATTCTTTTTCAACCATCTTGATAACTTCTTGCTTGGAAGTAGAAAGCTTGATTGGGAACACATAGGTTCTCTTAGCTTGTTCAAGATAAGTTTTTTCAGTTGCGCGTGGCTCGATCATGTGAAGTGCCACCTTTGCGGTTTTCTTATCTGCCATTTTACTTATCTCCCTTCAACCACTTTACGGTAGCTTTTAGCGCTGCTTCGGAGAAGACAATCGCGTCTGCATTCATGATATCAAATACGTTGAGATAAGTGGCACGAACCAACTTAACGTTTGGAAGGTTGTTAGTGGAGCGAAGAACTTCTGGGGTTTTCTCGGCTGCGACTGCAAGCACGTTTTTACCTTCGAGTTTCATATCCTTCAAAACCTTCGCGGCGTCTTTGGTTTTGCCGGTGAGTTTGACTTCGGCTGGGAGAATCAAAACAGCTTTCTTAGCATTTTTCATTGAAAGTGCTTGGCAGACTGCTTGTTTCTTAGCTGAGCGAGACATATTCTTGGTGAAATTCTCTTCACCAGTGCGACCAAAGGCCACACCACCATGGCGCCAAATTGGGTTACGGGTGCTACCAAAACGAGCACGACCGGTACCTTTTTGCTTCCATGGTTTCTTGCCACCACCAGAAACTTCACCACGCTTCAAAGTTTTGGCGTGTGAAGAACGAGAGTTTGCAAGATATGCATCATATGCGAGTTTCACGAGTTCGTGGTTTTCTACGGAAAGACCGAAAACTTCTTTATCTAAAGTTGCCATATTACTCCTTTCCCTCCACGACTACGATGCCTTTCTTTGGACCAGGCACTGCACCTTTAAGACCAATCAAATTGTTAGCTGCATCAATATATGCAACTACCAAGTTTTTGACGGTTACGGTGTCGTGGCCCATCCGACCAGACATTCTTTTGCCTTTAAATACTTTTTGTGGGTACATCGAGCCGATAGAACCGACTTTTCTAATGTCGCCCTTAAAGCCGTGCGTATTGCGGGATTCTTGGAAGTTCCAGCGCTTAATGGTACCAGCGTAGCCTTTGCCTTTGCTTGTACCGGTCACAGCTACCTTGTCCCCGAGTTTGAAACTCTCAACAGTGAGGCTGTCGCCTAGTTTCACACCTTCAGGAAGTTCGTCAACACGAAATTCCTTGAGGACCTTAGGTTTTATATTTTCTCCGGCCTTTTTAACGTGGCCAGAAACCGACTTGCTCAGATTCTTACCCTGACCATAACCCACTTGCACTGCATTATAACCGTCGGTTTCGACAGTTTTTATCTGAGTCACAGTGCACGGGCCAGCTTGAAGGATAGTCACAGGAGTAACTACGCCATCTTCACCGATGATCTGAGTCATACCAATCTTGGTGCCGAGAATGACTTGCATTCTATTCCTTTCCTTTAATTTTTAGTTGTTGTTTGCTGGAAAATCCAGCACTCCACGCCCCTATAAGGCGTAATGTGGGTTTTGCCTCTGTACAACAGGCAAAATCGCACTATTAAAACTAGACTTTTAGGCTGGTTTCCCCGTTAGGACCTCTCCTTATGTCTAGATAACAAAGCTATTTTAGCACACTTTCTAAAAATTTTCAAGATATTTATCGATAAAATTATCAATTTTACCATCGAGCACCGCATCCGGGTCGGTTTCTTCATAATCTGTGCGAGTGTCTTTTACCAACTTATATGGTTGCAAAACATAGTTTCTGATTTGTTGGCCCCAACCCGCTGATTCGCCAGCTCTTAATTCGCCAATAGTTGCAGCATGTTGTTCCATCTGCATTTGCGCTAGTTTACCACGCAGAATTTCCATGGCCTTTTCTTTGTTTTGCAGTTGTGAACGTTCATTTTGAATTGCTACTACAGTATTGGTTGGTAAATGCGTAATTCTGACTGCCGAATTGGTTGTGTTGACCGATTGCCCACCATGTCCACCAGAATGATACACATCAATCCTCAAATCTTTTTCATCAATCTGAACTTCTGTATCTGCTTTAATTACTGGTAAAACTTCTACCAACGCAAACGAAGTCTGTCTTAAATTCTGCGCATTAAACGGCGACAATCTCACCAAACGATGCACGCCATGTTCAGATTTCAAAGTGCCATATACATTAGTACCAGAAACTTCATATACTGCAGTTTTGATTCCGGCTTCTTCACCTTCAACTTTTTCAATTAGACTCGCTTTAAAACTATGCCGTTCAAAAAATCTCAAATACATTCTTTCAAGCATCCCGGCCCAATCCATCGCTTCCGTGCCACCAGCACCGGAAGTGATTCTAACTATTGCGTCGTTTTTGTCGTACGGGCCGTTGAACCTTAGAGTCTTCTTTAGCTCCGCAAAATTCTTTTCCATTGCTTCGATTTGCTCGGCAATTTCATCCTTCAGTGATTCGTCTGACATGGATATTAGTTCACCTAGGTCGTTAATTTGGGTTTTTAAAAGCACCCACGGCTGCACTTCGTCATTTAGTTTGGCTAGTTCTTGGTTTTTCTCGGTTGCTTTCTTTACGTCTTTCCAGATTTCTGGCTCGGCGACCTCTTTTTCTAGTTTTGCTACGGTTTCTAACTTTTCGTCAATTAGAAGCTTTTCATAGGCCTTCAAAAATAGCTCTTTCAAACTTACTAAACGTTTCTGTAATTCTTGCATACTTAACCTATTATATCAAACAATTATCATTATTTAGTATTGACAAATTTTAAAAAATATGATACAATTAAGGTATACTCTATTGAGTATCAATTATTTTGTACTTTAAAATTTTCTGCAAGGAGGCGATCGAAATGGGCGAAATTGTTTTTTTAAACGACTTCCGTCCTATGAAGAACAGAGACGCGGTAAAATGGAGTAATTCCGGCCGTAAAGATGATCTGTGCAAAGATATAGATTCCAATGTTGCCGGTATGGCGTTAGCTATAGAGGCCTACACCAAAGATCTATATGAGTACCAAAGAAAAGGTATCGTAGACCTTGGAAACTTCCCTGCGGATTTTTCCAAGAACCTGCAGTCGCAGGACTACCAGTTGCCTGAAGAAGCCCTGATGGAGATGCAAAAACTCACCATTATGCAAAGAGCTAACATCATTCTTGATATGTTAGCAGCTATGCATGATGTGTGGGCTAATACCCACCATGCTAATTTCTTCAGCTACTTTGTCGGACAAGAGTTTATCTACCTTCCTATCGAGTTGATTGGCACCTATATGTTGCAAATCTTCTACGATGGATTGAAGGACGAACTATCGGACTTTGGCCTAAATGAGGTCACTTTTACTAAGCTTGTCGAGGCTTATCAGATTCGACGGAAGAAGTTCCTCATTAAAAACGGTATCCACAATGTCAATAGTCTTCGCATGTTTATTCCGGAGATGTGTATGGGTTATAAAGCCCTAAAAAGTAACATCAAAATTAAACTCTGCGAGCCGAGGATGGCAAAAGAAATTGCAATTCAGATTTTCAATGAAAGCCCAAGTCTCTTCGCCTAGCAGAACAAAACCCCAGTCTTTAGACTGGGGTTTATTTTTTTAGAATGACGGCCTAGAATTAGGCTTCTTTTTTAATATCATCAGCGCCGGCGTCTACTTTGCCTTCTACATTAAGTGAGCCACGCCTTGCTTTTTTGCCGCGTTTTTCGTATAGCTCTCTTAGATGCTTTTCAAATTCCTCGTCTTCTGCAACCAATTTTGTGTTTTCACCTGGCTCTGGAGTATATCCGTGCTCACCGGATCTCATACTTTTGGCCATTTTGTCCCAGCTCTCTGAAAGTTCGTTGCTATCCATAGCATCTGGATTCCAGTCTTCAGTGTTTTTCATTTACCTCCTTAGTAGTTTATATTGTCTATTATAATTAAAATATTAAATAAAACAAGCCCCCTAGGGGGCTCGCCTTATTGTGTGAGGTGCCAGGAGAGGTCGCATGAGTTGAACTCAAGCGTCATTTTCTCCCGACCAACCAGAACGTCGAATATGTGCAGCGTCGCCTGCCCCGCGAAGTGTACTCGAGTGCGGAGTAGCTCTGTCACTTCGGTTTCTTTTTGACCTCGCCGCCGAAAAGTTAACGGCTGGCAGGGCGTCATTTCGTAACCGAAGAGCGCCATCACCTCGACTTGTTCTGTTTTGTTTTTGTTAAAGTTTTTCATAAAAGACTCCTTTAAATTGATTTATTAGAGTCATTTATGTGAGCCCACTGATTTCTCGGGCTCGTAGCTGAAGGCATAAATGACGATACCAACAGCCTTTAACTTTTCTCAATGCCAGTGACCGAAGTGTAGCATGAGACATTTTTATTTTACCATAAAAAATTTTAGATAAAAAATCCCCCCGCTAAGTTGCAGGGGGTGTTGGTGGTTTGCTCTATTTAGAGCTTTGCACGGAGCGATAGGCTCTTTTTTTGGTCTCCGACGTCGGTTCTTTGATTCTGGGAAATCTCACAAAATCTTGAATAATCTCGGCTGAGACTAATCTTGAAGAATGTGTAATTTTCCACGGAACCTTAGAGGTACCAAAACCTTCAGGGGTATTCGTCTGGAGATCGGCAATGGTCTGCTTAAAGCCCCAATCTTCGCCAGGTTCGGGGCTAAACACATCGAGCCCTTCCATAATGTGGGATGTTTTTTTGCTTTTCATCGCCTTCCAGAGGAAATTCGGCCAACAGAACAGCCAGAATGTCTTGTAATCACATTCCCATTCTGGAATTAACTCCACTTTATTTCTCTTTAGCCATTTCAAATATCGCTTCTTTGAGCAATATCCAGATTTCAGCCAAGAGAAATCAAGGACGTATTTTTCACCATCACGGATGGTGAATTCTACCCAGGAGTGAAATTTCTCTGTTCCGTCGAGATCCCTTAACGTTCCTTGGTACAGAACCGCCGTAGGCTCATCTCTCAAGAGCAACATCGCCAGAGGCGCCCACCAATTGCACATACTTATATATGCCCAGTTCTGGAGCCGATACAGAGTATGCGTTTTAATGATTTTCTTGAGGTTCGTTTCGTAGAAATACAGTTTCTCCGCTGAACCCATCAACGCTCTAAAGTATTTTCTGGTAGCAGATTTTCTAGCCACCAGGCATACTGCGACGATTACCACAACCAAAAGGCCCACGATTATTGAAATCGTGATCAATTTGTTCAGGTAATACTCTTCCCCCATATTCTCACCACCTTGTTAGTATTCTAGGACTTTTGGCAAGCCCTATCTATTAATTATAGCACAAAACTAAGTTATTGTCAATATATCACCCTTGTGCTATAATGAGAAAATGATTTGGGATACCCTGAAAAAACCGTTTTTGATTCTGGCGCCGATGGAAGGTGTGACCGATATTGCCTTTAGGCAGGTGGTGGCGCATGCTGGTCGGCCAGATTTGTTTTTTACGGAATTTACTAATGTGTCGTCATTTGCCTCTGATAAGGGGCGCTTTAATGCTCTTGAGAGGCTACAGATTGCACCTTCTGATTCGCCAATTATTGCCCAGATTTGGGGCAAAAACCCAGAACATTTTGCGGCGACGGCCGAGGCCCTCTATGAGCTTGGTTTTTCTGGGGTAGATCTGAATTTTGGTTGTCCGGACAAGAACGTAAATCGCGCTGGTGGTGGGGCAGCGATGATTAAGACGCCGGAACTGGCTGTTTCGTGTTTTAGAAATGCCAAGGAACACACTAATCTTCCGATTTCGATTAAAACTCGTCTTGGCTGGGCTAAACCAGAGGAATATGTTGGTTGGCTCTCTACTTTGCTCGCCGAGCATCCTGCTGCGCTCACGGTTCATCTTCGCACCAAGAAAGAAATGAGCAAAGTGCCGGCCCATTATGAATTGATACCAGAAATTATTAAGCTTCGCGACGAAATTAGCCCCGAGACGAAGCTGATTATCAATGGAGACATTAAAGACCGGGCTCATGCCCTTGAACTGCATGAAAAATACCCTGGGGTGGATGGGTTTATGATTGGTCGTGGTGTTTTTGCTAATCCGTATTGTTTTACTGACCATGTAGCGACCCGCGAGGAGTTAATGGAATTATTGAAACTACATCTAGATTTATACGAAAAGTACGAGTTTAAATCTTACGAGCCGCTGAAGCACTTTTTTAAAATCTATATCAATAATTTCCCTGGTGCTTCTGACCTTAGAGCTAAACTCATGGAAACCCATTCGGTGGCCGAAGCTCGTGCTATAATAGAATCATGAAAATCGCATTACTCGGATATGGCAAAGAAGGCCAATCCACTGAAAAATATTTTAAAAACCATTTTGACGACGTCGAAATTGATGTGTTTGAAAACTTTACTTACGATGAAATTTCCAAGAAGGATTATTCATCCTATGATATAGTTTTCCGGAGTCCGTCGGTGCCACCACTCCATCTTCCAAATGAATCTAGCGTCACAAAATATTTTTTTGACCATTGTCCGTGCCCAATTATCGGGGTAACGGCTACTAAGGGTAAAGGTACTACCTGCTCATTTGTTAAGTCTCTGCTTGATGCCCATCACGAGGGTGCTTATCTAGTTGGAAATATTGGTGAGCCGGCCATTGATATGCTAGACCAGTTAAAACCTAGCTCCGTAGTGGTTTATGAGATGTCCAGTTTTCAACTTTGGGATCTTCAAAAATCACCTCATATCGCTATCGTGGGCCATCTGGAGCCTGACCATTTAAACATTCATAAAGATTACGCAGATTATTTGGCTGCCAAGGCGAATATTTGTCGTTTCCAAGCTCCCGAGGATTACTGTATTTATTTTAAAGATAACCTTGAGACGCTGCAGCTTGTTCGTGATTCTAAAGCTAAGATGATTCCTTATCCTTTTAGTATCCCTGATGAGATTAGGGAAGCCGTCAGCCTACCCGGTGAGCATAATATCAACAACGCCATTGCGGCTATCGCTGCGGTCGCTTGTTATAAAAATATATCACCAGATGAATATTTAAGGGACTTCAAAAATGAGATAATAGAAGGTCTCAAAAACTTCCATGGCCTGCCTCATCGCCTAGAATTCCTTCGTGAATATAATCACGTCAAATACTATGATGATAATTTTGCCACTAATCCTTCGTCAACTAAGGTTGCCGTGGATGCGTTTTCGAATGATGAGCTTGTGGTGATCGTTGGTGGTCGTGATAAGACTAATTACGAAGATCTCCCGGAAGTTTACGATATTTTGAAGGCTCCTCAGGTGAAGAAAATCATTTTGATTGGCGAATCTGGTCACGAGCTAGCAAAAAGATACCCTGATCCACGTTTTCGCTTAGCGAATAGTCTTTCCGCGGCAATTTCCGCTGCCCGACTCGAAGCAGAAGCCATCACTTCTGAAGAGCATCCAGCAATCGTGATTATGTCGCCGGCTGCTGCTTCATTTGATATGTTTGAGAATGTCTACGACCGTGGTGCTCAGTTTAAAAATTTAATCGAGTCTCTAAATTAGAAATCATCGCTTTTTCTACAGATGATACGGTGGCAAAACCTTTAATTCCTGATCCGGCAAATTCTCTTGCGAGTTCAATCATTTGTCCACGATCGATTGATTTAATGAGGTTTGGCATGTTGTCGTATTTTTCAACTGATTCGTTGGTAAAGTAATTCTCGGCATAATAGTCTGCAATCTGTCCGACGGTTTGTGCGCCCATTTGCAAACGCCCGAGAGCATAGAGTTTAGCGGCCTCAAAATCCGCTTCTGATACTTCACCATTTAGGACTTTCATCATTTCAGTTTGGATGAGGGCGAACAATTCTTCGGCGTTTTCGACATTAACCTCCCCGTCAAAATCCCAATATGAATTGTGGGCATTTGAAGCAATTGAGCTCCCCATACCATAAACTAATCCGCGTTTTCGTGCCATCCCAAAGATTTTTGAGTTGGTGGTGCCGTTTAGAATATGGTTCAAACAGTTCATCGTGAAGACTTCTTTTGGATCTAGATGCCTCGGTGTAACTAGAGAAAAACCAAAGGTGATATTTGAAGCGTCTTTTCTTCTGATTGACACGGCCTCTGAAGAGTGAAGATCTGCGCGTGGAATTTCGAATTTTTCGCCTTCTTTTAATGGCCAAGCTTCTAATTCTCGGATTATCTTATGCTTTCTGCCGTGAATTTTACCAGCAATAATAAAGAGCATATTTTTTGCGGTATGAGTACGGCGGTAGTGCTCCCGAATATCTTTCAAATCAATATTTTGGATCGTCTTGATTCTTTCTGGCAAATCCAGAATGTCTTCACCAACTGCCTGTTGAACACGTGGCCAAAGCAAACGATAATAATCGTTCATGTAGCCAGTGAGTTCTGATTTCACATTGGCTTTCTCGGATTTTAATTCTTCTTCATTGAATTTTGGCTCGCAAATTGAAACTCTTTGGAGCTCCATAATCCTATCCCATTCAAAATCTGCGCATTCCGTCTCATAACATACTGAAATATCTGAGGTCCAAGCGTTATGATAGGCGCCATTTTTAGTGAACTCTGCTTCAAAGGCTTGTTCGTCACGGAATTTTGCATTCGCACCAAAAGCTAAATGCTCTACTACGTGTGGGATTTCATAAACCTCGTGATTTTTGGCATACATCATGCCTGCGCGGAATTGTATTCTTGTCGACATTACGCTCGCACCGGGTATATCAATTAAAAGCCCGTGCGCACCATTTTTTAATTGTACTTCTTCAACAGTGTGTTTCATATCGGCGTAATCAACAAATTATTTTTTTCGCTTGGATTTCTTGTTCTTCTTCTTAGAACCAGATTTTTTGCCAGTTCTTAAAGCTCTTTTTGGCACTGCGTGTGCGCCTGGCGTCTTTTTCTTGAATTCTGAGTCAAGATTTCTCTCGCCTTTTTGAATTTCATTCACGCCACGTTCGGTTTGTGAACCAGCCATCTTGGTGAGCTCTGATTCATATTCTTCGCCATCCGTTACATTATCAGCTGCCGCTTCGGATGGGGTAATGGTGAGCAAGATCTTGAGCACTTCCTCGCGCAAGTTTCTTTGCAAACCATCGAATAGTTTCTGTGATTCGGAACGATATTCAACCAAAGGATCGCGTTGCCCGACTGAACGCCAGTGGATTCCTTCGCGCAAATGTTGCATGTTTTCAAGATGCTGCATCCATAAAGTATCAAGCACCTTGAGATATACTTCGCGCTCGACTTTACGCATGGTTTCAGCGCCAAACTCGGCTTCTTTATCCTTGTAAGCTTCCTCGATTGCTTCGAGAGCCAGTTTGTTGCGCTCCTTTTCTTTGCGCTTCAAACCGATTTCGTGAATCAAGTCGTCGTCAAAATCAAATACGGCCTTAAACTCTTCATCAAAGTTTTTATTAACTCTGGATGAGAATTCCGTCAAAGCTTCTGCTTCGTCGCGCATCAATCTTTGGATTTCTTTGTAGATATTTTCGCCTTCGAGAATCTTGCGGCGCATCATATAAACAACTTTACGATGGCGGTTAATTACGTTATCGTATTGCACCACGTTCTTGCGGGAATCAAAGTTGAACCCTTCGATACGTTTTTGGGCAGCTTCCAAAGTCTTCGAAATGGCTTTAGTTTGAATTGGTGTGTCTTCGTCTACACCAAGTCTTGTCATCAACATCTTCACACGATCACCTTGGAAAATCCTCATCAAATCATCTTCGCAAGAAACAAAGAATTGTGTCGTGCCAGGATCGCCTTGACGACCACCACGACCACGGAGCTGGTTGTCTACTCGGCGAGAATCGTGCCTTTCGGAACCAATCACGACGAGACCGCCAAGCTCTTTGACACCTTTGCCGAGCTTAATATCGGTACCACGACCAGCCATGTTAGTGGCTAGGGTGATGGCGCCTTTTTCGCCGGCTTTGGCAATGATGGCAGCTTCGCGCTCGTTATTCTTAGCGTTCAAAAGTTCGTATGGTAGGCCATATTGGTCGAGATATCTTGCGATTTCCTCGTTGTTGGCAATTGAGCCGGAACCGACGAGCACTGGCTGGCCCTTTTCGTGATATTCTTTTACGGCTTCGGCAATGGCCTTAAGTTTCCCTGCCTTGGTTTTGTAAATTAAATCATCCTTATCGACACGAATAATTGGTTTGTTAGGTGGAATCTGAATGACATCGAGAGCATAAATCTGTTGGAATTCTTCTGCTTCAGTAAAGGCCGTACCGGTCATACCAGATAATTTCTTATAAAGACGGAAGAAGTTCTGGAATGAAATCGTAGCAAGTGTCATAGACTCTTGCTTGACTACTACACCTTCCTTAGCTTCAATAGCTTGGTGCAAACCTTCATTATAGCGGCGGCCCTGCATCAAACGGCCAGTATGTTCGTCAACAATGATGACTTCGCCGGAGTTCGTTACTACATAATCTTTATCGCGCTTAAACAATATCTCAGCGCGGATTGCCTGTTCCAAATGATAAACTAACGGGGTATTCTTGGTGGAATATAAATTATCTACACCCAAGATTTGTTGGACTTTTTCGATACCTTTGTCGGTCAAAGTCACTGAGCGACGTTTTTCGTCCAAAATATAATCTTCTGGAATTAATCTTGATGCAACTTTCGCAAATTGATAGTAAGCTTCAGGATTGTCGCCAGCTGGTGCAGAAATAATAAGAGGAGTTCTGGCTTCATCGATCAAGATGGAATCTACCTCATCCACGATAGCGAAATTGAGCTCTCTTTGGCGGAGATACTGGACTTCTGAAGTCATGTTATCGCGAAGATAGTCGAAGCCGAACTCGTTGTTGGTACCATAAGTGATGTCTGCGTTATAGGCTTCTTTACGGGTACAAGGCTTAAGATGTAAGAATCTTTCATCATCGTGGCCTTCGTTTTCATATTCACGATCATAAATAAAGGATGCCTCGTTGATAATCACACCAACTGAAATGCCTAGGAAATCGTAGATTGGGCCGTTCCAACCGGCATCACGTTGAGCAAGATAATCGTTCACCGTCACGATGTGCACACCGTGTCCGGTTAAAGCATTAAGGTAGGCTGGGAGCATGGCGACGAGAGTTTTACCTTCACCGGTCTTCATCTCGGCTACTGCGCCTTCGTGTAAGACCATACCACCGATTAACTGCACGTCATAAGGGCGTAGTCCTAAAACACGTTTGGATACTTCTCTTGCTACGGCAAAGACTTCTGGCAAAATGTCATCGAGTGTTTTTTTCTTCAATGCTTTCTTGAAAACTTCGGTTTGAGCAGCCAGTTCTTTTTTGCTCATTTTTTCATATTTCGGCTCTAGTTTATTGATTTCTTGAGCTCGTTTCCACATTTTCTTGAGGACTTTTTTCTGAGCATCACCAAAAACACCTTGTAAGAATTTAGTTAACGCGGTCTTGTCTGCCAACTTATCGGTAGGCTTCTTTTCTTTTTTCGCCATAAAATAACTCCAATCTCTCTTTATTTTAGCACATTAGTGCTTCTTGATAAAGAGGTTTTTTAGACTGTGTTTTTGGCGATGTGGTTGCATTTCTAATTTGTAACGTCTAATTTGGCCGGTGAGTTTGGCCTCTACTAAATCAACACCAGCAAAAATGTTTGAACATTCGTCTTTGGCGGCCACAACTTTACCGCCAGGAATATCCATCGCGGCGGAAATTTCATATTTGTCGGCTTTACTCTTGCCGATTTCAGTCACAATAACTTTTGCCACGACATCTTTTTTGGAACCTCTTGGTAAATAACGATCAAGTTTGCCAATGCGCTTTTCTACATACTTACGGAAAGTAT
Source organism: uncultured Candidatus Saccharibacteria bacterium (assembly GCA_946408595.1). Classification (GTDB taxonomy): domain Bacteria; phylum Patescibacteriota; class Saccharimonadia; order Saccharimonadales; family Saccharimonadaceae; genus Nanosyncoccus. Next base: position 39,363 of record CAMJSX010000006.1, on the reverse strand, counting down.
CTTCCACCTTAAAACCGTTGCCGGTAATTTCGATTTTGTCAATCATTTAGATTTCCTCCTTGTTATTTAAATACGGTCTTAATACTTCTGGAACCTTCAACTTCCCGCCTTCTTTTGCGTAGTTTTCTAGAAGTACCACTAGGGCTCTAGCTAGAGGTATTGCCGTTCCATTTAATGTATGCACAAATTCTACCGTGCCATCTTTTCGGCGGACGCGCACATTGCAGGCTCGTGCCTGGAAATCGGTACAGTTAGAACACGAAGTGATTTCTTGATATTTTTGATTCACTGGTGACCAGTATTCCATGTCATATTTCTTGGCGGCTGGCGCACCGAGGTCACCGGCTGCAATGTTAATAATATGATACGGGATACCAAGTCCCTGCCAAATTTCTTCTTCAATTTGTAAAATCTTTTCGTGAATTTCTTTTGATTGTTCTGGTAAACAGAAAACGTACATTTCTAGTTTATTAAATTGATGTACTCTGAATAGACCGCGAGTGTATTTGCCGTAAGTTCCTGCTTCTTTTCTAAAACAGGCTGAGTAGCCAGCGTAGAATAGTGGCAACTTATCTTCGTCAATAATTTCATCCATGTGATAGCCAGTGAGAGGCATTTCGGCCGTGGCAATCATGGCGAGATCTTCGCCTTCAATATAGTATTCATCTGATTGTTCTGACGTACGCGGATTAAAACCGCAGCCTTCAAGCACGCGTGATGATACCATGTCTGGCACTGTCATATAGGTAAAGCCGTGTTCCAAGACTTTACTTAAGCCATACTGGAGCAAAGCGTTTTCAAGTAGTGCTAGCTCGCCTTTCAAATAGTAGAACTTCGCGCCGGCAACTTTGGCACCACGTTCAAAATCTACCCAATCACGACTCACGGCATAATCTAAATGGTCGACACCTTTTTCGTGGTTTTCGCCCCATTTTTTTACTTCTACTGAGCATTCTTCGCCGCCTAGTGGTACGTCGTCAAAAATCACATTCGGCACAGTTTTCACTAGTGTATTTAGTTTGCTCTCGGCTTCCGAAAGCTCTTCTTCTAAGCCAGCGAGTTTTGCCTTGATTTCTTTTCCTTCGGCGATTAATTCTGGTGATGGTTTGCCGCCCTTCATCTTGCCAGCGATTTCATTTCGCTTAGCACGTAATACTTCTACTTCGGCAAGAACCTTCTTCCTTTCATCATCTAGCCGCACGACCTCGCTCACGTCGATTTTATAGCCTTTTTCTTTGGTGGACTTCTCTACCAAAGCGAGATTATCTCTAATAAACTTCACGTCTAACATATTATATATATTATAGCATACTTTCAAAAAGTCGCTCGTAGTCGGCTAAATGTAAATCCGCCGGACGAGCATCAGGGGAGATGTCTAGTTTTTTGAAGATGCTGGTTAATTCATCTTTAGATTTTAACGGTAAAAGATTGTGGATGAGCTTTTTTCTGGGTGCTGTGAAGGCTAATTTGATGAGGCTAAAGACTTTTTCCGGGATTTCTGGCTGGTGAGGAGTGAGAATTAAAACTTGTGAGTCCACTTTTGGTGGTGGAGTAAATTCGCCTTTTTCTACTACGGGACCTAGTTCGATTTCAGCACGGTTTTTAACAAACAGTGAGAGCATGGTTTCTTTGTCTGAGGCGATTCTTTCGGCTACTTCTTTTTGCATTAATAACACTACTTTTTCTGGTAGTCTTTCGGCGGTGAGGACTTTTTCAATGATGGGGCTAGTAATATAATATGGAATATTTCCAGCAACTTTGTAGCCTTTTGGCATAGTTGACAAATCATACTTCAAAATGTCGGCTTCTACTACTTCTAGGTTTTTACCTGGGAATGAGCCAGGAAGTTTTTTAGCCAAATCTGCGTCAAACTCTACCGCAACTACTTTGTTAAATCTTTTAAAAAGTGATGAAGTTAAAAACCCTAACCCTGGGCCGATTTCTAAACAGACTTCGCCACCATTAGTCAGCTCTGCGATTTCTTCTAGTATTTCTCGGTTTTTTAGCCAGTGCTGACCGAGTGCTTTATTTACCATTATGATTGGTCCAATCCGTCGCGAGATCAAATTGTTCTGGATTTGAGTTGGCAAATGAGCCAGTGTCATAGACCCGTCCAGGACCTAGCGATGTTTCAACTACTGTACATCTTGGATAATTGCCCAAATGAGCTGCTACCAAAACATAACCCTCGGCATCAACTTTCACGCCATCTTCGCGTACTGTGTAGTATGGCTCTACACCACATTCGCGTGCTGCAATATTCATTACGCCGCCCATTGGCAAGTCATAATAAGTCTCTTGCCTTTCGACAACTGCTCCATTATTCTTTCGTACTGTGTAGCGATTGCGACCTTTTCTGGCCGTGAGAGGCGTTCTTTCAATTTCACTTGCTCCAACCGCAATGATTTTTGTCACTGGTTGGCGTTTGACTTCTTCACTGATTAATTCGCGTTTAACTTCCTCGCCATTTTCGTAGAATACTTCGTAGCTCAATACTTTCAAGCCAACCTCACCTAATTGCCTGACTTCCTTGGCGCCTGGTGCGATATTGTAATCTTTTATTGTTTCTTCACCAAATGCAATTTCTTCCTCTTCCGTCACTATTCTTCCACCATTTCTGATGATTTCATAGGTTTCTGCTACTCCGGCTTCAAGAAAATTGGTGTTTCTCACGAGATTGATTTCGTCGCCGTCATAAATTGTTAGCCCCGCTCTTTTGGCGATTGTTTTTGGATCATAGCTTGATGACATAACATACTTTTGGATTTTGCCGTCTTTTAGAATGACTGGTCTAGCACGATATATATTTATAAAGTAGTTATCGCTATCTATTTTGCTCTCTAGGCTCGGCTCTACTGTATCTGCTTCGCTTAATGTTATTCCGGCACGCCTTAACACTTCTTCCACGGTTGCCGTCCCACTTTTAACGATTAATCGTTCTGTGCCATCATTAATATTGACAAAATATTCGCCGGTTTCGAGAACGATTTCGCCATCCACTTCTGCATAAGTCTTTTGGCGTCCTAAGGTGTAAATTGTGCTAAAAATGGTCAACAAAATTAAAGTCATCAAGACAAAAAGTAGCTTATCAAGGCTTTTTTCAAGCTTCATATTACTATTATAGCATTTTTTGAATAAAAACTATAGGTTTTGGCTAGTTTTCGGCGACACAACGAATTGATTGACCGGTATTGCTATTACCAGGGGGACTTGCGTAAACAGAACTTCCACCTATGTATAATGAATAGATACCATTAGCTAGATTAGCCGTATAAGCAAAAAACCAATAACAAAAAAGAACCTTAAATAGGCTCTTTTTAAAATTCTTTCTAGGCGGACGTGCTTCTAACCAAGACAACTCTACACTCTACACCAATAAAACTCTTTCGTTCCAGCCTCTCTCAACGATGATCGGCTCGAACCTACTCTTATTTTAGCATAGCCATAATACGTGTCAATATTGATTTTCGCGAATTTAATGTTGTAATATTATTTGACAATTGCGAAGATTATTATAATATATCTCTTCTCTATCTTTAGGATTTCAGCCCGGCGTCAAAATACATCAACACATACTCCCAACCCCATGAGAGATCAAATCCACCTAAGGTATAATTATTGAATTTGAAATGTGGCATTCCATTAACGAGTTTTAGCGTCTTTTTGGCGTCGGCCATAATTTCCTCTACTGTCTCTTCATTTTCCATACATTCTTTGAAGCTATCACCCAATCCGACTTCTTTACCAAGCTTTACCCAATAATCTTTGGTTAGTTTATTAAAGTCGTAGAATGCAGATTTGCCACTTCCCTCAAAGTATTCTTTCCAAACTCTCGTTACTGCTAAATAATAATAATCCCAGAATTTACCTTCTCTTTTTGCACAAAATGCACCTTCTGCCCCGTAGCGCGATTCGATTGATTTTGATTCCCCATATTCATACAAGAAATCCGACAATCTTACTTCTACCAAGATGTCGTTTTCTTCAATGTATTTCTTGAATTCTTCTTCATGTTCAATAATCGCATTTTCAAAAGCGATACAATATGGGCAGGCGATATCCGAGTAAATAATAAAGTAGTTTTTTGCCTCCATATTACCGACCGTCATATCCTCATCCCAAACCATTTCAGCGATGGATGGCTTACTGGTCATACTGATAACAATCGCTGCAATGATCAAGCCAATTACCGCTACTACGCCGATTGCTCTAAGCGCGCTTTTCACACTCCTCCTTTTTCTTCAAATACTTTTCATTTATGATTATAACATACGTTTCTTCGCCGATACGTTTTAGACTTAAAATCGCAATAAGTATCGCAAGAGACGTTACAATATTTGATACAATTCCCACCAGTGCTAGCCCACCGGTTGAGAAGATTGCCCCGAGTAGTGGTGTTAATAGAGTAGTGCCACAAGTCGGGCAACCTGCGCCAAGTGCGATTAGGCCTGTAATAATACCTGCTTTTTCTACGTTTGCCGAATTTGAGGTTTCGTTACTATTATTAATTCTTTTCTTATGCCACAGTAAAACGATGAGTCCGATTAGTATGCCTTGGAGTAAGGCAAGAAAGAATACTGGCACCCATTCTAAAAAAATCATATTGATGCCAAATATTCCTAAAAAGGCGTCAAGGATAATTTTCATGCTGCCAGAAAAACCTACCGCACCCATGAGTTCGAATTTCGATAACCCTCCGGAAAGTAGATTAATTAACATCCCAAACAGCAAAAACGCTGGAATGAATCCTGCCCAAAACCTTTTTTCTTTGGTTGCAAGCACGATGCCATTGTCAGCTAAAACAAACTCATCGCACCATTTGCGCCAATTAAACTTCAGCTTTTTACGGCTTTTTTCGGCCACACTACCTCCACACTTATTATATATATTATATACTAATTAAACTTTTTTACTTCGTAATTGCCAGTTTTTGCCTCATTTTCTCCTAAAACTATCGCATTTTTGGCAATTTTTGCGGCATAGGTTAATTTGTCGCCCAATCTTTTGTCTCCGGCTACAACCGTCACTTTGTTGCCTTTACCTCGCCATTCCTTAGCAACCTTCATAGAATACTCTAGTTCATCATTCGTAATTGGGATTACCGCTACGTCTACTGATTTTTCTTCTTGACTTTTTACCAAATTATTTTCAGCTAGAACATAAAATAGCCTTGTTAGTCCAATCGAACCACCTATGCCTGGGAATTTTTGATCTGTAAAATAGCCCGTGAGATTGTCATAACGACCACCACCGCAAACTGAGCCAATATGACTGTATTCTGACAGATTAAACTCAAATACTGTACCGGTGTAATAATCTAGCCCACGTACAATTTTCATATCAGCGCTGATACTTTCAGTATAACCATCTATCTCTAATAACTTCATAACTTCGTCTAATTCATTTACGCCGCTGATGAAGGTATCGTTACTAATGGACAAATTTTTTAGCTCGGCTACTACTTCCTTGCGCCCACCGTGAATCTCGATAAACGACATCATCGTCTCTACCCGTTCACTACCTAGACCAATTTCAGAAAATGCGGATTTGGTTTTCTCTTCTGGGACTTTTTCGGCGTGATCAATAATGTTAAATATTTCGCTAGCTTTAGCTTCTAGATTATACTCGGCAATAAAACCTGACAAAATCTTGCGATTTGAGATACGTGCGAGTACTGGAGTGCCTAGTTTAAATTCGGAAAATACATCGAGTAGGGTCGCAATCACGTCTGCATCATAATATAGCGGTAAGCTTCCTCTTCCAACTACATCAACATCACACTGATAAAACTCACGAAATCTTCCTTTTTGCGCTCGTTCCCCTCGATAGTTTCTCCCGATTTGGGTTACTTTGAAAGGAAAGCTCAAAGCACTCTCGTGTTCTACTATATATCTTGCTAGTGGCACTGTGTGATCAAAACGAAGTGCCTGGTCGGCATCGTCTACCGTCTCGGCGGTCTTAACGACTTTGTAGATTTGCTTCTCAGTATCACCACCGGCTTTGGCTAGTAATATTTCTGACCGTTCAATCATCGGGGTTTCAATACTCAAAAACCCATGCTGATGATAAACTTCGCTAATTTTGTCTTTTAATCTATCAAATGTAGCTTGCGCTTCCGGCATCAATTCTTGCATACCAGAAATAGCCGTAGTATTTATCTTTTTCATATTATCATTATAGCATGAACGCAACAAAAAAGCTCCATTGGAGCTTCGTGGTGGGCGACAGAGGAGTCGAACCTCTGACCTTGTCTACGTCAAAGACACGCTCTAGCCAACTGAGCTAGCCGCCCACTTGGTGAGTCGGGAGGGGCTCGAACCCTCGACACCGGGCTTAAAAGGCCCGTGCTCTAACCTGCTGAGCTACCGACCCAATTATTAATGTGGTGGCGCCGACTGGACTTGAACCAGTGACACAAGGCTCTTCAGGCCTCTGCTCTACCAACTGAGCTACAGCGCCGGCGCTACTTGACCTATTATACCACAAAATTGGCTTTTTGTAATTATTTTTTCTTTAGATACGTGAGATAATACCCACCGCCCACAAATATTGCACCGCCAATAATATTACCGAGAGTTACTGGTAACAGATTCCCCGCCAGAAAACCTGCTATACTTGGACCCACTAGGCCATTTAAACCTGCTATAAACATACCGGCTGGTACATAGAACATATTTGCCACTGAATGTTCGAATCCACATAAGACAAATAGCATAATTGGTAGAAATACCGCCGCAATTTTGCCACCAACTGTCTCTGCAGCGAAGGCCATCCATACCGCAATACAGACTAAGAAGTTGCACAAAACCCCACGGATCATCGCTTCGGCAAAGCCCAGATTCACTTTGGCGCTAGCTGTTGACATTACCGTTTCGGCGATAGGGTCAAATACTCCACTTACCGCCACCAAACCGGCTACTGCTAAAGCACCAAGTAGGTTTCCTATAAATACAAAGAACCAATTTTTAAATAGTTTGCATACGCCGAACCTACGATCAAATAAGCCTATCACCATTAAATTGTTGCCGGTGAATAATTCGCTCCCCGCGATGACCACCATGGCAAGGCCGGCCGGAAACACTAGTGCCCCTGCCAGTTTCCCAACATAAACATTCGCGAATGTCGCGCCTACTCCAGCAAGTGCGATGAATGCTCCTGCAAACATTCCAAGTATTAACATCTTCCACCACGGAAGATTTGCTTTCTTTTCGCCCACCTTTGCTGCCACTACTGCAACTTCGCTTGGTGCCAACATATTACCTCCACTATATTATATATATAATAATATCAAAAAATCCCCTTTTTGAAAGGGGATTTTTCTTGTGCTTAGATTATTTCTTTTCAGTATTGCGCCAAATTTTGACGAGAACCATAGCCAATTCGTAAAGAGCACGAATAATGATTGGCCCAAGGAATAATTCAACAAAGAATCCCATGACATCGCCAAGTACTACAGTAGCGATAGCTTGGAAGAAAATGTATACAGTTGAACCAATGTAGAACATCTTGAGCAATGATTCAATGTACATATCCTTGAAAGCTAGAAAATCTTTGATTTTACCGCCGACGCCTTTGACAGCATTCTTTTTGTTGACAAACAAGAAGAATAGTAAAACTGCCGCGACGATAGCGACTGCAAAGCCGACGATCATCCAGTTAGTGACAAAGTTCATCTTGCCTTCAGCGGCAGAAATCAAGCTGCTACCACTGCTGAGTAGTGATTCTAAGTCGTACATTTTTTATAACTCCTTTATTATTATTACTTTAATAATAGCATAAAAAATTTTATTTTGTAAAGATTTTTATTATAATAATCTCATGAATAGAGTTCCACTTGCCGAACGGATGAGACCGACTAAGCTAAAAGACGTCTTGGGACAGGACGAGATTATTGGTAACGGAAAGATTCTAACTGAAATCGTGAAAAAAGGTGAACCGGTAAATTTGATTTTTTGGGGACCTCCTGGTACGGGCAAAACTACCTTAGCACGGATTCTGGCTCGTGAGTTCAAGGCTGATTTTGTAGAAATCTCTGCCGTTACGGCTGGCAAAAAAGATGTGGAAGCCGTGGTGGAGCGAGCAAAAGTAAACTGGAATCTTGGCACCCGCACGGTGCTATTCGTAGACGAAATCCATCGTTTTAATAAGGCTCAGCAAGATGCATTTTTGCCACACGTAGAGTCTGGTTTGATTACATTAATTGGCGCCACGACCGAAAACCCGTCTTTTGAAGTTATATCGCCACTTCTTTCCCGTTCTCGTGTGGTCGTGATTAAACCGCTTTCTAAAAAAGATATTTTAAAAGTATTAAAGTCCGCTTGTAAAAAAGAAGATATTGTTATTGAGTCTGATGCGCTTGATTATATTGCGGAGCTTTCGGGTGGTGATGCGCGTTCGGCCCTTGGTGACTTAGAGCTTGCTGTGTCGCTAGCACCAAATGGAATTACTAAGGATGTAGTGGTTGAAGCCGCTGGCAAAAAACTCCCGGGTTATGACAAAAAAGGTGACAATCATTATGATACGATTTCTGCATTTATTAAATCGATGCGCGGTTCGGATGTTGATGCGGCGTTATATTATCTTGCCCGCATGGTAGAAGCTGGTGAGGATCCTAAATTCATTGCCCGTCGCATGGTGATTTTTGCATCGGAAGATATTGGTTTAGCTGGCAATGGCGCACTGTCGCTGGCTACGGCTTGTTTTCAAGCGGTGGAACGAGTCGGGATGCCAGAATCTGGGTTGATTCTGGCTCATACCGTGGTAGCACTTTCACTTTCTAAGAAATCTCGCGCCACTGCCGATGCCTGGTACAAAGCACAAGATTTAGCTCGAAAAACTCGTGGCGAGCCGGTTCCGATTTGGCTTCGTAATTCTCCGACTAAACTGATGAAGGATCTCGGTTTTGGTAAGGGTCAAAAATGGGAATCTGGTTTTCACCTAGATAAAAACTATCTGCCTGATTCAATTAAAAATGAAACTATTTTTCGTCCAGAAAAGCGCCCGACTGACGGGACCAAAGCTTAGCGTATTCGCCGTTGTTTTTGAGAAGTTCATGATGCGATCCTTGTTCGACAATCTTTCCCTCTTTTAAGACAACAATTTCGTCTAGCCCAGCAATGGTAGATAATCGGTGGGCCACCACAATTGAAGTCCGTCCCTTCATCAGGTTTTTCAAAGCTCCTTGAATCAGAGCTTCCGATTCCGAATCTAGCGCCGAAGTCGCTTCATCCAAAACCAGGATTGGCGCATCCTTCAAAATTGCTCGTGCGATGGCAATACGTTGTCTTTGACCACCCGATAGTTTGACGCCACGTTCTCCTACTAAAGTATCGTAGCCGTTTGGTAATTCGCGAATGAATTCGTCCGCATTGGCTAACTTCGCTGCACGCAAAACTTCTTCTTCTGTGGCGCCTGGCTTGCCATACGCAATATTTTCAAAGACTGAGCGATGAAAAAGTGATGATTCTTGTGGTACATAGGCAATTGCCTCACGCAAGCTTTGTTGCGTCACGTCACGAATGTCTTGCCCGTCAATATAAATCGCGCCATTCTCAACATCTGCAAACCTTAACAAAAGCTTTGTTAAGGTGGTTTTTCCAGAACCTGAAACACCGACTAGGCCTACACTCTTCCCAGCTGAAATATCTAAACTGAAATCAGTAAACAGCACATCTTTTTGCTCTTCATGACGGAAGCTGATGTGCGAAAAATCAATTTCGGCTTTTTCAATTTTAAGTGGTTTGTCAGTTTTGTCATCAATAATATATGGTAAATCTAGAATCTCCACCATTTCTTTAGCATTGCCAAGTGCACTATTGATGCTTCTCAAAATATGGTTGATGGTCCACACGTTGGAAAGTAATGAATTTGACAAGGAATAAATAAGCACCACGCTAGCGATTGAAAGGCCAAACAAATTATGACTCATGATAATTAATACTAGGAGCGTTGCATAGGTAATCATGTTGATAGTGTTCATCGACAGATTTCGCCAGAAAGATACTTTCGCCACGTTAAAGGTTGCTTCCTTAGTTTTACTGGTGGCGCGAGAGAATCTTGCTCGTTCAAAATTTTCACGCGCGTATGATTTGACTGACATCTCGTTAGTGATTGAATCAGCTAGTTGTCCAGTCTGTTTGTTTTCGGCATTGGCTAGACTTTCGTCCACGTGACGAGTTTTGTAATAAGTTATGATGGCAACCGCCATATATAAAGTTGCATATGTCGCTAAGATAATTGCAAATGGCAAACATATTACTGCCGTCACACCAATGGAATAAAACACCGTGAGAATTAGCGGATAAATGTCCCACACGAAATTCGATTTGAGATGGATGAAGGCATTCGGCAGTTTATTCGCTGCGGAAGTAAGAGAACCGGAAAAACGGTTGCTATGGAAAGTCATTGATTGGTTAATTACAGCATTAAAAGCAAGTTGCGACAAGTATTCACCACCCTTAGCATCCAGCGACCAGTCCAGCCAATCAATCGCCCTAATTACGGCAAGGTTATTAATGGCTGCCGGGATAATAGTAATTAATAAGATTCCTACATAGCTGGCGATTTCAAAATCACCACTTGATAATTTGCCAATGATTTGCGACGTTCCATACGGCACTACGACATTGGACACAAAAATCCAGGTTGGCACCAAAAATAAAACTAAAAACGTTCTGACTTTATATTGCATTAACGCTTGCCAAAAATAGTGCAACGTGCGTTTTATGTTCCCTGTCTTCTTTTGTTTCATGATATAATTATAGCATGAGTAAACTGGAAGATATTGTAAGCTTATGCAAACGCCGTGGATTTATTTTTCCTGGCAGTGACATTTATGGTGGTATGGCCGGAACGTGGGATTTTGGTCCCCTTGGCACCACATTAAAACGAAAAATCATGGATGAGTGGTGGCGTTATTTCGTTGAATCACGTGAAGATATGTATGGCGTTGATGCGGCGATTATTATGAACCCGCGCACTTGGGTAGCTTCTGGCCATCTCGCAACTTTTGCTGATCCTTTAGTTGAATGTAAAGAATGTAAATCTCGTTTTCGCGCTGACAAAATCGCCAGTGGAATTACTGAGTCTGTGACTACGGAAGAATTTTTGGATACTCACACTAAGTGTCCAGTTTGTGGCAAAGAAAACTGGGGCCCAATTCGTAAGTTCAATATGATGTTTACGACTCACGTTGGTGCAGTTTTGCCAGATGACGATGCGGAGACCGCTAACAAGAATTTGACTTATCTCCGTCCGGAGACGGCGCAAGGTATTTTCACTAATTACAAAAATATCGTAGACACGATTTATCCAGATTTGCCATTTGGCCTTGCTCAGCAAGGTAAGGCTTTTCGTAATGAAATTAGCCCGCGTGACTATATCTTACGCGATCGTGAATGTTCGCAAATGGAAATTGAATATTTCGTAGCACCAAATGCTTGGGAAGATGGTTTTGAAACCATGCGGGCGCTTCAACACGATTTTCTGGAAAATGTAATGCATCTTCCAGCTGATAAATTGCACGAATACGAAGTGCCAGCTGAAGACCGTGCCCACTATTCTAAACGCACGATTGATTTTATGTTTGATTATCCGAATGGTGAAGAAGAGTTGATGGGTCTAGCTTATCGGACGGATTTTGATTTACAGAACATTGCTCGCGAATCTGGCAAGTCGATGGATTATCGCGACAAAGTGACTAATGAAGTCTTTGTGCCACATGTGATTGAACCATCTATCGGTGTGGAACGTTTGATGCTCGCTGTGCTTTCTATGGCTTATACTGAAGACGAAGTCAACGGCGAGAAACGTATTGTCTTGAAACTACCTGAGAATCTCGCGCCATATAGGTTTTGTGTTTCACCACTACTTAAGAATAAACCAGAGTTAGTCGAAAAGGCTCGAGGAGTTTATCAAATGCTTCGTGAAAAATATGTTAATGTCACCTGGGACGATTCTGGAAATATTGGCAAACGCTATCGCAAACAAGACGAAATTGGTACGCCAAAATGTATTGTGATTGACTTCGATACTTTGGAAGACGATACGGTGACCATCCGCGATCGTGATACGACTGAACAAGTTCGCGTTAAAATATCTGAGCTTTAAATAAAAAATAACTCCACTTTCGTGGAGCTATTTTTATGATTTTAGAGATTGTTGATTGCTTTTTTGGCTTTTTCAACAGTATCTTTGATATCGTTTCTGATTTTTAGTTCTGGATGAGCTTCGGCATAGCGCTCGATGGCTGCTTCAATGACTTTCTTTGCTTCTTTGATATCTTCGAACCCTTTAACTTCGGTTGAGCCAGGTTTCTTTAAATCCTTATAGTGATTGAAGTGGTATTCAATTTGCTTAAGGGTTTGCTTTGGCAAGTCTTCTAATTTATTGTAGGCATCACCATTATTGCGATCGTCTGCTGGCACACAGATGATTTTGTCGTCAACTTCGCCACTATCTACGAACTTCATGACACCAAGAATTTTTGCCTTCATCCAAATACCAGTAGTAAGTGGCTGCTCGGTGATCATGAGAACATCTAGCTCGTCGCCGTCTTCATCAATGGTTTGTGGGATAAAACCGTAGTTGCATGGTTTGGCAAAAGCCATCGGTTCAACACGATCAAGCATGAAACAAGCATGTTTGCGGTCCCATTCAATCTTGTGATTTGAACCGGTTGGGATTTCGATTACTACGTTTAATTCACCATTTTCATAGTCCCCCGGCGTCAAAACTTTATTAAAGTCTGCCATAATATCTCCTTTTTATCAGACTATTATACCACATTATCTGTCTAGAGTTTTAGCGACAGCCAAAATCTTTGGCAGCATCTCTTCATAACCCTTAACTCTTTTTGCAATATTTAAATCTGTGCTTAGCATTAAACGAAGCATTTTAATCTCGTCCGCTGCGTATTCGCCAGACGGATTTTTAGAAAAGGCCATTTCTAAACCATCCCAACTGTAACACTCACTTTGTAATAATTTTTCACCGTCGGTGTCGCGGAAGACATTGACCTCTTCGCCCATGGCTTTTCTAATGTTTAAAACTACCCAACTCTTAATAAAAGCAACGTTCGTCCCTGCGTTTAGCTCCGAGAGGGCTTGGTCTACGATTTTATAGTAATCTGGGTTGTCAGAGCTCTCTGCTAAAATACTGACTCTTTTTAATATCCACGATGCGAGTTCCATTCTTTCATAATCAGCCAGGATATTATTATAATACTTCAGCATTCTTGCACTGGTGACTACGCCTAATTCTCCTTTTCCAGAATGAATATTAATTTCAATCAAGGAAAACATTTCAATACCGCCAGCCAGCTTGGATTTTGCCTTTCTCGCACCTTTGGCAATTGCTGAAATTTTGCCACTTGGCGTAATCAGATTCAAAATCCGGTCTGCTTCTCCGTAATTGGTGCGCCTTAGAACATAGGCTAAAGTTTTAGTGTCCTTCTGCATATTTTTCTACATACTCCCGAATATCTTTTGGCGTCATTGTCTCTTTTTCTAATATGCCCACTACGCCATAATCCGACAAATCTGTTCGTGCTAAATCAAGTGATGTGACTACTACGATTGGTATTTTTGATGTATCGTCATATGATACTAACTCATTTAGAAAAGTAAAACCATCAGGACCGGTGAGTAAAATATCTAGAAAAATCATTTCTGGAATATCGCCTTCAGAAATTGCGTTCATGGCTTCAATCGCATTACCAAAAAGTTTTACTTCGTGTTTTGAAATTGCCGAAGCAATGCATTCAGACATTATTTCATCGTCATCAATTATAAAAATCATTAGAACAAACTCGCTTGCTTAGATTTGTTGAGCTCCACATAGAAACTCGTCCCGTCACGGTGCCTAACCGCTCCCACATCTGCATGCATATATCGTGAAAACTTTGATGCAATAAACAAACCAAGCCCCGATGAACCGGGTCGCATTGAAATTGACATAGGTTTTTTGATCCAGCCACGTTGCATCTCTCGCCAAACATCGATTGGTAAGGCTGGGCCATAATCCCTCACCGAAATGCGGATTTTATCATGATAGTCTCGCACAATTAATTCGGATTTGGTTTCTTCACCAGAATAATGCATGGCATTAAGCAAAAAGTTATAAATAACACTGTACAATAATTCCCGATTCGCCACTACCAAACCTACGCGGCTAGAATATTTAACATACAGGTCTCGTTTATTGAATCTAAATAGATACATTAGCTCTCTGGTCACTTCGTCACAAACCGGGCGAATTGCCACTGGCTCCATTTCAAATATTCCATCTTCCAGTCGTCGTAATTTTGTGAGATCGTTAACTTGCTTGATGGCTCTCTCGGATACACTGACCATTTCATCGCGAATGTGTTCGCTCTTGTCATCCATTTCATCAAAAGAAAGTGCTAGTTGGCGAAGTACAGCAAGAGGCGCTTTGAGTTCATGCGCCGCTACCAAAATACTATCAACCTCCACATCCATGCCCCCATTATAGCACACTAGGCGTTGAAATGAACCGTCTCGAGTAGCCTGTTAAAATCTTCTTCAAATAATACTGAATCGGTCTGCAAGATTGCGGCTTTATCGCGAATCTTGAATATGATAATATATCCGTTGAGCTCAGAATTAGGAATAGTACCGGAATATTTATTCGCTACTACGCCGCCTACAGTAATAGTTTCTACGCTTAAATTAGAATAGCCCCAGTCAATGATTCTTTGGTATTCATCTACTACAGACTCGAATGATTCAGTTCTAATTGTAACCCTTAATGCATTGATGTTCTCATTTGAAATTGGGTCGACTTGGATCGGGTTGAGATATGCCTTGAATTCCCCACCATTTCTGGCGTCTTTTTCGACATAAACGCTCCAGGTGCGAGGATATTTAAAACTTAATTCACCGTAATCTGCAGGACCGGCAAACTCTAGGTATGGGTTCTTTTCGCGTTCAGCAAATTCTTTCTCATCTTTTTCTTGTTGCTCTGCGGTTGCTGCCGCAACGGCTAGCGTGATTTTGCCATTTACGTCATCACTGATATCGTTATATTCAATTAACACCCAAATGAATAACCCAATGAAGGTCAAGGCTACAAGCGAGAGCATTACAATAACAACCGTCTTAATAAAACTGCTTTTCTTGTTGGCTTTTGCTTTTAACGTAGCTTCTGCGCGTTGCATAGATGTTTCCGCATGCATGTTGGCCTGCATGTTTGGCTGTACCGGGGGCATACTCGTATTATCCATAAGCTTATTATATCACTATTTACTAAAATCTTGTGACAAAACTTCGACTTCGTTTTGTAGGTCGCTTAAATCTTTTTGCAATTCTTCGGCAATCTTGATGGCTTTTTTGTACTTTTCGACGGCTTCGTCTAAATTAAACTCATCCGAATAAAACCAGTCGGTATCTTTGTCTAGTTCGGCCATTTTTTCACTAATGGTTTTTTTCTCGCTCATGTATCTCCTTTACTTCGGCGTTTATTATTTTATCAAATGTTGTAATATTTACAACACTACCTGGATTGATTTCTCCTTTAAGTATGGCGTAGCCTTGTCTTAAAACTCTTTCTGGATTTAGGGCGCTCAGAGTTTTAATGCGGGCGGAAATTTGTTTCCTGTAATCGATAATTTTTATGCCAATGATTTTCATTGCTTGTGTTAGTTTTTCATTGACAGCTTTTTTCTCGGCATCTGCTCGGTTGTAGATAACTGAATCAAGTGTATCAATTCGCATATTGATGTTAAATTTGACGGCCTCTTTATCCAAAGTGAGAATTTCTGCGGCGTTGGACGGCGTCGAAGCACGCACATCCGCCGCGAGATCACACAGGGATTCGTCAACTTCGTGGCCAATGCCGGTGATAACAGGAATTTTGGAGCTAGACACTGCACGCACCAGTTGTTCATCATTAAAGCACGACAAATCGTCTGCTGAACCACCACCACGGATAATTGCAATTGCTTCCACTTCGCCGCGTTCGTTGAAATAGTTGAGTGCTCTAATGATTTGATCTGGTGCGTCTAGGCCTTGTACTTGAGTATGCGCTACCTGGATTTTCATACCACACCACCTGGCGTTGATGATTTTGATAAAGTCAGCATAGCCGGCCGCTTGTGTGGAGGAAATCACTCCAAGTTTGGTGAGATACTTTGGTAGTTCGCGTTTTTTTGCTTCATCAAATAGGCCTTCGTCAGATAATTTTTTCTTTAGCAATTCAAAAGCTTTTTTGAGACTTCCCTCACCGACTGGTTGTACTGCCGTGACTGTAAATGAAAACTTGCCCCATTTGGTGAGTTTTGGCACACCACGCACAATCACTTTCATGCCATCTTCGAGCGGTTGCCGGAGCTGGAACAGAGTCATAAAACAGCTGATGCTCGATTCTTCATCTTTAACGTCGAAAAATACCCATTTTCCTTGGTTAACTTTAAAACTCGCCACCTCACCTACGATTGTTACTGAAGAATACGCATACTCTAGCGTTTGATTCACCACCGCGATAAATTCGGTGGGAGTCATACTATCCATTTTTCCCTCTAATTACTTTGTAATAAGGGCCGGTGCCGGTCGCGATTGTGAAAATCAAAGTAAACACGCGTGTCATCACTGTAACAATGGTCGCAGTCGGGAAATCTACGCCAAGAGCAATCATCACGCCAGCCATGCCAAGTTCATATAAGCCATAAGGCACGATACCGTCAAAGACTGAACCGATGGCTTCACCAACTAGAATAAATGGCAAGAGTTCCGGACGGCCGAGCGACATGGCAACGATCCAATAGGTCGCTACTTCGAAGAAGGAATAGACAAAACCCCAGTTGAGCGGTTGTTTTAAGAACTTTTTGTTGCGTCGAGCGATTTTGACACTTTCGTGAATGTCCATGAAATAGTGGTTCATGCGGTCTTCGCTTAGTATTTTTCTTTTTTTACCAAAAGTGAAGATTCTACCTAGAGCATTGATGGCCATTGACACTGATTTGGAAAAGAATTCGATACGTTTTTTGTTGCTTGCTACATAGACAATAATAGTTAGCCCCACGAACACGCCAAAGTTCATTAGTAAAGAAACCGGGATGACCCATTTGGCTTCGGGCGGGATTAAATCGAGCATGAGAAGCGCTACGATTGCCACGAGCGCCTGGAAATAATTAACTACCGTCGTCACAGCGTAGCGAAATACATAAAGAAAACTGGCTTGTCCTGCCGTAACATTGTATGGATGAAGCCGATAAGTAAGATAGGCCAAACCGCCAAGACCACCAGCTGGAACAGCGTGATTGACAAAGTTTAATTCCGTGGAAATAGTCAGAATATCTTTCTTGCTGAATTCTTTGACTTCTTTTTGGTTTTTCAAATAGGAGAAGAAAATCTGCCCACAGGCGTAATACATAAATAATTGTTCTGGAACTAATAATAACAGTATGAAAATATTGGTTTCGCCAAGGTGATGGAAGGTTTCTACCATATCAGGCCAGTTTTGATAGACAACATAGCCTACTAGCACTGCGGTCAAAATTGATAAAATCGCCCGAAAAGAAATCAGCTTATGTTTTTTCTTAGCCATAGCACAATTATAGCACAAAAAAACGGGCCCTGCTGGACCCGTTTAATAATTAGCGAACTTCTACTCTCACTCTTGGTAAGGACTTACCGGAGAAGTGAGTTTTCTTGGTTTTAACGAAGGTAACTACACCGTCTTTAGCCGCGTGAATGGTGAAATTGCGCGACATATAAGTACCTGGGCCTGCTAATTTGGTTGCACCAGTTTGACGAACGAGAACCTCGCCGTTTTTGACTTTCTGGCCACCAAAGCGCTTAACGCCAAGGCGCTGGCCAGCATTGTTATGGACGTTTTTGGCGGTACCGCCAGCTTTTACGTGTGACATTTAATTCTTCCTTAATATTATTATATCTCTCGCTACGATTTGCCCTTCTCGATGATAAAGAAGCCCCTCGCGCGATTTATTGCTAACATTATACCCCAGTTTCTCAATTTCGTCAAGGATTTCGAGGCGGGAATACTCGCCACTCTCTCGTAACCAGGCGGGTACAGCGATTACTACTGGTGTTTTGGTCTTAATCTGCCCTGCTAGATTCTTTAAAAAGCCGATGATGATGGCTTTACATTCTTGTTTTTGCGTTTTTAGCTTCATTTCGTTTGGTATCATCGACATTGGTTTGCCGAGATAGCCTTCACAGGCTACCGCATCGATTTTTTCAGCCCATTTAAAACTAACTGCATCACCAACTTCAACCTTATAATTCTTAAAATCAAAATACTTCATGTTTCTATCAGAATACTCGATCATTTTTTCGCTGATGTCGGTGCCGTAGGCGCGATAGCCCATGAGGATAGCTTCTTGTAAAACTACGCCAGTGCCACAAAATGGATCTAAAACCGTGGCGCCCGCTGGTAAATGTCCACATAAGTTAATCAAAATTTGTGCCAACTTTGGCGGGAGCATACCGACAAAGGCATCCCGTGCCGGCCGTGCTTGATCGCGCTTGGCATAAGCCTCAATATCTTGCACGCCGATTACTTTATACCATTCATCGTTCACTTTAATCAGCTCAATTTTGCGCTCATTTTTGCCGGATAGACCATTGTGAAGAGAAGTGGCTGTACTGAGCGTGGCGTCTTTGTTTTCTACCACGCGCACTGAACGACCGTGACGCACTAAAATCTTCTTTAATTTCAAAGCTTCGGTGGTTGCGGTTTTTCGCGAGGCTTTTTCTGAATAGTCGCTCACGCCTAAGGTGATTTTTCCTTCGGGTAGTTTTTGCAAATATTCAATCGGACGTTCGTCGAGTTTTTCTGCTAATTTCATCGTACCGCCCAACCGTTCAATATCCGTGCAAAAATCTGTCGCTTCTAGCTCAGCAATTGATATTTCCGGCTGACGCCCTAGCACCGCAAGATATTTCATTTGACAATCACAAATTTATTTTTACCTTTTTTGACAATGGCGGTCTGATTAATTGCAATATCGTCCGTCACTTTTGTACCATTAACTGAAACTGCACCTTGTATAATGAATTCGCGAGCCTTTTTCTTCGATTCGGCTAGACCAGTGTTAGTTAGGATATCTACTAGCATCGTGCCCTTTGAGATGACTGGCAAATAGGCTGCAAATTCGGTTAATTCATCTTCTGAAAAATCCGCAAAATCCGTTTCGCGGTTAAACAGGGTCGCCGTGAGGTTTTCGACAGCTTCGGCGGCGCCTTTTCCATGAACTACAGAAGTCACACCGAAGGCAAGCGCACGCTGTGCGATGCGTTTTTCTGGCGCTTCAGAGTGACGCCTCATAATATCTTCGATTTCTTCTGGCGTAAGTAAGGTGTAGATTTTAATTAAGTATTCTACCGATTCGTCTGGCTGGTTCATCCAGAATTGATAGAAATCAAAGATAGAAGTGAAATTGCCGTTGCCATTATCCGAAGCGGCTAGCCACACTGCGTTACCTTCTGATTTGCCAAATTTTCTGCCAGTCACTGGGTCAATCACAAGTGGCGTGGACCAAACATCGGCATCTTTATTCTCAAGGCGCTTAATTAGATGGATACCGGAAGTACAGTTGCCATATTGATCGGCACCGCAGAGCTGCAAATCCACTCCGTATTGACGATAGAGATGCAAGAAATCGTAGCCCTGGATTAGAGTATATGAAAATTCGGCGTAGCTTATGCCAGCGCCACCGTCGCCGATGCGTTTTTGAACAAATTGACGATCAAGTAGCTGCGTCATTGAGAAATTTTTCCCAACCTCACGCAGAAACTCCAAGTAATTAATTTTTCTAAACCAATCGTAATTATCTACTATTATCGCATCGTTACAATTAATCACTCTTTTGATTTGCTCGCCGATGCATATTTTATTGTGCTCTACTTCATCAAGCGACTTCAAATCCCGCTCGCCATTTTCCTTTGGATCGCCAATCTGCCCCGTCGCACCGCCAACCAGTAGCACCGGCTGGTACCCGTGCCGCACAAAACATGCGCACATCATCAGAGCCGCTAGATTCCCAATCGTCAACGAATCCGCACTTGGGTCCGCCCCCCAATAAAATTTTTTTGATTCCCGTGTGTCGAGCGAAGTGATATCCTCAATCGTCGTCTCCGCCTTAAACCCACGGTATAATAATTCTTCCGATAATTTCATACTATTATTCTACCACAATCCTTTGTTTTCTTAAACTATAAGATTAGCTAGACCATGCCAACAAATATCAAAGTATGAGTTTTAGGATAAGCCTAGGCGGGATGGGGCGGTAGGCTACTGCGATATACAGCGGACGCTAAGCCCGTAGTACTTATTGTAGTGGCTAGTACCTGGGAAGACGTTGCCACTGCCCAAGTACAGAGCGTAAGCGAAGTAGCTATTGTAGGCTGAGCTAGACCAGTAGTAGCCGTAGGAACCGCGATAGTAGGCAGACGAGCCACTGAAGTAGCCGGATGAGACAAAGTTGTTCGGGAACTTACGGAAGGCTTTGGTGGCAGTATCACCAGCCGTGTTTGTTGGGGTGTTATCATAATAAGAGTTGCCGCTATTTACTTGGCTTTCATATGCTACACTACCCATTAGAACGTAACCGAGATTATAGAAGTCACGGTAGGTGGAAGGGTCATTTGTCACGTTTACACCACTAGTGTTACCTTCTGCGTAGGCTTGTCCACCTTGTGGAAGATGCCAACCTGCAGGACAAAGGTCACCAGATACGGAATTATTGTTAGTGCTGAAACTATATGTACCATTACCAGCAGTAGCAGAATACCAGTTGTAGTAGTTGCCGTAACCGTACCATTGGGCGGTGGCAGTATTATTGGTATTGTAATTTGGGACAAGGTCGGTGTTTGAAGCATTCTTACCACCATAGTTAGTGTTGTTGGTGTTTAGCATAGTTTGGTCAAAGCAAGCAGCATTATACCTAGTACACCAGGAATCACTAGTAGAGGCAAGGTGGTCAGCAATAGTATTATTGGCATAATCTATTTTGAGATTAACTGTTCCGTTAGTGTTTAGTGGGTTATGAGTGTTTGCGGTGGTTATTGTAGCAGTATTGTCTAGTCTTAAGTTTTCAATCATCCACCATTTACCATCTGCTAGTTTAGCTACAGCATATACATCATTATCACGTGTATCTTCTAGTGCTATTACTGTACCAATTGGAGCAGAATTATATGCAGCATAATTAGTAGCATTAAAGGTTTGCATCGTCACATTGGTTTCTTTAGCTATCCAGACTGCATAAAGAACTACTTGGCGTCTATCATTCGCATATTGATTAAGTATGGATGAAGAAATGGTGATTGTCTCATTTGGACCATAGATTGGATCAGTACCACCTACAGTGGCAGTAGGGCTTGGGGACCATCCAGCAAATCCATAACCAGTTTTTTCATAGTTTGGTGCAATGAGATCAACGGTGTCGCCACTGTTAAGCTCAGTATGTCTAGCGTACATGGAACCATCCGTAGTACCATTACCATCATATAATATACTATAGAAGTTTTCAATCACACAGCGCACGGGGCGCCCATAGTATTTATAGGAATTGCTATCATACTGAAGGTTAGAGCTACTAAAAGATAAAAGTTTCGAGTCCATATCTGAATACGCTGAAGATGACCAATATTTACCAGACCTACCCCGACCGCTCCCCTTTTCCCCAGAGTAAACGAAATTGTTTGGGAACATCCGCCATTCTCTGGAGCCTTGTGCTGAAGTATTCTTCCCCATCTGTTGATTTAGATAATGAAATGCACCACTGATGTTCTGATATCCGCCTTTTGGCAACTTCCAACCTGCTGGACAAATGGAGGTAAGTGCAGCATCGGAGTGGTATAATTCTCGACTATCATTAGTATAGTAATAATTGATATAGTGCTTCGTACTAGCAATAGCAGCTGCCCAAGTGTAATAATTGCCGTAAGAATAGACGTAGTTGTTGTAATCAGTGTGGACATAAGCTGAAGTGACGTTTTGGCTAGGTCCAGTCGGGGTAGTGGCAGAAGAAGCATTATTATTCCAGGTAATATTAGTGTTATTGTAGCGGGGGAAGAGATAGTTAAGATAACTAGAATAACTGCTATCAATGGTGAGTTGGTATTTACCAGTTACACCACTAGCAGTAGTGTAGAGAGAGTTTGCAGTGTTTACATTACTAAAATTACCTGTTTCTGGGTCAGCTAGGCCGTGGAATACACCACCATATCCCTGAGATAGACTTTCATTAGTAACAGAACTATCAATGGTGTTTTGACCTATAGTGCCAGCAGTGTCTAATCTTAAGTTTTCAATCATCCAACAGTTGTCATCAGCTAGCTTAGCTACAGCATAAACCATACCATCGCGCTTGTCAGTGAGGGCAGTGACGGTATTCTTGGCTACCGTGAGAGTGCCAGTAGAAGAATTATAAGTTGTAGCAGTCATAGCGGAGCAGCCAGTCCAACCTTGGAGATAGACTGGGTTATTACTGCCATCTTTTTCAGCGGGAGCCCAGACTGCATAAAGAGTAGTAATTGGTGTGCCATTGTAAGCAGGAGCAGTAATTACTTCATTTGGGCCCCAAATCTTTGGGTCATTGGTATTATCATTATCCGTAAGATGGGACCAGGCACTGGCATCTGTACTCCAGCCAACGAAACCATATCCGTCACGCTTGAAGTTAGAAGCAAAGAGATCAAAGGTGTCGCTTTCACTGACGTTGTAGTGGCGGACTGGTTTAATACCGGTGGTAGCATTAGCAACACCCATACCATTAGGATTGTCTGCACCATTACCATCATATTGGACAGTGTAGACTGGGACCCAGTGGGCGTAGAGAGTGGTACCGTCACCGACACCAGCGCCAGTGACATTGTAAGTACTACTTACTGGGTAAGCGGTGCCAGTACCATCAGCATTAGTAGTCCATTCTTTAATCTTCCAGCCAATGAGAGAGAACTCATTATAGGCGGCGAGGGTACCAGAGCCATTACCGGAAGCGTTGAGATTGATTGCTTGAGTGGAAGTAGTATTTGAGGCGTTATTAGTACAGTTGCTATCTGAAGAAGCCCAAGATTTACAGTTGTTGGTATATGTTATCGTATATTGTGGGAGCCACTGGGCGTAGAGGGTAATTGTGCTATCTGGAGCGAGGCCAAGGTTAGAAAGTGGAGCGTTGGCCACAATAGCGATACCAGAGCCGTCTGGCGCAGTATTCCAACCATTAAACCACCAACCTGTCCTAGTGAAGCCATTTGCTTTGGCCATAGTAGAATTAATTTCTACATTCTCTTGAGCGGCAGTAGTGCCGGTGACTGGATGTTCAGTAGTACCGTTGCCATTGTAGTTTACTGTGGCGGTACCACTACTAGCCACACATCTAATCATCGCACCGTAATATTTATAATAAGTTGCAGTGTTGCTATAAAGACCACTACTGGACACATTAGTCCAGTAAGCATAGGTGGAACTAACATTTCTAGAAGTCCAGTAATAACCATAGCTAGTTTCATTAGAAAAGGAATTGGTCCCATTTCTACAGCCGCCATAGGTGAAGGTATACGGAGTAGCGAAGGCGGTGTTGGCGCTGGTAATGGAGCCTTTGGTTCTGAGATTTAAATATTGAGATTCAGTAGGGAGATCCCAATTTTTAGGGCAAATAGAAGTATTAACGTAACTATCACTACTTTTACTATAAGTACTAGTATCTGCCGTGGCTGCAGCGTAAGTATAGTAAGAGGCTACGCTGGTAGTATAAGTGACGCCATTGACCGTATGACTAGCGATAGTGTGATTGTTTAGATTATTTGGGGTGTTAATATTGGTTGCATCGCTGGTGGCAGAATAATTAGACGGAGAGGCTGGGAGGGTGAAGTCAGTAGTGATGTCTGTGTCTTCTGGCGTAAGAGTAATACTACCATTGCTTTTACCTAGATTTAGGTTCGTCGTCATCCAGCAGAGGCCATCGGCAAGTTTGGCGATAGTGTAGGATTCGGGGGATTCGGGACTCACTTTTCCACGACTGTCTGTCAAGGTAGCAGTATCATTAATAGATGAGTTATAGCAAGCCATTGGGGACATTTCCTGCATGGTATGACCATCAAGTTTGGTGAGGTTTGGTTGCCACCAGGTAGCGTAGAGGTCTACAATGTTTACTGTGGTCTGGTCTATACCAAAGGTATCGCCTGGTTGGTAGAGGGTACCACCAGCAGAAGTACAATCTTGGTCGTCTGGATAGTTAGTATCTGCTATTGGTTGGACATCGCACCAGCCTTTTAATTCGTAGCCAGAACGGGTGGGTTTGGTAGTGCTTAGATTGATGGATGTAATATCATTTGCAGCATTGCCAGTCTGGGGGTTGGGGGAAGGCATATTGGTAGTATTAGCACCATTAGCACCGTCATTAGCGTGGTAGGTAATGCTATAGTTAATGGGATTACCTATAGCGATAATGGTGAAGGCATGCTCATAAGTGCCGGTAGGAAGAGTACTATCTACTCTAGCACCGAGAGTGATGCTATAAGAATCTGAAGCATCAGTGCAAGGTGAAGTACCATTAGCACAGCCAGTAGTATTTAGTATAGTAGCAGTATTATAGTCTGGAGCTGCTAGGTAGTTGGTATTATCACTAGAGTTTAGTTTACTTGGTTTATAGCCCCATTGATTATTATATTGAGTATTGGAGATATTTGAAAAGGTGGCTGGTGCGAGGGAGCTAGAAATGCTACTGATATACTTAGTATCGTCATCTGTATTGACTAATCTTGAGGCATTAGTTATTTCTGTAGTGTCAGTAGGATTTACAACCTTAGATTTGATACTTAGTGTATATCCCGAAACATTATTGGTAGAGACAGTGAAATTAGCCGGAGAAGAGGCCGCAAAGGTGCCAGCAGAAGATGTGGCAGCAAGATCTAGTGCGAGAGTATCATTAGTGAGCGTGAGGTTAAGAGAAGTAGTGCTAGGGTTACCGAGCATGCCAGTACGAGCATACGACGAATCAGTTTTGATTTGTACTGGGAATAAGATAGTAAATGCAAGAAGACTAAATAAAACTACAGATGAGATACCAACAAAACGGCTATTTCTTTTATAGGAAATATAGTTAGACAAAGTTTGTTTCCCAAAAAGGTTTTTGTGTATGAACCGCATATATATTATGTTAGCACAACCGTAATAAAAAAGCTAGCGTTTTTTAGAGATTTTTTATAAAGTTTCGCCCATTCTAGCTTTGTTGGCCCACTCGTCCGCCAATTCGTTAAATTCAGTACCGACATGACCGCGTTCCCACACTAATTTGATGGTTTTTGGGTCGTATAATTCATATAATTCTTTGACTATTTCTAAGTTTTTGATTTCGCCGCGGTTTTTCTTCCAGCCCTTCTCTGCCCAAGTCCCCATCCATCTAGTGATTACATTAATCCAAAACTCCGAATCAGTATGTATTTCGCACGGTTCGCCATAATTCAAAGCTCGTTTCATGGCGGCAATGAGGGCATGTCCTTCCATGCGAATGTTTGACGATTGTTTTTCCCTGCCTAATATCACTGGCTTGGCTACGCCATTTTGTACTTCAATCACCGCAAAACCACCTGGTCCTGGGTTTGGTGAGGCGCTACCGTCAGTCCAAAAGATTTTCATACTACCATCATACCATACTTATTCATACACTGGTAAGTCTGGTGGAAAAGGATCAAAATCGTCGCTTTCAAAATCGTCATCCGTGAAACCGTCGCCGTCTTGGTCGCGATAGCTAGAAGAACCGTATGGATTGTAGCCAATTTCCGTTAGGAATCGTGATGGCATACTATAGTTTCGGCTACCATAAGAAAATCTCGAAGCCGCGTAAGTCAAAAACAATCTTCGCATTGCCCTAGTCATTCCCACATACGCTAGCCGACGTTCTTCTTCTAGACCAGATTCATCGTCGCAGGATCTGGAGCTCGGGAATAATCCTTCTTCCATCCCAACCATAAACACCACCGGAAATTCCAAACCTTTTGCCGCGTGCATCGTCATTAAAGTTACTGCGTTGTGACCGGAGGCTTCATCCGCCGATGACATCAAAGTCGCATCCGCCAAGAAATTCTCCAAGTTATCATACTCCGCCGCGTTACCTGCTAAGACTTCCAGGTTTTTCATACGTTCTTCACTACTTGGCGTGCCATCGTCGGTGAGTTTGCGAAAATCAAAATATTCAACTACTTTTTGCACGATTTCACCCGCGTTTTGGAATGTTTCACTACGGATTTTTTTCAGGAAATTAATTAGTTGCATTAAACCATTTTTGGCTTTGGCTGCGGTTAAAACTTCTGGTAAATCTGGTTCAAATAGTGGCGTTTCGCTGTCTATCGCGTCTACTACCATTAATACTTTCTTTAGCGACACTTCACCAATTCCGGACAAAACATTTTTAACTACGCGTTCGAGGGAAACTTTGTCGCGTTGATTCACGATTAGTTTTAGTATTGCGAGCACGTCTTTAACTTCTTTTCGATCATAAAATCTTACGCCACCAACAATTTTGTATGGAATATGCAAGTTGATAAATGCGTTTTCAAACGTATACGACTGTGCGTTGGTGCGATACAAAACTGCAAAGTCGGCAAAGTCCGGAAAATCTTTTTGCATTTTTAAAATCGTCATCGCCACGAAACTAGCTTCCGTATTTTCATCATGCAAGGATTCAATATCTACTGGTTCGCCTTTACCGATTTCGGTAAATAAAGTTTTTTCAGTGCGGGTTTTGTTGTGCGCAATGACTTTTTGCGAAGCTTCCAAGATGTTGCCAGTTGAGCGATAATTTTGCTCCAATTTAATAACTTTGGCACCAGGAAAATCGCGTTCAAAATGTAAGATGTTGGTAAAGTCCGCACCACGCCAGGAATAAATTGATTGCCAGTCATCCCCTACCACGCAAATATTTTTTTCTGGTCCAACTAAGAGCTTCACTAAATGGTATTGAATGATGTTGGTGTCCTGATACTCGTCAATCAAAATGTGTTGAAACTTTTTTTGCCACTTTTCGCGCACTTCTGGATTATTACTGAATAGTTCTAAGGTCTTTAACAACAAATCATCAAAATCTAGTGCGGCAGCTTTTTTCTTTTCTGCTTCGTAGCCGCGGAATATTTTAGCAATGTCTCGCTGATTCGGATACAGGGCGGAAGCTAAATATTCTTCCGGCCCGTTACCTTGGTTTTTTTCGCTCGAGATAATTGACTGTACTGACTTTGGTTTTAAGGCTTTATTGTCCGAAATTCCTAGGTTTTTCATTACGCGACGTATCAAAGATATTTGGTCGTCGGTATCGTAGATTACAAAATCACGCGCGAGGTTGGCGGCTGCTGCTTCTTGTCGCAAAATCTTGACACATACGCCGTGAAAAGTGCCCATGTAAGGCATGAACGAACGGGTGAGTGGCACGTTTAATAGTTTTGCTAATCTTTCGCGCATTTCATTGGCGGCTTTGTTGGTAAAAGTCACTGCGAGAATGTGCGAAGGTTGCACACCGTGTGCAATCAAATTGGCAATCCGGTGCGTCAGGGTTTTAGTTTTTCCTGAACCAGCTCCCGCCAAAATCAGAAGCGGTCCTTCTAAAGTTTCTACCGCTTTTTTCTGCTCCGGATTTAAACCATCAAGTATTGGGTTCATTTAAATCCCCGTTAGCGGTGTGATATCCGCACCGAGGTGTCTAAGCCTTGCGGCGAAATCTTGATAACCACGATTAATTGAATAAATATTACGCAAAATTGAAGTGCCTGGTGCCGCTAACATACCAATCAAAACCACGACTGCTGGACGCAGGGCTTGTGGTGCCACCATTTCAGCTGGTCGCCAATTGGTTGGACCTTCAATATACACGCGATGCGCATCAAGAAGTTCGACTTTGGCATTTAAGTTGGCAAGTTCTGTAGTATATACTGCACGGTTTTCAAAGACCCAGTCATGAATCAAAGTACGACCTTCCGCCACGGCGGCAATCACGGAAAAGAATGGCAGGTTATCAATATTGAGACCAGGAAATGG
This sequence comes from uncultured Candidatus Saccharibacteria bacterium, assembly GCA_946408595.1. Taxonomy (GTDB): domain Bacteria; phylum Patescibacteriota; class Saccharimonadia; order Saccharimonadales; family Saccharimonadaceae; genus Nanosyncoccus. Next base: position 11,352 of record CAMJSX010000006.1, on the reverse strand, counting down.
CATCGGATGAATTTTGTCTACTGGTGCGACTAAGTCGGACTTATGGACCGTGAGATCTACTAAGCGTGTCCGTTCATTAGCCGATAAATACTCGGCTGATTTTTCAATTCTGGCATTCATGGATTTTAAAACTTCCAGTTCAATTTCCAAAAATTCGATTGGCGCGCGGCGAATCACAATTTCCGAATTAGTAACTAACCCCACCGCAATGAAGCTCATCGCTTCAATTGGATCTTCTGACACATGGTATTCGACATCTTCGTCAATCTTTGACCTACCTCGTACCACTAAAGTAGTTGTACCGATCCCACTGATTTTAACGCCCAATTTTTCTAGGAAGAAACAGACATCTTGCACCATATAGTTTGGTGAGGCACCCACAATGGTAGTACGTCCTGGTGATAATGCAGCTGCCATTAAAACGTTTTCTGTCACCGTATCGCCACGTTCAGTCAGCACAATATATCTATCGGTATATTTATTAAGAGTATCCTGGTTAACTTTCACGTTATAAAAACCACTTTCACATACCGCATCTACATCAAGTCCAAATGATTTGAGCGCCTGGATGTGTGGCTCTACTGTTCGCGTGCCAAGCGAACAACCGCCTGCATACGGTAACTTGAATTTCGGATAACGATGAAGAAGGGGGCCTAAAAACATGATAATTGAGCGCGTTTTTCTGGCTGCTTCAATATCCATTTCTTCTAATTTCAATTCACGTGGTGATATAATTTCTAAGTCGCGATGGCGGTTTTGCCAGTGGCATTTTACGCCGATTGACTCCAAAACTTCAATTATCCTAAACACTTCTTCGATTCTTGCTACGCGGTGAAGAACCGTTTTCCCGGAATTCAAAAGTGCCGCACAAAGTAAGCCTACCGCAGCGTTTTTGGAAGTATTAATGGTAATTTCGCCACTAAGTTCTTTGCCGCCACGAATCCGAAAACTTTGCGAAACCGCGTCATTGATAGAGAGGATTTGGTTTCCTAAAGCCTCCGATAATTTTTTGATCATTTCTAGCGAAACGTTTTGTCCGCCTTTTTCAATTCGATGAATTGCCGATTGACTCGTCCCTACTTCTTTCGCCAAGTCGCCCTGCGTCCAGCCTTTTTCTAGACGCATTTGTTCAATTGCTTCGCCAATTGCTTCTTGATAAGTCTTTGGTTTTTTCATACAAAAATTATATCACTACATGCATATTATGCAAGAAATTATTTTAGTTCAATTACACTTAGACCTGGTAGTTCTTTGCCAAGTAGGAATTCTAGGGCTGCACCACCGCCAGTAGAAACTAATGAATATTTCAGGTTAGGATGTTCTTCACTTAAAGCTTCCACGAACCCAGTAGTATCACCACCACAAATAATTGTTTCGGCATCTTCTTTCTCACCCATCATTTCTGCCACAATGGTTGATGCGGTGGCGTAGGCTGGATCTTCTGCTTTGCCCATTAGACCGTTCCAAATGATGGTCTTCGCGTCGGTAATGTAGCTGGCGATTTTGGCGGTAGATATAGGTCCTACATCAAGTTTTGCGCCCGTACTATCTTCATCAAAATCTTCTGCGACGTATACTTTGTCGCTGGCTTTATAACCATCTGCTGCGATTTTGCCACCTACCACAATTTGGTCGGCGATGGTTTTAAACTTAACAATGAGTGGTTCTTTGTCTTCAACTTTTGACCCACCAATAATCATTAGTAGTGGTCGGGCGGGTTTTTCCATCACTTTTTTTAAATTAACAACTTCTTTTTCAACTAATAGACCCGCATATACTGGCAGATGATTGGCTACCGCTGAAGTCGAAGCATGCGCTCTATGAACTACGGCAAAGCCATCTTGTACGAATAATTCAGCTCCGGTTGATTCAATGATTTCGCGGATAAAATCATCCGAGTTTTTTTCTTCACCGGCAAAGAAACGTAGGTTTTCGAGAAGCAAAATGCCGCCTTTTGGTAGTTTGTCTACCGCCGCTTCCACATCGGGGCCAGATACATCATTAATAAATGCTACCTGAGGAATCATTTCACCAAGAGCTTTTGCGACTGGTGCTAGAGACAGATTTTTGTCTCGCCCTTCTGGTCGGCCGAGGTGTGAAATGAGGATGATTTTATTTGCTCCTTTTTCGCGTAAAAGTTCTATAGTTGGTAGGCTAGCCCGGATGCGCAAATCTTCTGCTACTGCACCATCTTGCATGGGGACGTTATAATCTACCCGCATTAAAACTACTTTGTTTTTAACATTTACATCCTTGATGGTTTTGTATTCCATAGTCGTTCTTTCTGCCACACCCATTTATTAAATTTGGCGAACTCTTATTGTGTCGGTGCCATATTTGTTTTTATCGCCCGATACGATTACTGCTAATAAGCTCTTCTTTCCTTCCTCCACCTTCAAATAGCCATTGGTTTTTTGCTCTTTGGCAAGTTCTAAGCCAAACTCTTCTGAGTATGGCCTGACAAAAGCCGAATTGGCATATAGTAAAGCTAATTGATTGGCTACTCTTGGGTTGGAAGTAACTGACACGATTGGTAAATTCGGTCGTTGTGCTGCCATAGCGAAGGCTGTAGCGCCAGATGCTGTTTGGCACATGATTACGTCGGCTTCGATTTTTTCTGCTAATCTTGCTGCAGCGCTTGATATGGCATCGTATATTGCCGACTCACCTTCTGGCATTCTCGAAATTGGTGCAATACGTGAATGGTTCTGAGTATAAAGAATCACTTTTTTCATTTCTTTGACTGTCTCGACTGGATATTTGCCGTTGGCCGTTTCGTCTGAAAGCATCACGACATCTGCGCCTTGCACTACTGCAGTAGCTACATCAGATACTTCCGCGCGGGTTGGTTCTGGATTATCTACCATGGAAGAAAGCATCTGGGTTGCCACAATACAAAGCTTGGCATGCGCTCGGCACATAGCAATTAGTTTTCGCTGAATAATTGGTACTACTTCAGCGCCAGCTTCTACTGCCATATCGCCACGAGCTACCATGATACCATCGGAAGCTTTGACGATTTCTTCTAGGTTTTCGTCGCTTTCAATAGCTTTTTTGGTCTCGATTTTAGCGATAACTTTTGCTGTCGAACCAAGCGACAATAGAATTTGTTTTAATTTCAGAATGTCGCTTGCTGACTGAACAAATGATAATGAAACATAGTCGTAATCTTCTTCTGCACCACATTCAATATCTGACATATCTTTTGGCGTAATGATATCGCCACCAAAATCTGTATCCGGCAAATTGAGGCCTTTTTTTGACATAATAAAGCCGTCGTTTAAAATCTCGACTTTGATGGCCGTGTCTGACTCAATGCCTTTAATCGTCGCTTTTACCTTGCCATCAAATAACGAGAGTGGTTCACCAACTTTAACCTTCTCTGCTAAGTTATATTGCACTGGCACAGTCATACCGCCGTTGTGCTCAAAATCTTCTTTCGATTCAAGAATTAGTTCGTCACCTTTTTTAAGATCTAGGTGGTTGTCCTTCAACATACCGAGTCGAATTTTGGGACCTTGCAAATCTTGCAAAATTGCGACGCTGCGACCTTTTTTCTTGGCGGCTTCACGAATCCATTTGATTTGCTGTGCGCGCTCTTCGTTTGAACCATGTGAACAATTCAACCGACACCCATTTACACCCGCCATAATAACTTCTTCAATCATCTCTGCTGAATTAGTTGACGGTCCAATCGTTGCTAATATTTTTGTTCGTTTAAAAAGCTTGCTCATATAATATATATTACCATAATAAAGCTTTTATGGTAATATTATGGTATGAATAAGGTCAACAGCAGTCAGAGTTTTCATACCTCGCGTTCGCGCGTTAAGCCTTCTCGTATTTCTGCTCGTAAAAAACTCGACCGCCAAGTATTTAGCGGTACTAAGAAGACTATTCTTGTAGTAATCATATTTTCAATGTTAATAGTGATTTTGGCTCTATTATTAATATACTTTGAAAATCCTGAGCGGCTCGTCAAACAAAGGCTCGCTGGCATTACTGCTGATTATTATGAGAATTATTATTATCCGAATCTGATTGGTAATGCCAAAGATGATGAATCGCTAGCCGAAATTATGTCTCGCTACGTCGAACCAGGTTTTGCTACGATTTCACTCCGTCAGCTACTGTTGTTTGACAATGAGCGCTATGCAAAAACGGCTGAATTTATTAAAGAATATTGCGATGAAAATAAGACTTATATCCGTATTCATCCTGAAGAGCCATTCGGTAAAATGAATTATCGAGTTAATTACGTTTACTCTTGTGATTTCTAAATATTAACATTACGACGATAGGTGGTGCTTATTTCACAATGCATCTCACTGCAAAGGCATCCCATTTGCCCCAGGAACCCGCTGGGGTGACTGCATTATTAGAAGCACCATAATTAATACCGAGCCGGAAAGCTTTTTGGGTACCATCGGGTGTGGCACTCCAGAAGCGGCTGAAGGAGTTGCGCCCGCCCGGAGCATTATAATTATAGTCGCCGGAAAGAATGAAATTATCGGGGAATTTAAGTAGTCCTGCGGTATCGATCGAGGAATTATTGTTTGCTAATCTATTTAGATTGGTGTATTCGCCGTTACTTCCGCCGGTTGGTAGACGCCAACCTTTAGGACAAATATCCCCAGCTACATTACCATTATCCATCGCAAGATTACCGTTGCCAGCTGACGCTGTATACCAGTTGTACATTACGCCGTAACTATACCATGATTTATTAACTGTATTGGAATCGTGTGATGCGGTATTGTTACGGTTGATATTGTTCGTATTGAAGCGAACCGAGTCTACACAAGCAGTTGTATATTGGTTGCAGAGAGTATTATTGGTCGAGGAAACTAAGGCCGCATCGATAAAGTCTTGAGTGGGTAGATTGGTATTATTGCTGTCAAATGTAGTAGTGGACGGATCGAGGCGAAGGTTTTCAATTGTCCAACATTTACCATCTTCTAGTTTGGCGACGGCATAAGTGTTACTATCGCGTGTGTCAGTTAGTGCGGTAACGTCGCCGATGCTCATGGCGCCACACTCGGTGGAAGTAAATGTTTGTAAGGTATAATTAGTATCCGCAGGTATCCAAACAGCGTATAAGTTAATTTCGTTATTGGCGTCGGCATAGGCAAGAAATGCATTGTCAACTACAGCTGCTTCGTTTGGTCCGTAAACTTTCACCTGGGTACCACTCAAAAGCTTGGTAGCGGCGTCATTATCCAAACTCCAACCAGCAAAGCCATAGCCAGTTCTGGAGAAATTTGAGGCCACTAGACGTAGTTTGCCAGCCGTCAACGAATCAACCACATCAACGGAGCTCATGGAACCAGCATCGGCTCCGTTACCATTGTAAATCAAACTATAGATTGGGGTCCAAATTGCGTAAAGATTTAAAGTATCTCCATCTGTGAGTGACAATTGCTCAGCAGCATCTTGTACTGAGCCACCTTCGGCTACTGCTACACCTCCACCATTTGCTTGAGTGTTCCAGCCACTAAATCTGGCATGCTGTTTGGTGAACCCATTGTTCGCGGCCGTTGCTGAATAAAAATCAACGTTTATTTGGTCTGCCATGGTGCCAGTTCCGCCGTTTGGGTCGTAATGAATAGTTCCTATTATGCTTTGGGTACCATGGAAAATACAACGTGCAGTTTGCCCACGGTACTTATAAGTCAAATTAGAATTCACATATACTCCGTCTGTTTTAAGCCAAAGATTAATGGTGCGCTCAGTGTTAGCTATATTACGTGTGGCGCTACTAGCTGATATAGCACGGTTCGATACAGTAGTTTTATATTCACCACTATATATATAATTTAATGGATATTTACGCCAACGTTTGCTACCCGCAAGTCCTGCTGTGGAACCCGATGCTTGGTTTATACCACTTCCGTTCATAGCGATGTCTAATTCTGCGAGGTTACCAGTGATGTCGTAGCCAGTTGGCAGTCTCCAGCCGGATGGGCAGATGTCACCGCTGACGGTTGCACCAGCCGTAGAGCCTGCAAGGGTGCCGTTGCCAGCGGTAATAGTGTGCCAATTATAATAATGACCGTAGGAATACCATGACGTAGCCGTGTCGTTAGTGTTATAGGAAGCAGTTAATCCGCGATTGGTGTTATCGGTATTATGTTTTATCGTGTTCACGCATGCAGCAGTGGACGAAGCGCAAAAACTATTCGTTGAACTTGGGTGATTTTGATTGATATTCTCCATAAATACTTGAGTTGGTTTATTGGTGTTTTGCGTGCTAATGACTAGATTTTCGTCCGAAAGATCCAGGCGAAGATTTTCCATCATCCAGCAGTTACCATCCGCGTATTTAGCGACGGCATAAGTGTTGCCGTCACGAGTATCAGTAAGGGCGGTGATGTCCCCTGCGCTCAGATTATCGCAACCATTCCAGTCTTGGAAATTCCCAGCTGAGGCTACCCATTTAGCGTACAACTGCATGCCCTGCGTAGATAAATCGCCGGTGGTAATCGTTTCGTTTGGACCATAGTTGGTCCCGCTACCGTCTATTGCGGTATTCCATCCGGCAAACCCATATCCACTACGCGAAAAATTTGAAGGGATTAATGTCGTTTCGGAATTAGAACTGGCAGTTTGATTTGACATAGTTCCAGTGCCGTCATCTCCATTTCCATAGTAACAAATGCTGTCATTGGGACAAGGCGGCAAATTAGCTACAATCTGTATTTCGAATGTATTTTCATATGTACCCGCAACTGTGCCAAGTGGTACTTTTACGCCGAAAGTCAAGGTATGTGTATTTTGTCCTGCAGCGTTAGTGCGAAACAATACTTTCGCTGCGTCAGAAGGACTTGGTACTGGCAAATAATTGATGCCACTGTCAATACTGTAGCCATACCCGTCACTAAGAGAATTAAACGGGATACTATCTTGTCCAGATGGCAACGAAAAAGTTGGAATAGTTTTAGAGCTGTCGGCAATATTTACAAGACTTGAAGAGCTCCCAGTTGTAGATATTTTAATGGTATAACCTTCACTGTCCGTGGTGGAAGCGGTAATTGTTTGGGAATCAGAACCAAACTCCCCAGGTAAAAGGTTAAACGCCATACTATTTGAAGAAATCGAAATCGAAATATTAGATTCAGCAAAAACATCCTGGCTTGAAACAATCGAGCCTAGCAAAACTAGTACCCCCAACAAAACAATCTTTGTAGTTGTTTTAATAGTCACTCTCTTTTCTCTGTTTTTTTCATATTCAATTATAACATAAACGTAATAAAAAAATATGCATAAAAATCATAAAAAATAAGCCACAAATGGCTTTTTTATTAATTGGTGATCTCTGCGGGAGTCGAACCCGCGTTGACGGGATGAAAACCCGTTGTACTAACCGTTATACTAAGAGACCGCAGATATATTATAGCAAATTATTGCTGAGAAATCAACCGCAAAAATTCAACTTCGTTGATGCGTGGAATACCGAGCTTATCGGCCTTGTCGGTTTTTCCCTTACCGGGTTTTTCACCTACAATGAGAGCCGTAGTAGTTTTGGTAACTGAAGATGTAACGGTTGCGCCAAGTGCACGGAGTTTATCTTCCGCTTCTTCGCGTCCCATTGCGGCCAATGTACCAGTGACGATATACGATTTGCCGGAAAGTGGTAGGTCGCCACCTTTTTCTTCTGCTGGCCAAGCGCCGAGATTTTTTAATTCGTCAAGTAATTTAAGATTTTCTTCGTCAGCAAAAAAAGCCAGAATTGATTCGGCTACGACTTCACCAATATCAGGAATTTCAAGCAACTCTTCTTTGGTAGCAATCATTAATTTGTCTAGCGAACCAAATTTTCTGGCGAGAGCCGTTGCAGTTTGACCGCCGACGTGACGAATGCCGAGAGACGTAATAAATTTATTTAGCGGTGCATTTTTTGAGGCTTCAATTGCGGTGATTAAATTATGGGCCGATAATTCACCAAACCTCTCAAGTTTTGCAACATTTGTCTCATTTAGACGATAAAGGTCCGCGATCGATTTAATCATTCCGGCATCTACCAAGGCGATGACGTTTTTCTCACCTAAGCCTTCAATATTTAGTGCGGGTTTTGAGGCATAGTATTCAATGGCGCGTTTCAAAATCAAGTCGGAAGATTCGCCAGCTACGCGATAAACTACTTCGCCTGCTGGGCGGACGAATTTGAGTTCCGGATATTGTTTTTTTAAAGCTTCTTCGTAATTAAATGGTTCTGTGTTTTCTGGCCGGAGCATAGCTAAAACTTCTTTAACTTGCGGGATGATATCACCAGCTTTATAAATAATCACCGTATCGCCAATTCGCACATCAAGCCGAGCGATTTCGTCTGCATTATGTAAAGATGCATGTCGTACTGTGGTACCCGCTACTACTACTGGATCAAAAATCGCCACCGGTGTCGCTGCGCCAGTCCGGCCGATGGAAATGACAATGTCTTTCACAACTGTTGTAGTTTCCTCTGCTGGGAATTTAAAAGCCACTGCCGCGCGAGGAGTTTTGCCGACGATCCCTAAATCGTCATAAATCTTACGGTCGTTGATTTTGATGACCATGCCGTCAGTATTAAACGGCAAGCCTTTGCGATAATCGTCCAACTTATCAATATATTCAAATAATTCTTTCTGAGCGGCTTTTTCAAAAACCTTGTCTTCATTTGAAGTTTGAAAACCTAGTTTTCGGAGCATTTCGTAAGCATCGTGATGTGTTTTTAGATTCGGTTTGACTAAATCGTAAGCGATAAATCTTAATGGTCTTGAGGCAGCAATTTTTGGATCTAGTTGGCGAATGGAACCCGCGGCTAGATTTCGTGGATTGGCAAATTCTGGTTCACCTTTTTTACGTTGCATTTCTTGCAACTTTTCAAAATCTTTTTTGAAAATAATGATTTCGCCACGCACTTCCGCTTCGTCAATATCAATGCGGAGTGGAATGTTTTCAATTGTTCGCACATTTAACGTGACATCCTCGCCGACTAAGCCATCACCACGAGTCACTGCCTGCGTTAGAATTCCGTCTTTATATTTGAGGGCACAGGCGAGACCGTCCATTTTGATATCGGTAAAGAATTCAGAAATCGTGCCGCCCGGGATTAGTTTTTCGTTTCTTGAAATCCAATCCAAAACTTCTTCGCGTGAAAAAACATCAGCGAGTGAAATCATGCGTTTTTCATGTTTGACTTTGGTGAATTTGTCTAAAGGTTTTCCAGCGACACGCTGAGTTGGCGAGTCTGGGGTGATGAGTTCTGGAAACTCTGCTTCGAGCTCCGACAATTCATGTTTCAACGAGTCGGCCGCAGCCTCGCTCATGATTGATTCGTCTAGCACGTGGTAGTGATAGCGATAATCGTTGATTAGTTCACGAAGTTTATTTATTCTTTCTTCCGCTTCGCTTTTTTTCATTTTCCTCCTTCGTGTCATAGCCTAACATGAAACGATAATACAAGTACAAATATGCTGTGATATATATGGCCGTGAAACAGGTCATGATGAGCAAACAAATTGGCACAAATGGTATTTCTTCAGTCCATTCAAAGTTTTTCATCGCGAGGTCAAAAATAATTAGCGGTAGCATCACTATCACCCAAATGAACGCAAGGGCGAATATTAGCGCAATCAATCTCAAGATAAACTTAATCCGGCGACCTGCCATTAAATCCGAAGCGGTGCTTAGAGCTCGCATTGGATAAAGACCTGGTGCACTCACTGCCACAAATGCCATTATAGAACTGGATAATAAATATGAGGACATAATAACCATTAGTGCGGCAAAGATAAAGAATATCAAAGCATAAAAAGGCATGGATAGAAAGTCTGTTTGTACTGCCGCTGAATACATAACAATCAAAATGAAAATTGGTATGCACTGAATGAACGCAACTACAAATACTAAGAATGTCGAAATTAATGGCGTCATGGCATTATACAGTGCATCACGAAGTTTAATTTGATGCCCCGCCAAACGATGCCTTAAAATAAAAATTGTTGAAAGCCAGATAATGATAAATATTATCACGGCAAAAACTGTGGCAGCTTCGCCCGAATCGCCAGATAACCCGCCGGTCGTAACGGTTGAGATTAGGAGTAGACCAGCTTTTGCAACATTGCCAATATCGCCAGCGCCTAGTTGTTTGGATGTTTGATCCAATGCCTCTTGGAAAAGTTGATAAGTTGATTCGCTCATCAACCCTACAAACACAATTGATAAAACTACCGCGATTACAAGTAGTGGTAGAAAGAGTTTCCAGTTTTTGAAAATCACTTTGAAAGTTAGAAAAATATGGTGCATTACGCCAGGGATTTCTAGGTCCCTTTTGTAGTCTTCGCGGTATGAACGCCGGAAGGATTTATGCAATTTAACTTTTTTAGAAGTTTTTCTTGCCATTTTCCAATCTTTCTATCCGCTTCTCGATTGGCGGATGCGTGCTAAATAAATTATTGAAAAAACCTTTTCTTAAAGGATCATTGATATACATCGGCGCTGCGGCGGTGTTTTGACTGCGCATCGGTTGTGATTGGGCTTGCAATTTTTTGAGCGCATTAATCATCCCTTCTGGATAACGTGTGATGTTGACTGCTGAAGCATCGGCTAAATATTCTCGTTGCCTTGAGACTGCCATTTGTGCGATGGATGCGAGAATCGGTGACAGTATTGCTGCTATCAATATCAATACGTATCCCATCGGACTTCCTTCGTTGTTGCGACGTCGGTCACCATAAAAAACCATTCGAAAAGCAATGTCAGAAATAAGACCAACCATACATGCCAAACCAAAGACAATCATCGAGACACGGATGTCGTAGTTTTTGACGTGGGACATTTCGTGTGCCATAACCGCAGTGAGTTCTTTGTCATCCATGATATCCATGAGCCCGGTAGTCGCTGCCACAATTGCGTGACTTGGATCTCGCCCAGTCGCAAAGGCATTTGGTGCTTGGTCTTTAACGATATAAACTTTTGGCATTGGAAGACCAGTCGTAATAGAAAGGTTTTCGACAATATTGTATAGTCTTGGATTATCCTTTTTTTCAATTTGTTCCGCACCGGTCATCAACACGGTGAGTGAACTGGACGCATAATATTGAATCGCCGCATAAACCATGGCCGCAATAATCGTCCAAACTGCAATCCAAGGATCTTGAAAATAAACGGCAAAAATAGCCGCAATTAGCCCAATCAAAAGTACGAACCCCATTATAATAAATACTGTCCGTCTTTTGTTTTGGGCTATTTGCTTGTACATATTTTAGAATTTTACTTCTGGAGCTTCCGCAATTCTGGCCTTTTCGGAATCAGCTACTTCAAAGTAATCACGCTTCTTGAAATGACCGATAATGCTGTTTACTAAATTGGTTG
>CAMJSX010000005.1 GCA_946408595.1 uncultured Candidatus Saccharibacteria bacterium | reverse complement strand
CAGCCATACCAAGGTGAGTTTCAAAGAGCTGACCGAGGTTCATACGGGAAGGCACGCCCATTGGTGAAAGGATGATATCGATTGGCGTACCATCTTCCATAAATGGCATATCTTCTATTGGTAGAACGCGTGAGACCACACCTTTGTTGCCGTGACGACCAGCGAGTTTATCGCCGACGCCAATCTTGCGCATTTCAGCGACAAAGATTTTGATTTGCATGAGCACGCCAGCTTTTAATTCGTGGCCTTGTTCACGGGTGTAGACACGGACGTCCACAACCTTACCAGTTGATGAACCGTTCATTCTAACTGAAGTATCGCGTACGTCTTTGGCTTTTTCACCAAAGATAGCGCGGAGAAGTCTTTCTTCTGAGCTGAGTTCTTGCTCACCTTTTGGTGTAATCTTACCGACGAGAATATCGCCGTTTTTGACTTCCGAACCAACCGTGACGATACCATCTTCGCCAAGGTGGCGGAGAGAGTGTTCAGAAACGTTTGGAATATCACGAGTAACTTGTTCTGGACCAAGTTTGGTCTCACGTACTTCGACATCGAAATCTTTAATATTGATTGAGGTCAAAGTATCGTCTTCAACTAAGCGGTTAGAGATCACGATTGCGTCATCCATGTTGTAACCACGCCATGGCATGAAAGCCACGAGAAGATCACGACCAAGGGCCAGCTCGCCATTGTTGATGGAAGCACCCTCAATGAGGATGTCGCCTTTTTTCACCTTTTGACCACGAGTGACCACGCAGTGTTGGTTGTAGCAACGGTCATCATTGGTTTTCTCAAAGTGTTGCAACTTGTATTCATGGTCACCACCTTTATCGTAGGTTACGATGATGGATATACCATCGGCTTTTTTAACGACACCGGTACCGGTAGCCATGACGAGTTGAGAAGTGTTTTTAGCCACTTCACCTTCGATACCAGTACCAACTACTGGATTATCTTGGCGAAGAAGTGGCACTGCTTGCTTCTGCATGGCGCAGGCCATGAGAGAGCGGTCAACACGGTTTTTCTCAACAAATGGAATAAGTGATGCAGAAACACCAAGAATTTCCTTGTGTGCAGCATCGATGTGAGTGACTTTTTTCGCTTCTACCTGAGCAGGCGCACCGTGAACACGAGCGGATACCCAGTCTTCAACGAATTTACCATCTTTGTTTAGTTTGACTGATGCGTCAGCGATAACCATATCGTTTTCGGTGTCAGCATCCATATAAACAACTTCGTCAGTCACTTTACCATTTTTAACTACGCGATAAGGCGCTTCAATGAAACCATATTCATTGATTCTCGCGTAAGTTGCAAAGTTAAGCACGAGACCGACGTTGCCACCTTCTGGGGTTTCTACCGTACAAATACGGCCGTAGTGGGTTGGGTGAGCATCACGAACATCAAATCCGGCACGTTCACGAGTCAGACCACCAGGACCCATCGAGCTTAGACGGCGTTTGTGTGCAAGCTCAGAGAACGGGTTGACTTCGTCCATCAGCTGTGAAAGTTGTGAGGTAGAGAAGAATTCTTTCACTGCTGCTACCACTGGACGAGAGTTCAAAAGTTGTGATGGGGTGACGTCTTCTGGATTTGCCATTGACATACGGTCGAGAATGTTTCGTTGTAAGCGAAGCATACCGAGGCGGAATTGCCTTTGGACCAATTCACCTACTAGCTTCACACGACGGTTCGACAAGGAGTCGATATCATCGGCTGGCTCTTGAGTGTTATTCAAACGAATGATTTCCGTTACGATGCCGACCACGTCTTGCATTTGCAAGGTGCGATGCTTGGCATCATTTGGCGTATCGAAATGGAGTCGGCGATTAATCTTAAAACGACCGACGTTGGAATAATCATAACGCTTTGGATCGAAGAACATTCTTTCGATCATGGATTTGGCGTTTTCCACCGTGGCGAGATCGCCTGGACGAATCCTACGATAAACTTCGAGCAAAGCTTCACCTTGGCTTGAAGTAGTATCTTTTTCAAGTGTGATTTCGATGTATTTCTTGTCGCCAGTATCAATTTTCTCGAAGGCTTTCTTGATTTCTGATTTGCTCATACCAAGAGCTCGGAGGAACGTGGTTACTGGAATTTTGCGGCGGCGGTCAATCTTGACGTTAATCGTGCCGTTAGCAGCGGTTTCAAACTCGAGCCATGCACCACGACCAGGAATTACCTTTGCGCCGTAATAATTTTTAAGACCAATGGTCTCTTTATTGAAGAACACACCGGCTGAACGAATAAGTTGTGAAACAATCACACGCTCAGTACCGTTGATGATGAAAGTTGCCCTTTCAGTCATCCAAGGATAGTCACCAAAGTAAATATCCTGTTCTTTTTTAGTGCCAGTGACTTTGTTTTCAAGCTCTACTAGCACGTGCAAAGGAGCTTCATAAGTGGCAAGGTTGTATTTTGCTTGCTGCTCAGATTCCTTTGGTTCTTTAAAATAATAATCTTTGAACCTTAGCGACAGTTTTTGGCCCGTATAGTCGTCTATCGGGTTTAGCTCAGCAAAAACTTCGCGTAGGCCATTTTTGACGAAGTCGTTCCACGAATCTTTCTGATGTGCTGTGAGATCAGGAATCGGGAGGGCTTGGTCACCTTCGGTGAAAAAAATTCTCTCACCGGCCTTCTTTTTTGTAGCCATTCTACCTCTTTTTATTAGTGTTATTATTATAATCTTAGCGCCGAAGATTACTGCCCAGTTTTCCCCCAGAGAGTCGCCAGCTCCCATAAGCTTACAAAAACAGGGCACACTACTTCTTATATTTTATTTTAGCGCACTTTGTTAAATTTGACAAGACTTTTTCACCAAAAAATCGCTTCAACGGTAAAGCGATTTTCTAGACATGTATAAAACTCTCAACGTTGGTTAATTGTTTTCAAGCGAACTCGCAGTTAGTTAGCTTGTATATTATTATACATAAGCTTTTAATTTAGTCAAGTAGATTTTTATAAAAAATGGCACCTCTTAAGAGAGATGCCATCTTAAAAACCATAGTTTTAGATATCGAGATCGTCTAGATCAGCGAGCTCAGCGCGAGTCTTCTCGGCGAGTTCGGATGGAGAGTTTTCCACAGGCTCTTCGTCTTCGATTTCTGGTGCTTCAGCTGGTTCTTCGTGAGCTTCTGCTGCTGGTTCCTTGTGCTCATGCTTGTGTTCGCGAGCTTCACCCTCTTCATCGGTATTGACAATCTTGAGGTTGTAGCGGGCATCTTGCTTGGTACCAAGGGCACGGAGCAACATACGGATTGATTGAGCAGTGACACCACGTTTACCAATCACGCGTCCGACATCTTCAGGATCCACTGTTAGAGAGAGCAAAACGCCTTTTTCATCTATTTTACGCTCCACCGAAACTTTATCTGGATTGTTGACTAAGGTTTTTACGATATATTCTACGAATTGTTGGTCAATAGTAGCCATATTATCTCCATATTAGTTTATATATAATCATTATAACAAAAATAGTCCTTTTTGAAAGGACTATTTTTAAAAACTTTACGCTTCGGCGGCTGGTGCTTCGGCTGGAGTTTCCTCCGCTGGAGCTTCAGCTGGTGCTTCTTCTACTGGTGCCTCAGAAGCTGGAGCTTCTTTTGGTTGGTTCTTGCGAAGTTTGTCAGCGTGTTTGGCTTTGACGGACTTCTTTGGAGCCAATTTTACCCAATCAGGCAATTTGATTTTATTTTTCTTTAAAATCAAAGCTACCCGGCTTGAAGGCCTAGCCCCATTTTTGAGATATTTTTCCACTGCTTCTTTGTCCAAGGTCAAAGCTTTGGTAGCAGGGTTGTAATTACCGACCTCAGCTACAACGCGCCCAGACAAAGGGTGACGCTGCGCTTCTTGGACGATTATCCGGTACGTAGGGTAATGCGTCCGGCCATTACGTTGCATGCGAATCGCGAGCATTGTTTCTCCTTAAAATTAATTTTCGTCTATTATAGCATAATTAAAACCAAAAGAAAAGGGCCGAATTATTTCCGGCCCCGGAAGTTCATCTCGATAACCTGTAAAGGTATAATGATATTGGTTTTCAAACCTTTCTTCACGCTATCGCGGTAGTACTTCCTTCTTTCGTTGTTGGTCAGGAGGTTAAAGAGAATATCTGGTTTTGCCACAATCGGCAGCCCTTCGGAACAGCAATAGATGTTGAGTTTCTCAACCTTGGCAAAAAACTTTTCTGCCACTGTTGCGATTGCATCGTAAAGATGCGACATCTTTCCTTCGTAGTACTCATCGAGTACGTGCTGTACCTTGAACGCCGTCACTGGATCCACCAGATTGGCCCGCAGCTTGATCATTGATACGTAATCGCTGCTGGTATCCAGTATCTCAGTAACTTTTTCCCAGTATTCCTTTGTCTTCTCTGACGGAGTAACGTTCTTAGTTCTTTTCGCTGCCATTTCATGGCGCCCCCCTTTCTATAGAACTATACTACTATTATAGCACACTTATGCTAAAAAGTCAATACTATCCCTGTTTTTTACTGCTTGAGCGGTACTTTTTTACACCTTCGCGGGCGGCTTCGGTTTGTGCTTCCTGTTTGGAGTGGCCGGAACCGGTACCTAGTAATTTATCCCCTACATAAATACCCACCGTGAAAATTTTGTCGTGGTCTGGACCATCTTCCCTTAAGGTCCGATAAACCGGCGTTTCGCTATCGATTTTTTGAGCTAATTCTTGGACATAGGATTTCGGGTCACGCCAGGTACCTTCCTCTAATATTTCGTCAATTTTGACTAAAATATGCTTCGAAATGAATTCTTTGGCTGTTTCGTATCCTTGATCTAGGTAAATCGCCCCGATTACCGCTTCAAAACAGTCTGCCAAAATTACATCGTGAGCGCGCTCTGAGCCATTTTTTTCGCCATGAGATAGACGAACGAGAGGCTCATAGCCTAGCTCTTTGCCAGCATCACCAATAGACTCCGTGCGGACCAAGGCTGCCCGAAGAGCGGTCATAATTCCCTCAGGTTCGTCGTAATTTCGATACAAAAAATCTGAAGAAACTAATTCTAAAACTGCATCGCCGAGGAATTCTAGGCGTTCGTTGTGCTCTTTAACGACATCGCGATGCTCATTCACGTAGCTACGGTGCGTCAAGGCCGTCACTAATACATTAATATCATTAAATTCAAAGCCAAGTTTTTCTTTGGCAAATTCCCGATATGGTGTAGTGTCTATTTCTTTCATTTAACCTCCATCCCCCTTTTATAATTAATAGTCGCCAGAGCGAACTCTCTTTTTGGCTATTAGCATTAATTTCTCAATATCTTCATATTCGACTAGGTCCAGAGCTTCTGAAAATGAGAACCACTTAATGCCCTTCATCCATTTTTCGCCGATTGGTCGTTCGTGCGTATCTAATGCTTGTACCAGATAAATCTGCGTGGTCATCAACACCAGTCTATCTGCTCGGCGATATTTAAAATGAATTTTACCTAGCCATGTCAGAATCGAAAAGTTTTTAAGGCCGGTCTCTTCCTCGATTTCGCGGCGAGCGGTCATTTTGGCCGTTTCACCCGGCTCAATGTGGCCTTTTGGAATGGTCCAGCGCCCCTTGGAATCCTGAATTAACAAAATCTCCATATCTTTGCCATCTGGTGTCAAACGAAAAACAATCCCACCAGAGGTCGGCTCCCTCACAATTTCTTGAATCGCTACTTTCTTACGAAAAACAGCAGATGTCAATTTCTTAAGAGGAGATTCTTTGATTTGTTCATCCGTCGGCAAAGCCTCGGGGACTTTAAGCGCTCTCCTTGCCATCGGTTCCGATGGCCTTTTGATTTGGTCCATGATTTTCTTCTTCTGTAATGCCAAGCTCTTTATAGGCGGTGCCGAGAACTCCGTTCACAAATTTGGAGGAGTTATCCGAACCAAACGCCTTAGCAAGCTCTACTGCCTCGTTGATGGCTACTTTTGGCGGGATTTTATCCCGACATTCTGATAGCTCATACAAACCCATCCTGAGCACATTTCGATCGATTGCCGCAATTGAATCAATTGGCCATTCTGGCGCCATCGGTTGAAGCGCTTTATCTAGCGTTTCAAAATTCTCTGACACTTTGTGTGCCAAATTATAGACAAATTCTGTATCACCGAGGGCTTTTTCGTATGGCTCAATATTTTTTGCTACAATTCTATCTAAATCGACTTCCGGATCCTTTGCGAGGGTTCTGAGTTCGTATTCATATAAACTCTGCAGAACAATAACTCTACCTAAATGTCGATTACTTGCCATATTTTAAGCTTCTTTTTTCTTAACAGTTTTTACTTTCAAATTTGGGGTTTTCTTCTTAGTTTCGAAAACCTTTACCGGGGAAGTTTTATTGACCCGACGCGCCAAAGTCAAACGAAGGTGGCTACGACGAAGCCCCGTCTTCCTTGGGCTACTCTGTTTTTTAGGTTCAGGCATTTTGCTCCTTAAATTTAATAGATAATTTTCTTTATTCTATCACTTTATTGAAGGTTTTTCAAGGCTCTTTTTATGGCCGGACGGTCAAAACCGACGATTTTTTCATCGCCAATAACAGTGACAGGCACCACTGCGATGTCATCCATCGTAGTAGCGTCAATTTCTTCATATTTGATGCCTTGCTCATCAAGCCAGTCCATCAGGGCGTGGCAATAAGCACAGGTTGGAGTTGTATAAATCTTTATCATAAATTCATTATACCATACATGGCGATGCCAGCTGCGACCGAGACGTTGAAAGATTCCTTTTTGCCCTTCATTGGGATTTCAATAAATAGGTCGATTTTGTCGTAGAGTTCTGGATTGATGCCGTTAACTTCTTCGCCGAGGACCAGGACTACTTTGTCAGAGAGGGCTTTCTCTAGTTTTTTGTCGTTTAACTGGTAGAGCGGGCCTCTTTTGATATTGTTTTCCAGCCCGACAATTTGCCAACCGATTGTATGAAGACTGTCTAGAAAGGCAGAAATATCATCCGGGATATAAATACCGAGCATTTTTTCGGCGCCAAGGGCAGTTTTGTGGATTTCGCGATCAAGTTTTTCACGTAAATGTGGTAGCAGACTAGGGTCGCGTGGTTTCGGAGTATAACCTGACATAATGACTTTTTTGAGGCCCAAACCTTCGGCCGTTCTCAAAATTGCACCTACGTTGTAAGTTGAGCGAATATTATGCAGCGCCACTATCATTTCCATATCATATATGATATAATATTTTTCATGAATTTGCAAGCTGTAACTACTGTGCCGACGGAAACTGTTGAAGGTTATGCTGTGGCTTTGTCGTCTGAAACCGGCATCCGTGATTTGATGCGAATAAAAGAACGCGGTTTCGATTCTGGTAAGGTTTTTACGCTGGTGCCAGAGTCGTTGGAATCGATCTCTAAATATGTTTTGGTTTCTGACTTGGCTGCTAAATTAATTAGAGAGTATTTTCCAGGTGAGCTGACGTTGATTTTGCCGAAAAATCCTAGTTTTAAACATTTTTATTACGACCATTTTGATACTATAGGAATTCGGATTCCTGACCATCCGTTGTTCCCTGAGTTATTGAAGGAAAACGGGGCTATTATTTTGACTTCAGCAAATCCAAAGGGTGGTACGCCAAAATCCACTACTGGTCATCTTCCGTCTACTATTGTTGATCTAACCGGCCCTGAACCCCGCATCCTGCGACAAGGCAACCTCATAATTAATTTATAATCTTTTTCGCTTCGAATAGGACTGTTGGTACAGCAGGAGGCGGAGTAAAGTCGGTTGGTCTGAGTGGTAATCGGATGCGCGTCTGGTATTTTTGAATCAGTTGCAAACCTAGTTGCGAAGTATAGTGCCTGTCGGTATTTAGGAGTTTTAGCGCAAATTGTTTCTGCAAAATCAGATAAAATGCTTCCGGCGGATTGTCGGCCTCGATTAGTTTATGTACGATAGCCGAGCTCAAATGAAACGGTGGATTGGAAAACACTTTATAGGGTTCGTCTGGCAGAGCATAATTCATAAAATCCATTTCTACCACCTCGACATTCTCGCAGCCACGTTTTTTTAGATTCTCGCGCAGCTTCGCTGCCGTAGTTGCATCTGGTTCAATAGCAATAACTTTTCGCACTCTCCTAGACAGCGCTGAGGTAATCACCCCCGAGCCGGCGCCTATTTCTATCACTAAATCCCGTTTTTTTAGATTGGAATGGCCAATCAAAATAAGAGCGAGCCTCGGATTTTTCAAGAAATGTTGTGACAAAAGATGGTTTCTCATTCCCTTATATTATAGCATAAATATGGTATAATATATGCCATGGATAGATACGAACCGCAAAAAATTGAGCAAAAATGGCAAAAAATCTGGAAAGACACGGAAGCTTTTAAAGCTACTGAGGTCGAAAACCAGCCAAAAATGATGCTTGCCGAAATGTTCCCGTACCCTTCTGGCGCTGGTCTACACGTTGGACACGTCCGCAATTTCACGATTATTGATGTGCTCGCGCGGTTCTATACTCAACAAGGCTTGAACGTTCTGAGGCCTTTTGGCTATGATACTTTTGGTCTTCCAGCCGAGAACTATGCTATAAAAACTGGCACGGCTCCTCAGAAAATCACCAAAGAAAATATCGCCAACTTTAGAAAACAGGCCGAACGTCTAGGCTACGCTATCGATTGGTCGCGTGAAATCAATACCTCTGACCCTGAGTATTATAAATGGACGCAGTGGTGCTTCTTGCAACTATATAAGAAAGGCTTGGCTTACCAGAAAGAATCTTATCAGTGGTGGTGCCCAGTAGATCAGACCGTGCTAGCTAACGAACAAGTTGAAAACGGCAAATGCTGGCGCTGTGGTCACGAAGTCGAAAAGAAGAAGATGAAGCAATGGTTCTTCAAAATTACCGAATATGCCGATGAACTTCTGTCCGAAATTGACCATTTGAATTGGCCTGACAAGATTAAAACTATGCAGAAAAACTGGATTGGTCGCTCGGTTGGTGCAGAGATTGATTTCCATATTACAAAGAGCCAAAAAATCCGAGTATTTACTACTCGTCCTGACACAATCCTTGGTGCAACTTTTCTCGTCGTCGCTCCTGAATATCCAGGATTAGACGCTCTTGTTAACGATGACACTAGAGAAGCCGTCAACGCTTATAAGGCCGCTGCACTCAAGAAATCTGAAATTGAACGTCAAGAGAATAAAGAAAAGACCGGTGTTTTCACCGGTACTTACGCCATCAATCCTGCTACTAAGGAGAAGATTCCGGTTTATGTGGCAGACTATGTGCTTTCTGGCTATGGCACTGGCGCCATTATGGCTGTTCCAGCTTATGATGAGCGCGACAGAGAGTTTGCTGAAGTTTATAAATTGCCGATTGTTGAAGCTGAATTGGTCGACCGCGACCTTTATGGCACACCAAAAGTCACTTACAGAATGCGCGACTGGTTGATTTCTCGTCAACGTTATTGGGGTTGTCCAATTCCAATCGCCTATGATAAAGACGGCAATCCTCATCCAATTCCAGAAGACCAGCTGCCAGTTTTAATTCCTGAAGTCGAAGACTACAAGCCAGATAACACCGGCCGTTCAGCTCTCGCTAAGGCTAAGGATTGGCTAAAGGTGACTATTGATGGAGAGGAAATGACGCGTGAAACCGATACTCTGGATGGCTATGCCTGTTCATCATGGTATCTTTGGCGCTATGCTTCCCCACATGATAATGACCACGCCTGGAATCCTGATGCGATTAAGTATTGGGAGCCAGTGGATTTTTACTGTGGTGGCGACCATGCCGTAGCGCATCTTCTTTATATCCGTTTCTGGTGTAAATTCTTTGCCGACGAAGGATATCTGCCTTTCCGCGAGCCAATCAAAACCCTGCTTTATAATGGCTACATCAATGCCCCTGATGGCAAGAAAATGAGCAAGAGTAAAGGTAATGTAATTGACCCTCTTGATATTATCAATGAAGGTTACGGGGCCGATACGCTACGTACTTACGAAATGTTTATTGGGCCGTATGATCAGGATGCGGCGTGGGACCCACGCTCCGTTGGTGGTGTTTATCGATTCTTGAATCGTTGCTGGAGCTTGTGCTTTAGTAAAGAATTTGCAGAACCGTCTTCTTCGGGACGCTCCTCGCGCCCGTCTTCACGGGGCTCGTCGCTGCGTCCTCGTAGCGACTGCGGATGCCCCTCAGAAGAGGTTCTGCCAAATTCTCTCACTATCAGACACAAAACCATCAAGAAGGTTACCACCGATATTCACAGATACAATTTCAACACCGCGGTGGCGGCGCTCATGGAATATGTCAATGAATTATACAAGCAGGGTGCTAGCCACGAAGATCTCGTTACTCTTGCAAAGCTTTTGAAGCCATTTGCCCCACATCTCGCCTCTGAAATGCTCGAAAAGCTTGGCTCTGACGATGAATGGCCAACCTGGGATGATAAATACCTTACCGAAGACACAGTTGAGCTGGTAGTCCAGATTAATGGCAAGCTTCGCGCCAAGATTTCAGTCAATATTGAAGATTTAGATGATGAGGCGAAAATTATTGAGCTCGCCAAGAGTGATGAAAGAGTCCAAAAATACCTAGAAAAAGACATCAAAAAGACCATCTTTGTACGCAGGTCTAACCTCTTAAATTTCGTCGTTTAAGCATTAGTTCTATTGACTTTTTTGCCAAAGTGTGCTATAATAGGCTTATCTACCGTAAAAAAGTAGTAGCACATTAAAATTAGGGGGAAATGGAAATGGAACAGATCAAGAACGAGACCGTTGAGGTCGTCGATACTGTTGTGCCTGAGCAAGAAAAGGCTGCTCAGATTAAGGAACGTTGCGAACGCGAGGCAAAAAGAGCCGAGGCGATTATCGCCAAAGAGAAGACCGATGCTCTTCAGGAGCAGATCGATACCCTTGAGAGACGGAAAGACCGTCTGCACAGGCTCTTGGAGCCAGTGTTGACGATGAACTTCGCTTCTGGAGCAGAGTTCAAAGTGACAGCAATAGGAATATTACTGTTCATTCTTGGTTTCATTATCGGAAGCTTCCTGGGTGTAGAAGTGATGTTGGACCATCATGGTCCCACCGTTACTTTAGTTGGTACCTGGCTGGCGAATGCAATCTACGCAGCTGTTGGTATCTTCTTCGGTGGCTTCTTCTGCTGGTTGTTCCGTGACTATGTTCATGGAGAGCTCAAATCTGCTAATAAGCGGATCAAAAAGCTCAGAAAGCAGATCAATTCCATTGCGAAGTAATTCGCAAAACTACGGGCGTCAATCGACGCCCGTTTTTCATGCCTGGTTTTTGATTTTGATGACTTTTTGGTAGATGTTTTCGAATTTGTCGAGCGTTCTTTCGAAATCGTGTTCTGCGGCGATTTCAATTGAGCGCTTTGAAAATCGCTCACGAAGCTTGTCATCTAACAGAATCTTCTCTAACGCGACACTAATCTCTGGGATGTTGCCAGCTTCGCACAAGAAGCCGTTTTCACCGTCTACACAAACTTCTGCGACGGCACCTTTGTCTACGGCGATGAGTGGCAAACCTGTGGCAGCAGCTTCAATCAGAACAATTCCCTGTGTTTCGATTTCGGATGCGGTCGCAAAGAGAGAGCCGACTTTATATAATTCATATAAATCTGGCGGGAGCACTCTACCTAGGAATTTTATGGTATCAGATAGGCCCATGCTTGAGACTTTTTTCATTAATCGATTTTTATCTACGCCGTCACCTACTATTACGACTGCGATTTCGTCCGCTTTGACCTTGCCGTTTTTTAAAACTTTGGAAATTGCATCTATCACAAAGCCGACTTTTTTCTCTGGATCAACGCGCCCAACATACAAAACTATCTTCTTGTCTTCTGGGATGTTGTATTTTGAATAGATTTCTTTCGCGGCCTTGCCTGGTTTAAAATGCGATAAATCGACGCCATTTGATACAGCTGCTACTGGGACTGGGAATTCTTCACCCTTAACGTAGATGAGATGCTCTATGGCTTGTTTGGTTGGCATTGTTACGAAGTCACTTTTGCTTTGACGATTGCGAAAATAAGCGCTTAACATGGCATTGACTGGTCTTTTGACTAGTTTAGGGACGTGCAAAGGCTCGGTTAGAACTTCTGGCTGGTTGTGTTCTGTTGTGACTACTGGGACATTGTGCTTTTTTGCATATCCCACCACTGATAGGCCGATTGGGTCCGATACCTGTACATGTACTACATCGGGGCAAAATTCGTCTAGTATCGTGGCGACCTCTTTTTGAGGAAAAACGGATACTCGAAAACCATGACGATAAAACAATTTGCGCTTTTTGGGGACATCATGAATCTGGTCTGGGTAGACTTTGGCCTGAATGGACTTTAGGTAGCATACTTTGACGCCATCTTGCATTTCGATATGATTATGCCCAGTTTGCGATGGGCAAATCACCAACACTTCATGACCTCTTTTGACGAGCCCGCGCGCTAGAGCGTGTGAGAATACTGCCACTCCGTTAATCATTGGGTAGTAGACGGCGGTTGCGATTGTGATTCTCATTACATTGCCTTTGCTTTATCAAGTTGTGGATCACGCATGGTATTAATATCTTCGTAAGTGCGTTCAACCTCAACGTCTGGAGTGATGCCGGTCTCATTGATGGAACGATCATTTGGTGTATACCACTCGGCGGTAGTGACCTTCAAAGTTGCACCACCAGATAGATTATCAAACAAGCTTTGGACGACGCCTTTGCCATAGGTTTTTTCACCGACAATGGTGGCTTTTTTGTAATCTTGCAAAGCACCGGCGACAATTTCTGAAGCAGAGGCGGTCGAGCCATTGACAAGCACTATAGTTTTCATATCTTTAAGAATGGCTTTTCCGCTCGCAGTGTTAGTCGTCGAATCACCGTAATGTTTTGACTTTTGGACTAAAATCTTCTGGTCATCCAACCACAAACTTAACAGATCTTGCGCTGCCGAGACATATCCACCACCGTTTCCGCGTAAATCCAGAATGACTTTATTTACACCCTTTGACGAAAACTCTTGTGCCATTTTCTGAACATTTGTGCCAGTATCGGTGTCAAATCTCGTAATAGTAACAATTGCAGTCTTGCCATCATATTCTACATAGGCAGAAACGTTGTTAATCGTCTCACGCTTCATGGTGAACTCTTTTTCCTTGCCATCGCGAACTACTGTAATTGTGACTTCGCTACCTTTTTCACCGCGCACTCTTTTAGCCACTTCATCCGAGCTAAGGTTCCAAACTTCTTCGCCATCAACTTTATAAATGATATCGCCGGCGAGAATACCTGCTCTTCTAGCTGGGTTGTCTGGCAAGGTTCTGAGCACCCTCACGTATCCATCGCGGAGGCCCATTTCAATGCCAACTCCTGAACCTACGTTGCCATGCAAATCATCATAGAAATCTGCGCTTTCTTCTGCATCCATGTACACAGTATAGATATCGCCTAGGGCTTCTACCATACCTTTTTTAGCGCCTTCAATCATTTTGCTAGGAACCATTTCGCCGTTGTAAGTCGTCGCTAATTTATTGTACACCTCATCAAGAGATGACCAATCCATCCCAGAGCTGTATCTTTTCTTTAAGCCAAAATATGGTGCAAGGTCTGAGAACCAGTTACCAAAATTTGCTCCAATAATAATACCTATGATGGCTAAAACGACGCTAATAATAATAGCGTTGCCAAGACTAGTCTTTTTTTCTTTCCACTCTACTTTTTCGTTCATTATTTAATTATAGCACAACCAACTTGCAAAATAACAACTAAAAGTGGATATAATTATATCTTGCTGCAGTGGCGGCGCTCATCGTACGAGCACCGAAATCACCATATTGATAGACGCCAGAATAGAGGAAGGTTGCATAGGCATTATTATACTCCGTCACGTTTACTGAACCGTCTGCGTTGATGCTTTCTACCCACCAGACGTGACCATAAAGCGTATCGTCAATTTGGCCGATTGAACCAGGCTCTGGAATGTGATCCACGCGATAACCATATAACCGTGCGCGGTCATCCCAGTTGTTCGCATTGCCCCAGGCTAAAGCCACACCATACGATTCATAAGCTTTCCACCCGGCGTAGCTGACGCATTCGCAAACGTAACCACCGATATATACACCGTTGATTGTCGTGCCGTAGGCATCTTGTTTGCCAGGGCAATCGGCTTGCCATGGATAAGTATTGTAGCCAGTGTAGGAGCTACCGCCGTAAAGCTCTGGGTGAGCTTCCTTCTCGGCTTGCTCGGCTGCTCTTTGTGCTTCTAGAGCTTGTCTTGCGACTTCTTCATAAGCCGCAGCATCATTTTGATATTTTTCTACTAAGGCTTGTTGCTCTGCGCGAATTGAAACTAATTCAGCTTTAGCCGCTTTTTGGCTGGCTAATAATTCTTCGACTTTAGCTTTGTCGGCTTCTAGTTTTTCTTTGGCGAGTTTAACTTTGGTGGCCGTAGCGCTAATTTGTTGTTTAACGACTTCACTACGTGCTTGCTTTTCTGCTAAATCAGAAATTGAACTTGAACCTGCAAGAATCGTAATAGGTTCTGCATCAGCTTCAAAGTGCATATTAACTAGAAGCTCTGCTAAAGCTTCCTGTTCGGCTTTCAATTTTTCTTCTGTTTCTTTAATCTGTTCAGTTAGGTCATTCACCTGTGCGGTTGTTTCCGCAATGGCTAACTCTGCGCTGGCAATTTCAATATTTAGTTGGCTAACTTTTGCCTGCAACAAATTCGCAGAATTGCTTGCTGCAGCAGCGTTACGATTGGCTTCTTGTTCCCTCTCCACGGCCGCTCGACATTCCGCACTTCTGCTACAAGCAAGTGACATACCACTGGCACTTTTTACCATCATAATACTCGTAAAAATTGGAGTAGCCATTATTAAGACCACCACTAGTCCAAGCAAAATTTTTTTTGGCTTGATAAGTATTACCATAACTTCATTATGGCACAAGCACTATAAAAAGTCAAGTTAGGCTTTATGCAAATACTTCGAGACGGCAAGATCTGCTGAAACGCGGCCGATAATGATACCGGCCCCAACGAAAATTAGGTATACAATGATGAGTTTATTAGATTCTAGAATGCTGACAATCTCGTCTACGTTGATTCCGTAGCCTGAGAGTTTTGGTGCAATAAACATAAATCCAAAATAGCTTGCTGTCGCGGCGATCAGCCCCGCAATCACACCACAAATCTCAGCCTCCACTAGAAATGGCCCACGAATGAAATGTTTGTCAGCGCCGACAAGTTTCATCATATAGATTTCCTCGCGTCTTGAGAAGATTGCCATACGAATGGTGCTGAAGATAATTAATATCGAAATCACCAAGAACACGACGGCTAATATGAGGCCACCGGTGCGAGCGATTCTGGCCCAGGAAGTAATCGTGGCAATTTCAACTTGATTCACGTCATAAGTTGGGGCTTTTTCGGTGTCTAGGTATTTTTGGAAGACTTCGTTGTTCTCGACTATATCTTTGATACTATCGAGATTATCTACATCGTAGACTTTTATACGCATCGTGGATTGCATTTTGGAAATCATCAAGGCTTTCATTTCGTCATCAAGTACGTTTAGAATCTCGTCGCTCTCGGCATTTTCGGCTAGGAATTTATCATATTCTTCTTCTGAAGTTGAAGTGACGACACTTTTGATGTTGCTATCAGAAGAAATAATATTATTGAGCTCTTCTAGTTTTTCTGCTGTCGTGGCGGGTTTGAAATAAATTGTAATATCAATCTTGTCCCTCATCAGTTCTGCTGTATTGGTCAAAATTGCACTCGCGACTACGGTCACAAAAAGAATAATTAAGGTAATTGCCATCACGACTGTGGCAGCCGACGATAGCCAAATGTTTCTACCAAAACCTTTTGCTCCATATTTAATTATGCGGCCTTCTTCACGCAAAGGATGTCTGGAGCGAGTTTTTCGCATCGTCCTCAAGCCTTTTTTGGCGGCTTTTTTCAATTCTTTTTTTGATCTTAATTCTTCGCTTTTACTCATTGAATCATCCTCGGCCTAGGCTTCAGGGCATGACCTGGCGCCTGCATCGTTCTTTTTAGTTTTAGTTGTGGAGTCTCGTCAAGTTTATAAATACCACCGTTCTTCTGATCGTTCACGATTCGCCCATCCTTCATTGTCACCACGCGCTTCTGTAAATTGTTCACAATGTTCTCATTGTGGGTAGTAACTAAAATCGTCGTGCCAAAATCGTTAATCTTCTTCAAAAGTCCGATAATTTCCTCGGTGGTTAGCTTATCGAGGTTTGCCGTCGGCTCATCTGCAATCAAAATCTTCGGCTGTCTTGCCACGGAACGCGCAATGGAAACTCTTTGTTGCTGGCCACCAGATAGTTGGTCTGGGAATTTTTTGGCTTGGTCGAGCAAATCGACTAATTCCAAAACTTTTGGAACGGTCTTTCGGATTTCTTTGCCACTCATTCCGGCAATTTCGAGCGCAAAGGCAACGTTTTCGTAGACGGTGCGTCGTGGTAATAATTTGAAATCCTGGAATACTACACCAAGTCTTCTTCGATAGCCAGGAATGTGGCGCTTTTTCACATAATCTAGATCAATTCCACCAATAATAATCTTGCCGGAGTCCGGAGCCTCTTCTTTAGTAATCATTTTCATCAAGGTAGATTTACCCGCGCCGGATTTACCCACCAAAAATACAAATTCATTCGGCTCGATATGAAGCGACACTTCATCTAGGGCCGGCTTTTCATCACCGGGATAAGTTTTGCAAACCGAATCTAGCAAAATCATAGTTTGATTTTACCATAAACATTATTTTTTGACTAGTGAAACTCTAAATGGAATGTGATATTCTTGACTTCTGAATTGTCTGGTTGATAAATTGAGACTGGCGTAATCACGGCATCCTTGTATTTTTCTTCAACTTCGGCTAGAACTTCTGCGTAGGTTTTGGTCGTTTCGATGGTTAAATCTTGTTTGTCAGTTATTTCAAAACTATCGTTCGGTTTAATCATACTCTCGAGTTTTAAAATCATACTCATATCATACTCGAAGCCCGCGAGATAATCTGCTAACTTAAAATTATGTTTGACGGAGTTTTTAAATTCGCCGACGACGCCGAGATAATTATCTCCCGACCAAACTTCTGCTGCGCGTTTTTTCTCAAATGGCAATTTTTCGGCTGATTCATCCCTGATAGGAAGGAACCTGACTTGAATGCCAAGCTTTTTAAACAATTCTTCTGAGAATCGTTTGGCTTTGTAGTATGCAGTGCCCACGGTCTTTCGTTCTGCTAGGACGAGGCCTAGGCGCATTTCTTCAACTGGCACATTTTCATCATTCATTCCACATACTTTTTGATAAACTTTGTTTACTTCGAACAGTGCAAACTTATCAAATGGAATTTTTTGGTTCATGTAGGCTTTGTCGAGAAGGCTCGGAACGATTGATTGACGGACAAATTGTAGGTCTGGGCTGATTGAATTGACAATTTTATATGAATTGTCTTCACTGAGCCCTGCTTTTTTGAGTAATCTTTCACTCACGAAGCTGTAGGTCAGGACTTCATTAGCACCAAAGCTACTTAAAATGTCTCGGACCTTGGTTTTTAGGGTCAACATTTTGTTTGGCGATGCTGTTTGATGTCGTGGTAAGGTCGGCATAATATTGTCATAGCCAAGAAGGCGGCCGACTTCTTCAATGATGTCTTCTTTGATGTGGATATCGGTTCGCCAGACTGGCGCCAAAACTTCAAGTTGGTCTTTGTGGGCTTTGATTCTAAAGCCGACGTTTTCGAGAGTCTTAATAATTAGTTCCTTGTTGTAATTGGTGCCTAGCAAGCTATTGATTTCTTCTGTGGTAACTTTGACGATGATTTCCTTTGCTGGGGATGGATAGTTATCTGCGCCACCGACTACTTTGAATCCGTCGCTCAGCATATTAGCGCATTCTTCCGCCACGGTTTGAGTCTGGTAGGCTGGCTGGCCCTTGGTGAATCTCGTAATAGCTTCTGAGAAAATCCCGTGCGCCATTTGAGTCTTGCGTAAATTATAAAGCGAGAAAGTGGCGGATTCGATAATGATGCTTCTGGTGTTTTCATCGATTGCGGTAGAAAGGCCGCCCATGGCACCCGCTAGAGCCACTGGTGCATTTCCGCTGCAAATTACGATATCGTTACTATTTAAGTCAATTTCTTTGCCGTCGAGGAGGGTGAGTTTTTCGCCTTCACGTGCTAAACGGACGTTAATCTCTGGCTTGGTTTTGCCACCCACGGCAACGAATTTATCGTAGTCAAAGGCGTGCAATGGTTGACCAGTGAGAAGCATGAGATAGTTGGTCGCGTCGACAATTGGGTCAACTGGGCGCATGCCAGATTTGCTGATAATCGTGTCAATCCAAGTGAGATACTTTTTCTTCAGCTCACCGTGCTTTTCGAGAACTATTGCGGTGTAGCGTGGGCAGATGCTGGCGTCAGTAGAAATAGATAATGAAGATGGGGTGGCCGAAAATGGCTTTTCGAAGGGCCTCCGGAGCGCGGCAGCGCGAGAATGAGAATCTACAAATTTTTCTCCTAGGATTCCGGCGACTTCGCGAGCAAAGCCGATGAGACCAAAGCAGTCTGGACGGTGGGTTAAGGATTTGTTTTCGATATCTAACACTAAATCATTGAGTCCAAAGACGTCTGCGAGTAATTCCCCGGCGTGGGCCATTGCTGGATCAATTTCGACGATGCCACTGTGGTCATCGCCAAAATCAAGTTCATCGGCGCCGGCAAGCATGCCATTTGATTCGTATTTGCCGAGCATTTTACGTTTACCAATCACAAATGGGGCGTCCTCGTTGACTGAGGCTGGAACAATGGCGCCTGGTGCAATCCAAGCTGCGAGCATTCCTTCACGAACGTTTGGAGCGCCACAGACTACTTGGATTAACTCCTCACCACCATTATCAATTTGGCACAAAGTTAGATGAGTTTCTGGAATTTTTTCTGCCGTGACCACGCGTACGACATAGATTTTGTCGTATTTGTGCGTTTCATCAATCACGCCTTCGACTTCGACGAGGCGTGCACCGATTAGTCGCACGAGCTCTTCGTCTGAGACTGGGATATTGACATATTGTTTTAGCCAGTTTAAAGAAATCCGCATATTAAAACTCCTTTAAGAAATTAAGGTTGCCAGATTCTAGATATCTAATATCTTTCAAGCCGTAGCGTAGCATTACTAAACGATCGATACCACCACCCCATGCGAAGCCATGATAAACTTCTGGGTCGATACCCGCCATTTTGAGAACATTCGGGTGAATCATGCCACAGCCGAGCATTTCGAGATAGTCGCCTTTTTTGCCACCAAGAGACTTCGGCTTTTCAATCAAAAACTCGAGACTTGGCTCCGTAAATGGGAAGTAGCCTGGTTGAGTACGAATGTTTAGTTTTTGTTCGTAGTATTTTTCGAAGAATTCTCTTAAAATTCCGAGCATGTTACCCATCGTACAGTCGCGTGAAACGTATACGCCTTCACATTGGTAGAATGTGTGCTCATGAGTAGCGTCGACGTCTTCGTTGCGATAGACACGACCTGGAACCACAACGGCAATTTCGCCACCAGCGTTTAGCTTGTCGCGATAGGCTTTCAAAACCCGGTGTTGCATAGTCGAAGTATGGGCTGGCGGGATTAGACCTTCTTCTGTTCTAAAGGTATCATAGCCATCACGAGCTGGATGTTCTTTGGCAAAATTCAAAGAATCAAACATATGAAATTCATCGTCAAGTTGCCGAGATTCCACAACATCGAAACCCATTAATTGGTAAATCGAAATTACGCGGTCGAATTCAGACATCAATGGGTGTTTTGAGCCGTCAAATACAGAATAGACATCTGGGATTTTCTCATTTGGTGCACACGGTGCCGTAATATCAAGCGGCTCGATTTCTGTATCGAGAGCTGCCTCTTCGGCTTGGCGCATCCTTTCTAAGATTTCGGATTTTCTGGCATTTAGTTCGCGCCCAAATTCGCTGCGCTTTTCTACCGGCACATCTTTAATCTTCGCATATTCTGCGTTTAGCTTTTTTAATTCTAGTTTTAGTATTTGAAGCTCTTGCATACAATACATTATACCACCGGAACTGGCTTTTTGCTATCTTGGATTTAAACTGCAAAACTGCGAGTTCTTAAATCGGCAAAAGAGATTTCATTCAGCAAAACTGAGAGTGGCATTGAGGCGATTTGATTATCGTTGTCAAATTGTAGATTGTGTTTTTCTTCTACCACAGGGGCACCGAAAGCGAAGCGATTCGATGAATCGTAATTTGCGATGAAATTATAATATTCTATCAACGCCAAGGCATCTTCGGCTTCTTCTTTGCTCATGCCGGTGTATCTTGCGATTTGGCCTTCCAAGGAGTAATCAATAGGATTTTCTTTGTAATAGTTTTCTAGGAATGTGAGAGATGAATTGTTCTCAGTAATCCCCATATTGGTAAGGACGCGTTGATCAAGATTATACATTGAAAAGTATTCAATTTTCTTATTCAGATTCGCATCGTCGGTTCTACCTGTGCAGGCAAGACCACTATTCCACTTAATATTTTTCTCTTCTTCAGCTGCTTCTATAAAATCGAGGCCTCCTTCAAACGCCATAAAATTCCTACCAAAATTCACTAAACCATTCGCCAACAGATTGTCGCCAAGAATTGCTTTTTCAGCACCAGTAATAAGACCCTGCACAATCCCGCTTACCGTGCCTGGCTGAGTGTCACTTGACACACAGGCAACAAGAAATTTGGCATAATCTGATTTTTCATCTACTATTGGGTTACCCTCTGAATCAAGACCCTTAAAGCTTCCGTCTTCGTCTAGGAATCCATAAACATCTTCTGGTCTCATGGTATCATTATCTAATTCATCAACGTAAGCACCCACATATTTATTGCAGGCAAAATCACCAATCACACCTACTGATTCTAGATATGGGCAGGTTCCCTCACGCGCTAAGGAAAGAGCGTAATCTTCTGTATCACTTGCAGCTTTGGCTGTCGGACTAATAAGCGCGATGGTAGAAGTTTTAACTAGGTTGGCTACAGATGAAACCGTCGAAATAATACCACTTCTTGAGGTGTTAACTATCGGCAAAATAGAACTATAAAGTGATCCGAAGAAAGTATACTTCGAAGTCACGTCAAATGGGCTCATAGTAGCCCTATCATAGGCCGCCCATTCCCTTTCAGCTTCGTTCGTCGCCACTTTTACCTCAATTGCGTTCTGGGTATCGGCAAATAATCCAGTACTCATTTGCATATTAGAACTCGTGACATTGAAAACCCCAGAGTGCATCGTAAAGCTTCCTGGTATACCTAAGAAGGCCTTAGATAATTTTCCTGCAAACCAACTGGCTATCTTAGGGGTAAGAGCGGCGACGATTGACGAGATTGCAATCATTGAGCCAGCTAATACGGCACCCTTTATTCCGCCCATGATTGCGTCTTTTATAACCTTGGAAATTCCAAATGTAAATAGCGCAATGACGTCAGCGACAAAGCTGACAGCCCCAGCTGCTCCTTGTATAGCATTGCAGGCTCGAAATACTGCTATCGAAGCTCCGATTCTTGTTGTGCCGGCTACAAAATTAGCTAATCCAGGAGCTGCTGCATAAATGCTATTTAAAACACTTTTGCCATTATCATCTTTAACATTGCCACTCATAACTTCCATAAGCGCATTTTTGGTAGAGTTCTCGCGATTCACATATAAAGCGCCTGGGTCATCTTGATCTATAATATTGGTGGATGAAAAGGCGGCGTTCCAACCAGCCCCCTCAGTGACGGCACCCGTTACTTCAACCGGTTTTCCGTTTTTGTCATACAGAGTTGTCGTGACACTTTCATTTATGCTGTTTAGCGAGATATTGACCGTATCATTGGCCTCCCCACTCTTTACTTGATCTGCCATTTCTAGATATTTCGATGCATAACTAATAGCATTTAGAGTTTGAATTGCTCCAATCGCAGTGCCAATTGCGCCTATTCCTTTTAATACGGCGCAACCGATTGTCGCGGATGCCATTGCTACTTTTTTTGCTTTAGCCGTAAGCGCCGATTCGACACCTTCTGGTGGTTGATCAGTATCGGAAATTCTAATCCTATCACTCGAAGACCAGGTTTCAAATTCGTCAGAAGAAATGCGGGCATCAACGTCGCCACTTTGATTTTTATGTACATAATAACCCGTTGGTTTATTATTGTCGTCTAATTCTTGTGTAAAATCACCGGCTTTGTATTTCTTCCCATTAACTTCAAACTCGGCATCCGTATCACCTAATTCATCGCTGGCATTTTTTAGAAGCTTATTTTTAACCTTTTCTTCATCGGGGTCATCAATATTCATCTGTTTTCTGGCACCAGGTAGTATTCTTTCGTACATTGCTTCAACTACATTATCGAACCACCCTGCTATTTTACCAGTAATGGTTAGTGTGGCTGTGTCGTAGCTTGTGTCAAAGTTTTTATTGACCTTTCTTGCCTGCGTCAATGACATGCTCTGGTCGGTAATTTTTACTTTAACGCCATCAATTTCTATTTCTGTTCCAACTAATTTGTTGGCCCTAGGCACATCATTATCTGAGGCAACGATTGGGATGCGTCGCCCATCGGTGTCCTCATAAACAAGCAATTTCAATTTTTTGCCATCGACTTCAGTCTCCGTGTATTCAATACCTTCGTTACTGAGTTTTTTCTGAAGCTTTGAACCACTCCTAATTTTAAATTTAGTATCGCCAAAAATTGTTTCCTTCGTAGTAGGATGGTTGTCACTAAGTAGTCTTCGCACTACATAATTTGACCGCCGACCCAAAACAGCGCTGTTTTGGCCAAACATGGAGGAAATGTTTTCCTTCCAGGCAACTAATTCTGTAGAGATGCTGAAAAATGACACTCCGCCAATACCAAGTATTAGGCTTAGAATTAAGGCTACTGGACCCTTGCGCTTGAAAAAACCTTTCCCTTTGGCTTTTTGCTCACCTTCTCTACCCGAACCAGTATAATAACCGGACGCCTCCTCTTCACTATTGGCAACAGTTGACATATCATCTGGCTGTTCGGGAGCCTTAGCACTAGCGTTAGTTTCGCCTTTTTTTAGACCATTAACCGCATTATTCCTAGACTCTGTCTTTTTTCCATCCATATATAATATATATTATATACCACTTATGCTAAAAATCTACTATTTATTTTGGAATGACATGCCAAGCGCAATTAATAATATTAATGTAAAAACTACTAATAAAATCCACACCCAACCATATTTACCGGTCTTTTTTAGATCCTTCACATAGTCTGTATCTTCTGCCAGGTCAACGTCTTTTTTCCCCTTCTCTGTCTTTGATGTGCTAGACATCTTTGCGCGCAAATCCGCATCAATTCGTCTTGTCAGTTCGTTATCTTTTTCATTTTCTTTATTTACGATTACACCCATATTGTCCTTTTGTTTAACTTTTTTATTATATCACACCAAAATATGTTATAATGTGGATATATATTATTTAAGGAGGAAAGATGGCAACCAAAAAGCCAAAAGCGTCGGCAAAGCCTGCTTCTAAGGCTAAGACGACTAAATCGAAAGCTGCCGCGAAGACTGTCATGAAACCAGTGTCCGAGGCTCCTAAAACCAAAACGGTGGAAGAAACAAAACCAGTTAAAGAAAAGAAATCTTGTCTAAAGGGTTTCTTTGCGAAGAAATACGAAGAAAAAGAAGGTATCCTCACCGTCTTCAAGACTCCAAAGTTTTATGGGGCACTTATCGGCGAAATCATCGGCACCATGCTTATGATGCTTCTACTCTTCACTTTCTTCCTAACAGGTATTGCCTTCTCACAAGGGGCAGCTAACATTGCCGTTTATGCTATCGCGGTGATTGCTATTTACGTTGCTGTACATGCATTCTCCGGCGCTTGCCTTAATCCTATCGTTACGGTCGGCATGATGGCTTCTCGTCGCATGTCGGTCATCCGCGGTGTGATGTATATCATCGCCGAGATTGTAGGTGCCTGGCTCGGTTGGCTCATCTTCAAGGCATTCCAATCAGTTGCTGGCGAGTCTGCAATGGAACTTCCATCCATTGCCGCTGTTGGTGAAGGACAATTCTGGGTGACTGCCATGATTGAACTCATGGGCGCCATCATAATTGCATTCTTCTATGCACGTGCTCTTCGCTACAAACGCAGTGCCTTTACTTTTGCTGCGATTGTTGCCGGTGGTCTCAGCTTTGCATGTTTGATTGCCTTCATCGTATCTTATGTCTTTGCTGGTCTTTCCAACAACTTCATCTTTAACCCAGCTGCAGCTCTGATGCTTCAGATTTTCCCAACCGCTGGCGAAAACTTCGGTGAAGTTCTTGGCGGTATTTGCCAAGCATTGTCAATCTATGCTTTGCTTCCAATGATTGGTGGCGTGGTAGGCTTCTACCTATCCGACTTTGCAGGTAAATTATCTGGCGAAGAATAAAAGATAAAAAAATAACCCTTCGGGGTTATTTTTTTATTGCTTTGGGAAGAGTGGAACTTTCGGTGGGACAATTGGGTCTTTAAAGATGGCTTTGATTTTTTCTGATGCGGTCGGGATGAAGGGTTCTAGCATTAGGTTGGCTGACAATAATTCAGCAATTAGTTTCTTCATGCAATCATTGAGTTTTTCAGTTTCACCATTTTTGGCAAGCATCCATGGTTTTTGTTCATCAATTTCGCGATTGATCGCTTGAACTTTTTCCCATACATAATCAAAGGCTTTATTAAATTCAAAATTGTTCATTAACTCATTGTATTCTGGGTCTAGTTCTACTGAAACATCACCTAGTATGATATTATTTTTTGCTGCTAGGGTCGCAAGCCTTTGTACAAGATTACCTAGGTCATTGGCTAATTCGTTGTTATACGCGGCGTCGTATTTTTCCCAAGTAAAATCTGAATCGGCAAATGTATCAATATGCCTTAGAAAGAAATATCTAAAAGCATCCAGACCATGACGGTTTAGCACTTCGATTGGATCTACAACATTGCCAATTGACTTACTCATTTTTTGACCATCGGCAAGGACCATACCGTGCGACACGATGGTGCGTGGTAATGGCAACCCTAAGCCTATCAAAATGGCCGGCCAAATAATGGCATGAAATCTTAAAATATCTTTCCCAACAAATTGGGCTTTGGCTGGCCACCAAGC
Source organism: uncultured Candidatus Saccharibacteria bacterium (assembly GCA_946408595.1). Classification (GTDB taxonomy): domain Bacteria; phylum Patescibacteriota; class Saccharimonadia; order Saccharimonadales; family Saccharimonadaceae; genus Nanosyncoccus. Next base: position 31,201 of record CAMJSX010000005.1, on the reverse strand, counting down.
AGAAATATCTGTGTCTGGGTAGCCAAGCACTGTAATATAATTAGCCAGTGCATCAATCCAAACATACATGACTTGCGAATCATCGTCTGGCACTGGCACGCCCCAAGTTAATTGGGCTTTAGGTCGTGAAATCGAAACATCCGGCGAGTCTTCTAATAGTTTTAGAATTTCATTTTTTCTAAAATCTGGCAGAATCAACATTTCGCCACTAGAAATTGCCTCGCGAATTCTATCTTTAAAATCTGAAATTCTTAAATAATAGTTCTCTTCTTCCAATTTTTCATAAGGCTTTTGGTGGTCTGGGCAAATGCCATGATTCTCTTCGCATTCTTTCGCGGTGACAAATCTTTCGCAACCAGTACAATACCAACCTTCATATTTTGCTGAATAAATGTGGTCTTTTAGCTTTAGCCAGATTTCTTGGCATCTTCTTTTGTGGTCTTTGTCAGTAGTTCTAATAAAATCTGTGTATGAAACGCCTAATTCTTGGACAAATTGTTCAAACTTCTGTGCATTACTAGAAACATATTCTTCTACTGGCAAACCATTTTCTTTAGCTTTCAAAAAAATCTTATTGCCATGTTCATCGGTACCTGCCTGGAACTTAACGTCGTTTCCAATTAATCTCTGGTATCTTGCATAAGTATCAGAAAGACAATAATCCATTGCATGACCAATATGTGGAACGCCGTTCACATATGGTATCGCAGTAGTAATATATACTTTTTCCATGAAAGTATTTTACAATACTTTTACACTAAAATCAAATTAAGCGCCTGAGCCCATCAAGGTCATTACTAGGTATATTGCAAGAGCAACCACAATTAAGCCTGCAACTACCGCAAGGGCGATCAGTGTAGTTTTGTTGGTCTTCTTCTTAGCTGGTTGTGCTGCGGCTGGCATTGGATTGTTCATCATAGCTGGGTCATTAAACGAAACATTGTTTGGTGCGCGACCAGGCTCTGGTGCTGGAGCAGCATCTGCTGGAACTGAAATTGCACTACCGATTGAGCCAGGTACTGGACCTGCGGCCTTGAACGGAGCCTTTAATTCTTCTTCAACTGGATCCGGTGCTTTTGGTGGGGTTGGCATAGTAATTGGATCGGTTGCGCCGACTAGACCACCACTATTTGGAACAAACATAGAATTCATAGCAGGATTAACTGCGCCTTGACCAGGATTAACTGTAATTGGGGCAGGAGCAGGTTGGGCTTCCGTTGCTGGAGCAGCTGGAGTAGCTGGTGAAACCGGAGCTACTGGCTCGACAGGGGCAGCTGGTGCAGCTGGTGCAACAGGTGGCACCGGAGGCACTGGCGTCGGTGATGGATTAGGGGTTGGTATTTGATTATTCATTGGATCCATTTTATTTCCTTATTTTTTAAATTCACGTGTCTTTAATAAAAGTATACTACTTATGCTAATTTTTTCAAGCGATTTTTTCTAGCGGCCGCCGCCTCCGCCGCCTCCGCCGCCTCCGCCGGAGAACCCGCCGCCTCCGCCGCCGGAGAATCCTGACGAGAAACTACCACCGCCAGAAATACTAGAGCCGGAGGAATAGCTAACTGATTGGTTGGCAATTCTTGAAGTCATGTTTGAAATCACCGCTAAGTCTGTTAAGCTTAATCCGTTTTCTTGCAAAACTGAATCCTCGACGTCAGCTACTTGATAGTATCTCTCCATTTCTTTGAGCCAGCTTTTCTCCAAACCAAAGACTGCTGCATACGGTAGGAGTTTTTCGTATAAATGCACCACTCCTTCTGGTGAAGTGTCCGCTCCGTCTACACTTTGTAGCATTTTGATTCTTTCAGTTTCTGCCATCTTGATGTAGAGTTTTAGCCCATCCATGTAGCGAGACAACTCGAGACCTTTTCTGGTCCTCATCTCATATTGCTGCGTGTTTTTCTTGAGCATCATGCCAATAAACAGAGCCGTGCATACTATTACTGTTGCGACTATAGAAAAGTATTCACTACCAGCTAGTACACCAGACAATATCTCCTCGGCTATTTCTTCTTTAATTCCTATAGCTAAGAAAAGTGTAACTACGCCAGTAAATAAGACGTCAAATATTATTGCCGACATTTTAATGGAATTATTATTTGACAACGAGAATTTTTTGGTTGCGAGTCCATCTTCTTTTAGTGACGTAATTGTTCCAGTATAATAACTACGCCCAATTTTTGCTAATTCTGCGGTTGCGACGTGTTTTTTGATTTCAATCAATTCTCCATTGTTTACCGTACTGCCACCATTTAGAATTTTAAGTAGGGTTTTCCCGGCTTTGCTGATGCTATCAAATCTTTCAACTTTGATAGTCCATTGTTTCCTAAAACCAGCTTTTTTGATGATTTTAATTTGTTTTTTAACAATCATTTCAAGTAGTACGCCAATTTTGGAATCCTTTTTGTCGCCAATGAAGTTGGTGGTCATTTCCGCAACATCGTATTCAGGGTGAGGTTGATATTCTGGCTTAATGAAGTAGTTTTTATAGAATAATCTATCCTCGCTGGCTTTTTTGTATTTTTTGATTGGTGGTATTAATAACAATCCCGCGATGATTGCAATACCAACCAAAATAATGATTAAAATATAGTTCTTTTCTGGTGCTGGCACCACAAAAGTCTTGGGTCTAAACTCGACATCAATAGTTAGGTTTTCGTATCGGTCTAATTTTTCTGTGCTAAATTGCCAACCGTCAGGGAGTTCTGAAATAGTACACCTTTCGGAGCCATTTTCACCATAACTACCTACGTAACACCATTTCCCGCCGTCAAAAGCTACTTTGATGCTGTCTGCGAAGTGCACTCTCGCAGTCACTTTATTGAACTTTTGGAACCAGCCATTGCCATTAGCATCCCAGTATAGCTCTTGGTATTCGTCAAAATCTGTTATGACCTTGGTAAATTCATATTCAAATGTATAAACCTGTTTTCCAAGTACATAATCTTCCGTGCCGGTACATACTTCATAATTATCATCATGTTTTTCTATGCTGTAAATTGGTTCTTCCAACCCGTTTCGTTTTAACACCACATCATTATATGTAAGATGCGACAATGTCACGTTGGCTTTGTTTTGGTTGGTGTAAGGAATCTTCCGGCAGATTCCTTTGTTTTGATTATAATCTGGGAATATTGCGGTCAGGTTCTCTACAACCTTTAGGTGAGAAATGCCTTCTTCGTCTTTAGACAAATAATAGTCTGCCGTAAAATCTTCAAAATAAAAATCACCAGTTCCTGCAAAAACGTTCGCCGTATTTAAAACTAATGCGCAAAGAATAATACTAATACTTAATTTGAGAAATCGCATCTTTTAATACATTGATTGATTTTTGTAATTCTACACCCTCTTTTTCAGATATTTTAATATCAAGTCTTCTAATTACACCCTCGCGTCCTACAACTGACGGCCAACCGAAACAGGTGTCCGAGAAGGCATCATAGGATGATACGGGCAGGACTCGCATTTCGTCGTTTAATATACAATTTAATATTTGTGCAACACAAGTCGCAATGCCATAGTGCGTGGCACCTTTCTTTTCGATGATGTCATAAGCTTCATTTCTAACAAATTCCGAGATGCCCTTCAAAGTATCTTTTGGCAGCATGGTTGAGATTTTCTGGCCACCCATGTCGGCAGTGGAATACAAAGTGATCTCTGAATCACCATGTTCACCAACTTGATAAGCGTGAATTGACTTCGGGTTAACGTTGAGATAGGAAGCTAGGCGTTTGCGAAGTCTTGCTGAATCAAGCACGGTACCGGAGCCAATGACTTTTTCTGCTGGCAAACCGGAAAACTTCCAAGTGTAATACGTGAGAACGTCCATTGGATTAGTTACGACTAAGAAAATGCCATTAAAACCACTGGCCATGATTTGTTCCACCATGCCCTTCAAGATATTCACATTCTTCTTCAAAAGTTCCATGCGAGTTTCGCCAGGCCTTTGAGCAGCGCCGGCAGTAATCACTACTACATCGCAATCTTTGGCATCTTTATAAGTGCCATTTTTAATTTTCACATAACTTGGTGCCACGGCTAAAGCGTCGTTTAGATCCATCGCTTCGCCTTCTGCGTCTTTAGCAATAATGTCAGTTAAAATAATTTCATTTACGGCTGTCCGTTGGTTCAAAAGAGCAAATGCAATGCTCGCACCAACATTACCCGTACCCACAATCATGATTTTATTATTATCCATAATGTAATTATAGCATAAGTTTAATATTCTGTATCAAAAAGTGATTCAAAATATAGTTTTAATTCTTCCCCGATAAATTCGTCTTTTTCGTAAAACTTGTTTAATTCTTCCAAGAATTTCGCAGCTTGGCGCTCTAAACGCGATTTTCTGAACTCTTCCCATTTTTTGGTTTCCTGTTCGGACAAACTTTTTGGATAGTTGCGGCCTTTGTAATGTAATAATAGTTCTGGTAATCTTTCGTCGTCGAATTCGGGATGGAAATCAGCCAGTTTTTGTTCGTCGGCATTTCGGACGTTAGCGACTTTGTTTCGATCACGGTCGTTTAAGAACCCATCGTAGATGGCCATTTCGGGTTCGGGAGCTTTTGGATATTCCGGACGGTTTTCGTATTGACTACGCATGGCCTCGGCAAATTCGGGATGGTCTAGTAGGGTTTTTAAGTTTTGCTCGATTTGCTCGCGCGTTAAACCAATCTTTTTCCAACCATCGTTATTATCCAGCACACTCAGCGGTGCTACGGCCGGACACTTGTTGAAGCACAGTTCCTTAACCACGGGGAAATCGCAGGACCCGTCCAGAGGATACCGAAGATCATAGACCAATATATTTCCGTTCCGGCCGCTGGTGAGCGGGAAGGCCACGGTGGCTTTATTGAATTCGCTTGAGTATCTTCCGGATGCATAGACGAATGGTTGTTTGTTGTCTAAATTTACTAGCTTTTTTACTGCATTCTTTTCACGCATTTTGAATAGGAAGTCAAACAGTTTTGGTTGCTTTTCTTTCAACATTTTAGCGACGGCGATGGTGGCATATACATCCGACAAAGCATCGTGAGCGTGTTCGTGCGAGAGTCCGTTTAGTTTGGTTAGAAGCTCCAGACGGTTAGTCGGCTTGCCGTCTTCCGTGAACGGCCAATTGATTCCCTCTGGCCGAAGCGCCCGCGTGAGTCGCACCACATCGAGCATGTCCCAACGCGAACGACCGTCCTTCCATTGCCATTCATATGGATCATAAAAATTTCGCCACAAAGTTGCGCGCATAAATTCATCATCGAAACGCACGGTATTATAACCTAACGCGATAGTGTTCGGTGTGAAAATTTCATCTGTGACATACTTGCAAAATTCAGCTTCGCTCATCCCTTCACGCAAAGTGTCTTGCGGAGTGATTTTGGTGACCATAATGGCTGCCGGACTTGGTAGGGCGTCGTTGGTCATTTTGACAAGAACATTTACTGGGTCGCCAATTGGCTCCAAATCCAGCGTAGTCCGTTGTCCCGCAAACTGCATAATTCTGTCTTCGCGTGGCTCCAGCCCCGACGTCTCCAGGTCATAAAAGAAAAAGGTCTTGTCCATATCACCACCATATCATGTCGTAACAAAAACCTCAAGCTCTAGCGGACTACGCAACGTACCGAATAGCCATTGTAACGAAAGCCGTAGTCGGATGGATTGACACTATTAGAGCTAATGTAGAGGTTTCGCATACGCATAGAATTATACTGCCTAGAAGACCAGAAATATCCACCATTACCTTGATCATATGCTTCCCCCGAGGTAAAGTAACCAGTCAAAGGAGTAGAAAGGGCGGTCTGAAAAGCTGATTCCTGACTAGGTGTACCACCACTATATTGCGAATAAAGGTTAACATATTCGCCATTAGTATGGCTAGTTGGCATTCGCCAACCATTTGGACAAATATCTTCTGCAATTGGAGTACCATCAGACGAAGTTGGCGAGCCAGTTGAACTAGTACCATTACCGTAGCAGAATAAACCAGCTGATGCAGCACAATAATTATAATAAACACCAATTTTTCCTTGGATAATACTAGTAATATTATTAATGGTAGCCTGCGTAATAGAATTACTAGCCCACTTGCCATTTCCTGGATCGTTAACGCAGTAAGCACTATTACAATCACCAATGATAGCTATTTTTGGAACACTAAAATAATTATTGTTATCAAAGTAACCAACAGCCGCGGTAGGATAATTAGTATCCTCTGCAAGATAGTTGTCGCCACGCACGTGAGTACCTTTTAGATACTCAAGAGTAGTATCAGAAGCATTGGTGTCACCTTTTAGATTAGCAAGGCTGACACTTACGATATCTAGGGCAAGGTTGTCTAGCATCCAAGCGTTACCATCAGCAAGTTTGGCGATACGATAAGACTTCTCATCACGTTTATCCTTTAGTGAGTAGCCTTGACCTTCTACCATTGAGTTTAGCACTGAAGTTTTATCCGAAGCACTTAGCGTAGCGAAGTCCTGCATATAATCTAGGTCATTAATGGTCATTGGTACTATATTGCTTACCACGGTAAAGATAATGATGTTTTTATAGTCTCCAGAAGCCTGAGTATCAGAGGCTTTAGCAGCAATAGTAAAGGATGTATTACTAGTACCAGTATAGCCAGTAGCAGCAGTACCAGAAGCATTAGTAGTAGCATTAATGATAGTATCAGTATTATAGACTAGTCCTGAATAGGTAGAACTACTAGAAATAGTACCAAGAGCATAACCCCATTTATTATTACCAAAGTTAGCTAGCGTAGAACTAGATGTTAGATTATCAAAATATGTATTAGACGAACTATTAATTAATTTATCATTAGTATAGGTAGTACCATCACCTACTTTAGCAGACAAGGTATACCCTGCAATATTATTAGTATCTACACCAATAGTAATAGTATTACTATAAGCAGAGCTACCAGGAGTAAGATTAGGAATTAATAAATCTGCTGAGGATAATGAGATAGCTAGAACTGGATTGAAGGCGAAGGAGAGGTCTACGTTGTTTTGATAGGACAAAGCAGAGACATTATTAACGCTTATACCAAAAAGTGTGATTAGAAAAGCTGGGAGTATGATTTTTTTGCATGCAGGTATTACCTTCATGCTTTTATACTAGCACAACTATTATCAAATATCAAATATTACATTTCTGCGTCGTAGTCGATGCCGTAATATGCATACTGAAGCTTCATATATGCTGTGTCTAGTTCCTCGGCCAAGGTTTTTATTGGGTCTTCTTTGGCTACTACCATTACTAGGAATCTCAGCGGTTTGTTGTACCCACCGCAGATTTCCATTTGCTCGCCATAAGCTAACTCGCCCGGGATAGTGATTTCGCGAATGCCGCCAATACGCATCCCTTCTACGCCTAGGTTCCAACCCTCAATCATCCCAAGTGAGGCGTCTAGGATTTTAGCAAAGGCTTTTGGATCGGATGGGTCGTCGAACGATGAATCGAACACGGTTTCATCGGCGCACCAGCCAGCATAATAAGCTAGATAATCGCTGTCGCCCTCTGCGAGTTTGCGGCCACTACCTTTCAAAAGATCTTGGGTTTGGACGCCGCCGGTATTTGCTGATGTTTCATTATAAGCTTTGATTTCGGATTTATAGGCCACAAATTTATCAAAGTCACTCTTCGTGGCGTCTTTGAATACTGCTAGTTTAGCATTGTAATCGTTTTCATACTCTAGGATTTTTGCTTCGCTAATCCCTGATTCGTCACTACCACTGCTAGACTTTCCGCCATTTATGATAATTGCTGCATAGCTCGCGATAATTGAGCCCAACATAATTATCGCAATTATAATAATCACCACCCGCTGTTTTGTGCTAGTTTTTAGCTCTTTTTCTTCCATATTAACTCCATGATTTTCTCTATTATAGCACAAAAAAGACGGGTCCTGCCAGACTTCTTCCCCCAGAAGTCTGCATCACCCGTCAATTTTTATTTCGAGGCTGGTTTCTTTAAGATCTCAACCTGTTTGAATGAGCCACCGGCTTTCTTAATCGCGGCAATTGCGGATTTAGAAGCGAATTGGGTCTCGAGGTCAATCTTAGTGGTAAGTTCACCACGGGTAATGACCTTAACTTTTACAAATGGGCTGGAAATCAAGCTAGCTTCGGCAAGAGCGTAGTTGTCAACTTTACCTTTGAGATCGTTTAATCTGTCGGTGTAAATAACTTCAGCTTTAGCGTGGAAGCTCTTGAAACCTTTGAGCTTTGGCACCGCTTGCATGATGGCACGTTGGCCACCCATGAAGCCGGCTGGCATTTTGTAGTGGCCAGTACGAGCTTTTTGACCTTTGGTACCACGGCCAGCAGTTTTGCCTTGACCAGCGGAGATACCACGGCCTTTGCGGGATGGGCGAGTGTTCTTCTCTACCTTTAATTCATTGTATTTCATTACTTAGTCTCCTTTTTTGAAGCAGCTTTCTTAGCTGGAGTCTTCTTAGCGGCTGGAGCTTTGGCAGCTGGTTTTTCAACCTTAGCTTCAAGCTTCTCAGCTTTACGACCAGTCCACTCTTTGCGTGGAACTTGAGCCTTCAAACCTTCAATTACAGCGTAAGCAATGTTTACCTTGTTGGTTGAGCCTAAGGACTTCGAAATCAAGTTCTTGACACCAGTAAGACCCATGATGGAACGCACGGTACCACCAGCGATAATACCAGTACCAGGAGCGGCTGGTTTCAACAGCACGTCTGCACCGGTAACTTTGTTACGGGTTTCGTGGCAAATTGTTTCGCCGTCCATGTTGAAGGTAATCATTGATTTTTTAGCTTTGCGACCAGCTTTGGCAACAGCCGTGGTGACGTCGTTACCTTTCGCAACGCCGATACCAACTTTGTTTTTGTGGTTGCCAATGGCGACCAAAGCTTTAAAACGCATACGACGACCACCGGCCACGGTACGTGAAACACGGTCAACCGCGATGGTGATTTCATCATATTCTTTTGGTGCTACATCAGCTTTCACACGATCGCGACGATTCTTGCGATCAATCTTTTTACCGGAAATGTCGCGAGCTACCTTGGTAGCGGCAACTTTGTCTTCCATTTTGAGAGTGCCGGATTTGTTAATTACTCTCGGAGCTTTTTTATCAGTTTCAGGCATAATTAAAACTCCAGTCCTTCCTTGCGAGCCGCGTCAGCGAGTGCGCTCATGCGACCTGCATATAGTTTACTTCCGCGATCAAAGACTACTTTTTTGACCTTTGCAGCTTTGGCCTTCTTGGCGATTTCTTCACCAATTTTGGCAGCCTTTTCAGTCTTGGTGCCGGTCATTTTGGCGCCAACTGTAGTTGCATAGGCTAAAGTTTTCTTTTTATCGTCATCGATAATTTGCGCAATAATGTGGAGGTTTGAAAAATGAACGGAAAGTCTTGGCCTCTCACTCGTACCATGGATTTTTGCGCGGGTACGATTTGCTCTAAATACACTTTTCATTATTTCTTACCTGCCTTTCCAGCCTTGCGGATGATGACTTCGTCAACATACTTGATGCCTTTACCCTTGTATGGTTCTGGCTTCTTGAGGCTGCGGATTTCAGCGGCAACTTGACCGACTTTTTGCTTGTCGATACCAGAGACCGTGATCTCCATTTTATTGGTGGTAAGCTGAATGCCTTCAGGAGCTTGATATTTCACTGGGTGTGAAAAACCAAGTGCCATTTCGATGGATTGTCCACCGCCTGATAGACGGAAGCCTACACCGTTAATTTCTAGTTTTTTCTCGTAGCCTTTAGTAACGCCCTTCACTGCATTGTTGAGTAATGCTCTTTGAAGACCGTGCCAAGCGCGAGATTTTGGTTCGTCATCCTTGCGGGTAACGACAATTTGAGTGCCTTCGACCTTTGTGGTGGTCATTGGCTGAACCGGGACAGTGAGCTGACCTTTAGGCCCAGCGACAGTAATCTCTTTGTCGCCGACCGTGATTGTCACTCCCGCCGGAATCTCGATGGGTTGTTTTCCGATACGACTCATAATTTTCCCTTATTGTTAATATCTGTGCCATTATATCACAAATAAGAGAAAAAGTAAACACTAACGGCCAATAATTTTACCTGGATTTACCACTAATAAATGGTGTAATTCTTTTTCGGTATAATACTTTAGCAGTTTTTTCTTTGCTAGGGTGATGTAATCCGTCCTACTATCATGATGAATGTCGCTGCCAAAGGTAAAAATCATTCTTTCTTTGATGAGCTTTTTGACGGTTTTTTTGGCGCCTTTACCATATTTACCGAGGATGCTTCCGATATTACATTGGAAAAAGATACCCATTCTTCTTAGTTCCCTAGCTATTTCTATGTCTTTTTGGATAATGGCATATCTCTCTGGATGCGCCAGAATCACAGCATAGCCAGCATCCCTTAGATCCATCAAAATATCTTTATAATTAGCGTATTCTTCATCTAGCGGTAGCTCGACTAGTAGGATACGCTTTCCGGCAAGACCGGAAATTTTTTTGGCTTTAAGAAGTTCCAGGATGTTGTTGTCGATATAAATTTCGTTACCTAAAAAGATATTGATATTAATGCCTTCTTTTTCGAGGGCTCTTTTTACCACGGCGAGAACCCGTTGATTCTGAGCTTTTGGTGAGACAAAGTTCGTCTCATTAACAAAGTGAGGTGTAGCAATAATGTCTGTCACGCCTTGACTAATAAGTCTTCGCACAATAGCAATACTGCCAGCCAAAGATTTTGGCCCATCATCTACACAAGGTAAAATATGTGAATGAATATCAATCATTTTCTATTTGGAATCACTAGAGTAGTAATAGGTACTATAATACTTCGATGAGGTACGGTTAACCATATTAAAGACTACACCGGCGATATTGGCGTTAACTTTGTTTAATGAGTCTCTTGCAGCTAGAAGATCGGCTTTCTTGGTAAAGCCATCACGCACGACAATTAAGGTCTCGTCCATGATGCTTGATAGAATCACAGAATCTGCTAGGCCACCAATTGGAGCACCATCAAAGATAACGATATCAAAGTAATTACTTAGTAATTTGACTAGATCTTTGTTCTTCTTGGAAGCGAGTAATTCGCTTGGGTTTGGTGGATAAGTACCACAGGTGATAATACTGAGATTTTTGATCTTGGTTGGGTTAATGTATTTACTGAAAATCCTTAAATCTCCGGCGAGAAGATTTGATAAGCCTCTGGAATTGGAAAGATTAAATAATCTGTGGACGCGGCCTTTGCGAAGATCGCAGTCAACTAGAAGGACTCTTTTGTCGGCCTGAGCAAATGAAATGGCGAGGTTTGCTGCAACGAAGCTTTTACCTTCGCTAGCGTTGGTGGAAGTGACCAAGATAGTTTCGAGATCCTTGTCCACAGCGGTAAATTGTAAGTTCGTACGGAGGCTCTTGATATTCTCACTAACGATGGCTTTTGGCAAATTCTCAGCGATGAGCTCACCACCAACTTTACGAGTCTTGACTTCGCCCTTAGAAATGCGGCCAGTGACCGGCATACCGATTGTTTTTTCAATATCTTCATTGTATTTTACGGTGTCGTCTAAATAGTACTTAAGGAAGGCTACACCAACCACCGCTAGCGCCGCGATAATGGCTGCCAGTACTATATCTCTGCTGGTGGTATTATTGGCTGGCGACTCTGGTGTGGCGGCTAAACTTAGCTGTGTTGTGTTGTCGGTCCCGTAAAAAATCTTGATTTGCTCCGTTAAGACACTGGCGATTTCGTTCGCGATTACTGCTGAAAGCTTCGCGTCTAGATTCTTTACTGAGATGGCAAGGATGGAAGTATCATTTACTGGCTTGATCGTGACGCTACCACCGAGTTCTTTTGCGGTGGAATGAAGGCCTAGGTTTTCGATCACTTTGTTGAGCACTAGTTCGCTTTTGGCGATTTCACTATAAGTCGCAACTAGTTTCTGGCTAACGTTAACATCATTAATGTTAGCTGCAGAACTACCTTCTATGGCGTCAGTCTTGGCAATCAACACGGTAGTTTGTGCTTGGTAGACAGGTTTTTTGATTGATGTGTCATATGCCAATATACCAACGACGGCCACGGCAACAACAACTACTACTGTTATAATATATCTCTTTAAATACTTGAAAAAATCTCCAATATTTATTTCTTCCATACTTTTTCCTTCCCTCCTATTATAACATAGACACTTAGAAAAATATATAATTTATGCTTATTTGTAGAATTCTTTGTACCACTCGGCGAATTTTCTTAAACCGTCGCGGAGTGAGGTGTGTGGTTTGAAGCCAAAATCTTTTTCTAGTTCGCTCGTGTCTGCATAGGTCACTGGTACATCGCCAGGTTGCATCGGTACGAGTTCCTTATGAGATTCGAAGTCGTAATCTGCTGGCAAAACTTTGGCGCGAATTAATTCTTCTTGTAAAATTTGCACGAAATCTAGCAAGTTTTCTGGGTCGGAATTACCAATATTATAGACTTTGTATGGTGCAAGTGGTAGACCATCCTCGCCTTGTTTTTTCTCCGGAGCTTTGGCCATGACGCGCATGACACCCTCTACGATGTCGTCGATATAAGTGAAATCACGTTTGCAGTTGCCGTAGTTAAAAATCTGGATTCTCTCACCTTTAATTAGTTTGTTAGTGAAACCAAAGTAGGCCATGTCCGGACGGCCGGCTGGACCATAGACGGTGAAGAAACGTAGACCAGTGGATGGGATATTATATAGCTTGGAATAAGCGTGCGCGAGTAACTCGTTGGATTTTTTGGTCGCGGCGTAAAGGCTAATTGGATTGTCGACTTTATCATCCGTTGAAAATGGTACTTTTTTATTTCCGCCATAAACTGACGAAGACGAAGCGTAGACTAAATGCTCTGGCGTATAATGTCGGCAAGCTTCCAAAATGTTGTAAAAACCAATCAAGTTTGCTTCGATGTAAACATCCGGGTGATCTATGCTGTATCGCACACCCGCTTGCGCCGCGAGGTTCACTACAATTTCTGGCTGATATTTTTCAAACAACTCATCGACAGCTTTCTTATCCGCCAAGTTCCCTTTAATGAATGTGAAGTTATTATACTGTTCTAAATCTTTTAGGCGATACTCTTTAAGTCGCACATCATAATAATCGTTGACGCTATCAAACCCAATCACTTTTGCTTTAGGATTCTCCGCTGAAACTCGCTTCGAAAGTGCCCAGCCAATAAACCCCGCCGCCCCAGTAATTAAAATTGTTTTGCCATCAAAAACAGGTTTTTCACTCATATATATATTATATCACAAAACATCTTTTTCATAATCTAACCATACTCTTTTTTATACTCGCACCTGCTACACTCCACCGAAAACCACAACCCCCACCCATATATTCAATTAATGTCGTCTCAATAATTTTCTAATCGTCTTCCTCAATTCCTTAAAATCATCCTTAAACAATAAAAAGTTTACAGGCAAGACAATTATTACTGCCACAATTAATACTTCCACTGCATATATAACCCAATTCAAATATGAATCCATTCCCAACATAGGGATAAAGTTCGCAACAAATACGACAATCAGCGTCTCTAAGATTACGACTATTATTTTTTTAAAACTATTCATTATACTTTGTTTCAAAATATATTTATTAGCATGATAAATAAATTCAGTTGAACGGATAACCATTGCAGCAAGAGTACCTATTGCAACGCCGACTAATCCGAATTTCCACACGAGGATTAACGACAGCACAACATTAATCAACGCTTCAACTACTGCTCCGCGTCTCGTCTGTCTAAAATGACCAGCCACCTTCACCAATTCGTTATATGGCTGTCGGATCGTCAATGAATAAGTACTTATAGCCAATAACACCCCAAATAACGTTTGCGAGTAATCCGCATCTCCAACATTAAGTGTATAGACAGCTACAAATGGAGTAATCAATAGTATCGTACAAGAATAAACAATTGTCGAAATAGTCATATACAGAGTCTCGTATAATCCAAATCTTTTTCTTAAATTATTATTCTCGTTCTTGGCAATCATATCTCCAAAAGCCGCCGAAAAACTTTCAGCTATAATACTCACGAATGATTTTATGCCATTCAAAACCAATGCATACACTGAATATATTGCAACTTCCTTAAGTGAACCCATTATTGTTAAAATAATTACGTCCGCCCTAGAATGGATCGTAAAAGCAATGTGATGTGTTAATGCATCCCATTTTTGGTCCATTTTATAACTATCATCAACGCCAACCGGAAGATTATCATACCTTCTTTTGACATAAACATTCTGTAAAATAGGCCTTAATAAATACACTAAACCAATAATCGCCTCAGTCAGAATAATTGATGCGCCAAATTTAATTGCTATTAAAGCAAAACCAAGCCCAATAAGAAGCGTAACTATCTGTATAATGTTTGAAACATATGCCTTCTGGTCAGACTGTAAAAATAGTCGATAAGTCATCCCAAAATAATACTCCGCAAAAATACTAACCGACATGACTAGAATGAGAACAACGGTAAATATGTAATTGAGATGAGTTTCGGAAATTAACGGATAAGCAAATGCCAAAACGATAACATATATCAAGAAAATAATTGCAATCCTTCGGAAAAACCTTTCCGAGCTATTCAGAATTCGTTTAATACTAGCTGAATCCTTTTTCGCTAATGCTTTATATAGTGCAACCTTCACAACGGGGCCAAACCCAGCCTCCAATAGCACAATAAAACCAAGAAAACCCTTTACAGATTCAGTCAAGCCATATACTTCAGTCCCAAAAGCATTAATGATAGCGTATGGAAGGATAAAACCACAAAGAACGCTGACTACTTCGCGCACAATATTAGTAATTAAACTTAGGAATGCCTTTTTACCACGCATTATATATAATTTGCTCCCGAATCACGTTTTTTAATCTCTTTTGCTGGAATCCCACCCCAAATGCTATTATTTGGCACATCCTTTGTAACCACTGCATTTGCGCCAATAATACTATTATCTCCAACATGAATGTTTCCAACTATCCTCGCCCCAGCATATATGATTACGTTATCACCTATGGTTGGATACTTATCTCGGTTCTGACCTATTGTTACCTGCTGATAAATTGTTACTCCTTTTCCAATCTTACTATTCTTTCCTATTACTACACCATTAGGATGTGGCATTTTAAGGTTTTTGCCAATAATCGCACCCGGGCTAATTACGCAACCGAATTTTTTTTCTATTAAATAACAATAATACTGAGCGCGAATCTTTCTCTTTTTCTTATTTGAGTTATCCATTCTAACGTATACCGCATAAATTTTTCGCGAAACATCCCTCCAGGGGCAAATGGACGAATAAATAGTTTTAATAAAAGCCCTCATATTATCACTCCCTTCATGTTGTTATTACTATATCTAAAACATATGTTGTTCATACTAAACCCTCTATATCATTTACTTCATAGGTAGCCATCGTATAATTGTCCTCGTTATGCTCCCAGAAGAACCTATATGGCACAACCTTATTCCAGTTTGGCCTAAACGCAGTAACAACGGTAAAATAGACTATCGAAATAATCATAATAGCAACTATCGCCATAAGCCTTTTCTTACCAGTTCTAACTAGCGCAGTAAAGTTAGGAATGCTAATTATTAAGAATATATTAAAATATTCTATTAACCTATCCATGATACTTATCCTAATAGAACATAGACTCAACATTGAGGCTATCAACGAAATATTCAATAGAAAACCATACCACTCTTTGTTCTGTATTTCATTTTTATGCCTCGAATAAATAATTCGACAATAAAGATACGTTCCAATAGCCAAGATAAATTTTAATATACTGCCCACCCTGTTGCTATCCATGTATTTATTAATATACCCATCATAAATGCCAAGATTTGCGGTTATCATGTTTAGCAAATCTCCCAAAAAAACCATTATTAAAAGCGTGACACAACAGATACCTATTCTCATATTTTTACTGAAATGATCCCTGTATACGAAATAAAGAATCAACGCAAAAAAAGCACTATAATGTATACTTGTAGCTAACAAAACTACAAACAAATATTTTAAAAATTTCCTTTGCTCAACATAATCAAACCCAAATAATACAATCGAAATAGACAAGAACTGCCTCATAATATTCATTTCATCAAAGAAAAAGCGGAACAATACAAATAATAGGAAACTAAGCATCGGATACTTGGACTTTTTAAAAATCAATGAAGAAATTGCTATATTGGTAACTAATGCCATTATAAATATAAATGCATTATACCCCATACCTGTCCCAGCAAAAATTATATTCAAAATTGAATATCCGGGCTCCATTCTCGTCCTCTCGAACAACTCGCCTTGATAGACTGCTGCCTCCGAAAAAATCCTCTGATAGTTTCCCGTGTCATTGCCGATAGTAGAATGGCGCAATCCAGCAATTAAAGACATCAAGATACAAATAGCTATTACATAAGCTTTCCTGTACTTCTTAGAAAAAAACACACCAAGAAACGATATAGATGCGATTAAAAGTAAATATATCAGCATATCGAATCCATTATGGAATTATATTCTTTGATAGATTCCTTTACAATCCCATCCCAATCAAAGTTTTTCTTCGCATAATTTATTTCGTTTTCAGAAATTGAAGAAAACTGCTTTTTGCTATTTAGAGCCGTCGCGATTGCATCAAAAACGCTTTCGGGATTTAATTGCGCCACGAAACCAAGTCCATGTTCTATGACCACATCAGAAACGTTAGTTCCCGGAGTTACTATTACGGGTACACCGTAGCCAATCGCTTCAATGACTGAAGTCGGTTGACCTTCAAGTCTAGAAGTATGTATAAAAACGTCCGCATCCAACAAAGCTTTTTTCTTCTCATTATCAAAAACCGGACCGCAAATTTTAACGATACTATCAATATTATCACCTTTTACTCTACTCTCTAAAAACCTTAACCCATTATCAGAATCACTTCCATATAGACACAATACGACATTATTGTTGTTAAACCAATCCTTATTGTTTTTTACCGCATCAAGCAATACATCTAACCCTTTGTGGTACACATTATATCTTCCGACAAACACAATTTTAAAATAATCTCGCTTTTTGACTTTATAACGCTGAGTCGGTAACTCTATACCGTTTCCCAAAATATAATAATTCTTAAATCTAAAACTATTCTTGCTTTCTTCATATTCATTTTCAGTTAAAAATTGAATTGCTTCAGCATTTTTTATAAAACTATTAAAAAACAAAATATTAGCAATTCTCTTTTTTAGCTCATGGCTTTTGATTGCTGCTGTCGTCATTGAACATCTCGGAACAACGATATACGGTATCTTTTTTTTCACTAGTTCCCTGGCTACTCTACATTGTTCAATTTCATACATGCCCTGAAATACAACGATATCAGGACGATTAAACGGTTCCGGTAATTCGGATATATTCTTATAATCCACAATACTAAAATACTTATCATTTTGGATGTCAAAAATGATTTTGGATTTCTTCAAATTATACAAACCAACTACTTCATATTTATTACCGTAAATCACATTTTGCGGAACATTAATATTGGGACCAGCAGCTTTTCTCTCATCTAAATTAGCAACATGCAATATAATCATGGCTTTATTTTTTATTTTTTTTGAATTACTACCATCCACAATCCTCACCCTCCTTATTTAATATGCAATGTTTTTATCACTCCCCAATAGCAAACATGGAAAGCTGATCTCACTACGGAAAGATGCTCTATTTTTCGATAAAGCTGCCAATGATATTTAACTAGGGACCACTTATTACTCGATATAGAATTATTCCTAACTCTATACTTCATCAACACCTCATCCTTACCATAGATATACCCAGCCTTCTTGATGATTTGAAGCCACAACGCGTCATCATTTCTTTTTCTGATATTTGGCACCTCATATTTGCCCAATGCATTAACATTATACATAACAGTCGAATTCCCAACTGGACAATCTAAAAGAATTCTATTATAATCCGCTTTTACCTTTGGTCTAACAATTTTTTTCAAAAATTTACCATTTTCATCAATTTGTTCATATGCCGTACAGGTAAAATCATACTTATTTTCCTTCATAAATTTCAGCTGTTTTTCAAGTTTTTCTGGGTACCACAAATCATCACTATCAAGAAACGCCATATAATCACCCTTCGCCTTTTTCATCGCTTCAGTTCTTGCAACAGCTGCCCCAGAATTTCGCTCAAGTTTAATATAGCGGATTCTATTATCATTTTTGAATTTTTTTACCACTTTTTCCGTATCATCCTTTGAGCAATCGTCGACTATTATTAGTTCCCAATTATCATAAGTTTGCGATATCACAGAATCAATGGTTTCCCCAATATAACCACCACAATTATAAGTAGGCATTATAATCGATACTAATTTATCTTGCTTTTTCATCTTTAATTTTTCTCTCCGCACTCTGCTCTTGTCTTTCTAAAACCAAAAACCGCTAATACTGTCCATACGACTATCATTATATCATAAAAAATATTAAACCTTTTTATGTACTCTAGATTTATCTTCATTTTTGTTGGCAAAATCCTATTAATATATACTTCGTCAACATTATGTTGTTTGTTGACATACTTTTTTAGTATTTCATCTTCATCCTTAAACTCTATACTAGCTTCTGACGTCACCCCCGCTCGCATCAACAGCGTTGACTTCATTTCGTCAGTATACTTATCGACATATTTTTTTACTTCTGGGCGTGTTCCCACAAACGACATCTCGCCCTTCAATATATTAATCAGCTGCGGCACTTCATCCAAACGAACCTTACGAATCACTCTTCCAACACGCGTAATGCGTTTATCATTCTTCGAAGTCACCAGAGCACCAACCTTATCAGCATCTTGAACCATTGTCCTAAATTTATAAATCCTAAAAAGTTTATTGTATCTCGTAACTCTTTCCTGCCTATAAAAAACTGGTCCTCTAGAATCAATTTTAATCGCAATTGCTACAATCAATAAAAATGGTAAAGCCAAAATGAGGCCAATTACACTAAATACAATATCAAACAAGCGTTTCAAAAAAAGGCTAATTCTTTTATGTTGAAGAATATCATAGTATTTTTTAACCTCACCGTTTCTCATCGATTTCGGCAAATCGTCCCACTTTTTCATTTTTCGTTATGCCTTTACGATATCGTTATATTTCTCACAAATATATCTGACATCCTCATCGGATAGTTTAGTATGGAGTGGTAATGAAATCTCATTCTGGTACATATCATACGCGTTCGGATAATCTTCGATCTTAAAACCAAGTTTCTTATATGCAGTATGCATTGGCAACGGTTTATAATGAACATTCGAAGCAATTCCAGCTTCTGCAAGTTCCACAATAATTTTGTTTCTTTTTTCTACATCAATACCCTTAACTCTAGTGAGCATTAAATGCATACTAGAAACACTGTCACCATTCTCGTGCTTAATGATATCAATCCTATCAGAATCTAGTAATTCATTATACAGCTTTACTAATTCCTTTCTCCTTGATAGAAGTTTAGGATATCTCTCAAGTTGCGCAAGCCCAATTGCTGCCATAATGTCAGTCATATTGCATTTTTGACCAGTATAGACAATATCATACTCCCACGCGCCAAGCTTGTCCTTAGCCAATGCATCTTTTGACTGACCATGGAGGCTCCATAACATGAATTCTTTATATAAAGCATCGTTGTCTAAACCGTCAACGTGTTTCCAGGTCAAAGCGCCACCTTCAGCTGTAGTCAAATTCTTTACAGCATGGAAAGAAAAACTAGCAAAATCGGCAACATTACCACTTCTTTTACCTTTATAAGTCGCACCAAATGAATGTGCCGCATCGGCAGCTACGATAATCCTCCCGTAGAGTTTCTGAAAATCATTGTTCGGTTTGAATAACGCTTTCTTTCGCTCAACAATTTCAAAAATTTTATCATAATCGCACATCACCCCGGCGATATCTACTGGGATAATCACTTTCGTCTTTTCAGTAATTGCCTTTTCAAGAGCGTCATAATCCATTTCATACGAATCTTTTTGAGTATCCACAAGGACAATTTTTGCGCCAACATGATCAATTATACTTGCGGAGGCAGTGTATGTGTAAGCGCTCGTGATTACCTCATCGCCAGGTCTTACGCCCAAAACCTTTAAAATCAACTCCTGACAAGCAGTATTAGAATTCAAACACACGGCTTTTTCTGTACCACAATACTCAGCAATTTTTGCCTCAAATTCCTTAGTTTTTGGGCCTGTAGTAATCCAGTCAGATTTTAATACTTCGATAACATTTTCTATTTCTTCTTTACTAATGTCTGGCGGTGAAAAACGAATAATCTTCTTTTCCATTATTAATCCTCCTTTATTGGTTTATATGTTGTTACTAACTTAGCAGTGTGACTACGTATATCTTTTTCATTTTTCTCGGCAATTTTTATCAAAGCATCCAAATCTTCAAGAAAACTATCTTTTATTTTAATCGGCCGCCCAATATGAATAAGTTTATTTGGCGTCTCCTTCAACCCTTCCTCTTCCATCAACATTTCTTCATAAAGCTTTTCTCCTGGCCGAAGCCCAGTGATAACAATCTTAATATCTTTTCCTGGCTCCAAACCTTTATATCTTATGATTTGCTTTGCGAGATCATATATCTTTATTGGCTTGCCCATGTCTAGCACAAAAATTTCGCCACCTTCAGCATACACCGAGGCCTGCAAAATCAAACTCACCGCTTCCGGTATCGTCATAAAATAACGTGTAATATCTTTATGAGTTACCGTGACTGGTCCACCTTCTTCAATTTGTTTTAAAAACAACGGGATTACCGAACCATTCGAACCTAATACATTACCAAAACGAACCGCAACATAATTAGTTTTTGAATGTTTATCATAGTATTGAACGATCATCTCGCAAATACGCTTTGAAGCACCCATAATATTAGTCGGCCGCACTGCTTTATCAGTACTCACTAACACAAATTTTTCCACACCATATTTATCGGCTAGTTTAGCCGTATTGAGAGTTCCCAGACAATTGTTCTTGATTGCCTCATTTGGGCTTCGTTCCATCAAAGGCACATGCTTATGCGCTGCCGCATGATATACTTGCTCCGGATGAAATTCTTGAAATACTTTTTCAAGACGTGGGAGGTCTCGTACCGAACCGATAATCGTTTGCAAATTTAAATCTGGGTAATTACGGTATAATTCCTGTTGGATTTCATAGGCATTGTTTTCATAAATATCGAAGATAATCAAAAGCTTCGGGTTCGCCTTTGCAATTTGACGGCAAAGCTCCGAACCAATTGAGCCACCACCACCAGTCACTAAAATTGTCTTTCCGGAAATATGTTTAGTTATTTCTTCGTCATTTACTACAATTTGATCCCTGCCCAAAAAGTCTTCATATTTAATTGGGCGAATTTTTGCGGCGATATCTTCCATCCCTTCATTCATCGTCGCATAAATTGAAGGTAATATTTTTATTTCGCATTTGGTTTTTTGGCACTCACCAACAATCTTTGCGATTGCTTCCTTACTGGCCGATGGAATACAAATAATAATCTGTTCGATTGCATATTTTTCTACCGCATGTTGAACAGAATGAATATTCCCCACAATTGGAATTCCCCGTATACGCGTACCTATTTTTTGTCTATTATCATCGATAACACACCTAACTCCGACCCCACCATACTTATGTGGACTATGATCTAGCTCATCAATCAACATTCGTGCTGCTTCACCACCACCAATAATCATTGTGTTTTTATTACGCTTTTTCCCAGTCAAAGCATGTATGATTGCCCGGCAAATACGATACGAATAGCGAATCCCGCAAGTAAAGAAAAACAGAAGCGCCGCAAAAATAAACCAGAAGCTCCGCGGTAGTGGAAGCAGTAGCGCATGTTTATAAAAGAAAATCGCAAAACTCGCTCCAATACATGACAGAATCACCGAGATTAACTCTGGCACCGAAGCATACCGCCAAATTGAAGTATAAAGTCTCGCAATTGCAAAAATTGCCACCACAATCAGACAGTCTATTGGCAAAAAATGCGTCACACTCTGGATATACTCAACTGGAATCTGCTGAAAGTCGAACCGCATCCAAAGAGCCAGCAGTGAAGCTATAATCACCGACACTATATCAAAGATTACTAGGGCTAAAATCCTAGGAACCTTCTTATCCATTACGGTCCTTGCTTTATTTTTCATTTGCTACCGACACTCTTCTTATTGCGTAATTGCTTTTACTATTCTACCACAAACTAAGATAAATGTAAAAACTTTAAACTTACTCTTATCCCAAAACTCTCGCAAAAAACTCACCCCTGTCTAGCAGAAGTGAATCGCCAGAATTATATTATATATTGTATACCATCAAAAATAGCCCCGCAGGGCTATTTTTGTCATACATGCGATTACCAAACTCTCACGAGAATTTCGCCACCCAGTCCGGCTTTCTTCGCGTCGCGACCAGACATCAAGCCTTTCGACGTTGAGAATTGGTTTTACGCTTCCTTCTTATTTCTCTTGAACAATCCGATGAGGAAGAGTAGGGCCATCATGCCAAGTGCTGAGCCGGCGATCGAAGAATTGACCGCACCTGTCGCTTCGTCAGCTGTCATTCTACCAGTGTCTGGAGGAGTTGGCTCTTCGCCCTTACCGCAAGCTCCAAATGAGCATGGATCGGTGCTGGTATTTACAATCTCGAACCCAGACGCCGCATCACCGCTAATTTCTGTGCTATAACCATCCACGCCATCTTCTTCTACTGTATATTCGATCTCTTCGCCACCATCATTCTTGTAGAGACCGGTGAAGGTGTACACCCAAACGCCATCGGCATTTTCTACTACTGGTACCGTGTCGATCACTTCGCCATTGGCTAACAAATTCACCATAATCATCGTTGGTCTAAACTCTAACAGGTCGTCACCATCTTCCCAAATCTTCACGATTGTTAACTCGCCATCACCATTAACTAATTCTGGTGTGTGAGTGTTAGTGAAGGTGGTTTTATTGTCTTTTGTTTCTACCTTGGTCTGCTCGTAATCGCCAGTTACTTTTTCAACTACTGAATAAGTCAAAGTTTCGTTCTTTTCATTGACTCTTGGCAAGTTTTCCCACTTATAGGACCAGCTGTCGCCTGTGAGCTCTACAGTCTCCACTTTTGAGCCATTAGCCTTCAAATCCACGCTGAGTTTGGTTGGGCGAATACCATCACGGTCATTGTCGTCATCCCAAATCTTCGCAACTTCATAAGTGACGTCAGCGATTGCTGCGTAGGTATTATCAATCGTGAATTTCACAGCCTTACCTTTGGCTAAGGTCTTCGTCGCGCCATTGTCACCAGTTGTCGTCAAAGTGAATGAATCTTTGAACTCACCACCTTTTTCTTCTACAGTATAGTCACCGGTTGGCACGTGCTTCAAAACATACGTACCTTTGCCCTCACTAATCGTGAAGTCTGAGAATGGAATATTCTTGGTTTCAAAGTCATCCGGACCACTTACGGTGAACACGAGATCGCTTCCCTTTAATACCTCTTCGTCAATACCCGAGAAGGTCTTCTCAATCGTCAGCGACTTGGCTTCGCTACGTTTGTTTTCTAGAATAAACATTCTTTCTTCTTTATTCCAAACGTAGTTCTTATTGCCAGAAGCCGTGAAGGTAAAGGTCTTGCTATAGGTATTAACCAAAGTAGCTGCATCCACGGAAACTAGGCCGCTTTCGATAACGACTTCGAGATTAGCTTTGTCACCATCTAGGTCATAGCCATCCTTAGCTACTGTTTCAATAATCTCGTAGTTCTTGGTTTCGCTGCTGACTAGTTGGTTCACCGGAATTTCTACTAGAATCTTGCCGTCTTCACCAGTCGTGAATTCCTCACCATTAATCGTAAACTTCACGCCAGAAAGTGGATTGCCGTTCTTATCAACCTTCTTAATCGCAAAGTCCGTTGAGCCATTGTAAAGCGAAGTCGCTGGCACCCAAGTATTAGTTACCGTCCAAGTGCCAGAATTATTTACTTCTTGGGCATTCCATTTACCATTCACCGACTTTTGGCCTTCGGAAGTTACATCCGTGCCATATTCAATAAAGCCGTCTGCCGAAACACCCACTATACCAGTTTCTCTTACTACATATTCAATTTCTGTGCCATTGTCATATTTATAAAGACCCTCAACCTTCTTACACCATTCTGTACATTCACCCTCAACTTTGTCCGTCTCCGTAATCGTAATGTTTTGGTTCTCACCACCACCAGTCAAATTCACCGTAATTGATTTTGGTGCAGTCTTATCACCTACCCAAGTCTTCTTAATTAATACACTCGTAGTCTCAGGAGTATGTGTATTAGTAAAGGTCGTCTTGCCCGTCTCAGTCTTTGTATCCGTTAAAGTATAATCGCTTACACTCTTTTCTTCTACTGAATAAGTCAAAGCTTCACCGTCTTCGTTTGCCTTTGGTAAGTTCGTCCATTTATATGACCAAGTATCAGCAGTTAGTTTTTGTGTATCCACCGTCTTGCCATTTGCCTTCAAGTAAACTTCCAGTTCGGTTGGACGTTTATTATCACGGTTATCGCCATCACTCCAAATCTTCGCCACTTCATAAGACTCATCCGAAATTACCGTATAAGCATTATTAATCGTGAACTTCACTTCTTTATTCTTGCCGAGAGTTTTAGTAGCATTGTTATCACCAGATATGGTCATCGTGAATAAGCCATCAAACTCACCGCCACTTTCTTTCACAGTATAATCACCGGTTGGCACATTTAGAAGCTCAAAAGTCGCTTTACCATCACTAAAGGTGAATTCTGAAATTGAAATTACTTTCTTTTCAAAATCCGCTGGACCAGTCACTGTAAAGTTCAAACCACTATTCTTAAGAGCATCTTCACTCACGCCGGAGTAAGTCTTTTCAATTTTGAGTGATTTTGCCGTGCTACGATTATTCTTTAGTACGAACATTCTCTCTTCTTTATTCCAAGTGTAATTTTGATTACCGGAAGCCGTGAAAGTAAAGCTCTTTGTATAGTTGTTCGTGAATACGCTTCCACTTGAAGTTACTGATGTCAAGCCACTAGAAACCACTACCTGAAGATTTGCCGCATCGCCATCAAGATCATAGCCATCCTTCGCCACCGTCTCAATAATTTCATAATTCTTAGTTTCTTCACGCACTAATAAGTTGGCTGGGATATTTATTTTGATCGTACCATCATCACCAGTCGTGTATTCATCACCATTTACTGTGAACTTCACGCCCGACAAAGGATTACCATTCTTATCAACTTTTTTAATTGAAAAATCAGTTGAACCATTAAAGACTGATTGTGCTGGTGTCCAAGTATTCGTAATCGTCCAAGTGCCTGAATTATTCGCCGCACTTGCATCCCATTTACCATTCACTGATTTTTGGCCATCAGTAGTTTCGTCTGTGCCATATTCAATAAACCCTTCTGCTGAAGTGCCAAAAATGCTGGTTTCTCTCACTGTATAAGTAATTGGCGTACCTTGGTTTTCATACTTCAAAAGTCCATCAATTTTCTTACACCATTCCGTACACTCGCCATCCACTTTGTCCGTTGCTGAAATTGTAATATTTTGGTTGACATTTCCACCGGTCAAATTCACAGTAATTGAATTTGGCAACTTAGTAGCTCCACCCGCCCAAGTCTTCTTTATTAATACACTCGTAGTTTCTGGAGTATGAGTATTCGTAATCGCATTGCCAGAAATCGTTGCTGTGTAATTACTGTCACTTGTAAATGGCGTACAACTAATTGCCCCGCTTGTCGCAGTAGAACAATTCTTAGCCTCCACTACCACATAATTAATCTCTGTATTGTTACGATATTTTGGCAAATTATTAAATGGATAGCTACTACTATTGTCCGCACTTACTTCTTGATAATCTACATAATTATTACCATCTTTTAGCGCCACATATAGCTTATCACTACCGCTCGTATACTTACTTCTTAAACCATCGCGGTCGCTATCGTCGCTCCAGGTCTTTGTTGCCGTAATGTCTTTTATTTCATAAGTGTTCTTGATGACAATGTGTACTACTTGGTTTGCTTGATCCGAGACAATTTTAAATGTATTACCATCTGGATACGTTACTTTATAGTTCTCAAACTTAATCGTACTGTTTTCTGGCACCCAATTTGCTTCAGTCACAGTATATTCTGTACCAATTGCAATTGGCACCGTCACTGGCACAATATGTTGTGAACCAGACTTCACCGAGAAAGTTTCATCTACTCCCGAAATGTTAAAATGGAATTCCTGACCATCCGGAAGTTTAGTCTCCACACCATCCTTTACTTGCGTTAATTCTTTTTCAATATTCACCTTAAATGGTCGTGCTGAAGGTGTTGGGAAATAACCTTCACCTTCACCGTTATTGTAAGTAATTTTTGCTTCTTCATTCAAAGCAAAGTATGAATCAGCATTGTCATCATCTACTGGTAAATCTGTCGTAAAATCTACCACGTAAGATTTTTCCGCATAGAACTTACTGCCATCTTCCGTCAAATGAAAATCTTTAGCTTCTAGATTCCAAGTAAAGCTACCATTGTTTTCACCCATTGTCACACCAGTCGCGGTTGACACTACTACGCCTTCGCCCATCACGTCTTCAATTTGTGCACTCTTAATCAAAGAAGAAATCTCGCCCGCAATTTCATCAAAAATTTGTTTCAAATTTGCTTCCGTAGCGGTTTTGGCCTTACCTGGGCTAGCCATACTATTAAGTGTGCTATTACCCCAAGTTCCGGCATTCAAAGCAATCGTATATAGAGTATTACCAGTCGCTTTATAGAAATTTGCTTCCGCAATTGCTGAATTACCATGATTATAATAGTAATCACGATTCCATCCACCAATATATGTGCTACCAGCCCAGTCCCACATTTCTGCACCATCTGGCTGCGAATTTAATCTACTACCATCACCTACTGTGGTATTATAATCAAATTTATCCGCTGAAGTCATTACCTTAAACTGATAAATATTACTATTTGAAATCGCCGAATTCCCACTCACTAAATCATTACTAGCGCTAAAGTTTTTAATTCCGTAACTATAGCTTGGTGCACCATCCGAAAGGAGAATAATGGTTCGGTAATTTGCTGGAGTCGAAACACCTTCAAGCACCTGTCTTGCTGTCCTTAAACCTGCCTGCGTAAAGGTACCACCACCATTTTGGCTAATACTACTTATTGCGCTGTGAATTGTTTGATAAGAAGAGGAGAAACCATTTGAGACATTTTGTACGCTATCTCCATACGAGATAACCGCAATTCTATTTAAAGTATTACCTTCTGGCAACAATTGTTTTGCGAGCGAATCAGCTGCCGCTTTAGCATTGGTCAGCTTAGTGCCATTCATACTGTTTGAGCGGTCGATCACGATTACCGTGTCAGACGTCTTTTCCGTCTTTGGTGATTCTACTCGAAGCGTAATTTTATATCTATTGACGTAACCTTCTACCGGCTCTGCGTTTTTCGAAAGAATAATTCCGGTCCCCACTCCATCCTTCATTATTTCCACCGGCGCTTCATTTTGGATGATTGGTTGTTCATCACCCTCCGCCGCCATTACTGGTAATACCCCACCAAGATTATACCCTGCCGTTATAAAGGCAAGGACTGCACAAAACAGCCTTTTTAGTTTCATAAGCTTTCTCCTTCGCTCTATTTTTCCCTCATTTTACCACAGAGACCAACGGATATCAACCTTAAGCACCATTAATAAACGACAAAAAACTCACCCCTGTTTAACAGGGGTGAGCCACTATATATTATATATATTATATATATTATATATATTATATATATTACCAGACTCGGACGAGAATTTCGCCACCAAGGCCGGCTTTTTTCGCTTCGCGACCAGTCATCAAGCCTTTTGAAGTGGAGACGATGATCATTCCACGACCAGACTTTACTACTGGCAAATCACTTGCTGATGAATATACACGACGACCAGGCTTCGAAACCTTGACGATCTCGTTGACCTTGGCCACGGTACCAGGTTCGTTAATCACGACGTGGAGCATACCACGAGGGGTACCTTCGACGACATCATAGGAAGCAATATAACCATTTTTAGCTAACACTTCCACGATGGCGACTTTGAGCTTAGAAACTGGCACGAGGATTTCGTTCTTGCCAACGTTTACCGCGTTACGAATGCGGGTAATGAAATCGGCAATTTGATCTGTAGTTGCAATAGACATATTTTCTCCTTTCTCCTACCAGCTGCTCTTAGTTACACCAGGAATTTCGCCTTTACTAGCTTTTTCCCGGAAGTTAATACGTGATAAACCAAAACGGCGCATGTAACCGCGTGGACGACCATCCAACATGTCGCGGTTTTTGAGTCTTGTCACAGATGAATTGCGTGGAAGCTTTTGCAAACCCTCCAAATCACCTGCGGCTTTTAACTCAGCGCGTTTAGCTTTATATTTTTCGTACATTTGACGCCTTTTTTCGTCACGAAGCACTGCAGATTTTTTAGCCATTACTTCGCTCCTTTCTCAAACGGCATTCCAAAGAGTTCTAGCAACTTATAGCTTCCTTCCTTTGAACCATTTTTAATAATAAATGTGACTTCGAGACCATGAAGCACAGCTGCATCTTCGAAAGTAATTTCTGGGAACACAGTTTGCTCTTTGAGCCCTAAGTTGTAATTGCCTTGCTTATCAAAAGCCGTGCTTGACACACCATGGAAATCACGCACGTGTGGCAAAGCGATGTTAATCAAACGATCCACAAATTCGTACATCTTGTCATTTCGAAGAGTGGTGAGGTAGCCAACTGGCGCACCCATACCTTTACGAATCTTGAACGTAGCGATTGATTTCTTAGCGAGTCTTGAAGTTGGTGCTTGACCAGTAATTTTCGCGAGGGTAAGTTCTACGGTCTCGGTGAATTTCTTGTCTTCACGCTTCTTGCCGACGCCAGAAGAAACAATCACTTTTTTGAGTTCTGGGACTTGGTTGATGTTCTTTAAGCCCAGTTCTTTTTGTAGTTTCGCCTTAAGCTCTGAATTGTAGAGAGCTTTGAGGCGTGGTTGTGCTACGACAGCCTTGCTAGCTTTCGCTGGCTTTGCGGTCTTAGCAGCCGTTTTCTTTTCCGCCATTATTTAGCTCCTTTTTTAACTTTAGCGTTCTTTTTATCAGCTTTCTTTGCAGTTTTTGCTGCTTCAGCTTTGACTAATTTCAAATTTGACATATCGATACCGACATGAATGGTTTTCTTACCACCATTTGGATTTAAGTAGGATTTTTTCATGTGGCGTTCCACGATGCCGATACCTTCGAGCATCGCTTTATTATTTTTACGATCGATACGGACAATTTTAGCTTCTTTGCCTTTGTTGTCACCGGCAATGATTTTAACAGTATCACCAATTTTCATATTAGAGTACCTCCGGTGCCAAGCTAATAATCTTGTTAAAGCCAAGGTCACGTAGTTCACGAGGAATTGGACCAAACACGCGGGTACCACGTGGAGTCTTGTCTTCGTTTACGAGCACGGCTGCATTTTCGTCAAAGCGAATGGTTGAACCATCTGGACGACGAATTGGTTGTACAGTGCGTACGATCACGGCCTTAACTACAGCTTTTTTCTTGACGCCACCAGTTGGTGAAGCATCCTTCACTGAGCAGGTGACAATGTCGCCTACGCGAGCATAGCGGGCGCGAGTACCACCAAG
The DNA here is from genome assembly GCA_946408595.1 of uncultured Candidatus Saccharibacteria bacterium. Classification (GTDB taxonomy): domain Bacteria; phylum Patescibacteriota; class Saccharimonadia; order Saccharimonadales; family Saccharimonadaceae; genus Nanosyncoccus. The sequence continues at coordinate 1,470 of CAMJSX010000005.1, read as the reverse complement.
TACGCGGATGACTCCGAGTTCCTTAGCGCCACTGTTGTCGGCCACTTTTAATCTAGTTTCTTGCTGTATCATTTACTTATCCCCCTCTTCTTTAGCTTTTTTGTCTGCACCAATTTTTTCTGGCATCTCTACGGTATTGACATCTTCTTTGAGTTCAACAGTACCATGAGAGCGTTCGAGAATTTTGACGAGAGTATAAGCTTTGGTCTTTGACAAAGGTCTGGTTGCCGCGATTTCGACACGGTCACCAACCTTGGCCTCATTTTTCTCATCGTGAGCAGTGTATTTACGAGTTTTCGTATATTGCTTGCGATAAAGTGGATGAGTTTCACGAGAAACGATGGAGACGGTAATGGTCTTATCACGCTTATCGGAAGTCACCACCCCTACTAATGTGTGTGCCATTTTAAAACTCCTCTTTCTTAATTATTTTACATTTCACTGGTAACTTGTGCGAAGCAAGTCTTAAAGCTTCTTTAGCTTGTTCGTCAGTTACATCGGCGATTTCAAACATCACCGTACCAGCTTTCACCTTAGCCACAAAGAATTGTGGTTCACCTTTACCAGAACCCATTTTTACATCAAGTGGTTTCTTGGTTACTGGTGTATGTGGGAAAATCCGAATCCAGATTTTACCACCACGTTTAATATAACGGGTAATCGCTTGACGAGCAGCCTCAATTTGCTTGGAATTGACACGCTCATTATCAAGTGACATCAGGCCATAATCACCAAAGGCTACAGTGTTGCAGCGAGTGGCGATGCCTTCGTTTTTACCTTTGCGAACCTTGCGGTGGGCAGTTTTCTTTGGAAGTAGAATAGCCATCTTACTTTTCCCCCTTGTAGATCCAAACTTTCACGCCGACGATACCAGCAATTGTTGGTGCGTGATGACAGTGAAAATCGATATCTGCTCTTAAAGTATGTAGAGGCACGGAACCTTCAATGAATTTCTCACGACGAGACATTTCAGCGCCGTTAAGACGACCTGATACCTCGATACGTACACCCTTGGCACCTGCATTCATAGTAGATTGCAAAGCCATTTTGACGGCACGGCGGAAATTCATACGCTTGCCGAGCTGGAAACCAATGTTTTCAGCTACGAGTTTAGCATTTAATTCTGGTTTCTTGACCTCTTCGACGTTGATACGTACTGGTCCTGAAACGATTTTCTCAAGTTCTTTCTTGAGTTCATTGATGCCAGCGCCTTGCTTACCAATTACAGCACCTGCTTTAGCAGTTAAAATTGTGACTGTAGTAAGATTGGCGGAGCGTTCAATGTTGATGCGTGCAATGGTTGGGCGGCTCTTGAACCGGTCCTCGATCATCTCACGAATCTTGACGTCTTCCACGAGCCAATGACGAAAGTCGCTCTTCCTGGTAAACCACTTAGAAGACCAGTCCTTGCTCACTTGGAGACGGTAAGAGATGGGATTAACCTTCTGACCCATATTACTTTTTCTCCTT
>CAMJSX010000004.1 GCA_946408595.1 uncultured Candidatus Saccharibacteria bacterium | reverse complement strand
CAAGGCATCGGTACGAGAACGTGTCGATGGATTACCTCCTTTCTTGAGAAGGAATGATGCTTATGAATCCGCGAGGATGCATAATGCAAGGTCGGTTACGGTTGTGTTAAGATAAGCTTATAACACAACAACATCTGGTAACAGACGTAACGTTAAGCTAACACAAACTAACAGATGAAAATTGCACAACCAAGTTGTTAAACAAAAAAACGCTCCTTAAGGGAGCGTTTTTCGTAGGATATGATTATTTCTTTTTCTCTGCAATTTTGTTCAAATCAGATTGTACAACTGCTGGCATGATTACTCCAATCATCCAGAAGACGATGAACCAAAGAATGCCGTTGTTGTCTTTCTTTACCAATCTTGAAAAAGCGTCTGCATATTTGTATAACCAATAGATATTGGCAATAGGGATAATGAGAAGCCAGGCCGTAGGGATATCACCGCCGAGGCTATTGATTTCTTCTTTGGTCTTTACTTCCCAGTAAATGCCGTAAATACCAAAGGTGATAATAGATAGTAGATAAACCACTACTATATCGCGTTTTTGTATCATATTAACACTCCTTTATTATTATAGTTTTATTATAGCATATGCTTAATAAAAAGCGTCAATTTTATCTGTCGTCGCCTTCGCCGTGAAGTTTGTTTCTTTGGTGGCGACTTTCTAGTTTGTCTAAATTGCCCTTTGCGACTTCTGAAAGGGGAACTTTTAGATATCTTGAAATTGCTGCTAAATACCATAAGACGTCACCTAGCTCTTTGACTAGGAGTTCACGGTCTTCATCAGATATTACTCCGTTTTTGTCGCGGAGGATTTTCTTGACCTTATCTGCAGTCTCGCCGGCCTCACCGGTCAATCCGAGAATTTTTTCAAAAAATCCTACCGCACTTAAATCTTCTGTTTCTTCAAAAAAATCATACTTTTTGGCTTTTTTCTGATAATCATCGAAATCCATCTCTATTCCTCCTCTTATGGTATAATTATAGCACGCATGGAAGATACGAGGAATCTAGTTGATGAATATAAAGGTTTATCTAATGAACAAGTTTTTGATGCACTAAGTAAAAAACGTACTTCGCTTGAAATCGCGATTGAAAACGTTGAACACGATTTTAATATTGGCTCTATCGTCCGTACAGCAAATTCTTTTAATGTGAGTAAAGTTCATATTATTGGTCGTAAAAAGTATAATCGTCGCGGTGCAATGTGTACCGATAAGTACTTAGAGATTATTCACCATGCTACACTTGAAGATTTTTTGAAAACCCAAAAGGATAGGGAATTGGTTGCTATTGAGAATAATACTCCACGCGCAAAGGAGCTACATACTAAAAAGTTTGCCGAGAATACCACGCTGATTTTTGGTTCTGAGAACAATGGAATTTCGGGTGAGTTATTAGAGAAGGCTCACGATGTTCGCTATATTGAATCCTTCGGTTCTACACGCTCGGTTAATGTTGGTGCTGCCGCGGCCATCGCGATGTACGAATGGACCCGGCAGAATGTCTTGAATTAGATTATTTTTTTCAGGATTATTACCACTCTGTCGTTACCATTGACCAGGGAATAATCCTTTTCTGAATCGTCAAAAACGCGGCTAATCTTTACTATTCGGTTGTGGGTGAATTCTTCGTGAAAAACCATTGCCACATCGTCATCTTTATCGTAGTAGTTTTTGTCTAAATAATAGGGGTCAAATAGATAGACGAAATCGTCGCTAATCTTGGTGATTAAGACGTAATGTTCGGTATTCTGCCAGCAGCGGGCTATTGCTACGCCACCTTCGTCGAGGGCTTTTCTGATCTTATTGGCACTGGCGTCTTTGCCGTAGAGTATTTCACAATTAACACTAAAATCAGCATGCTTTGCTGCGTAATCAGAGAAAAACTTCGCAATGAGTTCGGCATGCTTAGCGGAAGTGCCACCTTTTCCGACGACTCCTTTGGAATCGCGAACGTCTAGAGATAGCTGGTGGATAGCTTTTAAGAGTTCTACTGGGATATCTTCCCGGTCGTAGAGGTAGGCCAGGGCATTAATAAATGTTGTGGTGCCACAATCATATTCGGTGTTTTGATATCTTAGCGGGATTTTCATAAGATTATTATACTACAAATAAAACATAAAAAATGGTGGGGATATGTGGACTTGAACCACAGACCTCGTCATTATCAGTGACGCGCTCTAACCAGCTGAGCTATATCCCCACAATGTAAAATTGGTGGAGTAACAGGGACTCAAACCCTGGACCTCTGCCTTGCAAAGGCAGCGCTCTAATCAACTGAGCTATTACCCCATGTCGGTTATTTTACACCATCTTGTGAAAAAAGTCAAAGGAAAAACCTTGGTAAAAAAGTGGAAACCGCCCGTTAGAAGGCGGTTTCCTAGGTCATACATGCGCTTAAGTAGCCTCGCAGTTTAATCTACTTAAGTTAACTTCATTTTATATCACGTGGTGCATATTGTCAATACTTTTTTTGAACTTTTTTATGCAGTTTTCCACAAAAATTGTTCGGGAAAATTAAAAAAATTAAAACATATTTTTAAGAAAAAGCATATTGACAAAACTAAAGCAGTATGATATAATGGGGTTATTCACTCGTAAAAGGGTGGTGTTTTATCAATAATTTAAGAATTTGGTGGGCAGAATAGGAACAGAGGAAATGTCTGGAACTAAAGCTGGTGGCATGAAAGCTGCCGCTACCAACAAAGCCAAATACGGTAAAGAGTTTTACGCTCGTATTGGTAAAAAAGGTGGCCAAAATGGTCACACCGGCGGTTTTGCCGCTAACCCTGCTCTAGCTCGCATCGCGGGCGCTAAGGGTGGCCGTATCTCTCGTCGTGGCCCAGCTAAAAAAGCTGCCTAATGATTAAAAGAAGCTTCAGGTTATGGGGCTTCTTTTTTAGGTGAAATTTTCACATTTTGGGCAGTGGTATTTTCCATCTGGGGTCTGAAACCGCGTTAGATGGCACTTTGGGCACTGGGATTTTTTGTTTAGCCAATCTCGGTATGAATCTAGCTCATTTTCGACCAGATTATCATCGAATACTATTCTGTATCCGGGCGCTAATTCTCGGGCTTTTTCCCAAGCCGCGCGCTCCATTTTTAATCTTTCGACGTCAGTCCCGAAATCTTGGTGATTCAAAAGGGCATGCCCGAGCTCATGCAGGAGTAAAAGGGAATCGTTTTCTTCTGCTGGCCCGATTGTAATGGTTCTAGGTGCACGAAAAGAGAACCTTTTGCCCTGGGTGAATTTGAGAGTAGGATAATCCTGTTTGATTCTGGTCAGAAACTTGGCGTCCACGAGGGGCTCCTATTTGGATTTTTGCTTAGCGTAGAGGTAACAGCCGTAGATCACGGATTCAAGAGGTTTTTTAGGACGGACAAATTTGACTTTGAAGTCTGGTAGAAACTTACTATAGCGCTTGAAAATCTTTCCGAGGGGGCCACCGAGGACGATGACGTCGGGGGAGTATTTCTTGATAATGTAGGGAAGACCAAGTGCAATTCGATTTGCGATGTCTTGCATGATGACTTTTTTTCTCAAATCAGTGGCTAGGTCGACATGATAGTATTTTTCTAGGGCACTGGCCGCTGCGATGTCTTCCCATTCTAACTTCTGTCCGTTGTATTCGTAGATTTTGTGACCAGGTTCGAATTTGTTGGATTCAGGGAGTATTTGGCCTTTTTCGACTACGCCGCCACCGATGCCAGTCGAGAAGGTGAGAAACACTGCCCGGCCGGGATAGAAGGAGCCTTCATAAAGAGCGGCGAGGTTGGCATCGTTTTCAAAAAAGATTGGGCAGTTGAACAAAGATTTTATAGGTGTGTATAGGTCAATTCCAGGCCAATTTCGATTACCAAAAGAAACTGAATAATTTTTTTGTACAAGTCCGGGGATCGCTACTGCGACAGTGTCAACGTGATATTTTGTAAAATCAGTGAGCACTCTTTTGAGATCCGAAATAAACTTTGTGGCTCCTTTTGCAGTGCGTATTTTGATGCGCTTGATTACTCGCCCACGAGCCGAGAAAAGCGCTACTAAGGTTTTGGTTCCTCCAATGTCGATTGCTAAGTACATACCTTGATTATAACACAAGAATTTGATATAATTGAATTAGTTTTAGACTCATTCATGAGATTAACACTAACTTACACGATTTGGTTGGTGATGATTTCGTGAATGAGTCTAAAGGAAGGAAAAAATAATCTATGGCAAATGCCAAAAAATTAACCATGGATGAGCTTCTCGCTGCTAGCGAAAATGCATCCAAAAAAGTTATTGCAGGAGACACCGTTAAAGGTACGGTAATTTCTGTCAAGAAGCACGAGATTTTGATTGATCTTGGTGCACAGGGCGTAGGGTTGGTTCCTCGTCGAGAGGCGTCATATGTACGCAATCTAAATGTCGGTGACGAAGTAACTGCTTCAGTCATTGAAGCCGAGATGGATGATGGATATGTTCTGTTGTCACTTCGCAAGGCTGTCAAAGATAAAGGTTGGGATGAAATTCAGGCCAAGCTTGATAATGCTGAGACGGTTGAAATTACGCCGTTTGATGCTAACCGTGGCGGTCTTCTTGTTGAATATGAAGGTATTCGCGGTTTCTTGCCAGTGTCACAACTTTCTGCCGAACACTATCCACGTGTTGGTAGCGCAGATAAGGATGAGATATTGCAACGTCTTAACTCATTAGTTGGAAAGCAAATTAAGGTTCGTATTCTTGATGCTATTAAGAAGGAAAACAAACTTATTTTCTCTGAAAAAGAAGCTATCAAGGACGGTTTAGCTGAACGCTTTGCTGAACTGAAGGTTGGTGATGTGGTAAAGGGCGTAGTGACTGGTGTTGTTGACTTTGGCGTTTTTGTCAATGTCGATGGCATTGAAGGTCTTATCCATATTTCCGAGATTTCTTGGGAACGCGTTAATAATCCATCTGACTATGTAAAGGTTGGCGATACTATTGAAGCTAAGATTATTGCCATTGATAAGGAGCGTTTGTCTCTTTCAATGAAGCAATTAGTAGAAGATCCGTGGCTTCACGAAGTAGAGAATCTCAAAAAAGGTTCAAAGGTTGAAGGTACGGTAACGAGGATTACTCCGTTTGGTGCATTCGTCCAAATTAGCCCAGCCGTGGAAGCTTTAGTCCATGTTTCTGAGCTAGGTGAGGGATCTGACGTTGACCCAGAGAAGGTCTTCACTTTGAATGAGCGTAAAAGCTTCAAGGTCTTAGACATTGATAAAGAAGGTCGCAAGATTTCGCTTTCGATTGCAAAATAAGAGAACTTAAACCCCACTTTTTAGGAATAAAAGTGGGGTTTTTGTTGTTGACTTTAATTAGCGTTAGCATTATAATGAAGGAAAATGCATAAAAGAAAGGCCATACAAATATGCAAGATATTGATGAATTCTTAGAAAATCTTTTGAACGAAAAGGGTATCACTGATGTTGAGCCTGATATTCGGGCAGAATTAAAAGAAGATATGAAAAAGCGCCTTATGGATCAAATTGATAAGGCTGCTATTATGAAGCTCAGCGAAGAAAAAGCTACTGAGCTTGCAAGCCTTGTTGACGATCCAAATTTTACCAACGAGGATATGACCAAATTTATACAAGATTCTGGAGTTGATCTTACTGAAGTTGTAGTAGATACAATGTTGAAGTTTCGTGGTTTCTATTTAGGTTCAGGAGAATAAAATGAGTGAAACTGTCGGTGCAGGAATAAACAGCGAATCCCAGCAAAATCAAGAAAACCCGTGGGATAGCCTAAAGAACCAACCAATGCGGATGACTTTTCAAGTTGCTCCTGGTGTGACTAAGGAGGAAGAGTTTAAGCGTCTTACTGGCGAAGATTGGCCTGGTAAGAAATACAAAGCAGAGACCTATGGAGCGGACGATGATGGTTATGACTACCCGATAGAAACTTGGATAATTACTGAACGCCAGGAAGAAAAACAACAGGATCCGTTGATTGGTAAGACTTTTCAAGTTGCTCCTGGTGTCACTAAAGAAGAAGAATTCAAGCGTCTTACTGGCGAAGATTGGCCTGGTAAGAAGTATATGGCAGACACTTACGGGGTGGATGATGATGGTTACGATTATCCAATAGAGACTTGGATAATACGCGAACGTACTCCAGAGCCAGAGCCGAATGGAGCTACAGGAGAAGGTGGCTCTAAGCCAGATGATAATTCTGGTAATAAACCAAATGATAACTTTGGTAATAGACCAAATGACAATTCTGGTGATAACCTAGGTGGTGGAAATCAAGGGCAAAAGCCAGACGAAAAACAGGTGCAGACGCAGGGGCAGATGCAAGGCGACAAACCGGACAAAAAACCTGAAGATGGGACTATGTCCGAAGATGATTGGCAGGAACACCTTAGAAGGATGCAGGAAGAACCGAGGGATGAATTTGCTGGTGAGCGTAACATTAATGATGGAACTGGCAAGAAGCGTTCTTTCGTCGAATTTGACCGTTATCCTAGGATGAAAGGCGAGACGCCAGAAGAGTATGGCAAGCGTTTGCGCCGTATGCACGAAATGACAGCTGAATACTTAGAGCAGGAAAAAGAAAAAGACAAAGACGGTTCAAAAGAATCATATTATGAAAGAATGAAGAAAAAGATTAGGGAGCATGAAGGCCTAACCGATGAGCACAAAAAGAATCTGGAAGATTTGTTGAATCGTAAATTCAAGGACAAAGATAAGGAACAGGATAAAGATAAGGAAGCTGAAAAACAGAAAGAGTTAGAGCGTGCTCGGCAAAAGGAAAAAGAAAAAGCCAGAGCTAGACTGATAGAAGAGAGAAAGAAGATAGATGAAAGAATCGAGGAAATTGATAGAAAGCTGGGTGAACCAGAGCCGGAGAAGAAACCGTTAGTAGCTGTCAATGCTGATTTCACACTTGACAAAAAAGATTTGGCTCATGATCTTGCTGAACGTAATCTTAATGATGAAGTTGCTGGCGCCAAGGGCCTTAAAGGGGCTATTAAGAGAATGTGGAAGGGGACGTTGTTCAAAAAGTATTATGAACAAAAGTACACCCGTGAGTTTATGGAGGGCGAGCGTTCGGTAAAGATTGACGGCGAAGAATTCAGCCTTAATGATTTGATGCGAAGACGTAAAGATGGGGCTATTGAACGTTTCGTATTGAGCGTTGTAGAAGATAGCGAACAATTCATCCATAAGAAAGCTGGCGAAGAAATGACTGAGGCTGATGCTGAAGTGACAGCTGAGATACGTGATGCGATTTCTCATTTTGCAACTGCTCAAAATATTTCACCAGAAGACCGTAAGCGTGAATTTAGGGAAGAGCTAGCTCGTATTAGAGCGGAACATAGAGATAAAGGTCAACAAGTAGACGAAGCGGTATTTGATAACTATGAACAGGTTGCCGAGCAAGCTTTCGAGCGAGTTTCGCATGGTATGGCAATTGATGATGTGATGGACGGATTTAAAGTCTACAATGCTAAGGCCCGTGATGGCGCACGTACTGAAGCCCATCGTGACGCAGTAGATAAACTGGTCAATAAGGTTGAAAGTTCATTCTTTGGGCGTTTCATTCCAGCTGAGGCGTTGGCTGCAGGTTGTGGCATAGCTTCTGCTTTGACACAGACCGGCGTAAGGGCTGTAGCTGGTGCTGCTGGTGGTATTTTGGCTGGTGGTATTATTTCTGGGCTTAAGGAGCGTAATCGTATCACTGAGGATCGTGCCCGAATGATGCGTGACGCCGCTGAAGGAATGAGTTATGAAGATGGTGACAGGCAAGTTGGTAAGCGTACCGAAAAGTATGAAACACGTATTGGCGGGACTCTTTATGACATGAGACCGGCGAGTGAGCTAGCTGCGAACTTAGATGCAGCCATGAAAATGGAGGGTGAAGGTCGCAGTGATGCTGTCTTGCGCGCAATTGCTGAAGCAAGAGTACGTACAGACTTTTCTGATGCCGAAAGTAAGGATTTGATTTCTTATTCTTCAGCAGAAAAACGTGGTGATGAGCGTCTTGCACTCGATAAAGCATTAATTCAAGCTGAAAAATCACTATCAGCAGAGGACCAGAAGAAACTTGAGGTCTTGAAGAAGCAAGTTTATGAAGAAATCTCTGAAAAAGTTGATGAATCAGATAAAGATTTTAAGAAGATGCGTGCCCATATGGCAGCAAAGAAAGCTGGAAAGACGATACTAATAGGTGCTGCTACATTTGTCGTGTCTCAAGAAGTTATGGCGGCAATTGACCCAGGTAAGGTAGGTATTCTTGAAAAGGCCGGGATACTAAAGACCCAAAATGCAAGTGGTGCTAAGGAAACAGTCTTAGCGAAGTTGTTCAGAGATCCAACTCGAACAGTTAAAGTACAAGATTACCATGTTGATACTATAGAAGATATTTCTGGCGATAGAACAACAGAAATTGAAGCTTACGAGAAAGCAGGTTATCAGAAGGTTGAAACGTCTCCGGGGTGGTCAGAAGTTAAAAAAGATATGGTTGAAGTTAAGCCTTCTGAATCGACTGCTGCAATTAAAGTGAAGGTTGATGGCTGGGCAAATAATGGAACTTCCGGTGCTGATGGTAATGAGCTTCGCGTACACTACGATCGGGGAACTGGTACTATGATTTCACGCATGCGCGGTAATTCGACCATGGGCGGTAGAACATTAAATTACGAATCATTGGCTGCGGAGGGTAAGGTTAAAGGTATCCTTTATATTGGCGGCAGTAAGTTCGAACTTGCTTCTAAAGTTAACGAATCTGGTCAACTTGTCTGGGGTGAAAATGGTGTATTCACCACTACTACTGGCGAAACGATTCGTGGCGTAAGTGAAAGTGGTAAAGAATTATACAAATTCTTCCAAGTTGTCGTAGACAATGGTGTTGATGAAGATGGTGTACACCATGTTATATCATTGGCCACTGATCGAGGTACGGATTCATTCACTGGTACTATGCAGCAAATTAGTGAGACAATTATTGAACATCCAGCGACCTATTCATTTGTTAAAACTACAGTCACTGAAGTTCCGCGTGTAGTTACGGAAACTGCAGCTGTTACTACAGCTGGAATAGCATTTGGTCCGGAGACTGCTCGAACTGGTCTAGGCGGTCCAGCTGGGAGTATCGTGGGTGGCGAATCTCCTAATAATCCAAATGGGCCGACTGAGGGTGGTGCTTCTGGTGAGAACAATGCTGGTGAACAGGGGCAAGAAGGTTCTGGCGAGAATAATGCTGGTGCCGGTGGTGCTGCAGGCAATACCGAAGCGAATGGCGGCTCCTCTCAAGGCGAGACGCAGGATGATAATGAGAAGTTGGAATTTTCAGACCATACTAGAGGCGAACTAAAGCAATTTAGTCAAGAAATGCGCAATGAAATTGAAGCTAACAAGGAGTTAATAGGACAGGAAAGCGTTGATATTCTGACTGACACTGCCAAGCTAAGCACTACAACAGGAGATCGCTATAGAAGTTGGTGGGGCTCTTTGAACGACGAACAGAAAACAAAGGTTTCAGAGTTGGTAAGAAAGGTTTATGATTCAGATATGAGTCATGATCTTGAATGGGGTGTTGGGTTCAGAACTTGGTATCTGATTAACGTTAAAATGTGATAAACCCTTACGTTTTTAATGCTTCTGTGGTATAATTAGCGTAGTAAGGAGTTATTGTGAAATACGCTAAAAAAGATTTCGAAGAGCGCCCTTGGCTCAAGTTTTATGAGGATGAAAACATCCCAGGTAACATTGAATATCCTGATTGTTCAATGGTTGATATGATAATGCAGTCAGCTGAAAAATGGCCTGACAATGTTGCTTATTCATATTATGGTCATAAAGTAACCTATAAGAATTTTGTGAAAAAAATTGAAAAGGTTGCGCGTGCTCTTAAAAATTATGGCGTGAAAGAAGGCGACCGAGTAACTATTTGTATGCCGAATACTCCAGAGGGCATTACGATGGTTTATGCGGTGAACATGGTCGGTGCCGTTTGTAATATGGTGCACCCACTATCTTCCGAGAAGGAATTAGAGTACTACATTAAAGTGGCAGATTCTAAGTACGTTTTGGTAATCGATGCGGTTTTTGATAAAATATATCGTCTTCGTGATACTGCACAACTCGAACGGATTATTGTAGTGCGTCCATCTGATGGCCTCGGATTTTTGAAGAAAAAGCTCTATACAGCTCTTCATATTAAAAAAGTACGTTTGCCGCAAAATGACAACCGGGTGGTTTTGTGGGAAGATTTTATTGCAAATTCATATTTCTACCAGGGGAATTATCACGAAGAGCGGGGCGGGGAAGATCCGGCTGTGATTATGTACTCTGGTGGTACTACTGGTGCTCCAAAGGCTGTGTTGCTCTCAAATCTTAATATTAATGCCGAATCAATATGTGATGCTGCGATGATTCGTCAAATTGTACCGGGGGCTACGGTGTTGTCTATCCTTCCGCTTTTCCATTGTTTTGGTCTCGGCGTTTGTATTCATACACCACTTTGTCGGGGCATGGGTTGTATCTTGATCCCAGCCTTTTCGCATAAACAATTTGCTGAGATTATCAAGAAAAATGAGCCTAATTTCATCGTTGGGGTGCCAACTTTGTTTGAGGCTTTAGTTAATACTAAACTAAGACCAGATGATTTGAAATCGGTGACCGCTGTGATTTGTGGTGGCGATGCACTAACTCAAACTTTACGCGACAAGGTTAATAACTATTTGAAGGACCATGGTTCTAGCGCTAAAATTCGGGTTGGTTATGGTTTGACTGAAGGTTCTGGTGCGGTTTGTCTTTCACCAGAGAATTCTTTTGCCGATAATATTATTGGTGCACCGCTTCCGGATATCGATTTTAAAATCGTCAAAAATGATACCTTTAAGGCTCAACCAGTAGGTGAAGAAGGCGAGATTTGTATTTCCGGTCCGCTCGTAATGATGGGATATTTAGGTGATGATGCCGAAACTGCCCAAACTTTACGCTTGCATGAGGATGGTAAGATTTGGCTACATACGGGAGATCTTGGCCGTTTAGGCGATGATGGTTTAGTTTACTTTGCGCAGCGCTTAAAGAGGATGATTATTAGTAGCGGTTACAATATTTATCCAACACATCTTGAATCAATTATCAATTCACATGAAGCCGTGCTGACTTCTACGGTGATTGGTATTGACCATCCGTATAAAGGTCAAGTGCCAAAGGCATTCATTGTTCTAAAAACAGGTTATAAGCCTAGTAAACGTCTTGAAAAAGAGATTAGAGAGCTGCTAGAGAGAAACGTTCCAGTCTATGCTCTTCCGACCGCTTATGAATTTCGCGATAAGCTTCCACAAACCCTTGTTGGTAAAGTAGCATTCAAAAAGCTTGAAGCAGAAGAAAAATCGAAGAAATAGCTCAGAGTAGCTACTCAGTATGATATAATGTTGATATTATGAAAAAACGTTTGGGAATTATATTTGGTGTTATATTAGCTATTGCCGCCCTAGCTTCAATTTTTATTATTGCAGATAGCCATAATCGGACACGTTCTTTTAGCTATCAAGATACTGTTAGACTATCGGAAACTATTAATTTCGATGAATACGATCCTAATTCGATTATTCCTGCCAGTAGTAATTCTGGGGATATTGATGAAAAAGTGAAGGGCGATGAAAATGCACCGATTATTATTTATGAATATGCCGACTATGCCTGTAGCCATTGCGCTGAGGCCAATACTGTAATCAATAAGATATTAAAAGATTATGATGGAAAGGTTGCTCTAGTTTTTCGTGGGTATCTAATCAACTATTTTCGGAATAATGTAATTACCGCTTCTGCTGCTACGGCTGCACAATTACAGGGATATTGGGAAGAGTACAAGGACCTTTTGTTCGAGAATCAATCCGAATGGTATTATATGAGTGGAAGTAAACTACGTGATTATCTTGGTGAACTATTCGAAAAGGCTTCTGATGGCCAAGGTGATACTGATAAATTCTATCAAGATTTATATAGTGATAACGTTGCAAAAAGGATTGCTTTTGAATATGGCCTTGGGGTGAAAATAGATGTTTCTGGTACTCCGGCGCTTTTTATTAATGGTGAGGCAATTTCTCCTAGCGAGCTTAAAGAGACTGTAGAAAAACTAATTAAACAGCTATAAGAATAATTATTTAAAGATATCTTTCAAGATTTTGTTGGTGATTTTGCGGCCGATGGCACTTCCGGCAGAACCTAAGATATTGCCGAGGAATCTGTCGGCGCCCGATTTAGTTTTAGAACTGGTTTTGGCTTTTGAGGCTTCTCTTTCGGCTTGAGCGCGTCGTTTTTCTTCGGCCTTAATACGGTCGGCTTCGGCTTTTTTAGCGGCTTTTTCGGCAGCGAGGCGTTCTTTTTCGGCAAGTTTGGCTTGTTCATTGGCAGCCTTTTCGGCAGCTTTATCGGCGGCGAGTTGTTGTTTCGCGGCTTCTTCGGCTTCGATACGAGCTTTTTCTTCAGCTGCTTTAGTTTCGGCTTTTTGCTGGATGATTTCGGCGGCGGATTCTGGATCGATAGCCTCGTCGTATTTACCACAAAGCGGGCTCATGTTAATGATTTTGTTTCTAGTAATTCCGTCGATGGCGCCCATTCTACTTTGCGGTGGTAAAATGGTTGCGCGTTCGACAATTTCCGGAGCGCCTTTTTCATCTTGGAAGGAAATCAAGGCTTCGCCGGTGCCGAGTTCTAGGATGGCTTTTTCGGTATCAAAAGCTTTATTTACTCGGAAGGCTTGAGCGGCGGCATGAACTGCTTTTTGTTCAGATGGAGTGTAAGCACGTAAAGAGTGTTGTACTCGGTTGCCGAGCTGAGCTAAGATTTCATCTGGGATATCGGTTGGACTTTGCGAAATGAAATACAGGCCGATACCACGAGAGCGAATCAGTTTAACGATTTGGACGATGCGCTTTAATCGGTAGGTTGGCATGCCATTAAAGAGAAGATGAGCCTCATCAAAGAAGAAGACAAGTTTTGGTTTATCTAAATCGCCGACTTCTGGTGAAGTAGAGAAGAGTGTGGTGAGGAGCCAGAGCAAGAAGGCTGCATACATATCTGGGCTTTCAAAGAGAGTAACGGCGTGGAGGATGTTGATGACACCGCGTCCGTCACTTTCGCGGGCGAAGAAATCACTGACGTCGAGTGCTGGTTGGCCGAAGAAATGATCGGCGCCTTGGTTTTCTAGAGTGAGAAGTGATCTTTGAATAACGCCGATGCTTTGCGAGGTGATATTGCCATATTTGGTGGTGTATGTATCTTTATTTTCGCTGACATATTGGAGAACGGATCTTAAATCTTTAAGATCGATGAGGGCTAGATTTTCATCTTTGGCTACTGCGAAAGCGATAGCGAGGTTGCCTTCCTGCGCTTCAGAAAGACCAAGCATGATTGAGAGGACTTCTGGGCCGACAGCTTCGACGGTCGCACGTACAGGGTGACCTTCGGTACCATATAGATCCCAGAATCTGACAGGGAATGATTTTGCTTCAAAATCTTTAACGTCAATTTTGTCTAATCTTTTTTGGATGCTTTCGTTTACTTCACCTTCTACGGCGGTTCCGGCTAAGTCGCCTTTTACATCCGCTAGGAATACTGGTACTCCTGCGTCTGAAAAACTCTCGGCCATTACTTTTAAAGTGATGGTTTTGCCAGAGCCAGATGCTCCAGTGATTAGGCCGTGTCGATTTGCCATTTGTGGTAAGATGGCAAGCTCTTTTTTCTCGGCGGTTTTGCCAATCAAAAGTCGGTTATCTTTTAACATATCAACTCCTCTTTTCTCTATTTTATCATGCTGGTATAAAAATCGATGTTATAATATAGTATATGTTTCTGAAAATCCTTATCGTTTTTCTAATCTCGATGGTACCATTGATTGAGCTACGTGGAGCGATTCCTGTGGCGGTGGCAATGAATCTGGGACTTCCAGAATGGCTAATTCTGGTGGTAGCGATTATAGGTAATATTTTGCCGGTACCATTTATTTATCTATTTGCTCGTAAAGTTCTAGAATGGGGGAGTAAGGCTAAATGGCAGGCATTTAAGAAGTTTTGTGATTTTTGCCTGAAAAAAGGAGAGAAGGCTGGTGAAAAACTATTAAAAAATGCCGGTAAATACGGCACTTTCATTGCACTTCTTCTCTTTGTCGCGATCCCTTTGCCTGGTACTGGAGCTTGGACCGGGACGCTAGCGGCGAGTATTCTGAACCTGCCTTTTAAGAAAACGATTTTATCTGTTACTGTTGGCGTTTTGATTGCTGGGTTAATTATGCTTGGTATATCGCTGGGATTATTCCGAGGTTTTTGAGATAAAAAAATGGCTCCCGGGACTGGGCTCGAACCAGCAACCTCGAAGTTAACAGCTTCTTGCTCCACCATTGAGCTACCCGGGAACGTACCTCTATTATAGCATATTTTTCCATTTTGTGATAAAATTATGTGAATGGAAGAGAAAACAATATTAATCGCCGGTTCTATTACTGTAGATGAGCTTTCAAAAGCCCTTGGTCTTTCTGTGACCGAATTAATTGGGACTCTCTTTAAAAATGGCATTGTAGCAACAATTAATCAGCGCTTGGATTTCGAAACGGCCTCTATTATTATTGATGAGCTTGGTCTTAAGAATGTTAAGTTAGAGAAGAAGAACACTGCTACTAAGACTTCTGATTATCATCGCGAGTTATCTGATAAGGCGGTTTCTCGTCCACCAGTAGTGGCGGTGATGGGTCACGTCGACCATGGTAAAACTACGCTTCTTGATACTTTACTCCATAAGAAGACCGTTGAAAAGGAAGCTGGTGGTATTACTCAGCATATTTCGGCTTATCAGCTAAAACATGATGATAGATTGATTACTTTTCTTGATACTCCTGGTCATGAGGCTTTTGCGGCGATTCGCCAACATGGCGCGATGTTAACGGATATCGTGGTGATTGTGGTGGCGGCTGATGATGGTGTGAAACCACAAACTGTTGAGGCAATTAACTTTGCTAAGTCTGCTAACGCTAAGATTATCGTAGCGATTAATAAGATTGACCGCGAGGGTGCCGATATTGATCGTACTAAGGCTGATTTATCTAACCATGGTCTCCAGCCAGAAGAGTGGGGTGGAGATATTACGATGGTGCCAATTTCGGCTAAGCAAGGTACTAACCTTGAACAATTATTAGACATGATTCTACTTACTGCCGATATAGAAGAGCTTAAAGCCGATGTAGATATTCCGGCTGAGGGTCTCGTGATTGAGTCACATATGGAGACAGGGAAGGGCTCTGTAGTAAATCTCCTAGTTACTGGTGGCGAATTAAAGACTGGCGAGTTTATTGTCGCAGGGGCAACTTATGGTAAGATTCGTACAATGTTAGATTGGCAAGGTAAACCAAAGGGGAAGGCTACGCCATCTACTCCAGTTACGGTGACTGGTTTTAAGGAACTTCCGAACTTCGGTGATCGTTTTATTGAGGCGAAGGATGAAAAAACTGCTCGTAGAATGGCACTTCTAAATGCTCAGTCGATTGCAAATGAGTCAGTTTCAGCTAATGTGACTAGTTCAGATTTACTTCGGATGATGAACGTGGCGGATAATTCGAAGATTTTCAACGTGATCATTAAAGGTGATGTGCTTGGCTCAGTGACTTCCGTAGTAGATTCTCTCAAAATGATTGATACTCACGGTGAGATTACTTTGAACATTGTGAGTACTGGCGTGGGCGACGTGAACGAAAATGATGTCTACATGGCCGCAGGTGAAAATACCGTTATTTATGGTTTTAATGTTTCGGTGCCAATCAATATTTCCAAGATGGCGGCACGCGATAATATTCCTGTACGCACTTATAAGGTGATTTATGAGCTACTTGATGATGCCAAACACGAGATGGAAAACTTACTTGATGCTGAAATAATTGAAGAGGATAAGGGTGAAATGAAGGTGCTGGGTGTTTTTCGTACTGAAAAGACTTCTATTATTGCAGGTGGTGAGGTGTTAAAAGGCGATGTGAAGCCGACTTATCTTGCTCGTGTAGTACGTGATAAAGAGTATATTGGCGAAGTTGAAGTAGTGTCCGTCCAGAAGGAAAAAATGGACGTGAAGGAACTGGTGGCTGGCGAAACTGGTGGCCTAGCTTTGAAAACCAAATCTAAACTTGAGATTAAACTAAACGATCGTTTGAAATTCTTTACTCGTGAAGCTAAAAAACGTACTTTGTAGTTTTATTTCATATGCTATAATAAGCATAAGGAGTAAAGATGAAGTTTGATGAGAATTTTTTACAAGAAATGGGGCTTTCGGCGATGCCGGAAGACCAAAAGCAGAAGTTTTTGGATTACATACAAAATGAATTAGAAATCCGTATTGGTGAGCGTATATCTAGAGGACTTACAGAGGTTCAATTAGCTGAATTTGATAAGATAACTGATCAAGCCGAAGCTGCCGAATGGTTAGAGATTAATCGCCCGGATTACCGCGAGATTGTCACGCGTACTATCGAAGAAATGAAGTCTGAAATTCGTGCAAATCGTACGAAACTTATTTAGCGTAGCCGTTTAAGAAGGATTTGGTGTCCATTGCCTTGCGACCTTCGGGTTGTAATCTGTCAATGGCCACTAGTTGCCCGTCAGCGCAGGGAATCGAAAGAAGTGCTGTCTCACCTTGCTTTGGTATATGTGCCTCTAGAATGATGCAAGGAAGGCCGTAGAAGGTAAATTTTGGCTTCGGGAAGCCTTGGTAGGCGACGATTTTTCGAAAAGTTTGTTCTGCTGTATCTGTTTCTGGAGTTAAAGGACCCATGGATTTTTCTAATTTACCGCAGAAAGTGGCTTTTTCGTCATCTTGTGGGGTTGGTTCTGGCAGTTTCGTTAAGTTCTTTACAATCCACTCTGCCCCTGTTTCAGCGAGGGCTTTGTAGATTTCAAGCTTGTTTAGAGGTAGATTTTTTAGAGTTTCTTGGTGATATACCGGCCCGGCGTCCATGGCTTTTTTGAGTTTCATTACTGATACTGAAAAATCTGTATTTCCAGCTAAAATTGCTGACTCTATTGGGGAAGCGCCACGATAAAGTGGCAACAGGGAGGGGTGTACGTTTAAAATACCCTCTGGTTCGAATAAATCTAGCACATCGCTTTTAATCATTACACCAAACGAGGCTAAAACGCCATGAGCCTCAGGGTTTTCGCGTTTTAATAGTTTTACTTCTTCTAAATCAGCTTTTTCTCTGGCGTGAAAAATCACCTGGCAGTAGCGTTGAATCACTTCTAGAGCATAATCTGCCAGAGGGCCATTTCCAAAAAAGATGACTTTTTCCATTGTAGATTATTCCTCGCCCCAGAGTTTTTGATTATTTTTAATCTTTTTATCATAATCTACTGGTACTAAATCACCGCTGTCACTCATTTCATAGAAGGCGTCCTTGTCGTCACGAATGTGGTCAATGAATAAAATGCCGTTTAGATGGTCGATTTCGTGAAGCAAAGTTCTGGCTAGCTCATCGGTTGCCTTAATGCGTACCTCTGTACCATCCTCTAATTTGGCTTTTACGCGCACTTTTGTAGCGCGGGGAACCATGCCGTAAATCGTAGGAACAGATAAACACCCCTCATAATCTTTTTTGATTTTTCCTTCGGCTTTGATTACTACTGGGTCAATTAGCGCAGTAAAAGAGGCATTTTTCTTGTCTTCCATATCGTCGCGAATAATAATGATGCGCTTTAAAACACCCATTTGGGGTGCCGCCATGGCTGCGGAGAGCTCATAGGGGTGGTCTTTTTCCCAATCAAGAGAAAGCTGACGCATTTTTGCGATGACGTCTAGTATTTCTGGCGTAATTTTGCCAACTTTTTCCGATTTCTCCCTGAGCCGCGGATCCGGCGTGGTAATGATTTTCATAAGCTTATTATAGCATATTTATCCCTGTAAGGTCAAGACCGCTCTATAGCAAGCTAGGCGGGTCTAAGGTGAGGCGGAAGTTTTGGTCTAGACTAGAACACATTTCTAAGAGTTCTTTTCTAGATTTGGAGCGGATAATCATTTCCCAGGTGTAACCCTTGATAGTGCGTTCGTGGAAGGCTGGTTGAGGCGGGGAAACTAGGTAATTGGCGTTTTGTTGTAGTTTTTGGGCTACTTCGCGCATTTTTTTGATGATGATGGCTTCAGTTTTCATGGTAAGTTCTAGTTTTGCGACATATTTATAAGGTGGGAAGCCGGATTTTTGGCGCTGTTTTAAGAGATACTTAGCGAATTCTTCGTAGTTTTCTTCGGTGGCGAATTTTAGAACGGGATGCTCTGGGCGGAAAGTCTGGATAAAAACTTCGGCTGCATCGAGGTGGCCGCGTCCAACGCGCCCGATCACTTGGGTAATAAGCTGAAAAACTCGTTCTTCGGCGGCGTAATCTGGTAAAGAGAGCCCGGCATCGGCTTGCACCACCCCTACAGTGGCGAGTTTTGGCAAATCTAACCCCTTGGCGAGCCCTTGTGTTCCTACTAAGATGTCTACTTTTCCATCGCGTACTTCTTCATAGATTGCGTCGAGGGTTTCACCCTTCTTGTTGTCGGCATCAAAACGTTTGACTCTTGCTTTAGGGAAGAGCTTTTTTAGTTCGCTTTCGAGCAGTTTGGTGCCAAAACCCTTGTGAACGAGGCCTAAATGGCCACATTCAGGGCAGGAAAGGGGTACTTTTTCGTGGTGTTCACAGGTATGACAGACTAGTTCGTAGGTGTCTGCGTGCAAAGTGAGTGGCAAGAAGCAGTTTGGACAGGTAATTTCGTGCCCGCAGTGCTCGCAAATCGTTAAGGGAGCCGAACCTCTTCGGTTATGGAAAATCAGTGTTTGGCGCTTTTCTTCTAGGTTTTTCTTGATTGACTCAAGCATTTGGTTAGAAAAATACTTGTTTTTCGAGAAATCTTCTCGGTTTTTGAGATCAATAATATTGATATTGGCTTTTTTGGCTTCTTTTTTAGCGCGCTCTTTTAGAGTGACCAGGGAGTCTTTCTGTTTAGCAATATAATAATCAGTGACCGTTGGGGTGGCTGAACCGAGGATACACTGGCCTTTAACGGCCGTGGCGATAAAACTGGCGACTCGGATAGCTGAATAACGAGGAGGATTCTCTTGGTAATAAGTAGTTTCGTGTTCTTCGTCAACAATAATTAGTTCTAAATTGTGCACGGGAGCGAACAGCGCCGAACGTGGCCCAATAATGATTAAAGGCTCCTCAGCTTCTATAATACGTTCAAAAATCAAATGTCTTTCGGCTTCAGTCTGTTTGGAATGGATTAAAACTACGTTGTTTTTAAAGATTTCTTGGAAAATTTGCACCAATTGGCTGGTGAGAGCGATTTCTGGCACTAGTAGTATAGTAGATTTTTGCTGTTTAAAGGCATTAATAGCCATTTTGAGGTAGATGTTGGTTTTACCACTACCAGTAACGCCATAAAGCAGTTTCGTGCCTTCTAGGCCCTTCTGGAGGCCTTCTAGGGCCATTTTTTGTGCGGGGTTGAGGGGAATATTCGCTTGGTTGGGGATTGTTTTATTTTGTTCGGTTTTGTTCGGTTTTGTTCGGCGTTTCTTTTCTACTCCTGTTGGCAAGATAAGATTTGCAGTCAGGCCAATTGGTACTAAATAATATTCATGGATGAACTCGGCAGCTTTTAATAAATGGCTCGGCAGTGGTTTTGCATACAAAATTTTTAAAATTGATTTGGTTTTAAAATTCGGTTGCGCAACTTTTTTAACAATTATGCCCGGGACTGATTTTTTGCCAAGTGGCACTAGTACAATTTGGCCAGGGAACAGGGAACCGTCAAAATCATAGGTCAAAGTCTCCACCTTACCTACCGGTATCACCTCGTAAAACATATCATCATTATAGCATTGTTGTAAAAAATACTAAAAACTATGCTATAATAGAGAAAGCTAAGTGAGGAAATATGTTAGATTTATTCGTGACATCAAGGGTTCGGCGTAAAATTATCGTAGTTTTTGCTAAATATCCTGATTTCAAAACCCATGTTAGAGGTCTAGCTAAGTTGATTAAAGAGGATCCGGGTAATATTCAGAGGGAATTGGAGCGGATGGCTGAGGGCAAATTCCTAATTGTCACTAAAAAAGGTCGCACTAAAATTTATCAAACTAACAAACAATTTCCGATTTTAAAAGAACTCCAAAGTATTGTAATTAAAAGCCAAAAAGGCAGCAAACCTTCAAAAACAATTGGCTAACAGAGGTGCCAAATGAACAAATTATTTGCTCAACTCGTAGAAAAACGACATCTTTCCGAAGCTTTTTTGCATCCAAAATATGAGAATCTCGCCGATCCGTTTGAATTAAATGATATGGATAAAGCGGTATTTCGTGTCGAGAAAGCGCTTAATAACCACGAAAAAATTCTGATTTACGGGGATTATGATGTTGATGGTGTTACTGCTAGCACTCTGGTGGAACAGGCTTTGATTCTTGCTGGCGCTAATCCAGAAAATATCGAAATAATGTTGCCGGATCGTTTTGCTGATGGTTATGGTATGAGCCCGCGTTTGATAGAACGAGCCAAAAATAACCAAATAACCCTTGTAATCACAGTAGACTGTGGTTCTAAAAACCATGCCATTATTGATGAATTGAATACGCTATCTATTGATACTATTATTATGGACCATCATGAGTGTGCCGACACTTTGCCAGAAGCGGTTGCCGTGATTAATCCCCATCGTCAAGATAAGCCGACGCCAATACTCCAAAATTTAGCTGGTGTGGGGGTAGCTTTTAAGACTGCTCAGGCTTTAGTGAAGCGTGGTTTGATTGTTGATGGTCAAGAGAAATGGTTGCTTGATTTGGTGCTACTTGGCACGATTTGCGATAATATGCTGTTAACTGGTGAAAACCGGATTTTAGGGTATTTCGGCGTCAAAGTTCTAGCTAAAACTCGTCGTCCAGGTCTAAGAGAGCTTATGCGGACGGCGAACGTGAAGCGAATTACCTCTGATTCTATTGGTTTTCAACTTGGGCCACGCCTGAATGCGGCCGGTCGTCTCGAGACTGCTGAATTGTCGCTAGAACTCTTGCGCACGAATGCTAATACAGAGGCTACTACCATTGCGGCGAGACTTGAAGAATTGAATAAAAAACGTCGGCTTGAACAACGTGCCGCTACTGAAGAAATTGCTCATCGCGAACAAAAAAATGAACCAGTGATTATCGAAACTGGCAATTTTCACGAGGGGATTCTTGGTATTGTGGCTGGTCGTTTGGTTGAAGAATTCCATAAACCTGCCTTTGTGTTGACGGAAATTGACGGGGGTATTTTGAAAGGTTCGGGGCGTAGTTTCGGTGATTTTAACCTTTCAGAAGCACTAAGTTTTGTTAAAAATATTATCATTAGTGGTGGTGGTCACGCGGGTGCGGCGGGTGTAAAACTTGAACAAAAAAGTTTATTTGAATTCCGCGAAAAGATTAACGAATACTATAGAAGCCTTCACCTCGTTGAACAAGAAAATTATTTTAAAAGCCATGCTGAACTTGAAACGACAAACTTGGGGGACATTTCACTTGAGCTGGTTGAGGACTTGAAACTACTTGAGCCTTTTGGGGCAGGGAACGAGGAACCGGTAATCTGTATTAAGGACCCTGAAATCGTGGAAACTCGGCGAATGGGTGACCAGGGGCAACACTTAAGAATTGATTTAAGGGGGAAAGACGGCAAAATCTTAAAATGTGTGGCTTTTTATGCCCCTGAGGCCTGGTTTAATCTTGATAATACCGAGACCTATGATTTCCTGATTAAACCTGTTGAGAACGAGTGGAATGGTACTCGCTCTGTTGAGGCTCGCCTAATTGACGTAGTTATGGTATAATTAGGTTATGAAGAAAGTCATTTTGAAATGCAAATTGGCAAATCGCGATAGTTTTGAAGATAAACTAAGCGAAATCGACTTAGATTTTGGTGCAATTTATTGGCAGCACGATCGTGTTTACGTGCCCCGCGGTTATAAACGCGGTATGAATTTACCGCGCCTGGTGATGCGTACAGAGATGAAGGCGGTGGATGAACCACCAAAATATAGTTTGATTTTGAAGCGTCACATAGAGGATTCTGGTGTTGATATTATTGAAACTACCCCAGTTGAGGATTATGCAAATACGGTAAATATTATTCTGCAACTTGGGTTTAAACCGGCTGGTGAAGTCTCTCGTCGTCGTCAGGAATTAATGATGGGAGCAGGTACTAAGATTTATCTTGATGAAATTGATGGCCGTGAAGGTGAAGCTTATGCCAAAATTGAGTCCGATCTTACCGCTACAGACTCTATTGTAGAGGCTAGGGAAGATTTGAAGAAGACTTTTGCGACCCTTGGGGAATATAATATTGTAGAAAGTGCGTATTTCGAATTATAATTAAATAAACTATGAAAAAACAAAAAACAAAACCAACACAAAAATTCAAAAAAGGAGAAATACTAATAATTCTTCTCTGTATTTTTGTACCGATGGTTTTGGGAATTCTAAGTAATGACTTATTGATTGGTTGGCCACTTCTTTCGACTGGTCTTTTGGCTAGTTATATTGCGAGCTTAAGACGAAGATCAAATTATATTCTGGGGGCAATTAATGCGTTGCTTTTGGCTTATGCTGCTCTTAAAAATAATCTATTCGGTTCGTTTTTCGTGGATGTTTTTATTTTTGCACCACTGGAAATAGTAGGATTTTTCTTATGGGGACGTAGTTTAGATTTGGATAAAAATGTCAAAATCAGAAAGTTTAACACTTCAATTTCAATCATAGTAACTGGTGCTTGCACCCTTGGCAGTATTATCATGGGTTATTTTTTAACAAAGATACCGATGCAGCAATTTGCTTTCTTAGATTCAACGATTTGTTGTATAGATATTTGCGTTGCAATTTTGATGATGCTGAGGTTTAGGGAGACTTGGTGGTTAGGGGTAATTTCCGGTGTTTTGTCAGTAATCCTCTGGGGAATTATCCAATTTGAAGGTGGGTCAGGTGCTACTATCCGCTTGCTGAGTGCTACCGGATATCTAATAATTAATCTCTATGGCGCCATTAAGTGGAATATAATTTTAAATAAGAAAAAGGCCAAACGTTAACCACGTGGTGGTTCACCATCTGGCTCGCCGAGCAATTTTTTGGATTTGATTTCGTATCTGCGGCCATTAACTGGGGAGATGTAGTAGTCTTCGTTGAGTAAATTGACAAACATGGTGAGGTCTTTGTCGTCCATGATGATGATTGAGCCATCGTCGTCAGTCATCAGTTCAAGCTGCATTTCGTCGGCGTAATCTAGGAGCTTATCTTGTGGCATTTCTTCGGCGATATCCATTGCTTGGACTTTTTTGAGGATAGGTTTTTTATCTGCTAACAAAGCATCGAGAGTGAGGCCCTCTGCGAATGACAGTTTGTATTTTTCGGTCAATTCTTTGGCTTTGGCTTCGGCAATGACTTGAGATTTGAAGTCATATTGGAAGAGGTTTTCGAATTTAGCTTGGTTGAACACAATAATTGTGCCATCTACAATGGCGACTTGGTTGTCATCTGGCATTTTTAAGGCGATTTCTGCTGAGAATGGCTCGAATGATTCGCCGTTAATCTCCCAAGAAGTGGCACCTTTGAGTGCCGAAGAGGCTGGGAGCAACTTCGCAATGTAGAAGGTCTTCATGCCTTCTTCACCAGGATAGGTAAACTTGGCGATAATACCTTTGACTTTCTTGAAGTCGTATTCGTTTTCTGAGAAATAATCGATATCTTTGTACTCATTTTCAATCAGGTGGATTAAGGTTTCGGCACGACCAACTTTAGAAAGGGAAGTACGATAAATTACGTTTTCCTCGCCGTCGGCTTTCTCGTATTCGCGGCATTCTAGCCCCTTGTCGGCCTCTTCGATGATAAAATGCACGGCTTCTTGCATGAACATCGACTTTACTGCCCCGGTTAGCTTATCAGAATACTTAATCTTATATGGGGTGTAGTTTTTATTAAACAAAAACAGCTCTGCCGAGACGTTGTTTTTGATTTCATCAATTTCGTTCGCCCACAGGAACACATCGAATTCTGTATTTTCCATATTTACCTCACTTATTTTCTTCATTATATCACAATCCTGCAAATATTGACAAAAATAAACATATGTGGTATAATAATAGTATATGCGTTTGTGAGGTGCTTTAGCGCTAATTTCAATCACAAATGCCTCTGTTTTACATAGAAGGAGGGTATATATGGCGTATCGTACATTTAATGAGCCACAGACAATAACGATCAAAGACATCACTGGAACACTCTGGTAGGTGTGGTAGAGAGCAGAAGGATCGTCTATTTGGGCGACCGCGTCAAGGTGAGCGGAGACTCCAGAGGCTATATTTGCCCCGGAATCTATCGGTCTGGTCTGGGTACCATAGTCGGGATCAGAAGAGATGATACTGATCACTTCTTCGAAATCCTGATGGATAATGGTGAACGTGGCACTGCAAAAGGAGCCCGTATTACCGTTATTTACTAAAGCGACCCCCCTTGGAGTTGCGCTGTTTGCGCGACACTAGCCAAGGGGCTTTTTCATGCGAAAAACAGGGAAGAATAGCATAATACAACAGGTTTTAATAAAAAATCAAGACCGTCTAGCTGATATGTGTGTTCGGTTATTACGACACTAAATTAGATTAAAATCAACAGTAAACGTTCGGTAAAATAACAGAGAAGTTTTCCACACCTGCGCAAAACACCCTAATAAAAAAAGTCCAAAAAAGCTCTTGCTTTTTTTTGAAAAATATACTAAACTGAGATTAGTGGAAACAATACACAAACACCACAGATAAAAAAGCACATTAAAAACGTTTGAGACCGGCCAACTAGGAGTTTCGGCGCGCATTAAACAGTTAAACGAGATGCGTAACCAAAATCGCGTGCACCTTCTTTAAACACACCTCCCAATAAAACTCTATAGACCGCAAGGTCAAAAACACACAATAAGTCTCTCAACGGCTGCGATTATATGATTAGCTTCGCGCTGGTACAATCGTGGTAGATTAATTGTGTTATAAAACAAAAATCAAAGCAGAAACAAAAACGCTGAAGTTTCTAGTTGATCGGTCTCAAACAATGTATAATAAGGTCATGAAGAATCAACATGTCCCAGTATTATTATCAGAAGTGTTAGCGTCACTAGCACCGAAACCGCATGAATCATATTTGGATTTAACAGCTGGTTATGGTGGTCACGCTAGTTCAATTTTGGATGTAACACTGAATTATAAGGATTCTGTCTTGGTAGATCGTGATGAATTTGCTATTGATAATCTCAAGAGTAAATTCAAAGATACGGGTATTACCATGATGAATACTGATTTTTATAGCGCAGTGTCACAGTTAATTGAGTGTGGAAAGACTTTTGACTTAATACTAGCGGATTTTGGGGTTTCTTCACCGCAATTGGATAATGACGAGCGTGGTTTTTCCTATCATCACGATGGTCCTCTAGACATGCGGATGGATCGACGACAGTCTTTGGCTGCAGAGACAATAGTCAACCGCTTTAGTGAGCGAGATTTGGCAGAACTTTTCGCGAAATACGGGGAAGAAAAACCCGGTCGCGCGAAAATGTTAGCCAGAGAGATTGTAACTCATCGCCCGATTACGACTACCAAGCAGCTCGCCGATCTTATCTTGTCAAAATCTAGATACAGTAGGACCCATCCTGCCGCGCCAGTTTTCCAGGCCATTAGAATTGCAGTGAACGATGAACTAGGAGAGATTGAAAAAACTCTTCCACTTCTTCCGAAACTGTTAAACAAAAATGGTCGCGTCGGGATTATCACTTTCCATAGCCTAGAAGACAGATTAGTCAAAGATTATTTCAGAGAAGCTGCTTCTTATGGCGAAGAGTCGGAACTTGTTTTAAAAACCAAAAAACCGATCGTTGCAGGACCTAATGAATTAGTTATCAACCCGCGTGCCCGGAGTGCGAAACTGCGAGTGGCGACGCGGAATTGATAAAAACAAACAAATAAAAATAAAAAAGGAGGCAAAATGCCTAAACAAATCGTAGTTGCGAACAAATCTCGCAAACAAACCATCAAGGTTAACTTTCGTTAACTGACTTGGCGCCTTAGTGACGCCAAGATATGGACCTTTATGGTCCGCCAATTAGAGTTTCACATTGTGTAGAGTGTGAAGTGTATGACCTTCCCGGGCTAAGTTTCTGTAGGTTACTTATAGCTCTGCTTACAGAAACCCCCGGACTAAGGATAAAGAAAAACAAACATAAACATTAGCGAGGAATATTTTTAACATGATCAGTCAAACATACGTGAGTAGAAGGGAAGCGGGTATTGGTTTTGTCCGTAATCGCAACATCGTCCGTCACACCAAGAGGAATTTAGGGTCCATTTCCCAAATTGTGATCGTGAGTATGTTGACTTTGGTTTTTGGTTTAATTTACGTGATTGAGGGAACGAAAGCTACTAGCTTTGATTATAAAATTTCTGAGGTTGAGTCTGAAATTACTGAAATGACCGCTCGTCGTGATGATCTTGCCGTTGAAAAGGCAAGGCTTACTTCGGTTGCTGCTGCTAAGAATAGCACTGTTGCTGCCAATATGGAGAACGCAACGGTTACTGGTTACGCTACTGAATAATGATATAATATAAATATGTCAAATGGGATTTTTCGTATTAGACTTTTACGAAGCTTGACTATTATTTCTTTGGCTGTCATTTTCGTGCGGCTATTTTTCATCCAAATTATTGAACATGATGCTTGGGTAGCGAAAGCAAACGAACAGCATACTTTGCTAGAAACGATTACTGCTAAACGCGGTGAGGTTTATATGATGGATGGGAGTGAACCGGTGGCGGTGGTTTTGAATCAGACGGTTTATCAAGTCATTATTGATCCTGCTACTACCGATAAAGAGCAAATTAAAGAGGCGCTTTCAAAACATGCCAAGGATTTTATTTCTGCTGATTTAGACGAGGTTTATGAGATTAAGGGGCTAAGATATTATATTGTTGCAAGGAATGTTCCATATTCAAATGCCGTTAAAATTGCCGAAGAGGGAATCAATAACGTTTGGTTAAAGGAAGGGAACCGCCGAGTTTATCCTGAGGGCGAAATGGCCTCTTCACTTCTGGGTTTTGTCAATGCAGATGGTATTGGCCAATATGGAGTTGAGGGTTCGCTTAATAAGATATTGTCTGGAAACGATGGGCTTCTAAAAACGACCGCCGATATTAATAAAGTGGCTCTTTCAATCGGTAAAGATAACGTTAAAATACCGGCAGAAGATGGGAAAGATATAGTCTTGAGTGTAGACCGTAATTTGGAAAAAGGAGCTGAAGAAATAATTGCAGAACACCTCAATAATTCCAATGCGACTAACGCTGCAATGATTATAATGAACCCAAAAACTAGTGAAGTTGTGGCAATGTCGAGCCTTCCGAATTATAACCCGGGTGATTATGGGCACGTAAAAGACGCTTCAATATATATTAACCAGGTAACTGAAGTTCCGTATGAGCCGGCTTCAATTTGTAAAAACTTTGTGTTTTCGGCTGCAATTAATGAAGGGAAGATGACGGCTGAGTCGACTTATTTCAACGAACCATATGTGGTGGTTGATGGCATCAAAATTTGGAATGCGGAGCAGCGGGCTAAGATTAACAATCATACTTTAACGATGAAAGAAGCCCTGTATTGGTCACTCAATGCTGGTTCGATTCAGGCTTTGAAATTCTTAGGCGATGACCCGGATTCAATTAATGCAACTGGCAGGGAAAGGATGTATGACTATTATTATAATAAGTTTCGTTTAGGTCAGGCTACGGGGATAGAATTAATAGAAGCAGAAGGTTTTATTTGGGACCCGCATGCTG
Organism: uncultured Candidatus Saccharibacteria bacterium; assembly: GCA_946408595.1. Classification (GTDB taxonomy): domain Bacteria; phylum Patescibacteriota; class Saccharimonadia; order Saccharimonadales; family Saccharimonadaceae; genus Nanosyncoccus. The sequence continues at coordinate 30,890 of CAMJSX010000004.1, read as the reverse complement.
AAATATATGGTTTGGATGCGGCTTACGCCAACATGACGTTTGGTCAAAACCTAGGTATTACGATGATTCAAACTGCTACGGCGTTTTCGGCAGTTGTGAATGGTGGGTATTATCGTACGCCTTCTATCGTTAAAGGCACGCTCGAAAATGGCGTTATTACTCCGCTGGAAAACCGAGAAACTATTTCGGAACAAATTTTGTCTAGTGAGACAAGCGCAACGATGCGCGATATGTTAATAAATAACCGTAGCTGGCGTTATAATCCGGCTGGCTATGATTGGGGTGGTAAATCTGGTACCGCTCAGGTGGTGATTAACGGCGCTTATGATAATGAAATGGAGAACTTGATTGGTTCTTATGCTGGTTTTGTTGGGCAGCAAGGTGAAATACCTGATTATGTCATCATGGTCAAAATGTGGGGCGAAGGTGAAGCGGTGGGTAGTGGAGATGCGATGGATCTTTTTGAATCGCTGGCTTCTTTTGTGGTTGATTACTATAAAATAAAACCGAAAGCGTAGTATAATATTAATATGGGTAACGATATCAATCAAGAAATGTTTTATGGACTTCTTTTGGCATTGGCCGGTTTTCTTTTGTCGATGATGTTGACGCCGGTGTATACGCACTTTGCTTATAAATATAAATTCTGGAAGAAGCAAAAGAAAACTACAGTAGATGGTCAGGCATTGCCGATTATGACCAAGCTTCATGCACATAAGTTTAAACATACTTTTCCAACTATGGCTGGGCTAATTGGTGTTATATCGGTTACGGTTGTAACTTGGATATTTAATCTTGATCGTGGCCAAACTTGGTTGCCGTTAGTTGGTTTTTTGGGTGGCTCATTGGTTGGGGTGATTGATGATGTAATCAATATTTTTGGAAATGGCCGTGGTGCTGCGGGACTACGTGGTCCAGTTAAATTCTTGTTGATATCTATAGTTGGTCTTGTACTTGGATGGTTCTTTGCAGTCAAACTAGGTTGGACTACGATTCTAATACCATTTATGGGGAATATCGAAATAGGCGTCGTTTGTATGATTTTAGTATTCGCATTTGCTGTAGTGGCTACTTCAAATGCCGTAAATATTACTGATGGTTTAGATGGTCTTTCTGGTGGGTTGGCGATGTTGGCCTATGGTGCTTTTGGGATAATTGCCCTTTTCCAAAATAATATGCTACTATTTGGTTTTTGTATGACTGTCGTGGGATGGCTGCTATCTTATATTTGGTTCAATGTTCCACCAGCACGTTTTATGATGGGTGATACCGGTTCTTTCGCGCTGGGTGCTGGGCTTGGTGTAGTAGCGATGATGACTAATTCTTTCTTGCTGCTGCCAATAATTGGCTTGATGTTCGTGATTGAAACTAGTTCAAGCTTGATACAGTTAGTTAGCAAAAAGTTCTTCCATCGGAAGGTATTTATCTCTGCGCCGCTTCATCATCATCTCGAAGCAAAAGGTTGGGGTGAAGCAAAGATTGTAATGCGTTTCTGGATTTTGGCTGGAGTCTGCGCTATAGTGGGCATCTTTATTGCTGCTGTTGGGGGTGCAATTTGAGAAAACACAAATCTGACCTAGTTTTATTGTTTATGACACTAGGTTTGATGGCCTTAGGGTTAATTGTGATCTATGCAATCGGCCCGATGCGAGCGAATGTTTTAAACTCTGCCTATGGCACCAATTATGGTCCAAATGATTTTTTTCTTGGGCAGTTACGCTCGGTGGCTTTGTCGATAGTGGCATTTTTTCTAGCTTTCAAAGTAATACCATACAAATATATTAGAAAATATGCCAAGTTGATAATTATAGTCGCTCTTTTGATGTCGGGATTACTATGGATTTTAGCTATGTCTGGTTCGTCATTGGCTAAATGTGAGCTTGGTGAGTGTCGTTGGTATAATTTTGGTCCAATAAGTTTTCAGCCGGCAGAATTTTTGAAACTTGCACTGACGATTTATCTAGCAGATTTTTTGGCTAGGAAAAGGGAAGAGAATGAAATTGGTAAATGGAAGGAGTTTTGGTTGCCGCTTCTTATTGTTTGTGGATTGTCGTTAGGTTTGGTGGTTGTGGCTCAAGGTGATTTAGGTACTGGCGTGGCGTTGATGGCGATTATTTTCGGCATGCTTCTTGTGTCGGAAGTGTCATTTAGACAATTTGCGTTGCTTCTAGCTGTTGTATTAGTGGTTGCGGTTGGTGCAATTGCCACGTCTAGCCACCGTATGCAGCGGATTAATGCTTGGCTTGATACTATTTCTGGTGCCGAAGTGACGGATTCGACCTATCATATTGAGAATGCGATGCTAGCTATTGGCACTGGTGGATTTTTCGGTGCTGGGATTGGCAATTCTGTGCAAGCGACTGGGTATTTACCGGAATCGATTAACGATTCAGTCTTCGCTATCATGGGAGAAACATTTGGTTTTGTTGGTCTATCTGTCATTATAGCGGTTTTTGGAGCGATTCTTTTTAGAATGCTTAGCATTGCTGAACATACTGAGCAAAATGATCGTCGTTTGTTGGTGATTGGGGTGTTTTCTTGGACTTTGGCTCAAGTAGTAGTTAATATTATGGCGATGACTGGGTTAGTACCAGTCACCGGTATTACGTTGCCACTTTTATCTTATGGTGGTACGAGTATGGTCTTTATTTCGTTTGCTATCGGCCTCGTTTTACAACTTTCATGCTATACTAGTAGAGAGGTAATAAAAAATGAAGATATTAGTAGTCGGCGGGGGGTCCGGGGGACACATTACTCCAGCCGTCGCCGTCGTGCGTGAAATTTTAGAACTGAGACCCCGTGCCAATGTTGAATTTTGGACTGATTTTAAATACTATAAAAACGTAACAAAACTGACTACAGAACTTAAAGTTTCAACTCATATTAAGGTGCGTCGTTTGCCGGCGGGGAAGTTCCATAGGTATGCTGGCTGGAAATTTAGTGATTATTTCAAACATTTTGATGTGACTTTGAGAGATATTATTTTTAGTAATATCATTGGATTTTTTGGTTTTGTCGCTGGATTATTTACTAGTTTTTTCAGAATGATATTAAAAAAATCGCGTCCAAATGTGATTTTTCTAAAAGGTGGTTTCGTTGGTTTGCCGGTTGGTCTGGTGGCGAAACTTTTTCGGATACCGTACGTTATCCATGAATCAGATGCGGTCGCGGGATTAGCTAATCGTATTCTGATGAAGAAGGCGAAAAAAGTTGCTTTTGGGATTCCGCCATCTGACGAAGTTTTAGAAAAACATCCAAATTATGTCTGGACTGGTATTCCGGTTGGGCCAGAATATAGGGCTGTTACTCCGGCAAGAGTAATGTCTTTAAAGAAAGCCTTTTCTTTTAACGCTGAAAAGCCGTTAGTAGTAATTACTGGTGGATCGCAGGGTTCTGAAAACCTAAATGAGGCTACTCGCCAGATTCTGCCAGAATTGCTTAAAATTGCTTCGGTTGGCTTGGTGGCGGGGCGTAAACACTATGAGAACATGGTTGATTTGAAGCAGTATGAAAACTGGGATCATGCAAGCCTAGAATCGAATTTTCGGATGTGGGAATTCAATACCGCAATGAATGAATTGATGGGAGCAGCCGATGTAGTGGTATCGCGCGCGGGAGCAACGACTATTGCTGAGCTAGCAGCGCTTAAAAAAGCTGTTATTCTAGTCCCATTTGAAAAATTACCAGGTAGCCATCAAGTTCGAAATGCTGAGAGGCTGAAAGCTGCCGAAGCTGTAGAGGTAATATATGATTCTAAGATGATGGAAAACCCAACTGAACTACTAAAGCTAATCCAACATTTAGTTAAATCACCGCGTCTTTGTGCCGATATGGCGGATCGCCTTCATAATGAGGCTCGTGCAGATGCCGCTCACCGTCTTGCTGAAATAATCTTGGAAATTGCCTAAATGGAAGAGCAAAAAACGCCTAAACCAGCTCGCCGTCTGGCAAATCGTAAGTCGACGATGAAGTCTGGTCGTACGATTGGCGAAAAAAGGGAAAAGCTCGAGACCGCTTCTGAACGTACTGCTATACATAAAAAGAACAAGGCGAAAAGAAATGCTCGTATTATTTTTACGAGTGTGGGATTTTTGGCTGTAGCGGTAATTATTATTCTGGCAGTTTTGCCACTTTTCCGTCATGATGAAAATGATCCGACTTCGGATACTATTATTGTGCCAGTTTCGCCAACAATTGAAATTATTGATGAGGCGTCATCCCTGACAAACGAAGAACATTTGACTAGCCGGATGAAGGAATTTATTGGTCAAGTCGAAGCGTGTTTTCGTGAACTCGGCTACGTGCCAGTTAAGGCTGTGATTCCAGTGGGCGTAATTCGTGAGGTAGATTTATATTTGGAAGGTCAATCTGGTTACATTAAAATGATTATAGACCGAGGAAGTGGTGTATCGGTAGAGGATGCCGATAGAATGATCCGTTATCTTGCCAGTATAGGTGTTGAAGAGTATCAATATATCGATGTTCGCCTGGAAAGACAGGCATATTGGCGCTAAAAACAGGGAATTGTTCGGTTTTTGTTCTAGATACTGTTCTCTTCTCTTCTGTTCGGTTTTTGTTCGGAAAATGGGAATTTTTCAATAATAAATATATACAAAAATAGTAGGGAAACAGGGAAAAAAGTAAAATAGGGAAATAAAACGGGGAAATGTCAAATCCGCAAAAATCCGGGCAAATCAGGCAAAAAATGGGCGATCATGGGCGAATGTGGGGCGCGTATGTACTTATTTATGAATTGATTCACGGCGCGCCAGGATTTTAAAAATTATTTCAGGCAGATTTTCACCTATATTATCAGTATAGGATTCAAATCTGTGAAATAATTTTTAAACTCTTGGGCTTGTTCAAGATTCATAAATAAGTACATACGGCCCACGCAATTCCCCCACATTAGCTGGAAATATACGAGCTATGGGAATATGGGCTTATGCTTGGACGGGTGTTTAATCGGCTTTTTGATTTATCCTTAATGTCGTAAAATGTGTATTGTGCGACATTACACTTCGCGTGGAAAGCCGATTGACTTTACGTTCTAGCTCCCGCTAGTTTTTCTTTTGGCCTGCATTTATTTTAAATTGTGGTTTAATTCTCTACTTATTTGTCGTGTTTGATGGCTAAAAATCCATCTACTGAATTATCGATTTCTGCGAATCTGTCGGTCCTTTTAACAGGGGTAGACAGGGGTAGTGACTCCTTAGACGGGTTGATCACTACTACTTCTTTTTCTTCATAAACTACCTCTGGTCTAACAGGGGAGGAAACTGTAGTGTTTTCTTGGGCAGTTGGCTCATTATTGACAGGGATGGAGGCGGGAACTACAGGGGAAGCATTAGGTTTTACCTCTGGTGCCTTTTTTCCTGGCTTACGTTTCCCTTTTTTCTCGCGCTTCTTGTTTTCTTTTTCAACAACTTTTCCCTCTTTTTCTGCAACGACTCTGGCTAAATCTTTTAGACCAAGTTTTTCTTTGCCTTCAGCCTCATTTGGGCTCAAGTTTTGTCGACGAAAATCTGCTTGCGGAGATTCAGGACGTTTTAAGTTCGGTTTTTGTTCGGTTGTTTTACGTTCGTGAGCAATTGGTGCAAACACTACGGTTTTCTCTTCCTGTCGTCCAGAATCCGACAATTCTTTTTTGTATTTCTCGGACTGTTCGATAGTTTCACGAATCTCGGCTTCTACATCAGCGCGTGGTCTTGCGAAATGAGCCCTAGAATAGTCAATAATGGCATCAAAGTTGTCTGATGGTGAATCCGGAATTGACAAAGTAGTAGCTGAGAAGGCTGGCACTTTTTCGCCGCCGATAATCATTGAAATGACAAAGTGACGGTTGTTAAGTTGCAATAAATCAGACTCTTCAAAGGTTGGTTCGAACTGTTTGACGAGTACTGGCGCATCATCGGCTGACACGCGGAAGGAAATGGTGGTACCGACGTTGCCGAATACTGCATCACGCACCGATTCAGTCATTTGGGCGACATATTGGTTGGCTACGGTTAGATTTAGGCCATATTTACGGGCTTCTGATAGAATTACCGCAAACGAATCTGTGGCGAAGTTTTGGAACTCGTCGACATACAAATAGAATGGACGACGATCTTTGACGTCTGGAATATCTGAACGCGACATGGCAGCGAGTTGGACTTTAGTTACTAAGAATGCGCCTAAAATACCGGCGTTGTCTTCGCCGATAAGGCCCTTTGATAGGTTGACTACTAAGATCTTTCCTTCATCCATGATTTTGCGAATATCAAAGGAGGATTTTGGTTGACCAATGATATTGCGGATGATTGGATTGGCCGTGAAGGCGCCAACCTTATTAAGAACTGGCGCAATTGATTCATTAACTTGTTTATCATTCCATTGGCCAAATTCATGTTTCCAGAATTGCAAAACTGTGACATCATGACAATAATCCAAGGTTTCTTTTCGGAAATCTTTATCCGTCAACATACGTGAAATGTCTAGTAAAGTAGTTTCTGGACGGTCGAGCAAAGCAAGTAAGGTATAGCGGAGAATGTGTTCTAGTCGAGGACCCCAAGAATCGCCAAACATTCTTTTTAAAACGCCAATTACTTCTGAACAGACGTTTGGTTTTTTGGCTGGATCATAAACTTCTAGTGGGTTGAAGGCGATTGGATAAGCTGTATCTGCTGGGTTGAAATATACCACATCCTGAATACGCGATTCTGGGATAAACTTTAAGTTATCGATAGCGAAATCTCCGTGCGGATCGATAATACAGTAACCTTGATTATAAAAGATATCTGAGAGGGCCAAGAGTTCGAGCATGCCGCTCTTCCCTGCGCCGGTTTGACCAATTATATAAACGTGACGTGAACGATCGCGACGTAGCAGACCGAATTGATGATTAATACCACGGAAATTCGTGAGACCAAAGGCTGAGATATTTTCATCTTCTGAAACGTTGCCAGTTATGACTGGTAATTTGGCTGGTGGTTCGGCGGTCTTAGAAGAGGCCCACACAATATTTGGGGTCTCTACTGAAGTATGTGGTAAATGATAAACTGAGGCTAATTCAGAAATATTAAGAATAAAACCACGATCAGCAAACTCACGTAGTTTATAAGCCGATAATGCGTCGCGACTAAATGTGCCACCGATTTGTTTGAAACCATTTAAATTAGTTGAGTTAAACTGTTTGAAGGAGCCTACGAGCGCTTGCATGTTGAGCTTAGCATCTACGTCACTGTGACCAAGATATGCTAAACGGATTTTTACTTCATAGCCAAGTTTAGTGGCTTTTTCTTCGGCCTTGCTAATTTGAGTCTTGGCTCGTTCGGATAATTCTACTTTAGTTTCTGATGTGGTTCCTCCTGCTGGCGGCCTAAATAAAGCTAGGAATATTTCTGCAACATAAGTCCAGTCAAATGACCCACCAAATAAATATTTCCCGCCTGATTTAATTTTACGGACCCATTTGTCAGTAGTATTTTTGTGCCAATCATCTGGGATTGGTCGTGTAAGAATTTGAATCCACATTTCTTCGGTTTGTTCTGGGCTTAGCTTCGCCAAAGTCCCGGTAATGCCGGCGAGTGGGTCGACTTCAAAGGTATCAAAAGTTTTAATTGGCAGGGCTTCGTTGTCAATTAACCCAAGTTCTGCAGAGTAACTGACAGTGTATTTATTACGGGCATCTACATAGTCCTCATTCATTTTGTAGATTTGGACGGTTGGGTATTGTGAATAGATTTGGCCCTCAACAAAGCTTTGCAAAATCTTTGGCACCCACACGTAGAATCTAATTTGGCCCGACGTGGAAACAATTTCAAATGACAAATGTTCTTGCACGCCACCAGAATTTCTCAGCTCTTGTTTATCACGTAAAATACCATGCAAGCTGGCAAACATTTGCTCTGCTGCGAGCTCTTTTTTGTCGTTGGTGCGAGGAATTTCTAGCATCAAAAGCACAGAGTCTACATTTAGAATCTTCAGTTTATTGAGTTTTTTATAATTGCGATAAGTAAAATATGCCAAAACCCCCACTACTGGTATCCAGAAAATCGGCATTAGAATAAAATGTATGACTGCGTCCATGTTTATATTATATCACAAATTACGCTAGTGTATAAGAGTTCTTGTCGATTTTTTTGAATAATTTCTTGTTTTGAAGGTTTAAGAGGATTGTGGTCTCTTTTACTTTGCGGGTTTTTAAGACTTGTTTGACGATCTCTTCTCTTGTCAGTGGTTTCTCAGATTTTTCTAGGATAGAAGTGATGATTTCGGCGATAGTTCCCTTCTTGTAGCCCCATGACGAAAGTGCATAAATACCACGTCCGATAAGCACAAAGCGTGAATCTTTGATTAATTCGTTATGAATGGCTTGTACAGTCACGTTTTTGCGCTTGAAATTCGAGTCTTTAATCTCTTTAGCGATATCCGAGAAGTGCATCGGCTCTTTCCTAGCTTCGAGAATCACAAAAATCTTGTCACGGATGTTTTTCGGGTTGACCATTGGCCATTTAGTGAGGCCCCAGACACCATTTAGGGTAGCTAACAGCTTAGAAATTGACGCGATAGCTTTAATATGGTCAGGATGCTCATAATTTAATTGATTGTCAAGCTCGTCAATCGTCATCGGCGCTTTATTCTCGCGAATGAGCTTTACGATTTCATCAACGCGACCACGAATAGTCTTTTCATCGCCGTATTCAGCAATTCCGACAGCGGCGTTATACTTATCATTCTCTTCTACAACAGTTAAATTCTTTGCAAAGGTAGCAATAAAATAAATACCGGTTCGTTCTGAAGCGGTAGAGGTGCGCCCATAGATTTTGTCAGCGAGATCAGATAATTTAGCTACTCGCCCCATTTCGGTAAGATTACGGACCAGAATCTTTTCGGCGGCGGCGAGTTCAGGGATTTCATTTTCTTCTGCGGAAATTTGAAGACGAATGAGAATAGCTTTTTCGAGCTGTCTTACACGTTCGCGCGTAATCGACAACATTTCTCCAATCTGTTCAAGCGTTTCTTTGTTGCCGGAGAGCCCAAAACGTCGCGAGATAATTTCCTTTTCGCGGTCTTGTTCGATTATTTTGAGGCTGCCGGAGATTGCATTTTTGAGGATTTCCGCATTTTGGTCCATCAGTATTTTTCCTTTTCCAACCCTGTTAATATTGTTAATTATGCTTATAATACCATAGTTTTGCTGAATTGTCAACTACGATTTTCTTCATTTTCCTACACTATTGTAGCACATTTTTTACAATTCTGAAAAAAAATTATAAAAATTGTAAACGCTTATCTTTAAACCACAAAATACCCCTGTTAAACTTGACTTTTTAAAGCTGTTATGCTATAATAAAAAGATAGATTTATTTCTTTTTAGTAGGTTTCTTCTTACCGCGAGCGCCGCGTCTAGTTTTATGTGCGGTTTTAGGCTTGTTTTCGAGCATTTCTTTAGCTTGTTCTAGAGTGATTGTCTTCGGATCAACATCTTTTGGTATTTTGGCGTTATTGCGACGTCCTGGACCCTTGATATATGGCCCGTAGGCGCCATTAATGATTTGTATTTCACCCCAGTCGGCAATCATGGAGTCGACTTTTTTCTGATATAGAGGCAAAACATCTTCTAGTGTTACGGTGTAAGGGTCAAAATCTTTCATTGGAATATTATATTTGCCACCTTTCAAATACGGGCCAAATGGTCCATTGGCAGCGATTAATTCTGCGCCATCCGGAGCTTTGCCGAGTGATCTTGGTAAGGTTGGCAGGGCTAGCTGCTTTAAAGCTTGCTCTAGAGTTACTGTTTTGACGGATTTTCGCTTTGGTAAAGGTGCAAAACGTGGTTTTTCGCCGGCATTTTTTTCGTTGTCGCCGAGCTGAATGAAGCCACCACTCTTGCCGACTTTGGCATAAATTGGCTTGCCGGTCTCTGGATCGTGGCCGAGTAAACGAGCATTATTATAACGTTCTACACCCTGAGCGATTAATACGGTGTCGCGGAATGGTCCGTAAAAGTCGCGGAGCATCTTGACGCGCTCCAATTTAGCTTCGGCGACTAGGTCGAGATCTTTTTCGATGTTGGCGGTAAACTTGTAATCCACGATATTCTTGAAATTGTCGATCAAAAAGCCAGCGACGAGTTCGCCAATCGGCGTTGGGATAAGTTTGCCTTTGTTGGCGCCGAACTTCTCTTTAATCCGTAATTCCTCGAGCGAGCCGTTTTCGGCTACTAATTCAACTACTTCTCGTTCTTCACCTTCCGATTCGCCCTTAATCACGTAGCCGCGGGCTTGGATGGCAGTCATAATCGTAGCATAAGTGGATGGACGGCCGATGCCGAGTTCCTCGAGTTTTTTGACCAGTGAACCTTCAGTGTATCTTACCGGTGGTTTGGCAAAAGTCTGCTTGGCGGTGAGTTCTAGACAATTCACCTTGTCGCCTTTAGAGACTTTCGGAAGCTCCAAATCTTTACTTTTGCCGTAGACTTTCAAGAAACCATCAAACACTACCACTTCACCTTTGGCGACGAAATCATGACTTAGATTAATGGTGGTCTTTGCTACGCGGGCATTGGCCATTTGAGTAGCTAAGGTGCGGGCCCAAATTAATTGATACAATTTCTTTTCATATTCGTTTTTGCCGGCGGTAGTTCTTGAAATACTGGTCGGACGAATTGCCTCATGTGCTTCTTGTGCCGAGGCGTCTTTGGTCTTAAAATGACGGGTTTTTAAATATTTATCGCCAAATTGCTCTTTAATATAGGCAGCCATCGCTCCTACAGCTTGCGAAGACAGATTCAAAGAATCGGTTCGGTGGTAAGTAATCATACCAGCTTGGTAAAGGCCTTGGGCAGCCGTCATGGTAGTTCGAGACGAGAAACCGAGCTTGGCGTTGGCTTCAATTTGTAGAGCGGCCGTAGTAAATGGCACAGGATTAGGTTTCAATCCCTCGGTTTCCTCGATGTTCTCAACTTTAAACTCTGCCGGAATTAGCTTTTCTAAGAGTTTCCTTGCTTCTTCTTCGGTATTCGGTTGTTTCCCTTCTAAAATGGCGGTAAACTCTGCATCTTTAAAGAATTTACCTGAAACTTTAAAACTGAATTTACTTTCAAATTTCTCAATTTCTTTTTCGCGTTCGACAATTAGGCGCAAAGCTGGTGATTGAACGCGTCCGGCTGACACGGCGCCTGGTACTTTTTTGCGTACCATATCTGATAAATCATAGCCGACTAGCATATCCAAAGTTTGACGTGCTTGCTGCGAGGATACCATATCCATATCCACTACGCGCGGATTTTTGATTGCTGCATCCAAAGCCGGTTTAGTAATCTCATGAAAAGTAATCCGTGCTGTGTCTTTAGGAAGCCCCAAAACTTCGCATAAATGCCACGAAATTGATTCTCCTTCACGGTCTTCATCAGTTGCGAGCCAGATTTTATCGGCTTTTTTAGCTTCTTTTTTCAGTTCAGTGATGATAGATTTGTGCCCCGGATCAATTTCATAGGTGACATCAAAAGTAGACTTATCCACCTTTGTGTCCTTGCGAATGTGGCCGACTGACGCCAGTACCTTAAAATCATTTCCGAGATATTTCTCGATGGTTTGCGCCTTCGCTGGGCTCTCTACAATTACTAAATTTTTAGCCATAATATTATCATAGCACACCAAGTCAAGCACAAACGTGATAAAAATGCAGAGATATTATTTCCGTTTTTTAGCTGAAATTTCAATTTTACACATCAAAGCACAAAGCGTGATAGTCGCTGCCATAGCTATTAAAACTAGCACGACGGACACGTAGTCACTAATTTCTGGCACAAAAGTAAAGATTACTCCAAGTGGAGCTAAAACTCCGACCATAATCTTAGAAATCCCAATTGCACGATAGTATTTTTTGATCATTTTTTTCGTGCTAGGCATTGTTTTGATGCTAAAAACTCGCTTTTTAATTAGGTCGTAAATGCCAAAGATTACTAAAAGCAGTGGTCCGCACATCCCTACTGCGATTGATACCATCGCGAAGATGCTTGGCAAATGAATTCTTGCGCTAGAAAATACATTAAAGCTATCTAACCTCCAAAGTAGGAAGTTAATGGCCCAAACTAGGCCCAGTATCCCGAGATACACGAAAATTACTCCTACTTCGCGCGGTTCATCTGTCGCAAAAGCGCGGTTTTTTGCCACCATTTTGCCAGTTCTAATTTGATAAATCCCCCAAGAGAGAAATGCCGCCCCCAAAATCCCTGCAATGATTGTTAAAATAATTAATTCCATAAGCACATTATATCAGATAAATTATTATTTCTCGATTTTGGTCACATAAAACACTTCGCAGGCGTGATCGCCATAATCGCTTCTCGACATACTCGAACTCAGCCAAATTCCGTCGTAGTCTACGCTAACTAAATACCCGGTAATTCTTACGATGTCGTTTTTGTTCAGCCCCAGAATCTGATTTTTAATCTCCGACGTGCTTGGAATAAGATGATTATTTGAAAACTCGTGCAAAGCGAGCATGTCATTGCCAAACTTCCCTTTCACGACTGATGCATCGAGATCATCAATGTCTACGCCGTTAATTTTAGGTTTGCAATTTCTTTTCCCCTGCGAAAAATCTACCTCGTGATTTTTGTAAGTATCTACTAATTTTCCCCAAACCATGCAAACATCCCTCGGTACCAAAGCGTCATATGCCGAAAAACCCCAATAGTTTCGTACGCTAGTTACCATGCCAGTGATGTCGTAATAGGCTTTGTAGGTAATCCTAATTGATCTTCCCCTGTATGTTCCGGTTTCCGAATACCCCTCTAGATTGATTTGAATAGGTTCGTTGTTAATTGTTGAGGTCATTGTGTCGCTATAGTTTGGTACCCCTTCCGCAAGAAGACTGTTTTGGAAAAAGAACCGCCAGTTTAGATGGATTATTTCGGGAATTGCTGCAACGATGATTATGAATACGATCGGAATTAGTGCGTTGATTTTTTTAGCTTTTTTGGGTCTTGGTTTTTCTTTTTCTGGTACTCTCAGTTCAATCAGTTTTTGGTTGTATTCTGCCCCAGTGATCAAGCCTTCACTCAATTGCTTATCTAGCTCTGCTTTAGCAGCGGCGATACGTGCCCTTTCTTCTTCTGTGTTCTCTATTCTTATCGTTTTTCCATTGACGAAGGCAAACTGTTCGGAATCTCGTTTGTTATCCATAAGCTCATTATAACATGCCAGTTTTTTCCCACCAAAAAACCCTCAGGTAAGGGTGGGCATCACCTGAGGGTATTTTGGCCCTCTAACTCTTCACTACTATACCGGGTGAACCCCGGAAGCGCAACCCACCTCACACAATATTGGGGCCCGCCGGTTAGAGGGATTGCTATGCCTTCGAAGTGGACCTTTCAAAGTGGAGGTAATACTTATAACAATAAACCATGAAGAAATTTATTGTGCGAAAGGGTTTCAAAAGCACGCAATTTCTGCTAAACTTAAATAAGTATAGCTGAAATTATAACTTATTTAGGTGCGGTGTAGAACGCTTTTTGCGTCCTAACTGCTATCATTATATCACACAGGAGAAAATATGTCAATACTTTTTTCACACTTTTCTGAAAAAATCAACCAAATCTCACCTCTGGAGAGCGATTTTACAGAGGTGTTAAACTCTATTGCGCTTAAGCCTAAAATATTGTATTTTTATGGTAAAATGCCAGAAAATGTGTCAAAACAGCGCCCTAAAACTGTCGCTATCGTGGGTTCTAGGCATAATACTAAATATGGTGAAGAGGTAGCTTATAAGCTAGCTTACGAGTTGGCTAAACATAATGTAATTGTGATTTCTGGTCTGGCCTATGGGATAGATTCGATCGGCCATCAGGGGTGCCTGGATGGGGGCGGTACTACTATTGCGGTGCTAGGGACGCCAATTGACCAAATTTACCCTAGAAATCACCTTAAGCTCGCCGAAGAAATATTAGCTAAAAATGGTGCCATTATATCTGAATATGCTCCAGGGGCAAAAGTTTTTATGAGAACTAGTTTTTTGGAGCGTAACCGCTTGATTGCTGGCCTCTCTGATATTGTTGTAGTGGTGGAGGCGGCCGAGCAATCTGGTTCTTTAAACACCGCTACGCATGCTATTGAACAAGGCAAGACTGTTTTTGCGGTGCCAGGCAATATCACTAATCCATATTCTCAGGGGTGCAATAAACTGATCAAACAGGGCGCTTTTCCCTACACCGAACCAGATGATGTTTTACGTGAACTATTCCCTGAAGAATACTATAAGAAGCAAAAACGCCTGAAAAAGTCGCATCTTGTCGGTGACACTGATGTGGAAACTCTGATTCTCCAGGCGATAGCTTCTGGTCTTAGAAAAGGCGAAGAGATTATGCAGGCCACTAACCTTCCACCAGAGGTTTTCAACCAGACCGTCACACTTCTTGAGATTAAAGGTCGCCTGCGTGCTCTTGGTATGAACGCTTGGAGTCTTAACTAAGGAATTCGTCGATTTTAGTGGCGACTTCGCGTAAAACGTCTGGCAACTTCTCTTTTTCTTCAGGGGTAAAGCGTGAGAGTACGAAATCTATGTCTCCCATTTGCCGACGCAGAGCGTCATTTCCGGTGCCAATTCGAATTCGTGGATATTCTGACGAACTTAAAGAAGTATCGATAGACTTGAGGCCGTTATTCCCTCCTGCGGCGCCGGAGATGCGAGCGCGTACTTTGCCAAATTCTAGGTCGAAATTATCGCAAATCACTAATATATTAGATAAATCAATCTTATAATACCGTGCGAATTCCGCTACAGCACGTCCGGAATCATTATAGAAATCTTGTGGTTTTACAAAAAACACGTCGCCTTCCCTTGCACATATTGCGCCAAAGCGTGGTTTAGCATCCCAAGACAGCCCACGAAGTTTGAAATAAAAATCCAGCGCTAAAAATCCCGCGTTGTGCCGCGTGAAATTATACCGTCCCCCTGGATTTCCTAAACCAACAACTAGTTTCATAAGCATATTATACCATAAAAATAACCCCCGCGAAAGTCGCGGGGGCTCAGGAGGCCTCGCCTTTGCAACATTTGCAGAAGGCAAGATTTTAATTTAAGGTTCTTTCTTGGCGTGGGCATCTTTTTGCCGAGTAGCGACAATCTTCACCAACGGATGGCGAATGATTTCTTCCTCGGTAAAGCATACCTGTGCCACCATCGGGTTGTCGTAGAGCAGTCGCGATGCGTAGACTAGACCATTGTTGGTGCGGTCAAGATACGGGGCGTGAATCTGCTCGATATCACCGGTGAGGATGATTTTGCCGTCGGTGCCTAGACGCTTAATTAGCGTATCGGCCTGTGAGACATTTTGGTCTTGGAACTCGTCATAAATGGCCAGTTCGTAGGCAAAGTCGCGACCACGGGCGTTTTCGATCGGGATACTAGAAAACCAGTTTTCCCAGATTAAATCGACGCGGTCTTTGAGCTTCGACTTGATCGAACGTTTATTCTGAACGTCCTCATCTTGACCGTTTTCGCAACTACACTTTTTCGAAGCACCTTTGTTTTCGGCAGCTTTGACTTCCTGACCGAACTTTTTCAGGGCTTCGAGCTCCTTTTTCAGCTTGGAATCGCTGATGAGTAGGTAGTTTCTGAGAGCGTTTTTGAGTGGTTGCACCTCGGGGTCCATTTTTTCACCAAGGTCTCCAGGCAGAGCGCCAATTTTGCTTTGGCTTTCACACGGAATCACCGTGACACCGATGAACTCACCGTCTTTGCAGGCGTTGTAGCCATAGACGGTAGCCATGAAGGTCTTGCCACAACCGGCCGGGCCAGTGCAGATAATGGCTGAAAAATCAGGATTCATGAGCGCCTCTGCATAGATAGCCTGACCAGGGTTGCGCGGTTGTACCGGGAAGCTGCTAGCGTACTTTAAGGTGACAATAGCATCTTCCTCTGCGTCATAACGTCCGATGTAGGCAAAATACGGATCAAATTCTGGTACGTAAAGCCCAGGATACTCGTCGCCTTCCACTCGCATGACGATAAACTCGTTAGCTACCAATCGGGGTTGATCCGGCATCATTTCTTCAAAATACATACGCGAAACTCTTTTCGCTGCGAAGAATTCTGCCAGGAGTTCCCTTGGTACTGCGATATCACGTCTACCAGTGTAGGGTTCCGGATACTTGTAGCCGTAACGACTGGTTTTGATACCACGTTGTCTAGCACGAATGGCTAAACCATTGTCGTTGGTGAGTAGGGTGACGTTGTCACATTCTGCCACCAAGACTCTTTCTTTTTTCGCACTACCATCGGTAGGGATTTCTAACTCCTTAAAGATAGCGGACAGTGTGGTCAAAATAATTTGACCATCCATATCGCTTTCAGAAGGAGCGAATGGCAAAGATTTCTTGAAATTGCAGTTGATGGGCAAAATAGAAATCTTCTGACCGGTCTCGGGGATCCAGATGGCATTTTCCAGCCCGTAAGACCAGGCCATGTTGGTTTGTTGCTCCTCTACGAGCGCTCTTAGGCGTCGCAGAGCTTCACGTGCTGACCGACCGCGGTCGCTTTTTTCCTTCTTGAAACTGGAAAGCTCGCGCACTACCGCGGAAGGAATCACCAGGTGTGCTCCCTTTAAATCAATCGTTGGTTCACGAATCTCAACGTTTGATTTATCGGGTGGTGGTATGATCTCGCCATAATCCAACAAAATGTTGGTGTCTATGACATAGATTGGTCTTTTTTTCATACCCTAGCCTCCTTTTTAATGTACTTTGAGTTCTAACTCAAAAAATGAGAGCCTCCTTTAGTTTCTCCCACTTACCTTAATTTTATCATAAAAAAGAAAAAAGCGCCTAAAAACGCTTAATTCTTAAATTATAGCACAACTAATCGATTTTGTCAAGTTTATCCCCGTCACTACGGTACGAAAACATGATTGGCGTGCCGATGAATGGGTATTTTTCACGAATTTTACGCTCTAAATAACGCTTCCACGACCAGTGGAGCAACTCTAAATCGTGACCATGGACCACAAACCAAGGCGGGCAAACGTCGGTTTGCACGATGTATTTTGGTTTTGGCCGGGTGTTTTTGAGACCGGCGGGAGCGTGAGAAACAATTGCTTCGTTTAGAATTTTGTTTAAGTCTGAGGTTTTAACTTCGGTGTGTCTGGCTTCGTCGATAGTTAGGGCGAGCTCGAATAATTGCGTAGCGTTGAGGCCGGTTTTAGCACTAGTCATAAGTACTGGTGCGTAAGGTAGAAAATCAAAATCTTTTTCGAGGGCGTCAATCAGAAAATCGGCGGCGGTGCGGTTTTTGATGTTTTCTTCGCCGTAATAGTTAGTAGGGGTAGCTTCGTCTAGTAAATCTGCCTTGGTTACCACCATGATAATTCCCTTGCCGGCTTCGACGATTTGGCCAGCGAGAGATTGGTCGAGCTTGCTATGAGGCTCGGTAGCGTCGACCAGCAGACAACAAATGTCGGCTTCTTCGATTGCGGCGAGCGTTCTGATGGCGCTAAATTTTTCAATGCCAACTTCGCGCTTGCCAGGTTTGCGTAATCCCGCGGTGTCCAAAATCTCTAAATCGCGACCTTTGTAGCGAATTTCTACACGGTTGACATCACGCGTGGTGCCCTGCTTCGAGCTAACGATAGCTTGTTGCTTCTTGCCTAATGTGTTGAACAATGAAGATTTACCTACGTTTGGACGGCCAATTAGTGCAATTTTCAAAGCTGGCATAACGTCCTTTTTCGGGTCGCGTCGCTCGCGCCCGTCGCCACGGGGCTCGCGCGCTAAACCTCGCGCTGCCGCGCTCCGGAATCCCCTCAAAAGGACATTTATGCCATCTTTTAATTTAGTAATTCCCTCTCCGGTCGTGGCTGAGACATAATAAATGTTCTCTGGTGCAATGCCAAGAGCGCGGAATTCCTCAATTGGTAATGAGTCGCCAAGATCACATTTGTTCAAAACCAAATAAACTGGTTTGCCGGATTTTAGAGCATTTTTAGCGATTTGCTTATCGCGATAATCAAAATATTTCGAAGAATCTAGCGTCACTAGGATAACATCTGCTGCTTCAATGGCGTCTTGAATTTGGTTCTGGATTGACGCTTCAAAATCATCAGAAGGGTCTTTTAAGCCCGCTGTATCAATCAATATAAAAGTATCGTCAATTGTAGCCACTACGTTATCGCGCGTAGTGCCCTCTTCGCGTGCTACGATGGCGATATTTTTCCTGGCCAGGCGGTTCAAAATGCTAGACTTCCCTGCGTTAGTCTGACCAATTAAAGCTACAATTGGCATCTTTTTCATATCATAATTATAACATAAAAAGTAAAGATTTCAAACCACTAAAATGCTTTACAAAACAAAATAACTTATGCTAATATAATATGTATGCAGGTCATACACAAACATTATTTTGGGAGCTCTTCTTTTAGCAGTTATATTTCCTATAAAAGAAATAGCCGTTTTGTTGGTATTTCATCTGTAGTTTTATTTAGTCTTCTTGTATTTACTATCTTATTCCCAGTGCAAATCAAAACTGATTCGTCGTATGCTCGTGGTGGCATGCTCGGTAACCCTAGTACTACTTCTCTTAACCTCACGCTTACTAATGATACTCTCGCACTAGATCTTGCTGCCACATCTTCTGCTGGCACCTTTGCGGCCTCTTCTCCGGCTAATTTCACTGTCTCTACCAATAATGTTTCGGGATATACACTAAGTATCAAATCTAAGGTTGTAAATCCTACTGACACTACAGAAATAACTAATGCCTCAAGATTAGTCAATACAGATGACGATACTAAGTATATCAGTAGCATTTCTAGCTCCCTCGCACCAGCCACCTTTTCAAATATTTCTAACACTCAGTACAATAATCAATGGGGTTATTTACCAAGCAAACTTAACTCTAGCAATAATACCAACTATCTCCCAGCTCCAGATTATGATACCGCTACTATTCTCAATACTACTGCCTGTGCCAATGGTACTTCACCATGCACTAATAACACAGATTCCTATAGTATTACACTTGGCGCTAGAGTTGATGGTACTCTTACTGCTGGTACTTATGAACATGCCTTTACTATCATCGCGGTAGGAAATCCAGTTAACTATAGTATTACTTATGATGCTAATGATGGCGCAAATGGTGCAAATACTACTAACATGCCATCTCCAAACCCTCAAACTGGTAACACTACTGGCACTTACATTACTTTGAGCAATAATATACCTAGACGCACTGGTTATGAATTTCTAGGTTGGTGCAGTGTTCAGCCTACTGCAAACCCTAATTATCCAGAGGACCAAGTATGTCCTGGCGGTGCTGCTATTTCTCAACCAAGTGGTGTTTTTGGTGTAGACCAAACTACGGTAAACATCGCAACCCTCTATGCTATTTGGTGGCAACCAAACCTTACCAAACTAAATGCGAATCATGCTACGATGCAAGATATGTCACCAATGGCTTGTTATAATTCGTCTATTAATGACACTGCTACTTTAACAGACGACCGTGATGGCACTGTGAGAAGTTACACAGTCGCCAAACTTGCCGATGGCCTCTGCTGGATGACCACTAACCTAAATCTTGGTGCTGATCATGATGAAATTGAACTCACTCCAGATGATACAGACATTACTACTAATTTTATTCTTCCTGAAAGCACTACGGAATTTGAAACCACCAATTCATTTACAACCTATACATCACCTAAAGTCCTCATAGATAGCACTTACGGTGGGTATTATTCTTATGCGGCCGCCATTGCTAGTACTACATCCTATACTGCTGGTACCATCATTACTACTTCTATCTGTCCTAAAAACTGGGACTTACCATCAGCTGCTCAGTATGAAAATTTAAAAACTAAAGGAAGCCTTAATAATTATAATGCTGCTCACGCATCCCCTTACAATTTCATCTATGCCGGATATAGGAATGGCAATAGTTTTTCCAGTCAAACTAGTAGTATTAGATTATGGACCTCAACTAATAGCGGTCAATCTAGTGCTTATTATAGTCCCGTTTATAATAATACTTCAAACTGGGATAGTTACAAACGTTACGGTTATTCTGTTAGGTGTGTGGCTAGTAGTGGTACTGCTACAGTATATTATGATGGTAATGGTACTACGGAATATCCAGTGACCGGTACCACTGCTGCTCAAGAAAATGTAGAGATTAATTCTACTATGGCAAGAGCAAATAGCTTCACTCGTGGTACTGGTTGGGGATTCACTGGGTGGAATACTGCACCAGATGGTTCTGGCGTTGCTATAGCCGCAAACGCTTCAGTTTCTAATCTTGGTCTTGCTCCTGGTGATACTATCACTCTTTATGCTCAGTGGGTGCCACAATATATTATTAATTATGTTAATAACTGCAAATCCTGGGCCTCTTCGGATAATAATTGTACTGACGATGCTTCAAATACTATTTCTACACAGGCGATTAATCTCGATGCTTCTGGTAATGGTTCTGGTACTCTGGGTGGTTATTATAAATTCATTCTTACTAATTGGAAGATTAAGGAGTGGACTACAAATGCTAATGGCACTGGCACTGCTTATCCAGTAAGCAGCACTTATAATATCACTAGTGCTAGCGTTGGCGATAGTATTACTCTTTATGCTCATTGGGCTTCAGTCTACTCGGTCGTCTATAATGGCAATGGTGCAGATAGCAGTGCTACAGATGGCGATATGGTCAACATCAAACATACTAATGTTGCTGTGGGTGACTGGTTTGATCTCTTCGCTTCAAATTATAAGAGGAGCGGTTATGGTTTTGCTGGTTGGAGTTTAAACCAAATTACCACAACAGACCGTACGACAATTAATACAAATGTTGTAAATGGAACTTATAAAATTTATGGTCCTAATGAGACATTCAATCCAGATAATGATTTTCCTACTTATGCCGATAATAATGGTGTTATTACTCTTTACGCTGTCTGGATAGCTCCAGAAACTGGTATTACGATGCAAACTTTCGATCCCACGAGCGCAACATATAGCAATATGCCAAATGGTAGTGTAATTGCTCTAGAAGATAACCGTGACAATGACGTTTATATGGTAGCTAAACTTGCTGATGGCAATTGGTGGATGGGCGAAAACTTAAGATTAGATAATAGCGCTACAATCACAGCGTCTAATACAAACAATCCATTAGTAGATAATGGCACCGTAGCTTTAAAACAAACCTGGTATCAGAATTCTTCATTATCTATTGCTGCCACCACCGCAAATCACTTATCACCATCTTTAACTAATAGAACTAATGGCAATACATATGCTAGTTTTACAGGTTGGTGTCGGTATGTTGTTAATGATGATAATCATAATACTAATTGTTTTGACCAATCTATGTTGAATGTTTGGAATAAGCTCCATATCACAAATACTGCTACCACTGGTTATACTTATGACTATAGCCCAAGTGTTACTCATAGCGTTGGTGCCACCACTCAGACTTCACCAGCTTATGCCTATCTTGATTATCCGGTTTATAGTTATGGTAACTATTACAACTGGTATTCTGCCACTGCTGGCAAAGGTACTTATAGCATGGCTTCTGGCGATGTGGATGGCGACATTTGCCCTATTGGCTGGCACTTACCTTATGGTGGTAATTCTGATATAGGTAGCAGTATTGTTAGTGGTGGTTTTTCGTATTTAGATACTAAACTCACCAGTCCAGATGGTAGTCATGGCACTGGCGGCAATCAATTTAATAATTCTATTGCTGTTCAACGCTGGCGCATCTTTCCGAACAATTTTGTTTGTGCTGGTAGTTGGGGGGAGGGATCATCAACAGGGGGGGCATCTACGTCTCGTCGTGGGGAAATCGGATCTTATTGGTCGCCTATGGTGATAGATAAGTATAATGCAGGTGGCGGTCTCATAATGTTTAAAAGTGGTGTTGCTCCTGGTAGTGGAGGAGCTAGTAAAACCGCTGGTTGGGCTGTTCGCTGCGTTATTAATTCATAAAACCTTTACTTTTTAATATAGCTTATGCTATACTAGTATAGTAAGCAGGTTATATGCACAAAATAAAAAATAGCGTTTTTAAAGGTAGTATTGTCATACTAGTTATGACATTCATTTTGCCGTTTCTTTTTGCTTCTGATACTTCTGCTGCGACTCTTACACTTAGCTTAGATAGTTCTTCACTTTCCCTTTTGACAACACCAACTTCTTCTGATGGCACTTTTGCTTCTTCTTCAAATTTAGGTATTTCAGTGACGCTTAATGGTCTTGGTGGGTATTTACTAAGTATTAGAGCTTCTTCTTCCGCCGCTAGTGCTAGAACTTTAATTAACTCTACGGCAAATACTGCACTTACTTCTATTACTTCTGCGGTTTCTCCGACTAATTATGCAGATAATACTTATGCATTAGCTAATAATCTAAACAACACCTGGGGTTATTTACCAAGCAAGTTTAATTCGGCAGCAAATACCGATTTTCATCCAGCGCCAACCGCTAATGGCGATGTTATCGACGAAACTTCAGAAGCTGGCAACAATACGGCGGTAAATTATACCATTTCTATTGGCGCGAGAGTGGATACTACAACTAAGCCAGGTACTTATTCCAATACCTTTGTAATCGTGGCTGTAGCAAATAGACCGGATTGTAATCCAACGACTACTACCATTGATACTGCTGTTTGTATGCAAGATATAAATGATAGAGTAATTAATTCTATGGAGCCAGAAGTCCAATATCAACTTTATGATAATCGTGATTATAAGAAATATTACGTTGCTAAGATGAAAGACGGTAGAGTTTGGATGACGCAGAACTTGGACCTAGATTTAGTTTCGGATACCAAAGCTAATAATTATGTTGCTTTAACTTCTTTAAATACTGATCTTAATACTTATGGATCGCAAAACTATACTGCAACTAATAATTATAGTTGTAGTAATGCTTCGGAAACATGCGCTGGCGGCATTATCACTTGGGTACCAGCTGCGACTGCTGCTACTACAACAGCCGAAGCTTGGACTCCGAGTAACAATGTGCCGTATTCCTTTGATCGTGGAGAATACTATTATTATATAAACTCCTCTGGTAGTGCTACATCGTATTCTACGAGAGTAGCTTGTGAAGCCGCTCATAACGATGGTACTTGTCCGCATTATCATTCTGGGAATTATTATAATTTTACGGCGTCGGTGGCTTCTAATAATACTAATACACTCAACTCTGTAACTATGGGAAACTCTATTTGTCCAAAGGGATGGCGGTTGCCGCAAAGTAAAACCAGCGATACTACTACGGATGGTGGTTATTATTCAGAAGTAAATTTGACTTTAGTGAGTCAGAATATTTTGACCAATTATGTATCTGCTTTTGGCGCGAGTGGAAAATATGCGACGAATGGTTATACTAATTTAAGTAGTGCGCCGATGTACTTTTCACGAACTGGCTATAAAAATGGCACTACTATTACTAATGGCGCTAGTATTTATTATCGTACGAATAAGACTAATAGTGCGGATTATGCTTATGGTTTTTATTTCCAAAGTAATGCAGCATACCCGTATTATGCATCTACTTATTCTACGAGGAGTTACGGTATGCCAGTTCGTTGTATTGCTAGACAAGCAAACACTGGTTCTACGGAGATTACTTACGATAAAAATGCTAGTGATGCCACTGGCACTGTAAACTCACAAACTATTGATGCAAATAAATTTGGCACTATTACAAATAATGCTTTTTCCCGCAGTGGGTATGCTTTTAACAGCTGGAATACTAGGCCGGATGGTAGTGGTACGACTTATAATGAAGGTGATAGCTATTATGCAATTGCTGGCACGGCTGCCACTAATGTGACGCTTTATGCTCAGTGGGATAAGACATATACCATCACATTTAAGACTGCCGATGCCAATACAACCGGTATTTACTTTGACGGTGTTAAATATACTAATAACCAAACTACGCAAGCTGTTGAGGGACGTGATTATACTATTGGTGGCGAATATGCGACTAAATATGGCTTTTATAGTTGGACGATTACGGCTGGCTCATTAGCTAATAGTTCTAACCCATCTACTGTTTTTACTGCGCCAAGTAGCAACGCTACTATCACCTTAGCTAGCCAAGAGGCTACTGTAGATATGTCTTCTTTGCCGGTATCGACTGATCCAGTATCTAGCGATTGTAAAAATCAGACGCCTACCCCGACTTTAGTATATGATCCACGTGATAATGAGGCTTACTATGTGGCGAGGCTTTGCGACGGAAACTATTGGATGCTGGATAATCTAAGGCTAGACCTCACTGATTCAACAGTGATTAATAGTCTCAGTGAGTCTAATACTAATGCTTCAAATACTGCATTGGGTTATCTTAAGAATGGTGGAGGGACTGCCTCAGACAAATATGCTATTACTGGACTTTCTGGTTCTAACTGGAATTCCTCTTCTTATAGCTTTTCAGAACCTCGGGTTAACGTCGGCGGGAATGCTGTTGCCGATAATGGTAGTGGATGGGTTGGTTCTTATACGAAAGACACTGTAGCGTCAACGACTTATGGGCAAGGTCTTGGTAAAGTAGGTGTTTATTACAATTATTGTGCGGCTTCGGCTGGTACTTTTTGTTATGGTGATGGTTCAAGTGGCACTGGCACTCCGACTACCGATCCAAATACTACTGTTGCACCTACTGCACGTGATATTGAAGGAGATATTTGCCCGAAGGGATGGCGCATGCCGACTGGTGGTGAATATAACTCTGTAACTGGTGGTGGTGAACTTCAGAACTTATATAATCAATATGCAGATGCTACGTCTGGTCAAATAGTGGCTTTTCGTAATGCTCTATCTACGGCATTTTCAGGTAGTTATTATAGTGGTTCTGTCCATGGCCATGGCACTAGTACGGATATTTGGTCTTCAACTTGGTATCGTGAGCAATACAATTATGATATGGTGGTTGGCACAGCAAATGCACTTCCGATAATAATGACAAGTGTTATAAGTGGTGTGTCTGTGCGCTGTATGCGTTATGATCCGGTTTCGGTTACGGTGAATTTTGCTAACGGAGTTGAAAGTGTAACCCTTAAAAAGGAAGATGGTCCAGCTCAAACCGTAACTACAAGTGGCTCCACTGTCACTTTAGAGCGTAATAAGACTTACTATGTTTCAATTATTTCTTCAGCAAGATATGCTGTTACTGGTTGGTCTGCTACTGGTGGTGACCCGACTAGTAGTGCTAGAGGTGTTGCTTCATACACACCTTCAGGTGATGCTACTATTACTATTACTAGCCAACAAGCAACTACGGACATTGCTACAGTTTCGGCGTCAGGAACTACACCAAATAATAATTGTAAAAATGAGGCTATTACTCCACAGCTTGTATATGACTCGCGCGATAATGAAGCTTACTGGGTGGCGGAACTTTGCGATGGTAAAGTTTGGATGCTAGATAATCTAAGGTTAGATCTCTCTAAAGCCTTACCAAGTTATAGTGGTACTGATAAGATTACTTTGTCTACAAGCAACACCAATGCTTCAGCACAAGCTATTTCTTGTCTTTTAACTGGCTCGTATGACGGCAATACTTGTACCGGTTCATTTTCCACTGCGGCAGTGCAAACTAAAACTTTGAGCGGTGGTAGCTGGACTAACTCATATAACTTACCATATATTGCCACAAGTGGAACGTGCGCTAACGCTTCTTACTGTGCACATGATCCAAGCACCAACCAATGGACGGCAGATAGTATATCACCAATCGCTTATGGCCCAGGTAGCGGTAAAATCGGTGTGTATTATAATTATTGTGCCGCTAGTGCCGGATCGTATTGTTATGCCAGTAATGCTGGGGTGGATGTGGCAGATACTTGGCGCGATATAGAATCTGACATTTGCCCAGCAGGCTGGCGTCTTCCAACAGGTAATACTAATAGCGGTACGACGAGGATTACGGACTACGGCACTCTTTACGCAGCTTATAGTGGTGCTACGATTGGACAAGCAGCAGCACTGCGCAACGCCCTTTCTACGCCGCTCTCTGGGTATTTCGTCAATAGCTCGGCGTACAATCAGGGCTCCTACAGCTACTTCTGGTCCTCTACGTGGAACAGTACTAGCAGTATGTACACCCTCTACGTCGTTTCTAGCGCTGTGGTTCCGTCCAGTGGCTACAGTCGCCTCTACGGTACCTCTGTGCGTTGTGTGCTCGGGTCGTAAATAGCTTAGCGGGAGTTAGCCTCCGCTTCGCTTCGGCTATTCGCCTTTGGCGAGCGAACCCGCTTCGCGGCTTCGGTCCCCTGTCGGGGACCAACCAAAGTAAACAAAAAGAACCCTGCGGGTTCATTTTGTTTACTTTGGTGATTCCGGCGGGAGTCGAACCCGCGATTTTCTGGATGAGAACCAGACGTCCTAGACCACTAGACGACGGAACCAAGTAGTTATATTTTAACACAAACTTATCTAATATTCAACACCACCATAGGCGGGGACGGCTTCGACGAAGGTTTGCCCTGGGGCGAGGGCGACTTCTTTTCCTTCCCCGTCAAAGAACTGAATTTGTTCTCCAACGGAGTTCTTTTTCCAGGTGCCTGCAATTACGTCACCGTTTTGAAAAATATATGCTGTGCCGGAACCAATTGTGGTAATGTCTTCGTGATAACCATCCCAAGCTTTTCTTTCTTCTACAATCATTGCTACTACTACGGATGGGCTAAGCTGCGTTAAGTTGCAGTTTGTATTTGGGTTTACTTCACCTAAGCTTTCTTTCGGACAAGCGTAGATTTCGTGTGCTGCACCGGACTCATAGCTACGAGCATATTTATTAGTTTCTGAGTTATAAGTATAAATCACATTGAAATTTGCCGAACGACCAAACCAAATACTAATACTCGAGGCTTTAGGTGTGAGTTTGGATAAATCTTCGGTGGTCGGTTTAGTAATAATAAGTTTTTCTTTGGCTACAGCGTCTGCTCGAGCCTTCAAAGACTCTTCTGGCGTCATGCGTTTAAACCCGATTACGTTAGAATTACCATGTTCCCAATCGGCGTTCATTTGCCGAAGCAAGGCTGAAGTGGTAAATAGGTTATTCCAGGCCCTTCCACCATTATATTCACGATACATATACCAGTAGTTTTCTGACAAATCTTTATATCCACCGCTTCGTACTGCAGCTATTGCGTCATCGGCGCCACCAGCGTGGACAATCGTGCAGTCAAATGGTGTATCCCAGTGTAAATAGTATAAACGGAGCGAGCGAATTGGGCCAATTACTGCCGACGAGGGATTTTGATAGATTGCGGCAAACCGAGTAATGCCTGCTTCGGCGATCGCTTCAAAGATAACGCCAGCTTCATCGAGACCAGCCTGTGGTCTTGCTCCGTCGGTACCGTTTGGTGTCTGAATACAATAAGTTGGTGCAGTGATTGCTGCTTCGTCTGCTACTGGTAGACCAGTCAAATGGCTATAAAACTTGTTCTCCACTTTGGCTGATGGCACTTCTGGAAAATCTAAATCTGGTAAAACTTCTTTTGGCATTAAAAAGATCACCAGGACACAAGCTGCTCCACCGAGAACCTCTAAAATACCTATTATTAAAAGGACTAACCATGCTTTTGAGCCTTTTATCTTGTCGCCTTGTGGAAAACTTTCATTCATTTCTTAAAATATCCATAACTATTTTCTATAATTTTAGCACAAAATAAAATGATTGTGTTATAATATGCTTATGGTCAGGCATAACACACTAAAATTTAACATAAACATAGTTTGTTCTATAGTTATATTTGCTTTATTTTTGACTCCAATGTTTTTCTTTTCTGTGGCGAAGGCGACGGAAGAAGATGTAATTTTTCAGGTTAACGTTCAGGAATCACTTGCGGTTTCCGTTACTACTCCAGATGTAATGGCATCTGGTTCTTTGACATATAATCAATCTGCTGGCAAATGGGTAAGTGATTTATTAATAAATACTATTACCTTGAATATTGCAACTAATAACTCAGCTGGTTTTACCGCATCAATGACTAGCGACTCTACCACTAGCGCTGCTCTTTCTAACCGAGCTAGCTCTTTTTCTAGTGATACCATCCCAACACTTTCGGCTGATTGGACTAGAAGTAACACCACCAACACTAAATTCTGGGGTTGGTCGACCGATGATGTGACCTATAAACAAGTTGCTCTTAAGAATGCAACTCCAAATACGCTTCTAACTGGTACTGGTTCGGCTACCCAAAACGTTTATTTCGGTGCGAAAGCTGATTCAACTATCGCTTCTGGTACATATGAAGGTACAGTAGTTATTAGTGTAGTCACTGGTGTTATCACGACTCCAGAAGACAATCAAAATGATAACCCAATTACTCCAGTTAATCCGGTTGATCCTGGAAATCTCCAACCAAATACGCCGACATATAATAGCACTACTAATACCACAGCTTATACTTCATCTACCTCAGATTCAACTAACCACACCACTACGAATACCACGAAGGTTAATTCGGGAAATACTGTGAACTTTTCTTATGCTGATCCAGCGGGCGTGACTACTACCGTAGTTAACGAAGGTACTCCACTGGCTACTGGTCTTGCGGTCACTTCAGCAATTGCTGCTACAACAGGTTTGTTCTTCCTGATTGCAGCAAAACGTCGCAAAGACGATGAAGAAGAAGAGGAATACTAATTAATTAAATACTTCTTGCTACGGCGTTTAGTCTAGCGAGTGATTTTTCACGCCCTAGGACTGCTAGGGTGAGGTTTAGTGCTGGGCTAAATGGTGCGAAAGAAACTGATATTCTAATGAGGGAGAATAATTCGGCTGGCTTTTTCCCTGTTTCGGTCAAAAGTTCGTTGAGTGCTGTCTGTAGTTCATCTTCATTCCATTCCTTGATGCTGGATAATTTCTTGATTGCTACTTTGAGGAGATTTTCAATCTCGGCTTCACTCATTTTCTTCAGGAATTTGTTTTCGACGATGGCATTGATGTCTATTTCTGGTTCGGTGAAGAAATAGTTAGTCATAGTCTTTAGATCTGATAAGGTTTTCAGACGATCATAAATAATCGACAGAACCTTGACGCGATAATCTTCTGAATAGTTCTCGGCTTCTTCTGGCCAAAAACCGATAGTGCGGTCATATAGAGCCCTGGCGCCTTGTTCATCAAAGATGCGACGAATCCATTGCCCGTTCATCCATAATAGTTTAGTTTCGTCATAACGAGCGCCGGAGTTCTGAATGCGGTCGATTGAAAAACACTTAATTAGTTCGTCCTTAGTGTAGATTTCTTGTTCAGTACCGTCATTCCAGCCAAGGCAAGCAAGATAGTTTAACATTGCTTCTGGGAGTACGCCGTCATCGCGGTATTCGGTTACTGATTTAGCTCCGTCGCGTTTACCAAGCTTCTTATTACCAGTAGGCGCTAAAATGTGCGGTAAAGACACTAGAAGTGGTCGATCAAGCCCAAGAGCTTCATACAAGGCCAAATAATTTGGCGTGCTGGATAAATATTCAACCCCACGCATGACGTGGGTAATGTCCATTTCGGCATCATCTACGATATGGGCAAAATTATAGGTTGGGAAGCCATCTTTTTTAATCAAAATAATATCATCCAAGACTTCTGGTCCGGTGTGCATATCGCCCATTACTTCGTCATGCCAATCATACGATTTTGGAATAGTTTTTAGACGGATTGGCATGCCAGGTTCCCATTTTGGTGGGTTTTCTGGGCGGAAATTACGATATAGAAATGGTATTTTTTTCTCATTGCATTCGCGGCGATATTCGTCAATCTTTTCTTCTGGGGTTGGATCGGCATAGGCGCGTCCAGCATCTATCAACTTCTTTGCCCATTTGACATAAATATCTTTACGTTCGCTTTGGAAGTATGGTTCATTTGGACCGCCGACGATTGGACCTTCGTCCCAATCTAGGCCAAGCCATTTCAAAGTATCCTCAATTAGCTCGGTTGCACCTTCAACATAGCGTCCACGATCAGTATCTTCAATTCTAAGAATCAGTTTCCCGTTGCTTTGTTTGGCAACTAAATATGGATAAATAGCGGAACGAACATTTCCGATATGGATATAGCCGGTTGGGCTTGGTGCAAAACGAGTAATAGCTTTTTTCATGCTATTATTATACCACTTTTAGAGAGAAACGGCAATTCTTTTAATCTGTTTTTTGGTGAGAGAATCCGTCGGTGCAATCAGTTTATAAATTATTCCGCCATTCACCCAGGTCGCATTGCTATTATTAATATAGATAGTCAAACCTTGCTCTTTGACAACTGTGTAGTCGTCATTGTATTCTTTGCGAACGTAGTTGTTCAACAAGGCGTTCGTATCCCAAGATGATTTTTCTTCTATGATTGAATACTTTTCTTCGGTGTCGGAATTTTTGAAGTTGAGAGTGATTTTGCCACTTTCTGAGGTAATGTCAGATAAGCTATAACCCATCGGTATGTAGGCTGGATAAGACGCTTCGATCCCGGTCTGCATTGCGGCGACCTTCAAAGAAATATTAGGTGCGTTCAGATTGACAAAATAAACAATCGCAAAAACTGCCACTGCCGAACAAGCGAGAGCAAGTAATACTCGCTTGAAACCAAAGTGGATGTGACTACTCTTCTTAGTTTGAGTCTCGCTTTTTGCAGTGGTGTTTAAGACTTTCTTAATGGCAGCGGCTTTTAATTCCTGGGCTGTCGGTTGCGTTTGAGCCTGTTGGACGCTATGCATGGTCGGTCTAACTGTATTCTTATGATTAACCGCCGTAGATACTCTCGGCTGGCGTGAGACTACAACTCTGTGCTGGTCTTGGTTACTATCTAACATATTACCTCGCTTATCCTTATACTAATCATACATAATCATAAGGAAAAACGCAAGAGCTAAATTTTATTAAAATTATGTTATAATAT
>CAMJSX010000003.1 GCA_946408595.1 uncultured Candidatus Saccharibacteria bacterium | reverse complement strand
ATGGGACGGTAACTAATGAAGCTTGCTCTGGTACTACTTATCAGCCTGGTGATACATATACAATCAGGAATGTTGGTGGTAGCAGCACTATTAATTTGAATGCGGTGTGGGAAGAAGAGTTGGCATATTACAATGTGTCTTTTGTCAACTTTAATTGGGGGCCTACGGCCTACACGACAAGGGATGGCGTAACTGTTAACAGTGATTTTATTTATGGAGAAACTATAACAATACATTTAGGGGCTGATGATTATTTAGCTGCTGTTGGCCCTAAGAGTACTATGACCGTAACTAAGCTACAGGATAATTCTTCGGTTGAAATTACTCTTGTGGGTGGATCACCACTAAATGGGTATACGTACACAATGATTATGCCACGTGACGATGTAATTATTACGATACAAAATAAGCAGATTAGTTTTTAACGTAGTTTTGTTTAATCATTTTTATTGGCGCGGACCCACGCTTTGAAAGTAATACTAATTATTATATTCCCACACAGCGCCGTCGGGAGTGTCGCGAAGAGCGATACCACGAGTGAGAAGATTATCGCGGATTGCGTCACTAAGGGCGTAGTTTTTGTCGGCGCGAGCTTTTTCACGGGCGATGATTTTGTCGACAATTTCTTCTGAAACGTCTGGCGTATCGGTAATTAGATTCAAACCAAATAGCTCATCGATTTTTTTCCAATCTTCAAGTGCAATAGTTGAAGAATCGATGATTGCGAAAGCTTCGGCTGAATTGAGATTATTTGATACGGCTTCCAAAACCCTTTCATATACATCAGTGCCACCGACAATTTCTTTTTGGTAGCAAAGCGCAATGCGATTTCGCCAATTAAGCCTTCTAGCCTTTGCACCGGCAAGTGATTCAAAAGTAAAGTTGCGTGCGCCTTGGTAGTGACCAGACAGAAGCCACATTTTATAATCCATTGGCGAGAAGCCACGTTTGGCTAAGTCAGACAATAAATAGACGTTGCCGAGTGATTTCGAGATTTTTTGCCCGTCGATATTAATAAAGTCACAGTGTAACCAATAACGAGATAGCTCGTGCCCGTAAGCGGCGAAGGTTTGAGCGATTTCATTGGTGTGATGAATTGGTATGTGATCGATACCGCCACAATGGATGTCAATTGGCTCGCCGAGTTCTTCGTGGATAATGGTTGAACACTCTAGGTGCCAACCTGGGTAACCTGGCCGACCAAGATAATCCCAGCGCATGGCGTGTTTTTCACCTGGCTTAATAAATTTCCAGACGGCAAAATCTGAGGCGTTGTGCTTTTCATCGGAGAACCCGACTCTTGCACCAGCTTGAAGGCCGGATAAATCTAACTTGGCAAAATCAGCATATTTATCATATTTAGCGGTGTCAAAATAAACGCCATCCGAGGTTTCATAGGTATAGCCATTAACGGTCATTTGGTCTACGGCTTTTTCATCTTTTTCAATATAATCCGTGGCACGGGCGATGACTTCTGGCTCTTTTAGATTTAGAGCCCGGAAGTTTTTCATAAAGTCATCAATATAGTAGTTAGCGACTTCTTCTACGCTCTTCCCTTCACGGGCGGCGCCTTTTTCTAGCTTATCTTCCCCGTCGTCGGCGTCTGAGACTAAATGTCCTACGTCAGTAATGTTCAAAACTCGTTTGACTTGGTAGCCGTTAGCAATGAGCGTCCGGACTAGCAAATCCCAATAAATATAAGCCGCATAGTTTCCGATGTGTTGAAAATTATAAACCGTTGGTCCACAAGTATAAATCTTGACCACGTCAGACAATGGTTTAAAGGTTTCTAGTTTCTTACTTGCGGTGTTATATAATTTCATGCTTCCTCCTTCAAGAAGTTTTTAATTGCGGCTGAAATTTTGCTGTATTTATCAATCGTGATGCCGTGCGGGCCAGGTGTTTTAATGGCCTTTATGTTAGGGTTTTCTTTTAACAACCCCGGCAAGTTAAATGCGGCAATGATTTTATCTAACTCACCATAGATTATTGTAGTAGGGATTGAAACGCGTGTCAAAAAATCGTAGTTGTGTTTGTTTGACACGATGTTTTTAATTTCGTTGTTGAAGGATTTGGCGGTCAAAAGCCCGTGCTTTTTCCTTCCAACTACTTCACGGAAACTATCAATGGCGATTTGGTACATTGGGTTTTCAATATCTTCTTTTTTGTAGATTGGCGCCGAGATTAAAACCAGACCTTTTACTAACCTTTTGTGTGCATCGGCAAATCTTGTGGCGATCATGGTGCCCATTGAATGCGCCACGATAACAAACGGTCCTTCGCCAAGTTTGTCGACAGAGTTTTTGAGAGCTTCGAGTTGTTCTTCAAAATTATACTCAAGCTCGTCCGAGGTATATGATTTGCCAGAACCAAGTAAGTCAAAAGTAACCAAG
Organism: uncultured Candidatus Saccharibacteria bacterium; assembly: GCA_946408595.1. Classification (GTDB taxonomy): domain Bacteria; phylum Patescibacteriota; class Saccharimonadia; order Saccharimonadales; family Saccharimonadaceae; genus Nanosyncoccus. The sequence goes on along the minus strand of CAMJSX010000003.1, from coordinate 94,219 downwards.
CGTATATTATCAAGTTTGGCGTCAACTGCTAGGTATTTAAGCAAGTTATTGTAGTCTGATGAGTCAGCTGCAATGCCATGCAAAAAAACTACGGTTAGTTTAGGCTCGCCTAGAATTATATCTTTAGTTTTGGCGAGCTCAAGCATGTTCGGCTCCTGCTAATAGTTCCGGGACGATTTTGACAAGGTCTTTTAATACTTCTTCGTAAGATGTGTCGTAGGTTCGAAAGCCTGCAGCATATTCGTGACCGCCACCACCAAAATAGCCGGCAACTTGTTCGGCGATACCGTATCCATAGGCGCAACGGATTTTACCGGTGACTTTGCCATCGGGATAAGTTTTGACTGCGACGGCGACTTTGACACCTTCGACTAAACGGAGTTCTTCTAGAATAAGAACGTTTGGATTATATTCGTCGGAAAACTCTCTAATGTCGTCCCATGGAATATGCACGGTGGCGAGGTCGCCATCTAGTGAATAATCAATGCGCTTAATCAAATCAGCTTTGTAATCTAGAATACGTGGTGATTTTTTCATATATTCGCGACGGTTTTCTTCAAGTTCGGAAATGTTGGCGCCTAGTCTGGTTAGTTCAGCGGCGATTTCAAAAGTGCGAGCGGATACGGCCGAGCTCGTAAAACCTAGGGTATCTGATGAGATGCCCTGCAGGATTGCTTCGGCGGCTGGTTTGTTGATAGCAAGTTTCTCAGACGCGGCGATTTCGTAGATTAATTCTGCACAGGCTGGTTTAACCTCAATAATGCTCTCGTGTGGGAAATTGATATCGTCTTCGGTTTCGTGATGATCAATAACTAGTACCGGTGCTGAGTAGAGGCGATTTTTGATAGCGGTGTCGTCAAGAAGTTTGGACAGTAAAATCTCTGCTGCCGTGTCAACAATAATATAACCATCAGCTTTAAAATCGAATTCATTCGTGACTCTTGACCAGTCACCGAAATAATGGAGATATTTTGGAATGTCTACCGGACAATACAGAGAAATTTCTTTTCCTTCTAGCAAATAATCTAGTGCGAGAGCGCTCCCAAGAGAATCCCCGTCGGGATTTTCGGCTTGAATGATACAAATTTTACTCTTATTTTCTAAAAAATCGCTAAACTTTTGATACATATCTTATATTATATCATAAGTTTTCGCCCCTTTACGAGGTAATCAATACCAGAATAGATAGTGAGGAACATCACAATATATAATAATACAGTATTAATAATAGTTAGTGGCTCCCATGCCAAGATGAGATTGAGCAGCATTGAAATGAGAGTGATCATCTGCATGGTGGTTTTGACTTTGCCGAAAATTGAAGCTGAAATAGTGACGTTCTTTTTGGCCGCGATCATGCGAAGACCATCCACAGCGTAATCCCGAATCATAATCACCATAAACATCCAGAGTGGCATTTGTCCGAGAATCACAAAAGCAAGAAAGGTTAAGTTGGTGAGCATTTTGTCGGCTAGGGGGTCGAGAAAGGCGCCAAGGTCGGTAACGATTTTGTCATGTCTAGCCCAGCGACCATCGATGTTGTCGGTGATTGAACCAAGAATGAAACAAACTAACGCGACGATTTTGGCCGGTAATCCTTCGATGAAGATACCAGCGATGACTGGCCATACTAGAATCATCCGGAGGATGGTGAGAATGGTCGGACCGTTAATAAGAGATTTCTTAGATTTTGATGATGTCACGACGGTGCTCTACTTTCCAGGCCCTGATTTTTGCAAACTTCGCCGCGAGCACGTCGGTGGACCATTTATCGCCGAGCATCACGGTTTCTTCTGGTTTAAATTGATACTTTTCCATAGTGGCGGTCAGTTTAACGGACAGAGGTTTTTTCGCCCACCAGACACAAGGGACATTGAGTGGTTCACAGAATTTACGCATCATTTTCTTGCGACCATTGTTGCTAATAATAACGATTTTAACGTCTGCTTTTTTGCATTTTTCAATCCATTCAGCGAGCTCTTCGGCAGGTTCTTTTTCAGAGTGAAGCCTCAAGGTATTATCTAAATCGCACAACAATAATTTCACGCCTGATTTTTTCAAAAGTTCAGGCGTAACGTCTTCAAACCTCTCAAATTTTTTGTCAGCGTGAATACTAAACATAGTTTTATAATGATACCACAAATGTGATGATTAACAAAATCGTCGTAGCAAAGGCTGTTGAATCGAGACGATCTAAGAACCCGCCATGACCTTCTGAACCACCCACAAGCATTTCAAGTTTCGAGAAGAATTTGTTTTTGATAAGGATTTCGTTGGAATCTTTGACGTTGAATTTGCGCTTCATGTAGCTTTCGAATAGGTCACCCACTAGGGCCAAAGGTCCACAGAGAAGATACATCCATTCGCCGGCGTAGGTGCCTCTAATTGACATCATGATAAAGACCATGGCTATGGCCATGAGAAGTCCGAGGATGGTTCCCTCCCAAGTTTTATTCTTAGAGATGTGCGGAAATGGACGGGCTTTGCCAAAAACTTTGCCACCAAACAGCTTACCAAAGAGATAGGCAAAAATATCGTAGCCGCAAACACCGAGAATAATATACCAGAATCGGACTAAATCGGTTTGGATAACGAATGAGATGCCACCACCAATGAATAATAGTTCAATAATGGCTAGAAGGATGTTTTTAACATTGTATTTTCGCTTGAAGAAGCTAAATAGCTCGATCATCGCCACGATTGAAAAGATCGTATAGATTATTTTGAATGGGATACTATCGAAAGTATAGAGTGCCACTACTGCCACGATAAACATGGACAGCCCCACAGTTACCCGCACTTTAAAATTCTTATCCATATTTTCATTATACCACTTTGCGACAAAAAATGATAAAATAGTAGCATGCTCGAATTTGTATACAATAAGATTAAAAATACCTTACGTAAAATCGATATGCGCCTGGAGCGTGCCAAATATGGCTATATCGACCGAATGCCTAAGGATATTCAATATTTTGAGGGTGGTTTATATGATGCTGTTTATGAGGCATCTTGCAAATGGCCGCACAATGTCGCGTTGGAATTTTTCGACACGCAGGTGATATATAAAGATTTAATCAAGAAGATTAATCGCGTGGCGGCGGCGCTCAAATCTCTCGGGGCTGAAAAAGGTGACCGGATTACGATTTGTATGCCAAATACTCCAGAGGCTATTTACGCTTTTTATGCAGTGAATGAGATTGGTGCTGTGGCGAACATGGTACATCCGTTGTCTTCCGAAAAAGAGATTGAAGATTATCTTATCCAATCTGATTCTAAGATTATTCTCTGTGTGGATGTGAGCTATCCTAAGGTTGAGGCGGTGATTAAGAATACCAATGTTGAACAGGTAGTGGTCGTTTCGCCAACTCGTTCGATGGATTTTATTGTGCGGGTGATTTATAAACTAACTAAAGGTCGCAAAAACCACATCAAGAAGTCTCAGCACGTGATTACTTGGGACCAATTCCTCAATAAAGCCAGTAAATACATCGGGAATCCTCACGCTCGGGTAAATGCCAAAGACGATGCAGTGATTATGTATTCTGGTGGTACTACTGGTAAGCCGAAAGGTATTATTCTCTCGAACTTAAACTTTAACGCCCAGGCACTCGGAGCTAAGTATTTGGTGCCAGAGTTATTCAAGCCAGAGTATTCTTTCATGGCATTTTTGCCAAATTTCCACGCTTTTGGCTTAGGATGCTGTATTCATATGCCACTTTACTTCGGCGCGCGAACCTTTTTAATCCCGCAATTTAATCCGAAGAAATTCAAAAAATATATTACTAAGTATAAAGTGGATATTTTGGTTGGTGTGCCGACCGTTTTTGACTATCTTACGAAGATTAAGTTCAAAAAGGACGGTCTGAAGCACGTTAAATTCGTGGTTTCTGGTGGCGACATGATTAGCATGTCGAGCAAAGAGAAAATTAACGAATTCTTGAGATCTCACGGTTCTAAGGCGGTGATCGAGAATGGTTACGGTCTAACTGAGGCTTCTGGTGGATTCATTTTCTCACCAAAGAGTGTAGCCGAGGAGCCTGATTCAATTGGCTATCCGATTCCAGATAATGACGTTCTCATTATGAATCTCAAGACTAAAAAAGAAGCTAAACTTGGCGATGATGGCGAGATTTTGGTACGTGGTCTTTCAGTGATGAAGGGTTATCTCAATAAGCCAAAAGAGACCGAAGAGGCGTTTATTGTGGTTGGTGGCAAAAAATATCTTCGCACTGGTGATATTGGCTATGCTGATGAACGTGGCGTAATTCACTTCCGTTCTCGTCTGAAGAGGATGATTATCTCAAATGGCTATAATATTTATCCGGCTAATATCGAGGATGTAACTCTGAAATCCAAAAATGTAGTTTCCTGTGCCGTAGTAGGTCGCGAAGATAAGTTACGTGGTGAGAAGGTGGTAGTATTTGCAGTATTGAAGCCAGAAGCTTCTGAACGTGCCGTTAGAAAAGAACTGATGAATATCTATAAGAAATACCTAGCAAAATACGAAATTCCGCGTGAAATTCGCTTTATTCCAGAGCTTCCGAAGACAAAATTAGCCAAGGTTGATTTTAAAGCATTAGAAGATTATTGACAAAATAGCAAAAATTTGGTATAATAATAAGATAGAGCAGTTTTTTGGCTGACTAGTATTTTAAAAAGGGGTGAGTGTATGGCAACGTATATTGTCAATGATTTGCATGGTAACTATGACCTAATTCAGCAAACCGTGGACGCTATTATGAATATGGCAAAAGGCGATAGGCTGATTATTAATGGTGATGGTGCCGGTGCGCGTGGTCCTCGCATGAATCGAATCGTAAAAATCTTTTACGAGGTTCGGCGTGGTGAAACTGATATTTCTGAACTACTCTCTGCTCTTTCTGGAATCATCGGTGAAATTCCTGATATTCCAAAAGAATGGGTATTTGAGTCGGTTCATGCCGCAGTTTTTCGTAAGCTCATGGCTGAACACTTCGCAAAATTCAACAAATGTATGGAAGAAGAGCTTTTAGCGGTCATTGAAGAGACCGTTAAACCGCTTTCTGAAGCCGCCAAAGATAAGGTGAAGATTTATTATCTTCCCGGTAATGGCGAAATGGTACCGAACGATTTTTCGACGAAGGATATCACCGTTGAGAAGGCGCTTCCTCCTGAGCAGCGCTTTTACACGAAATTGGCCAAGGATGGTTATTTCGAAAAGTACGGTATCCATTATATTGGATACGTTTCGCACTGTGTTAAGAGTAAAATGGCGCTTATCAGCACTAATCTTTTGGATCTAAATCCTAAAGAAGCCGTCATTATGCTTCAGACCTGCGGTCTATTAAAGAACAAATTAAAGACGGTAATCGTGCATTATCCGCCGACGATTAGTCCGCTCGGGAGCGCTTTCGGCTTCTGGACGCCTAACAAGGTTGACGTCAAGAGAATCGACAATCTACGTAAGATTCTTGACGAGTTGCAGCTCAAAGATGCCCAAATTTATTTTGGACACATTCACCTTGGAGCAAATGATCCTAGAATGGATGCTTATCCGTCTATGATGGGATTTGTTGGCTCCGGATTTAATTACACCTGGGTTAAACCTGGCGCGGTAATTAAAATCTAACAAAAAGCCCCCTTAAAAAGGGGGCTATTTTTATAGATTAGTGCGGTTTTCTAAGGCGGCGGTCAAAGTGATTTGATCGGCATAGGATAAATCTACGCCTAGTGGTAAACCGCGGGCGAGTCGGGTGAGTTTTAAGTCCGGATTTCCCTCGTGCAGGACTTTTTCTAGGAGTAGCGCCGTTGATTCCCCTTCCACTGAAGGATTGGTGGCAATGATGATTTCTTTGACTTTGTCTTTTTTGACACGTTCGACTAATTCTTTGATGTGTAATTGATCTGGGGTGATGCCGTCAATTGGAGAAATAGCGCCACCTAAAACGTGGTAGGTGCCTTTATAGCCGTGGGTGGCTTCGATAGCGTAAATATCGAGAGGCTCTTCGACCACTAATACTGTGGTCTTATCGCGCAGATCGTCAGTATAGAGTGGTGAAATATCTTCATCGGCATCAATGAGAGCAAAGGTTACTGGGCAGGATTTTACTTTTGAGTGCAGCTCAGATAGTGCGTCGGCGATTTCTTCGGCAATTTTTGAATCGGATTTAAAAAGATAGTACGCATACCTTTCTGCGGTTTTTTGACCGACGCCAGGCAGTAATCCTAGCGCATCTACAACACTACTTAGGGCCTTTGGAAGCATATCCGCACCTAATTAATATTACATTCCTAGACCAGAGAGACCGCCCATCAGTGGTTTCATCTTGTCGGTGGCGATTTCTTGAGCTTTGGCGAAACCATCGCGCATACAGTTCTCAATCCAGCGTTCGAGTTCGTGGATATCATCTAGGTCGACTTTGGCTGGGTCGATTTTGACTTTCTTGACCTTGAGTTCACCATTAATCTGAATTACTACTGCGCCATCGCCGGCTTCTACTTCTACGATTTCATTCTTGAGTTCTTTTTGTGCTTTGCGAAGCTGGTTTAAAAGCTTCATCTGGTCCATTGTCTGCCCCATTTTATTCTCCTTTTACTGTATATAGATATATTATATCAGAATTCTCTCGCATTGGTGAGGTAATAATTCTGTTAAGGACATATTTTTCGTCATCAGTTTGTTCGCGCAGTATCGCTAAGTTTTCATAGGTTTTGTCGCCTAGATCATTAACGATGGTTAGACTAGTTGAATCGCTTAATATTTTGTAAAAATCGTAATTGTCTTTTACGAGTAAGGTTTCGGTGGTTAGGTTGCTACGTATCACCTCTAAATCGTAACTAAACTCATTTACCACACTTGGATTGTAACGATACCCATTGACATATTGGAGCAAGCCTGGAATTAGCATTACAGCAAAGAGTAGGGATAATGGGATAAGGGCGGCGATTCTGGCGTATGGATTCTCTGGAAAAAGGCCATACCATTTTTCCAACAAATATTTCAGCCCGTGTGCAATTAAAATTGAACATGGGAGAATTAAGAAGATTATAGCTTGTGGGTTAAAGCCGGTGATGGCAATTGTGAAAACAAGAAGCAGAGAGGCGATGGAGTTGCGTGAGGCGAAGAACCCTTTAGTAGTAGAAAATAGCCCGATTAAAGCTAGCGCAAAGACTGGTAAGCTGATAAGTGGTGCTAAGAACACGTTTTCTAGTGAGCCATTCCATAAGAATACTGGTGCTAGACCATTACCAATGTTCGAAAAGAATTTGGTAATTTCAAATCCGTCTGCGAACAATAATTCCATAATGGTAGTTGGGTGACTAATAATATTCATAGTGAGGGCGGTAATGCCGGCTATAATGATTATTCCGACGATAGCTAACGGAAGTTTTGGCAGGCTTTTAAGAATGAAACGCAGATGTGGTTGCAAAAATACAAAACAAACACAGAAGATTGCAAAATAAATCATGTATGGCGTATAGATTGCAAGGAGTAATGCAATCGAGAAAAGAAGTGAATACATTGGTTTTGGCCGATTTTCTCCTTGAATCTTGGAGCCTAACCACAGTAATAATGTCGGCCAGAATACGATCATAATTAATGGCGTCCCAGAGCCGGCAAGGAATAAGAATGGAGTGGACAGAATCATCAAAATAGATGCAAGGAGCGAAACGTTGCTTTTGAACCACCGGTTTAACAAAAGAACCAATAGAAGACCAAAGAATAAGCCAATAATGATGCTTGGAAGCTTAATGGAATATGGCGTAAGGCCGAAGATTAAGATGGATAGTTTTTGGACTAACCGGTACGGTAAATCAACGACGTCGCCATGTAATGGAGCATCATAGCTTAGATAATAAGAGCTGGTTGCTGAATCCATTTCGGCTGCCGATAGACCCGATTGAGAGATTAAAGGTAGGAAGAATAACAGAAAAATGAAGGACGCGCCTAGTACGATATAGCCAATAACGAACCGGTATCGGTATAAAAAAAGTTTGGAAATTATAATTTTCTTCACATAAACATTATAGCACTTATTCGCGTGTTTTATCAAGTGACATGAAGCGGAGAAGCTCTGGGTGGAAGTAGAGTTCAATCTTGCCAACGGCGCCGTGACGATGTTTGGCGATCAAGAGTTCGGTAATATGGGTTTCTTCATAGTCATCATCGTTTTGTTTATAATAATCTGGACGGTGCAAGAACATAACAAGGTCGGCGTCTTGCTCGATGGAGCCTGACTCTCTCAAGTCTGATAGTACTGGTCGCGGGTTGTCTCGTCCTGTTACGTTACGGGATAGCTGTGCTAGTGCTACGACCGGGATTTCAAGTTCACGTGCCAAAATCTTGAGACCTCTTGAGATTTCCGTTACCTCTTGTACACGCTGGCCTTTGTAACGGTCTGAACCTTGAATTAGCTGCAAGTAATCAATCAGAATCACGCCGATATCGTGCTCGTGCACTGCGCGCCTGGCTTTATTGCGAAGCTCCATAACATTCATTGAGCTAGTGTCGTCTATATAAATCGGGAGTTCGTCCATTTCGGCAAGCGCATCACCAATTTTCGAAAACTCTTCGTCAGACAAATTCCCCGTTTGCATTTTCCAGTTATCCACTCCTGACACATCCGAAACCATACGATCAATGATTTGGCTTGCCGCCATTTCCATTGAGAAAAACAAAACACCTTTATTATTAATACTGGCAATATTATAGGCAAGATTTTGTGCAAAGGTCGTTTTACCCATTGCCGGCCGTGCACCCACGATAATCAAATCGCCCTTTTGGAATCCAGCCGTCATTTTATCAAGGTCGCGGAACCCAGTTTTAAGTCCTCGAAGCGTACCTTTATTTTTGTGCAATTTTTCAATTCGATCAAATGCATCCGCGAGCAGCTCGTCCATCGCCACATAATCACTTCGTACAATTTTGTCCGACACTTCAAACAATTCTTTTTCGGCTGCCCCCACCAAATCGTCTACATTAGCGTCATCTTCAAAAGCTTTATTGGCGATTTGCGTGCCAGCCTGTATTAAACGCCTTCTAGTTGATGCTTTTTCGATGATTTCAGCATAAGCCTTAGCGTGCGAAGCCGCCGGTACAAAATTTGACAATTCTGTTAGATATGGTCCCCCGCCAATTTCTTTCAATTTCTTTAATGATTTTAATTCAGAAGTGAGAGTTAATAAGTCTACCGGTCGATGCTGATCGTACAAATTCATCATTGCCGCAAAAATCGTCTGGTGTCTTTCATCATAAAAATCGCGCGGTTTTAAAATCGTCAAAATTTCTGGTAAAACACTGTCCGACAACATAATGGCGCCGAGCAAAGATTTTTCTGCGACGATGTCTTGTGGTGGCACACGACCACCAGTTTTAGAATGGGTTACCTCCTCCGTCATTTTGTACCTCTCCTCCCATTATATCAGATATTTTGGAAATTAATGTGTCCTTCTTTTCTGGTCTTTCTTCCACATTGTGGATAATCACTTTCATGCCGTTTGCCGCATCAATCAGAATCTTCTTATTATTGATTTTATCTAAAATAAGTTTGACGACACGCTTGGCTGGGTAGATATCTAATGTATCATTATTTGCTTGATATTCAACGGATTTTAATTGCGCTGCTACTGCATCATTCATTTCTTTTACCGTCTTGACAAATTTGTTCCAGTCGAATGGAAAATTGGAGCACGATTTCTCGGGGGACGGGTCGCTCGCGCCCGTCGTTACGGGGCTCGCGCCCTCATCCTCGGTCGTGACCTCCGGAAGCCCCCGAAAAACATGCTCCAATTTTTTCGTTGACTGAGACAGTGTTAATGCCACCAAAAGTTTAGCCTCAGCAAAGGGCGCTTTTATCTCAGATAATTTGGAAAGTAGCGGGATGAATTCGGCCTTTGGGTGCTCAATTATAAATGCGATAAGTTCTTCGACTATGGTTTCGGCTTTGACGCCGGTATTTAAAAGTTCTTTTAAGTCATCTGTAATCTTATTTATATCACCAGACGCATAATCTTCGAGTAGCTCTTTGATTTTTTCGTCTTCTGGTAGGCCCATTGCTGAAATCACCATTTCCTTGGTGATTTTTTCATTTGATAACGTGGAAATTTGATCTAGAAGTGACAACGAATCACGGAAAGAACCGCCGCCGAGTTTAGCAATGATTTCAAGTGCGGCATCTTCAATCTTGAATTTTTCTTTTTTGCTGACCGATTTTAGATAGTCAAGCATCATCTTAGTATCGGCTAGTTTAAAAGTGTAGGTTTGAGCACGGGAAGTAATGGTGACTGGTACTTTGTAGGCATCAGTGGTGGCCATGATGAAAATGACGTGTTTTGGTGGCTCTTCCAAAGTTTTAAGTAAGGCGTTAAATGCCTCTTTAGTCAACATGTGGACTTCGTCAATAATATATACTTTATATTTGCCGGAAGTTGGGGCAATGGCGGCTTTTTCGCGAAGTTCCCTGATATTGTCAATGCCGCGGTTGCTGGCACCATCGATTTCAATAATGTCTACGTAATCATCTTCTAGTTCGTACTTAAAGCCGTTGATTTCGTGGGCAAAAATTCTAGCTACAGAAGTCTTGCCGGTACCGCGTGGTCCAATGAAAAGATAGGCGTGGTTGATTTTTTCCTGTTCTATAGACTTAGCCAATGGTTCTGTGACTTGGGGCTGACCAACCACCTCACGTAGCGTCATGGGGCGATATCGTCGATATAAAGACTTCATTAGAGTGCAGCTTCTACGGCTGCCCAGGTCGCGTCATCGTTATTTGCTGGAATCGTTACGGAAACTTGCGCGCCATCGCGGAGATGGAAATAAGTCACTGAAGCATACAATATTTGATATTCTTTGCCGGCAACTTCAACGTAGTATTTGTCATCATGATGAAGCAGAGTGCCAATCACAGTCTTTCTTTCAACTGGACCGATTTGCTTGTAAAGGAATTTACCATCTTCTGTGATGGTGAGCTTCATAATATCGCCTTCAACTAATTTTGACTTTGAAGCATAGTTGGCTGGGACTGGATAGTTCTTGCCGTCTGGGCCGATCATGATTTGGCCATCAAAAATGCCTTCGATAACTTTTCCTTCTGGACCCGATACGATTGTCTCGCGTGGTGCAGTAATTGCATCACCATCTCCAATAATGGAAATTAAAAGTTCCTTAGCTGCCGACAAATTCGTCTCAGCTTCACTTAAGAGACTTCGTAATCTTTTTATTTGTTTTTCCGATATTTCAGACATCACCTCGCATCCTGTCTAAACATAGTATTAATATTATATTATACCCTCCCCGACCCAAAGTCAAGGTTTTTATGAAAAAGTTTTCCACCACAAAAACTTCGGTAGTTAAAAAATTGTTGTAAAAAATACAATAAGAATAAGCTTATTCGGCTGCTTTCCAGAGTCCTGTGTGCTTTTTGCCATCAAGTATGATCGTCGGGATGCCTTTGGCTTTGAGCTGGTTTTCTATGATGTCTCGATTCTGTTCCATTTTGGCAGTAGTTTCTGTGTCGTCGACGATTTGTCTAATTTCTGTTATTTTTTCTTTCTTAAGCCCAGCTTCTTTTAGCCATTTTTCAATTAGTTTAATTGTTTCATCTTTTGAGTAATAGTCGTTGATTAAAGTTTGGTATGATGCTCCATCCTCATCCTTTTCCGTGAAGATGTGGTCGATAATTGTGAGTGCTAGTCCTGGTTCAATTTGCTCGGCTGCAAACATGTAGCGAACTACAATTTCGGAATTCTTAAATTTATACGTGTTGTCTGCACCTTGAATGGCAAATGGAACTAAACGTACATTATAATTGTCAAAAAATCCGGCTTCTTTTTGGTTGCGATACGAGAACATACATACTGAACAGCCAGGATCAAAAATGTCTACTGCAATTGGTTTTTCTAAGCTTTGCTCAGTCGTTGTTACGTAATTAAAGCTGTAATCTTCAGGGTTATAGGTCTTGAACTTATCTGGAATTGCTTCGAAGATTTCGCCCCATTCGGTGAACCAACGGCCGGTAGCTTCGAAGATATTCGAAGGTTCCTCTTCGTCAATACCGCACATTTCTGCACCCATGGAACAGGCCGAAGGCTGTGTTACGTTACAAGAGCCAAGCACCCACAAGGCGAGTAGTGACTTAATGGCGGTGAGAATTGCCCAAATAGCGATAATGACAATTAATACTGAAATAATTTCAATAATTATGGATAATGGTTTGACCCATTTTGGGTGTTTGATGATTACTCGGCTGAGTAAAGTATTTTTGACGTCATCTTTAAAACCGGTTTCGCATTTTTGGAGACGGACTTTTTTCCAAAGACAACCCCAGGCTTTTTTGAGAGCCTTCAAATATGCTTTGCCGATTTTGGGTTTGAAGATTGAAATTGCGGCAACAAATACTCCAATTACCGCCAAAATAATAAATGCAGCTATACACACCATAATATGATTATTATAACACTAAAAGCTTTAGTTTATGATTTTTCCTAGAACTTGTTTGATCTTTTCAATGTCTTCGTGACGAGTATGCAATCCAAGAGAAAAACGGATGAGAGGTGGGAGATGAAGCACGTGATCAAGGTAATAGTGTACGCAGAAATATCCAGTGCGGGCCATGATATTCTCGCGAGAAAGGGCTTCGCCGAGAAGATGCGAATCAATTCCCTCAACATAGAACGACATGGTTGGGTTGGGCTCGTTGTTCACCAAATGAACTTTAGGTGAGCTTTTTAAGAAGTCATATAATTCTCTGGTGTTTTCTTGAAGCATAGCCCAATCTTTTTTGGAGAGATGTTCTAGCCAGTCTAATGCGGCGCCGAGACCAACAATTTCACCCCAGGCTTGAAGGCCGGATTCGAATCTGGTGAAACGATGTTCTTTATTAGCTGCTGACAGGGTGTATGAATCCTTTTTGACGTCGTCAACCATGCCACCGCCTAGCCAATATGGTAATAGAACTTTGTCGAGTTCGTCACGCCAAACAATGACGCCGAGTGACGGTGCGTACAGTTTATGAGCCGAGAAACAAATCGCGTCGACTTCTACGCCACGGATGATATCAACTGAATGTGCCATGGCTTGGGCGGCATCAATGATTAGTATCCCGCCGGCTTTATGGACGGCTTTGTTTAATGCTTCAATATTCGTTAGTTTTCTGCCGTCGAAATTGGAAGCACAGTTTACCACCACGATAGCTTTTTCAAAATCGTAATCATTAATTAGAATTGAACCGTCTTCATTTCGTTTCATGACTTCGCGTGGCAAATTGGTTCTCTCGGAAAACGCCATGGAACCAAGAAATGGAGAGTTATGTTCAATCTCGCTGGTCATAATCTTTTTGAATTTTGAAGTGTCGATTTGGTTTAGAATCAAATTAATCCCGTAAGTGGTGTTTAAGGTAAATGAAACAGTATATTTTTTGCCTTTTAGTCTCAAATATTTCAGAACCTTTTCGCGGGTGGCGTCGACTTTTTCGTCGGTAATGCGGCCCCATTTGTATTTGACACGTTCACCACAAGAGTTGTGTTTGGTATAGTAATCATTAATGGCGTCAATCACTGGACGCGGTCTTAAACTTTGACATGCCGCATCAAGATATACTTCCCCCTCGCCTAAATAATCAAAATCATTCATGTAATATATTATATAACAAAAAATCACCCGAGGGGTGATTTTTGTAATTAGCTAACTTTTGAAGATTTAGGCGAGTTCGACGGTCGCACCAGCCTCTTCGAGGGCTTTCTTCATCGCTTCAGCATCAGCTTTAGCGACTTTTTCTTTCACGGTTGCAGGAGCACCATCGACGATAGCCTTAGCTTCGCCAAGACCAAGTCCGGTAGCTTCCTTAACAGCTTTGATGACGGCGATCTTCTGAGCACCAGCGTCTTTCAAGACTACATCGTATTCAGATTTGCCTTCATCAGCAGCAGCGCCTTCAGCGCCAGCTGCGGCGACAGCAACAGCTGCCACTGGCTCAATGCCATATTCGTCCTTAAGGACAGTTTTAAGTTCGTTAACTTCAAGCACGGTCAATTTGACGAGCTCTTCAGCTAACTTTTTAATATCAGTTGCCATAATTTATCCTTTCAAATAATATTATTTGGTTGCTTCTTCTGCGTGCTTCTCAAGCCCAGAAACGACGCCATTGATGCCAGACAACAAAGTGTCGACAACTTGAGCGATAAGTTCGTTCTTGGTTGGGAGAGAGCCGAGAGTTTTAACTTCTTCAGTCGAAAGTGTAGCACCTTCGCCATTGAAGCCACCAACGAGTTCCATTTGGTCGTGGGTTTTAGCAAATTTTGTTAAAACTTTCGCGGCGTCGAAATCTTCGTCAGTGCCAAGTGCGTAGAGAAGTTGGCCAGTGAGGTTGGTAGTATCGGTGTCTTTGTAGGCAGCGATTTCTTTCATCGCAACTCTTACAAGACGGTTCTTTACCACCTTGATTTTCACGTTAGCTTCTCTAGCAAGTTTGCGGAGCTCTTGGAGTTCTGCTACGGTGAGGCCTTGATATTTGGCATAAACCACCATTTTGGAATCAGAAAGAAGTTCCGTAAGATCAGCAACCAATGTCTGCTTTTTATCCTTTGAAATTGCCATAAAAAGTTCCTTTGGTTAATTAATAATTTAGTTAGCTAATTGTTAAATAGCGTCACCAAATAAATCACAAGAATTTCCTCGGTGGCATTATTAAAGGTGAAACCTCGCCACTGTCTTTGGTAACTTCAAATATTATATCACACTAGTTTTAAAAATACAACTAGTCGATGCGTTTTGTGGTAGCAAATTGGACGGCTGAACCGAGGATGGTTAATCCGATCAAAAGTGGGAAATAATAGGTTTGAAAATCTAAACTTGAGAACTTGAAGATAGCAAGAGCTAGCGTGTAGGCACCCATTAAAGAGGTGGCAACGATAATCGTTGGCTTCATTAAAGTGACCGCGAGGCCAGCAAGTACTACACCTATGATTGCGCCGATGACCAGTGTTTGAATGTCGGTTCCGAAGTATTGCGCCGTGAGCATTATAATCATGGCAAATACCATACCGCCTACGCAGAGTTTTTCAATTGAGAAACCAAGCAAAGCGAGTAATAGCCCGCCAGCGATTGGTAATAAGTTTTGCCATAGTTCTGTTTTGATGGCGTCTGGCGAGACGCTATTGATGGCTGGCATTAGTATTCTCATTAAGTTAAAGCCAATCAAAAACCAAATGATGAAAAACCCTACTTTTTTAATTCTATAACCAAGGAAGAGTAGTAAAACCCCAGCTATAGCCATTAGTATTACTTCTGGTATTTGTAGTCTTGTTAAATCTAGATTTATATTCATAACCACATTATAGCACAAAAAAAGACGAGTCTTTAAACTCGTCTTTTTATTAATTAGTTGTAAAGGTTTTCAACTGCAATTGATGGACCCATCGTAGTAGTAATATATACTGACTTTACGTAGGTGCCTTTGAGTGAGGTTGGTTTTTGTGATTTTAGTGAGTCAAAGAAGGTTTCAGCGTTGGTCAATAATTTGTCGGCGCCAAATGAAACTTTGCCGAGGCCAATATGAACAATGGATTGCTTATCAACACGATATTCAACTTTACCAGCCTTGGATTCTTTGACAGCTTTTTCGACATCCATAGTGACGGTGCCGGCCTTTGGATTTGGCATTAAGCCTTTAGGACCAAGTAAACGGGCATATTTACCAAGTTTTGGCATATATTGTGGGGTTGAAATAAAAACGTCAAAATCAATTACGCCTTTGTCGAGTTGCTTCAGGAAATCTTCGTCTTCAGCAATATCGGCACCTGCGGTCTTAGCGGTTTTGCAAACATCGAGTGGTGCAAATACAGCTACGCGTACAGTTTTACCACTTCCGTTTGGAAGAACGATGGTGGTGCGGATGTTTTGATCTGCCTGGCGTGGGTCTACACCAAGACGAACGTGTGCTTCAAGAGCGGCATCAAATTTTACTGGGCTGGTCTTGATGGCTAATTCGATAGCATCTTTCAAGGTATAGAACTTGCCTTTTTCAACTAGTTTAGCAGCCTCTTGGTATTTCTTGCCCCGGCGTTCAATACGAGGACGAGTGACTGGCTTAGCTCCTTTTGGTTTTTCGCCTGCTTCGTCTGCAGCTTTTCTTTCAGCCTTGCGAGCTTGGCGCTCCTCTTCGGCCTTAACCTCTTCGATGTGCTTCTTAGATTTTTTACCAGATTTAGCATAAACTTCTGGTTGTTCTGCTTCGGTAACTTCTTCAGTTGCTTCAACAGCTTCAAGTTTTTTGGCATCTTCTTCTGCCATGATTTCCTTTCAGTGGTGCAAGTGGGTTTTAACCCTCCCACAAAATTAAATAATATTGTTATATTATATCAAACTTTTGTTTAAATTGCAAGAAAAAGGGGGCCATGCGGCCCCAGGTTAGGTTAGTCTAATAATGGACGTTTATTGGTTCGCCTATGTGTTGAACGCATTGAATAGTCTGGATCAAGTCCAAAGGGGCAATCCGGACTGCCATAATGATCTACCTCGTAGGTAAAATCAATAATACGATTGCGCAACGTGCGATAGGCTTGGTTGTAATTTACAACGTCTTCCAGCCATCTGATTTGGCAGATGAGCTGTAATTCGCTGAGCTTATTTAGCCTTGCTCGAGCGACTTCTGCGTCGCAGATAGCAAAGAATGGGACCTTTGGGTAATCATCCAGTACGCATTTTTTGATTTTGTTGAGTGGTGCGATACCCAAGCGCCGTTTTTCTGCCAATAAAAATTGGTATTGTAACGGCATAGTCCTGTACGATTCGGCATGGATTTCCCATAGTCGCATCGCACGGTCGATAAGTTCCTGTCTCGTCCGGCTGTAAGGTGCCATAGTCATTTTCCCCCTATAATTTATTTTTACGACTAACCTCTTATAATTATATCATACTTTTCAATATAAATCAAGATAAAAAACAGGCTCTTTATTCGGAGCCTGTTTTAATAATTTGATTAGTCAGCGACTTCTACACCCATTGAACGTGCGGTGCCAGCTACTACTTTCACTGCTGCATCGAGGTCGTTAGCGTTTAGTTGATCCATTTTCTTCTTGGCAATTTCTTCGAGTTGAGCGCGGGTGATTTTACCAACTTTGTCTACGTTTGGTTTGCCCGAACCTTTTTCGATTTTGATTGCTTCGCGAATTAAATCATCCACTGGTTGACCGAGACATTTCCAGTCAAAAGTGCGATCTTCGAATACACGAATGTGTACAATCACATTTTTCCCCATGAATTCCTTGGTCTTTTCATTGAATGGGTTAATGAAATCCATCATGTTAAGACCCCACTGACCGAGGGTAGAACCTACCGGAGGTCCAGCTGTGGCTTTGCCACCTGGGATTCTGAGTTTCAGATTGCCGATAACTTTCTTTTCTGCCATCTTCAATAATCCTTTTTCAGTTAATAAAATAGAAGCATTTACGTAACATTACTATTATATCACAATTGTTTTACTTGTAAAGCATCAAGTTCGACAGGTGTTTCGCGGCCAAACATGGAAACCATGACTTTGAGTTTGCCCTTGGCGGCATCAATTTCGGAAACGGTGCCATCAAAGCCCTTGAATGGACCATCGGTGATAGAAACCACCTCACCAATTTCGTATTTAACGGAGAATTTTGGATCTTCGACACCCATACGTTTCTTGATTTTGGCGATTTCCTTTTCGGAAACTGGAGTTGGCTGAGTGCCGGTGCCGATAAAACCAGTGACGCCAGGAGTGTTCCTAATAATGTACCAGGTTTCATCGGAAAGCTTCATGTCAACTAGCACATAGCCTTGTAAAATCTTGCGATCAACTACTTTGCGCTTGCCATTTTTGATTTCAATTTGCTTTTCTTTTGGCACAATCGCCTCGAAAATTTTGTCCGCCATTTCGACGGTGCTGGTACGTTGGTTGATTGAATCCGCTACCTTGTCTTCGTAGCCACTGTAGGTCGAAATTGCGTACCAAGAGCGGGTTGCATCATAACGGTTAACTGCCATATTTTTCCTTTCCTTATCCTAAGATTAAACCAAACAGCCACCTGAAGAATAAATCAAGTAGCGAAATTAATATTACAAATAGAGCGGTGTAAGCTATAACCGCGAGCACCATTTTCCAGGTTGCCTTGCGATTTGGCCAACGTACTTGGCGAATTTCGTGCCACGAATCACGCAAATATCTAAATAGCGCTACGAATGGTCTAAACAAGATGAACACTTTCTTGTTTTCGGCTCTTTTCGCTGCCTTTTTCTCGGCTTTTTTAGCTTTTCTTTCTTCTTTTGCTTTTAGTTTCTCTTGCTTTTTGTCTTTTACGACCACTTTCTTACGAGTAATCGGTGCCTGCTCTTCTTCGGTTTTTTTCGAAGACTCACCGGCTTTAATTCTGGTGATTTTTGGCTTTGCCATTTTACTCCTTTCCATCAAAAAAGTCTGATACCAGACTTGTCAAGATTTTACTATTTTGACAACAAGTTGTCAATAGTAAAATTTTGTCAAAATAGGTATTCTAAGTAATCATTTAGCATGCGGGCGCCGGAGATGACGGGGAGGAAGGCGGCGAGTTGTTTTTTCATCAAAAATTCCAAATCAAAATCATTTTCCCAGGCGGAAATAGCTTCTTCCATGCGGCGATATAGTTCTTCCAATTCTTCTGCTTCGCTCGTGCCATGGACGTTGAGATAGTTTTCGGCTGAAACGTCTGCTACCCCGCCGTCGTGGGTGGAAATAAGTAAGTTCAAATTTGCGATATCTTTCATCCAGGACGTGCCACAGGCTTCAAGCCCGACAATTGGAATATTGATGGCTACATTTGAACCACAAGAAAGGCCGTAGGCGAGCTTTTCGTCATAATTTGGTATGTAATGGACATGGGCGCTTAAGTAATCGTCATTTTTTACGGTATTTAGTAGTTTTTCTAGTCTTGCTGCCATTCTTTCATCGCCGGTATGGATCCTCCCAGCAATAATATAATGTGCATCGCGAGATTTGAGAATCGCTTTTAGTCTTGTAGGATCTTCGAATGGCAAATCTGGTCGCTTATAATCTACGAAGCGGCGCTTGAAATCAAAAATAAAATCTTGGTCGGTAAAATGCAGAATTTTGCCATTTTGATCTGGCCGATCTGATAAAACCTCGTTCAAAACTTCACGCCCTAGATGTTTTATTTCACGAACTGTTTTTGAAGTAAGATTATCTAATGCTACCTTATAATTAGCCGTAGGTAGCCCTATACTGTCTATTATATCATATTTCTTATAGAAAGTCAAGGCTTCTGGGAGGACCCATTTATCAAAGTCGATACCATTTGTGATGGCGCGGAATTTAACTTTGTTTCCTGAAATGTCATGGTAGTTGGCGACTCGTGCGTGTAGTTTTGATACTCCGCTACGTAATTCTGCTATCTCAATGGTTACTGATGATAGTTTTAGTTTGCTGTTTTCAAATTTGTCTTTGAGCCATTTTTTGACAGCTGGTGATTTGAGGTTTGGATAAACAAATCTTTCAAATTGTTCTTCGGAGAATTCGGCTTCGGCAGCTTGCACTAAAGTGTGGTTGGTATATAAAGTATGTTTTCTGGTGTAGACTACAGCTTCATAAAAATCCATGCCATTGGAGGCCAATTCATCTAAACGTGCTAGGGCGGCAAAGAATGTGGCTACTTCGTTTAACTGCATGATAGCTGGTTTGAGACCGAGTAGTTTTAAGGCTGAGTAACCGCCGAATCCTAAAGATACTTCCTGATACAAACGATGATCTGAGCCGCTCATGCCAGAATACAACTCGCCGAAATTTGGTTCGGTGACGCAGATGATGCGAGTGTTTTTAAATCGTTTTTCAATTACGTCTAGTTTGCATAGGTTTCCGCAGCATTTGACATAGACATTGTCGATTAAACGAAAACCAAAATCGTGATAGTCGACTTTGATATGTTCGTCGGCGACTTTATTATCTTTGAGAATTTGCTTACTTTCTGCTGGATAAAATGGGGTAATGAGGGCAAATGGGACTCCCATTTGTTCGGCTACGCGCCTAGTATCGGCAGCAAGTACGCCTAAACCTCCACCACCTCGTATTCCGTTTTCTTGGTCGTAGATTTCTAGAGTCCAATAAGTATATGGTCGCTCTTCTGAAAGTGCCTTATTGAAATGGGTTCGTTCAATAGCTGTCTCGAATTCATCGATATCCTCGATGTTTTCTAGCGGGTGGTAAAAATATGGTTCATCGTCCATTCTGCTTATGATTATAGCATATTAATACCAAAATTTTTTGGGCAATTTTTCGGCAATTTTCATGTGGAAATCGTAATCGAAGCCGTCTAATCTTTCAGGATTTTTGGTTTTGAAATATTTCTTGCGGATGTCTTTGGCGGTCATTATTTTACCTGGAATTAATTGATATTTTTTATAGAAATTGAGACCGCGTTTGTAGTTTTCTGGTGGCAAAATAGCCATTGGTAGAAAATCGCAATTCATTTTTGGATCTTTATATAATTCCAAAGCGAGTACTGACATGGTTGGGATGATTGGCTCTTTCTTGTTATAGACATCTTTAGTTTTAAATACGGTAGCTTGCCGAGTAGCGGATGGCGCGACGAAGATGACGCCACCATCTCTTACCGTGTCGTGTGATAATTTGGTGTACAAATCGCGAAAATCTCGTTTTAAGCGACTACCGGCATCGTAGAGTTCGGTGCCTTTTTCAAGATTAATTTTGTGCCAAGTGGCCGGCGTGATAGTTGGGGTAATAATAATGCCAAGTTTCAAAATCCGGTCGTAATCCGGTGCTAAGGCTTCATACCATGGCAAATTGACTGGAAAGAGCATCGGTTTTTCACCCATGACGTCCATTTTCATCATTAAAATGCGGGCGATTTCACCAAGAGATGGGTGGTTGAAGCCAATGACTAAACCGTTTTTAGAATCATGTGGAAAACCTTTGTAACTACCAGGGGTGAGTTTAGCTAGTTTTTTGACTAGTTTCGCTCGGGCGTGGCGGGAATGTTCGGTAGGATTATTCTTGGGTCCGGTGGTGCCAAGTACATAATCAATGGCGGCATTACAGATTTTGCCTACGGGGACCATTTCCTTGCGTAAATTTTCAGCACCAAGAGTTTTTAAAAGTGAATAGTTTTCGTGCTGGAGTTTGTCGATTATTCCTTCGGCGGATAAGGATTCAAGTTGTTCTTTTGAAAAAGTTTTTTTGCTCATAGATTTATTATACATCAAAAATAAGTAAGCATGAAAAATCCCCGACTAAAAAGCCGGGGATTAGGAGGGGGATTAGAACAGCCGATAGTTGTAAAATATCGGGGCTAAAGTATTCGCCACGGTCGACATTGTTTTGATAAAAATGTCTAGTGCGACGCCTACTACGTCTTTTCGGGTGTCACCAACGGTGTCACCGACTACTGCGGCCTTGTGTGCATGAGAGCCTTTACCGTGCCCTTTTAGCATACCACTTTCAATGTATTTTTTGGCGTTGTCGAATGCGCCGCCAGAATTGCCATTGAAAATAGCGCGCGAGATAGCCATGATGGTGCTACCGCCGAGTAAGCCAAGAACCATTTCGGGCCCGAACGGAATACCGAAAAGGATTGGCGAGACCAGCGCGAGAACTGAAGGCACTAACATGTATTTGAGTGCCTGGTCAGCTGCCATGCCGATCACTCGGTCGTAGTCGGGTTTTTTGGTCCCTTCAAGTACGCCAGGAATCTTCAACTGCCGGATGCCCTCGTCGGCCATGAGTTTGGCCGACTTGATGGTATTGTCAGTCAGGAGTGCCGAGAAATACTCGATGAGTGCTCCGCCGATAATACCGCCTACGATGACGGCAATAATCACTTTCGGATCTTCGTAGTTAGATTTTGGATAACTACCAATATACGACATGATTAATGCCACTGTTGCAAAGGCTGCCGAACCGATGGCGTTGCCTTTGCCGATGGCCGCGGTCGTGTTGCCGACTGCGTCCAGCTCGTCCGTGATAACACGGACTTCGGGGTCCAGGTGACAGCTCTCGGCGATACCGCCAGCGTTGTCAGCGATTGGACCAAACGCATCGATGGAAACCGTAGTTCCGACGAAACTAAGCATGCCGAGCGCGGCAATTGCGATACCATAGGTTCCGCACAGGTTACCAGCTACAATCATGGAAATACCAATGATGAGAACTGGAATTAAAACTGAACGAGAGCCAATTGCATCGCCCTTAGTGACGACGAAAGCTTCGCCTTCAGTAGCCATGGTAGCAAGATCACGCACTGGCTTGAATTTAGTGCTAGTGTAGTATTCGGTGATTTTACCAACTGCTACTGAGCTGACAATTCCGAGTAGGGCGGCGATCCACGGGGATATCCATCCCAACCTGAAACTATCAAACCCTGGAACTCCTTTAAAGATAAAGTAGGAACCGACCAGAGTGATTACCATCATCAGACAGGCTGATAGGTAAGTCGCAATGTTGAGTTCTTCGCCAGGATTCTTCGCTTCACGCGAGAATTCTACCACCTCGACCTCGTCCGTGTCTCGGTTGATCATCAGCTTCTTACGCTTCCGATTCTTGAAGATGACGTAACTGACGCTCAGCAAGCTGCTGAGCAGACCGCCACCGGCTAGAAGAAACGGAAACAAAGTGGCTGAGCTAAGTGCATCGGAATTTGTCGCGAACAGCTGCAGTGCAATTAGAATGCAAGCTGTCGGAGTAGCCACAAAGCTCTCAAGCAGGTCGGAAATGTTGCCAGCGATGTCGTTGACGCAATCTCCGATGAAGTCTGCAATAGAGTTTGGCATTCTCGAGTCATCTTCGGGCATATCATAGATGTTTTTGCCCACGATGTCCGCCGAAATGTCCGCTGCCTTAGTATAGTTTCCTCCTGCTACACGATTGAACATGGCCACTACGGAACAACCGAGTGAATATGTCATCAATCGTACAGCCGCTGCGTTGCATGGATTTTTGAGAATCAGTCCGTAACCGGTGGCACTATTGTGTGCGCCGCCTGATACTAGCCAGACAATCAAGAACCCACAAAGTCCAAATGCTGGTACTGTGAAACCGCTTAAGGAACCTCCGAGCAGAGCAATTCGCATAGTTCTACTCATTGCTCCGGTCACGCGTGCCGCATTAGTGGTACGTACGTTAGCATACGTGCCACCCCTCATGCCGATTTCCACGGCTGCGATGCTCATTAGGGACCCGAAGATAAAGGTCAATCCAGACCACGCCTCGCGGAATAGCGAATACATTACTGCTACGATAATCACCGTAGGAATAATTATTCGATATTCCCGTTTCAAGAATGTTTTAGCTCCTGCCCTAATGATGCCCGCTAGTTCTTTCATATCTTCCGTGCCTTCGTTGTGGTTTTTGAGATCCTTGAAGTTTCTCGCGATCAGAACGAAAGCTACTGCGATGATGATGAAAGACGCTAAGTAGACGATCATTTGTCATCCCTCCTTTTTAAAGTACATGGCAAGGGGAGGCTTACCACGCCTTGGCATATTATATCAAACTTGTTCTAAAATCCAAACCATAAGTTTGATTAATTATGTATTATTTCAAAATTGTGGTATAATTTGTGAAGGCCGATGGGGTGTCGCCAAGTGGTAAGGCAGCGGGTTCTGGTCCCGCCATTCGTGGGTTCGAGTCCTACCACCCCAGCCAATGCCTTCTCGAGGCATTTTTTGTTGGTTTTTGTCTCTATACTCTTGACAAAATAAAGAGTTTGTGCTATAATAGTAGGTATTGGGTGTGAACCTTTATAATTTGGGAAGGAATACTGATAATTCATGAAAAATACTGCAAAAGGAGATAAAACCATGAAAGAAGCAAAGTCCTTGAACTCCATCGATGAACTGAATATGCCGAAAAACATTCGCACCTACTATAAGAAACGTGTTGAATCTTTTGGCGAGCTTGTGGCATACGGAAGAGAATTGGCGATGCACCGATTTCTCAAGCCTTTTCCGGCTACTCTCGTTGCTGCCCTTGATGAAGCTGGTTTCATCCGTCACGATTTAGACAACAGGACCTTGCGCGTAATTCAACTTTATTGCGCGGTTGATGAAAAAAGGTTTTATTCATTTTTCTTCGATCCTGAAGTCTATGAGACGATCAAACCGGTCACTGATGAGCAAATTGGAGCTATACTCCAAGTGCTTGACTATGTGCTTGGCCCAGCTGGGAGGAGAGCCATCGTCAACTGCTACGGTTTAGAAGGAACAATGATGAGCTACGATCGGATTGCTGACCAACTCGGTCTCCAGCGTGAGGAAGTCATCCACATGCTGAGACACGCAATCAGGAAACTCCGCAGTGCTACAAAATGCTACTATGCGGGTTGCTATCATCCGCTCCCTTCGCTCTATGGGTTTTTCGAACCCGTCCAGGTAGAGCCTGGCACGATCGAGACCCTGAGACTCAGCGTTCGGTGTTATAACTGTCTGAAACGGGCAGGAATTAACACCATTGCTGATATCATTAATCTCTCCAAGGACCAGTGGCCTCAGGTTAGGAATCTGAGCAGACGGGACCTGGAAGAGATTGAGCGTGCAGTTCGTGCGGTAGAAGGCCATGAAGCTTTCAGTATCCTTTCTTAACCTAAAAACCCTGGCAACTTGCCGGGGTTTTTGCATTTTTATTCACTTCGTAGTGCTTCGACAGGGTCTTTTTTGGCGGCGGCTCGGGCTGGAATAATACCACCAATTAAAGTCAAAATCACGCTTAATACCACGAGAATGATGGCGTTGGTTGGAATTAGCGTTACACATAGTGGTATATCTCCCGTGAAATGGTGTAATACTAGATTGATCACTGGTATTAGCGCGTAGGATATACCTATGCCAAATAAGCCAGCCAGCAGCCCTACTATAAATGTCTCTGCATTGAAAATATTAGAAATATTGCGTTTGCTGGCACCGATGGCGCGCAGGATGCCGATTTCTTTGGTTCTTTCGTACACTGAAATGTAGGTGATGATGCCGATCATGATTGATGATACAACGAGCGAAATTGAAACAAATGCAATCAGCACGTATGATACAGCGTCGACGATGGTTTTTACGGAAGACATCAAAATGCCCGTGGCGTCAGTATAATCAATTACTTTGTCTTCTTGGTTATACGAACGCATCAAATCATTGTAATGATCCAAAAATTCCATAAAATGAGTTTTGCCATCAAAGCTCGTGAAATAAACTGCGATTTCCATCGGGTCATCGATGTCTTGATAGCCCAAAATTGATAAATTGTTGGATAGTGATGATTTTTTCTTGGTGAACATGGCGCGAACTACTCTGGAAAGCTCATCTTCTGTGAAATTGAGCTTAAAGGCGCCAATGATGGCGTTTTGGTCAACCTTAAAGGAGTTTGCAAAACTGCTGGTGAGATACGAGGTGAGGCCCATGATGCCGGAGGCAATTTCTTTTTTCATGGTGAGTTCGGTGAGATTGATTGCTAAGTTTTTAATCATTTGTTCTACCGCGAGATTGGTTTCTGGTGTGTTGGCAAATGAAGCTAGCAGCAAGCCTTTAAAAATAGTTTTAAAACTGAAGCTTTCGGATTCTGGAATATCGTACTTATTTTCTAGTTCGGAAAAATCTTGCGTATTAATAAACTCGTCGGCGTATTCTTGAACTTTACTAATATCAAAATCTGGTTCGTGGGCTTTTGCCATCATGAAAGTCATGAAGCCAGTTTTTAGTTCTGTGAGTTTATTATTTAATTCTTCTTCTACTGGTGAGATATCGGCTGTTACATCGTTTAATATTTCGGTCATATATTCAGTAGTTTTGGTAGTGATGGCATTTTGATCGAGCTTAACGCCGAAAGCCTGAGCCAATTTATTCTCATCAATTGACACTAAATCAGAAAACTGAAAATTAAAATCATTCCCTTCTTCGCCAAATTTTGTATCAGAAAACACATCTACGGTCGGGTTGTCTAATTGTTTTTTGACAATTTCGCTTTGGCTGGATTTATCAATAATGTGCGTAATTAAACTTGGTAAATACACGATGCCACTTCCGGAAGCCATGATGCCATCGTTCATAATACCAACACCAACGATTTTGAGCCGGTCGGCTTTTTCGTAGATGCGCATCATGTAATCTTTGTCGCCGCTCATGTCTTCATAAACATTATATTTGGCATTATATTTATAAATATCTGTGGCCGGCATCAAACGTAGGTCGGCAGCTAATAAATCGTCATAGGTGAGCTCTAACGGTTCGCGTTTGGTGTCGACTTTTTCGCCACTTAAAATCTTGGCCATGATTTCGTCGAGTTCGCCAGTATCGTGGAAACCGAGTGAATAAGTGAGGAGTTCTGAAATTTCGCCTGGGTTATTAATAATTACCATCATTTCATTGTATTTTTCTGGGTATCTACCGGCGAGCAGTTTGGTGTCCTCTTCCAAGTTTTCGCGTTCCATTTGTTTGAAAATTGAAGTCATTGATGAATAGGTTGAAAGAAGCGAAGTTTCGCCGATTAACGAACTAAACATATTGGTCGGATTAATTTTGGCCAAAGTGTTGGTGGCATCAATTGTATAAATCAACGGGTCAATATTGTACTGATATTCCATCAGACGAATATCATCTTTGACTTCATCATAGTGTTTATCTAAATAATCGCGGAAACTAAGTAAATCGTTATTCGAAACAGTGCCGAGAGTAGAAGTGATGACTTGGTTTTCGTGTAATTTACCTTCTTCGTATTCTGCCCCACTGCTGCCGGTGATGCTTAATAAGACTCCGGTGAGATCGGCCGATTCTTTCATTAGGGCCAAAGGATAGGACGTTAAGGTGTCTTCTTCAATTTTGTCGATATAATTTTGGAAACCGGTTGAGACCGCCATGATTAAGGCGATGCCAATAATGCCAATTGAGCCAGCAAATGATACTAGTACGGTACGCCCTTTTTTGGTCAGCAAGTTATTCAAAGACAAGTTGAGTGCCGTAAAGAACGACATGCGGGTTTTCTTTTGCTTTCTGGAAGCCTCTTCAGTGTCTAAATAGGTCTTGATTTTACCATTATATTTTTTGGAGTCGGAAGTGATTTTGCCGTCTTTTAATGTGACAATGCGAGTGGCATATTTGTTGGCTAGGTCTGGGTTGTGCGTAACCATGACTACGAGCTTGTCTTTAGCGATTTTTTTGAGTAAATTCATTATTTGCACGCTGGTTTCGGAATCAAGAGCGCCAGTCGGTTCGTCGGCTAGTAAAATATCTGGATTGTTGACTAGGGCGCGCGCAATGGCTACACGTTGCATTTGCCCGCCAGACAATTGGCTAGGTTTTTTGCTAATCTGGTCTTTCAGACCGACGTCTTCGAGGGCTTTTTTGGCTCGACGAGTGGCTTCACGTTTAGAAATACCTGATAAAGTAAGGGCTAATTTAACATTTGATAATACGGTTTGATGTGGAATGAGGTTGTAACTTTGAAATACGAAACCAATTCGATGATTGCGGTATGAATCCCAATCTTTGTCGCGAAATTTTCTAGTGCTGACTTCGTTGATTTTTAATTCGCCACTTGTGTAATGGTCTAAACCGCCAATAATATTTAAAAGTGTAGTTTTGCCGGAGCCTGAAGGTCCGAGAATGGCGACAAATTCGTTCACACGAAAATTAATCGACACGTTATCAAGCGCTCGATGCTTAAGACCTCCGGTCTCGTAGACCTTGGATACGCCTTTTAACTCCAACATATTATACTTAGTATAACATAAAAAGCTTAAGTTATTGTGTTATTTTTTAATTTCCTTTCAGCTTTTATCATATATAATATATATATGCACGATAAGGTATTTGACCGGGTGGAAAAGAAATATTTGATTTCTTCGGAACAGAAGCAGACTCTTCTTGAGCTAATTACTAAAAATATGAAAGAAGATGGCTATTTTCATTCTGACGTGATGAATATTTATTTTGACAACGATAATTATGATTTAATTATTCAATCAATTGACCGACCAAAGTTTAAAGAAAAGTTGCGGGCGCGTTCCTATGGTGGTTATGACCGCGTTTTTATCGAGATCAAAACAAAGTTTAAGGGTGCTGAGGATAATATTGGATATAAACGTCGCGTGATGATTACGCACGAAGATTATAATGAGTTGGTTAAGAAAAAGACCACGCTCGAGGAGCTCGCGAAGAGATCTATTGAGACTGCTAACGATATTCAAATTGCTAAGGAAGCAGATTATTTAATATCTAGGTTTGATTTGAAGCCGAAAATTTTTATTAGTTATGACCGTGAAAGCTATAAGGACGAAAATGATTTGCGTATTACTTTTGATGAGAATTTAAAATATCGCACTTCCAATTTAAATTTCACAAAGAAAAAGCATGATAAAATGTATTTTAAGACGGAGCCTAACATTATAATGGAAGTCAAAACTACCGGCGCAATGCCGCTTTGGTTGGTGAAAGAGATGTCTAGGCTACATATTTATCCACAGCAGTTTAGCAAAATAGGTAAAATATACGCACGTATAAGAAAGGAAAAAAATGTTTAATACTATATTTGACACAACCGCTACAGGGCTTGACGTTAAGACCGTTTTGCTTGCCGCGGGAGCTGCGCTGCTGCTTGGCATTGCGCTAGCCATAACTCACATGAAGACGTCGCAGACCAATAAAGGTTTCTTAGTGACGCTGGCTACGTTGCCGCTTCTCGTCATGGCAGTGATGATTATGATAAATGGTAATCTTGGCACGTCAATTGCGATTCTGGGTTCATTTTCATTGATTCGTTTTCGTTCCTTGCAGGGTAAGGCGAAAGATTTACTTGCTATCTTCTTTGCGATGATGATTGGTCTTGCTTGTGGGATGGGACACATATTATTTGGTACCGTAATAACTATTGTGGCTATTTTGGCAATTATTATATTTACCTATACGCACTTTTTGGAGCCTGATCGTCATGAACGCGTGCTCAAAGTAGTGATTCCGGAAGACTTAGATTATGATGATGTTTTTGCTGATGTGTTTAAGAAATATACTTCTCGTCATCGTTTGGTCAAAATGAAAACCATGAACATGGGTAGTCTTTATAAATTGACTTATGACGTGAAGATGAAGCATGGCGTGAAAGAAAAAGAATTTCTTGATGAAATTCGTGTGAAAAATTGCAACCTTAAAGTTTTACTTTCGGAGCCTTGCTGCGAAGAGGAGGTCTAAATGGCTTCTCTTTCACAAACTACCAAGTGGGTATTATTTAGTTTATCGCTAGTTGTTCTATTAGGCGCGGCTGTGATTGTGAATGGTTTTCACAATGGGACGACTACTGAACAAATTGTTAGTGGCATCAATGTAGATAATGGTGACACTAAGATAAATTGGGAACGTTATAACACTTATGAAGTTGAGCTTTCTGAATCATATACTATTACGGGTTCTGGGATTTATCATTTGACTGGCAGTATTGCTGACGGGGTTTTAATTGTTAATACCAATAGCGAAGGCGTGGTCAAATTAATTTTGGATAGCGTAAGTATTAAAAATTCTAATGGCCCGGCGATTGCTTGTTATGCAGCGGATGATTTAGTGATTGAACTTGTGGGCGAGAATGTATTGGAAGATGGCTCCAAATATAGTAACGATTATGACGAAGATGTGAAAGGCGCGATTTATAGTAAGTCTGATTTAACTTTTCAGGGTGATGGAATTTTGAATTTGACTGCGAATTATCAAGACGGCATTGTGAGTAAAGATGATCTTAAATTTGGCGCTGGCACATATTATATTACAGCAACTGATGATGCAATTCGTGGCAAGGATTCGGTGTACATTGTAGATGGCAATTTTGTGATTACTGCTCGTGGAGATGGAATTAAGTCGACCAACGATACGACTTCTGGTAAAGGTTTCGTTTTGATCGAAAATGGAAACATAGAATTGTCTGTGGGCGATGATGGGATTCATGCCGAGCGATCACTAATTATTAATAATGGCAACATTAATATTGTGAAAAGTTATGAAGGTTTGGAAGCGCAGAATATTTTGATTAGTGATGGTGAAATTAAAATTTATGCGTCGGACGATGGCATTAATGCAGGTGGCGGTTCGGATGCAACTTCCGAAGATCCGCGTGGGGGTGGTGCCTTTAGTTCCGATGCAAATTGCGTGTTAACGATTGAGGGTGGCGATGTATATATTAATGCTTCTGGTGATGGCGTGGATAGTAACGGCTATATTCATTTTAATGGTGGTAATGTAGTGGTTGATGGCCCGACTAATAATGGCAATGGCGCGCTGGATTTTGGGATTTCAATTAATCAAACTGGTGGTACGGTGATCGCCGTTGGTTCAAGTGGTATGGCGGAGACTTTGGGTGAATCATCTAGTATATATAATATAAGTGTATATTTCGAAACTTCGCAGAAAGCGGAGACTAAGGTTACGATTAAGGATTCGTCTGGTAAAACTTTGATTCGGCATATTGCTGCTAAAGCCTTTAATCATTTGGCGGCCGGGACGGAAGAATTTGAACTTGGCGAAACTTATACGATTTATCTAGATGATGTTAAGTATCAATCGTTCACGATTTCGGGTATTACTACGACGATTGGGAATAGTGGTGGTACTTCGCAGCCTGGTATGATGATGGGGCCGGGTGGTCGGCAAGGTTTTTAGTGCTTGCAATTTTAATTTTGATTTTTTATAATTATAACCATGAGAACAATAGGTGTTGGTTTTAAAGTAGCATGTTCTTTGCTAGCTCTAACATCTTTTTCTATCCTTTTCTTATCTAACTATTCCGTCTTTGCCGAAGAATCCTCAGTCTCTACCGCCACAGTCACCATCAACCAATCTTGTTCAATGTCAGGCACTACCAATACTGCTCATACAGCTAATCTAGCTAATGGTACCTATTCAGGTTCTAGTTATCCAAATGGTATAGGACAAACTACACTCAAAGTCTTCTGTAATGATAATGCCGGCTTTGCTATCTATGCTATAGGCTACACTGGCAATGAATATGGCAATACTAAACTACATAATGATACATTAGGCTCTAACTATGATATTAGTACTGGTAAATATACATCAGGAACTACTGTAAACTCTACTTGGTCCATGAAACTAACTAGTGTATACGGTACCTATGCTCCTACTATTGCTGATGGTACTAATAATACAGAAAACTTCACTACTTGGCACGAAATACCAACTGAATATACTAAAGTAGCTTATAGAACCTCTACTACTGATGCGGATAATAATGGCCAAGGTACTGGATCATCCTTAACCACTACTTACGATGCCTATGTTTCTGCCACTCAGCCTGCTGGTACATATGTTGGACAAGTTAAATATACCCTAGTTCATCCAAATATGACCGACAATTCTAATAAGCCAGTTCTACCACTTAAAGCTACTGATTGCCCTGCTCGTAATGTCTGCTATGCGCCGAATACTAATGATATTGAAGGTTCTATGTCTTCACTAGGTTCAATTTCTGGTTCACCTAAAGCTGGTAAGAATAATGTGAGTGGAGTTGCTACATTTAATCTCATCGCTCCAAATTATTCACGCCCTGGTTATGGTTTCGCTGGCTGGTCTACAAAGTGGGACGTCACAACTGCAACTAATCCAATTATTTATGGTCCAAATGAAACCATCACCGTAGCAGATTTACCAACTAATGAAGGTATTACTTTCTCATCTAAAGGCCTTATACTTTACCCTGTCTGGATAGCCTCAGCTGGCAATCTCCAAGGTTGGTCTGGTTGTTCTTCACTTACTACTGCTCCTACTAGTACTAGAGCCACTCTTGCTTCCATGACTGCATTAACAGATACTAGAGATAATAATGTCTATGCCGTAGCTAGATTAGCTGATGGTAAGTGTTGGATGGTAGAAAACTTAAGATTAGATAATACTGCTACAATAACTACTGCCAATACTCATAATCCATTAAATATCAACAACAATGTTACTCTCAAAATAGATTATGCCAATGATACTATCGCCAATCATCTTGCTTCTTCAAGCAATACATGGTGTGGGACTATCGATGCTGCTTGTTATGACCAAACCATGCTAAACACTAATAATATTAACCGTGGTCTTACTGCTTCATATAATGGCACAGGAAGTACTACTTATTATCAATGGTATAGCTATGGTAACTACTACAACTGGTATTCCGCTACTGCTGGTAATGGTACATATAGTTTCAATAACAATAATAATTCCGTAACTGGCGACTTATGCCCTGCAGGTTGGCGTCTTCCAATTGGTGGCCAAACCACTGTAAACACTACTGGTGACTTCTATGTCCTCACCAAAACTCTCATGGGTGGCACAGAACCAAATCAAAACAACACTAATGGTTATGGTGTTTATAATGGCATCGTAGATAACGTGAACCTAGGGGCTAAAGCCTCCAAATCGCTTAGAGCCTTCCCAAACAACTTCGTTTATTCCGGTAACCTCAGCGGCTCATCGATTAATAGTAGGGGGAGTAGCAGTAGCGGCGAATACTGGTCTAGCACAGTTTATGGTAGTATTTATGCTTTTCACCTGTCCTTTATAGCTAACGCCACCCATCCAGGTACAGACAACGACCAAAAAAACATCGGTTATTCAGTACGTTGCGTCGCTCAATAGCATTTCCCTTCCAAATTTTATATAACTTATGCTATAATATAAGCATAAAGGAGGTTTATGCAATTAATCATAATATTACTGGCGACTGTGGCGATTCTGACACTTTTGTCTGGTATTATTGTCTTTTTCGGCGCATCGAAAGGCAATAAAGTTCGTTCGGCTTGGTTTTTCCTGGCGGCGATTTTTGCCACCATTTGGATGGCATCCATTTCAGTCTTTTTGACTGCAGGAAAGGATATGGCAGATGTAATTGATTGGCACGTTAAATGGACTTTTGCAAGCGCTATTATTATCGATGTAGCGTTCCTTGGCTATATTGTTTGGCGTGAAAAATATGGTAAATTCGCTACCTTCTTTTTCTTAGCTTTTGGCGGAATTATTAGTGCGCTGATTTTTGCAAAACCTGAACTCCTTTATCAAGGTGTGATTCTCGCCAATACTGGCAATAGCGTAACAATGAATATGGCTTTTGGCTCACTATATTATACATATATCATATTCTTTGCTTCTATTGTTCCGGCAATTGTAATTTCCCTCCTCACGCAATTTATTAAAACTAAATCGAACCGGCGTCGTGGCGGTGATTTAGTGATTATGTTGGCTTTTAGTGGTTCTAGTACACTAGTTCTCATATTCAACCTCATTTTGCCACTCTTTAATAACTGGTCTTTGATTTGGATTGGACCGCTTGCACTTTCGGCAACTATTATTGGTTTTTATTACACGATTTTACGTTATCGTTCGCTTAATCTTGTATCGGTTTGGCTTAAAATATTCTCATATGTGGTGCTGATTTCTTCGATTGCAATTATCTACATGATAATCTTTGCTCTAATCTTTACCGCACTCTTTAGAGGTTCGATGCCTTCGGTTGAAGTAATTGTTCTAAACTTCATTATGATTCTGGTATTCCTTATCTTAATGCCAGCCCTAAACGAGATTTTGACTTTCATTCGTTCGTTGATATCTGGTTCTAAAGAACTTAGAAAAGAGGATAAATAATGAATCCCGAAAAACCACATAATTCTAAGATGACCATTCTGCTTTCGGTAAATGCCGCAGCGATTTTGGTGGCGGGAATTTTGGTGGCTAGTGCAATTTGGTTTAATGGTGGTTTGGAATTTCGCGCAGTCGATGAGCGTTCAGATATTGTGAATGATCAGGCGGGTGAAATGGCCTTGCTCGAATCAGCTTCTGGCTCCGATGCGAAAATTCCGGATACGGCGAATGACATTGGTAATCTTGATTATATTTCTACGTCGAGCCATGAATTTGATAGCTCTAGTGTAGCAGCGGGTGAGTTATGGAATGAAAGTGCCATTACGATTTATGCGACGCCAGATATTGATATTTGCGTAGGTGGAGGACTAACTGATCTTGGCTCAATGTACTGGCAGACTTCTAATACCGACGTGATTTCCGGTTTTTATGATTCGGCACGCACTTGGCTTGGCTATGATAATAATACTTGCCGCTATCCGGTGGTTAATGGTGCAGGTACTACTACGATTACGGCTGGTACTTATGATGGTAAACGCAAGGACTCCATTACAGTTACCGTAGTGATGCCACCAGTTGAACAGTGGAAGCACGAGGTTCTGACCCTCGTCAATAAGATTCGTGTTAAAAACAAGCTTGAACAGTTGGCTTGGGGCACTACATGTGAGTCGGCGGCTGATACTCGTGCCACGGAAACTATCACGCTTTATGCTCATGTTCGTCCAGATGGTAGTGGTTGGGATACAGCCTGCCCAGCGCCAAATGCTGGCGGGGTAAGTGGCGAGAATCTTGCGATTGGTAATGCTGCAGTCTCGCCTGTTTCAGTTGTGGCTTTATGGATGGGTTCTGAGTCGCACCGGGCAAACATTTTAAACCCTGATTATACTAACTTAGCAGTCGGCTTCGTGTATGAGCCAGATACCACTTATCGAACTTATTGGTCTCAATTCTTTAGCACGTATTGATGGTAGAAGCTAGATTCTAAATCAGTTCCGAATTGCTTAATGAGTCTAAAATGAATATTGTTTGTCATAATAACGACGATAAAATGCCTTTCTTCATTCACGAAATCTAGAATTGAGGCATCATCATATATAGTCCAATATGAACCGTTAAAATTCCAGCCGACTTTATTATAAACATTGACGCGATCTGAAAAACCACTTGGCAGACCTTGTCTCCAATCATAGGTAGTGATTGGTTGGTTTAAGAAGGAATCTTCCATTTGGGCAACCAAATCTTCGTCCGTGATGTCTGGATGCTCGTAGAATCTTTTCATGATGAACATGATTTCTGTTGTTGTTGCTGAAAGACCATTGACATAAACATCTGGTAGACCGAAATCATTTTGCACGATCCAGTTTAGTTCATCGTGGCCAATCATGTTCCAGAGTGTCTCTGCACACGGAGAATTTGACTCACGAATAGCTAAATCTAGGCATTCGGGGATTGTTTTTCTAGTCCAACCAGCAACATCATCTCTACTCCAAGTGCCATTTTGCAAACGTCGATATCCTTCATACACAACGAATAGTTTATAAAGGGAGGCGGTTTGAAACTTAGCTTCTGTATTATAAGCGCCTGCAATTTTTCCCAAATCTAGGTCATAAATCATGATTCCCTTGTTGCCATCAACTGTGTTAACCCAGTCATCTACGATTGGTTGGAAGTTGATTTCTTGTATTGGCTCAGGCTCCTCTGGTTCTTCTATAATGATTTCTTCGGGTTCAGTAGTATCGTCAGTTTTGACCGGTGGGTTTAAAAGCTTTAATATGGCGAAGGTCGTAAAGGCTACTACCAAAGCAAGTAAAAACATCAAAAAGATAATCGTAATTATGGTCTTGCGCTTACTAGTCGATTGATGAACCATTTGACGGTCTCCTCATCCATTAGTCTTGTCTGCATTTCGTCGCCATACACTGTTGGTACGATTTCGGTTTGTAAAATGCGGTCTTGGTAAACATGGTGTACTAGAATTAAGCTTCTTGTGGTGCCTGGCCACCAAACTTGATCGAAGAATAGATTGCCTAGTCCATAATAAATTGCCCCATTGCCATACAATTCAAATGTTTGTGGTTGATGAGCACTGGTACCGACTACGACATCGGCTCCAAGGTCAATTAGATGACGGAAGAATCCGATCTGATCTCCTGCCATTGAACCAGCGTAGTCACAATAGGTGTATTCTACTTCTGTGGCATAGGCGTTACATTCATAGTATTGAATGTCTACGATTACGATATCGCCACGGTTCTTGGCTTCGCTGATTTGAGCGGCAGCAGTTTCTTCATAATATTGGTTGGCGCCCGGTGTGGCATCGTAAGTAGCACCGCCGGTTGATAAATTGAAAGCTAGCATTGTGATATTGTTATCTTTTTGGTCTATTACTAGTGGAACCGCTGCTTCGTCAGCTGTTTTGCCTCCGCCGACGATTCTGATACCATTTTCGTTATAGGTATCGATGGTTTCAAGTGCGGATGCGTCGCCACAATCTTGATTGTGGTTGCCGGTTAGCTCCACGATATCTAGGCCAATTGCCGTTAGGGTGTCAATAAATCTTTTGTCTGAGCAAATATTGCGGGTTCCTGCCCAATCGCTAAAGGATGATTCGTTTGAAGTATGGGTTAGGTCAAAACTCGATAAATAGTCTTTTATTAGCTCTGCGAAATAGTTTGCGTCGCCGACTTTATATAGTTTGGCGTTCATGCCACGTGACAAGGCGGTGACACCCGTTTGCGCAAAGGTTAAAACAGTTTCTTTTTCTGGGAAATTTTTTGCTAGTGCGTCTTTTACGAGTGGCTCGATTTTTTTTTCGTATAATTCTGATTCGAATTTGATGATTCTAAATACTGCTCCGTTTTTGAAATCATCTAGATAGTATTGGTCGTTTATTTTTAATAGTTTTCGGTTAAAACTTAACTCATCGACTGGGATGAGCTTCCAGGCGCATTCTAGGCAGTTCGTGAATAATTCGTCGACTCTTTCTATTGCAACATTTGTCTCACTACTATAAAAATCCGTCACTGGGACATAAATGTTGTATAGGAATTCGTTATTCTCTAGTTCTGGAAGCGTCAACTCATTTCTGACCGTGATATTGACGTCCTTATCTAGATCGACTTCTTCTGTAAATATTCCCTGTAAGAAAGCTAATTCTTCCTCGTCTAGGTTTTCGTCATAATATACTACACCTGGTATTCTAAAAATGCCGGTTTTAGTAAAGAATTGTACCCCGAAGAATGCTGCCGCGAAGAATAGGGCAAATGAAATAATGCCAACTATTAGATTTCTCGCCGTACCTCGTTTCGCCATAGATTAATTATAACATATGTGTTACAATTTATTTATGTTTAAGTGGGCTAGCTTGTTTGGTTTTAAGAGCCAAGATGTCGAAAAAACCATTACTTCGCCAAATGGCCGTAATAAATGCCAGGTTTTTTTGAGAAATGGGCAGCTTTCTTATAAAGTAGTGCGTGATGATAAGATTATTGTTAATTTTTCGGAGCTTGGTTTTAATCTTTGTGGTGAAAGTCCATTTGGTAAAGGCTTGAAGCTCATTCGGTACGTGCCGAGACATCATGAAGAGACGATTGAACTTAGTTGGGGCGAAGATCATTTTATCCAAAACTGCTACAATGAAATGGCTTTTTATTTTGCTGAGACAAAGGAGCCTAAGCGTATTTTCACGATGCGTTTTCGGGTGTTTGATAATGCCATTGCTTTTCGCTACGAAATTCCTCCGCAGCCTAAGTTCCAACGACTTAGCGTGGCCGATGAATTGACTGAATTTAACATCAATCTTAACTCTATCGTTTTTAAAATTCCTGCTTATCAGCCTGATAGATATGAATACAATTACGAAAAATGCCAAGTGTTTGATTTGAAACATTCGGTGCATACTCCGTTGACGATGAAGACGCCTAATGGTTATTTCCTGTCGCTTCATGAAGCCGCGCTTTATAATTACGGCTCGATGACTATTAAATTAAATAATAAGAATAAGCTCCAGTCTGATATTACGCCACTTTCCGATGGGACAAGAGCGCATCTCAATCTGCCTTTTGAAACGCCGTGGCGATTAATTATGGTTGCTGATTCGGCGATTGAACTTACTACTAATCGTACGATGCTTTGTCTGAATGAACCACCACGACAAGATTTTTCTTGGGTTAAGACTTTGAAATTTATTGGCATTTGGTGGGCGATGTATGTTGGTGAATACACTTGGGCGCCTGGTGAACGTCATGGTGCTTCTACTGTTCATGCAAAGGAATATATTGATGCGGCAGTGCGTCTTGGAATCTCGGGCCTTCTTATTGAGGGATGGAATGACGGTTGGGAAGGTGATTGGCTCGAAAACGGTGTGAATAATAGCTTTACCAAAGCTGCGCCTGATTTTAATTTGGAAGAAGTAGCGGAATATGCTAAAAACAGCAACATTGAAATCGTTGGCCATCACGAGACGGTTGGATTCGTTGATAATTATGAAAAGCAACTTGATGCGGCCTATAGCTACTACGCTTTAAATGGTATCCATTATGTAAAAACTGGCTATGCCGGAAGTCAAATTATGATTAACGGTCGTCGCGAATATCATCATTCTCAGCTTGGCGTGATGCATTATCAAAAAACAGTTGAAGTGGCTGCGAGAAATCACATTTGTCTTGACATTCATGAGCCGATTAAAGGCACTGGTATTGAGCGCACCTGGCCGAATTTGCTTTCACGCGAGGGTGCTCGTGGTCAGGAATATGAAGGTGGTGCCATTTCCCCGTCGCATGCTTGCTATTTGCCGTATACTAGGTTGCTGGCTGGCGGGATGGACTATACTAATGGAATTTTTGATATTATGAATAGCGTTAAACATATTTCCACGACTTTGACCAGGCAGATTGCTTACTTTGTGACGATTTATTCTGGCATGGCGATGGCGGCCGATCGTCCTTACATTTACGAGGAAAGATTTATGGACGTGTTCCAGTTTATCCGTGATGTGCCAACTAATTTTGAAAGAACAATTCCGCTGGCCGGTGAAATTGGCGAGTATTATGTCGTGGCCCGTCAAGCGCGTGATACTGGTGAGTGGTTTGTGGGCGGTGTGACTGACGAAAATCCTCGACGTATTAATATTACTCTTGACTTCCTTAACGACGGTGTTTATCTTGCTGAAATTTACACCGATTCTGATGACGCGCACTATCGCGATAACCCATTTGGTCATGTAATTACTAAAAAACATGTTAGCAAAAACGAATCACTTGATATTTTCATGGCTTCTGGTGGTGGTTTTGCTATTCGGCTACTGCCGTCACAATCAAACGGTGCGTAGCATCACCGTTTTCGAGTGATTCTCCGGCGCAAGTCATAATGACAATTGTTTCTTTGTCGGCGGCTTTTAATAATTCGCTCATAGAAATCATACTTTTTTCTTTAACAATTATACTTGTGACGTGATAAATCATACTTTCGTAGATAATCACGTCTCCTTCTCTTAAATTCTTAAGATTTTTGAAGACGGTTTTAGCATGCCCGATTAATAAAGTTTTATTCTCCGCGCGCGAAAAACTTCCCACGATCGTGTCGGGCGTGTTTAAAGTATGATTTTCGAGTTTGAGTTCGGCAACGTCTGAAGTGAGATTAATTTCGGGAATAATGATTTTAGATGTGACGGCGTAGCTAGTTGCTTCGGCTGGAAGTAAGCCAATCAAAAGGTATGTCAAAAATGCTACCATGTATAATGGAATTATGATTTTTCGAAAACTAAAAGATTTTTTTAGTTCCACACCAATCCTTTTTTTAATTATAGCACAAGAATTATAAACCCGGGCTAAACATTTTTAGCTTTTTTTCGTGGTTTTTGTAATTTTTGTCGTGGGAGGCGACTTCGGTCCAAAATGCCTTTGAGTGATCCATGTGATTTAGATGGGCGAGTTCGTGCAGAATTACGTAATCGCGTAAAACTTCTGGTACTTTCATCAGCCCGATGTTTAGAGAAATGGTTTTATTGCTGGAACATGAGCCCCAGCGAGTACCGGCGTGGGAGAGGCGGCATTTGGTGTATTTGTAGCCGTATAATTTGGCATAGTATTCTAAGCGATAAGGTAAATATTCGCGGGCTCTTTTCATGAGGAGCTTTTTTTGATAATCGCGCGAGCGCTGTTCGTTTGGGTCTTTGATGGGAAGTTTCTCACGGATGGCATCGCGATTGGCATTTAGGAAGCGTTTGGCTAGGAATTCGGAAGTATATTTGGGCACGCTCATTTGCAGACGTCCGGAAGTTGAAACAGAAAATTTAACTCCTCTTGATAAGGAATTTTTACGGACTAAAACTTCACCAAATTCTTTATCTCTTAGGAACATCTGCTAAACCAGCAAGTACGTGTTTGGTCTGAGTTTCAAAAGTGTGTTTGCCCGATAGAATAATTGGCGCTTCAGCTTCGGTCGGGGCTTCGATTTCGTTAACTGCCGTTTCGTAAATATTTTTTGCCTTCGTAACTGATTTATATTTGGCCTTCATTCTCGTGCGAATGGTGGCTGCGTCGGTTTGAACCCAGATTAAGGATGGCTCGTAGTTCTCTTTCATTAGAAGATGTTTGATGTTTTTGCGTTCGGCTTCAGTGTCGATGCCACCTTCAAAAATTATGGTCTGGTGTGTCTTTAAAATTAATGAAAAGATTTCAAACACCTGGTCTTTTGAGAAGTTTGATTTTTTCTTGATTTCGTCAAAATTGTAATATGCCAACCCAAATTTGTCTGCAAATTTTTTGGCAAATGTTGATTTGCCACTACACGGCGCCCCAAACACCATAAGCGCACGTGATTGAGATTTTTTACCTTCCATAATACCTATATTGTAGCACACTATAAAATTATTTTGCAAGTTAATTGTTGATGCGGTGATGGGCGGTGAAGGATGTGGCGTCTAGTTTCTTAAATGTATAACCGTTGTTGAGGCCGTAGTTGATAATTCTTTCTACGGCAGCCACTGAATAACTTTTGACGTCGTGTTGCAATACTACTGAATCGCCATTTTCTTTGAGTGCGTTAATGACGTTTTGATATACTTGTTCGGTTGAAGTAGTGGCGCCAGCATCGCCGGAAGAAATGTTCCAATCAAAATAAGTAAAGCCACGCTCTTCTACCATTTTGGCAAGTTTGGTCATGATTCTGGTGCCGCCATCGTACTTGAAGCTAACCGTATTTGAGCTGCCGCCCGGAAAACGCATGAGATATGAGGTGTAGCCGGTCAGGTTCTTCACTCGATTTTGTACGCGATAAAGATCCTCGAAAAATGCATCGGTGCTTTGGTAAATGGTGGCGTAATTATGTGAGGATGTGTGGAGTCCTATGGCGTGACCTTCGTTATATTCGCGGACAATCATGTCGTCACTACCGTAGCCGGTCACAAAAAAGGTGGCCTTAACATCGTATTTGGCTAAAATATCTAAAAGCTCTGCCGTGTAATCTCCTGGGCCGTCATCGAAAGTCAGATAGATAGTGCCACGATATTCTGGAATTATTTTAATGGTGCGTGATTCTTTTGTTGTGTTATTTGAATTATCTGTCGCAATGTAAGTGATGGTGTAGATTCCTACTGTCTTGGTATCAACTTCACCTTCTTTTTCAAGTTCGACTTCATCGCAATCATCTATGACGTTTGCGCCGGCTTCTTGGTATTCGCTGCCGATTTTTAAGGTGATTTCTTTATCTCCATTCATACTAATTGTTGGTGCTTCGGTGTCGCTGGTTTTACAAAAACTTAGCGATGCTGATTTTGGCACCGCTTTGTTATTGTGAATTGTAATATCTGTAGCTAATAATATCCCCCAAAAACTCATCATTATTATGACAAAGACCGCAGATAATAATTTCTTGATCATATTTATGGCAGGGGCGGCAAGACTCGAACTCGCGACACCTGGTTTTGGAGACCAGTGCTCTACCACCTGAGCTACACCCCTATATAAGTTATGTAGTTATTTTAGCATATTTTTAACACAAATCATAGAATTTATGCTAAAATAAAATATGATGAAAATACTCATGCTTGGTTGGGAACTTCCACCCCACAATAGTGGTGGACTCGGTGTGGCCTGTCTAAATATGGCTCGTGCTCTTTCGCGCCAAGGCGCCAGAATTGATTTTGTGGTGCCTTATGAAGCTGAGCATCCTGAGATTGATTTCATGAACGTAATTTCAGCGACTCATCTTGATCCGATTTATCGTTATGGTGGTGGCGCTTATGAAACGATGCAGCTGCTAGAAAAGATTATTCCGACACACGAACATAGGATGATTTCTATACGCGATGTTCAGAAATCATATTGTGAGTTTGTTGATAAATATCTAATGGAATACAAGCCGGATGTGGTTCATGCACATGATTGGTTGACTTATGAAGCTGGTATTTTAGCTAAGAAAAATTATGGCATTCCTTTGGTTGCGCATGTTCATGCTACTGAGTTCGACCGGGCTGGAATGCATTATGGAAATCCTTTGATTCATGAAATTGAATATGAAGGTTTGATGCTGGCCGATAAGATTATTGCAGTATCTGAGGCTACAAAACGTATTATTCACGAAAAATATTATATTCCACTAAATAAAATTGACGTGATTTATAATTCACTCGACGAAAATTACGAAAAATCTGATTATCATTTCAAGGATCAGACTTACGGTTTCTTACTACGACAAAAACAAGAAGGTTGTACGATCATCTCTACTGTTGGTCGTTTCACAGTTCAAAAGGGCCTGCAGAATTTGATGAGAGCGGCTGCTCTTGCAATTACTAAGAATCCTAAATTGATTTTTGTGTTTGCTGGTGATGGTGAAGAGAGAAATAGTTTGATTGAGCTCGCAGCTGATTTGGGTATTTCTAAGAATGTAATATTTACCGGTTTCATTCGTGGTAAAAGATTACGTGATATTTATTCTATTTCTGATATTTTTGTGATGAGCTCGGTCTCAGAGCCATTTGGTTTAACTGCTCTTGAGGCAGCGCACCACGGTGATGCATTGATTCTTACGAAGCAGTCTGGTGTTTCAGAAGTTATTTGGTCGGCAATGACTTATGATTTTTGGGATACTAAGAAACTTGCAGATGAGATTCTGGCGATTGTTGATAATCCTGCGCTTAAGGATTCGCTCCAAAAAAATATCAAAAATGAATATCATAAAATATCTTGGGATGAAGTTGCTAAAAAATGCTTGAAGGTTTATAATAAAACCATGAAGCATAAGGGTTTTTGAGCATGCGTGCGATTTGTCTATATCTTCATATCCACCAGCCAATTCGCTATCGCGAGTATTCGATTTTTGATGTAGGCAATAATTCCAATTATTATGTTGATAATTTTAACGGTCGTCAAAGCAACGAACGTATTTTTAAGAAAGTGGCTGAAAAAAGCTACTATCCTATGCTGAGTCTTTTACTTGATAATATGAAAAAATATCCAGAGTTTAAAGTTTCATTCAGCATTACTGGCACTTGGCTTGAACAGGCTGAAAAATGGGGACCAGAGTTGATTGAGCTAATTCGGAAAATGGTCGAGATGGGACAATGCGAGATTGTGGGTGAGACATATTATCATTCACTCGCTTATTTTTATAATCTTGATGAATTTAACGACCAAGTCAAAATGCATGCTGAAACTATTGAGCGCTTCTTTGGGGTGAAACCAAAGGCGTTTCGTAATACGGAGTTTGCTTATAACGATTCCCTTGCTAGGTGGGCTGAGTCTCAAGGGTATAATGCAATACTTGCTGAGGGTTGGGATCGAATTCTTGAATGGCGCAGTCCTAACCACGTCTACCGTCCGATTGGCTGTCAAAAATTGAAATTATTGTTGAAAAATTACCGTTTATCTGATGATATTGCTTTCCGTTTTTCGAATCGTGGTTGGAGCGAATGGCCACTTACGGTGCCGAAGTACCAAGATTGGCTCAATAACGATTGTTTGCGTGGTAATTTAATTAATCTTTTCATGGATTTTGAAACCTTTGGTGAACACCAATGGAGAGATACTGGCATTTTTGATTTTGTTAGTACATTGATCCCATCTTGGCTTTCAGAATATGAAAATAAGTTTGTGACCGTTTCTGAGGCAGCGGAGATTGAGCCGCCAGTTGGTGAAATTTCAATGCCTGATACTGTGACTTGGGCTGATACGGAGCGTGATTTGTCAGCTTGGCTTTCGAATTCTATGCAGTGTGCTGCAATGGATCAGATTTATTCCTTGCGCAACAGCATCTTAAATACTCATGACGGCAAATTAATTGCTGATTGGCGATATTTGACAACTTCAGATCATCCTTATTCGATGTGTACCAAGTATTGGAATGATGGCGATGTTCACGCATATTTTTCTGCCTATGCCTCACCATATGAATCATTTATGTATTATATGAACATTCTTCGAGATATTGAATATAGATTAAAAAAATAACCCCTCTTGGAGGGATTATTTTTAGCGTTTCTTCTCTTTGACTTCGTTGCGGCCAAGATTTTTCTTGGTTTCCGTGAATACTACGTGTTTTCTAAGAATTGGATCATACTTCTTGAGAGATAGTTTATCTGGAGTATTCATCGTATTCTTTTTGGTATAGTAAGCACGAACACCCGATTCTTCCGAAACGAGACCAACGAGTTTGCGTTTGGTATTATTCTTCTTTGCCATAATTAGCATTTATTTTACCACAGAATAAAAAAAATGGCAAGGTTTATTACCTTGCCTGGGGTAAATTACGGTAGCTTGCCGCTACCTCCACAGTAGATACACTTGCGACGCCAGACATCATATCCGGTGCCATCACAGTGGTAGCATTTCTTAGGCTTATAGCCTAATCCACACTCTGCGACATGGCTATCGCGTGCCTTTTCGGAAAGGAAAACCTTTCCACATCTTGGACATGACCAAGTCAATCATGCCACCCCCTTTCAAAGTACGATTTATTTCGCTGTGCGAAATTTAGCAGTATTATAAGATTTTTAGCTAGATTTTGCAAGCAAAAGCTCGATGAATTCGTGGACATTTTTCATGGTATTTCTCTTGTCGGCTTCGACAAATAGAGATTTGTCATCAAGAAACTCTAGTGTGGTGGCTTGGTGATAGATCGCCTTTAATAATTTCA
Organism: uncultured Candidatus Saccharibacteria bacterium; assembly: GCA_946408595.1. Taxonomy (GTDB): domain Bacteria; phylum Patescibacteriota; class Saccharimonadia; order Saccharimonadales; family Saccharimonadaceae; genus Nanosyncoccus. Next base: position 49,482 of record CAMJSX010000003.1, on the reverse strand, counting down.
TGAATTCTGTTTCATCTTCTTTGTTGAATTCATATTCTTTATCGTGTACTTCTTCATACTTATCTTGCATGACAAATAGAATATGGCCTTTAGTGACTTTATAGTCGCGATACTTGATGGAATTGTTGAGGAGTAGTTTATAAAATTCTAATTGCAACATGTAGCCATATAGGTTTGGCATAGTTTGCCATTTTTCAGGATGATAGCCACCGGTTTTGTAATCATATATTTCGATAGTTTTATTCTTTTCATCGATGACGATATGGTCGATCTTCCCTGTGACTGGTACACCTTCCACTGCTATTTTATCAGCGTAGAAGTTTAGTTCAGCAAGACCGTTACGAATAATGTCCCCAAATTGTTTTAAGTCAAGTTCGAGGTTGATAACGCCTTTGTCGCGTAATATTTTCTTATCTTCTTCTTTGGCGTCGTATTTTTCTACGGCCGCTAGATAGAATTGTACTGCTTTTTCGTCGGATAGATTATTATTAGTAACTTCTTCAAATGTGGCGTGCATTAGATTACCGAGCATCAATGGCCAGGTTTCTGGCCCACTTGGCGCGCCCAAGACATATCTTTCGAAGAATGATTGTGGGCCACCATATATAATATCTACGAAATTCGTTAATGCCGATGCGGACATTTTAAAGTTCGACATTTTATTCTTGTAAAATTCACGCATGTCTGGCGTTTTGGCTATGTAAGCCGCTAGCCAGTTTTTAATATCTTTTTCATGTTTGGCATAATCTTGGTTTACTTCAATTGTTTTTACATAATTTGTTGGTAAGAATGGCGAGACGATGCTTTCTTTCCCGCTTTCGTCCTTTTTGACGTATTCTTCTAGGTATTCTAGCCGTTCTGGGCTTTTACCATCAAAATCATACAGCGAATTAGTAATATATAGTGCACTTTTTGCTCGCGTTAACGCTACATATAGCACTCTTAATCTTTCGCTATCTGTGATGCCGGTATGCCTGATTTGAATGAGGTTTTTAGGAAGACTTAAGAAGGTATTATTGCCCTTTCCTTTACCCCACGCCGTGTGATCAGCTGAAATAATGAAGACGTATTCAAATTCTAGGCCTTTTGCTTTGTGAGCAGTCAGTATTTGGACAGCTTCGTCTGCCTCGCGATATGGGCTTGAAGAATTTAGCGGCATTTCGGCGGCTTCGTAATCGTCAACCATTTCAATAAGATCGTGGAGTTTCAATGATTTGTCGCCAAAATGTTTGATTAGCTTACCTCTTAATGCTGCCAAGTTTTCATAGTACAAAAACCTATCATATTCATCGAGTTTATCGATTTTCATTAATGTCGTAAAATATCCGAGCATCCCTGTTAGAGTTTCGCTGAAGGATTCCTTAATCAATTCGGCAATTTTTTCGGCTACGGTTTTTAATTTTGGATCTTCCGTTTCCATTAGGCAGTCAAATATAGTCCGTCTTTCTGCTTTAGCATGTGCGGCGAGTTTCAAAACGTCAAGCATTGGTAGCTCAAAGAATGGGAAGGATAATACTTCCATGATTTGCACGGTTGGTTTGGTTTCGCTCGCGATTTCGTCTACAAATCTAGCAAGGGCTAGTAACTGATGAATTCTAGTGTCTTCGAACAAGTTATCGCGCTTTTCGTAGGCAATCTTGATTTCATCGTGTGCTTTTAGATATGGTAGTAGCGGTTCAAAATATTTCGATTTGTATGAGATGACGGCAATTTCGCTTTGTTTAACACCACTTTTAATTAGTTCGGCAATTTTATCGGCGATAAAACCAAACTCTAGGTCTGAGGAATTAAATTCATAGCGGTAGATCTGGGATGATTTTGGTGCGCTTTTGTGAGCTACTAGTTCTTTGTCGCCAAATCGGTCAGGCGCCTGCTCAATAATATGATGCGAAAAATCTAAAATCTCTTGTGTACTACGGTAATTTTCCGTTAGGGCCATGACCTCAGCTTTATAATGTTTTTGATAATCTGTCAAATTAGAGCTCATGGCTCCTTGGAATTCATAGATTGCCTGGTCGTCATCTCCAACTGCCATAATCATCGGCTTTTCGTAATCGGTAAGCTGTTTAACTATCTCGAATTGTGATGGGTTGGTATCTTGAAATTCGTCTAATAATATATACTGGTAGCGTTCTTGCAAGGTCATTCTAAAGCCATCATTGTTTTGTAGAGCCTTAGCTGCTTCCTCTATCATATCATCAAAATCAAATAGACCATGTTCAGCGAGAAATGATTCGTATTCGAGCATCATTTGGCCTAAGGACAATAATTTTTTGTTAGCAATTCTATCTTTTAGGCAGTAATTCCCTTTACTGTCTTTTTCGAAATTATCATTTCGCCATTTAGTGAGCGGTGCAATACTCTCTGATTCTTCTGCGAGAACAATTGCTTGTTTTAATTCTCGTGCAAGTACCGCGATGGAGCGTTCAATTTTTTTTAATATCGGTTTATCATTTTCGTGATTTTTGAGAAGTTCATAGATCGGTTGATAGGCGTTTTCTAATGATTCCTTAAATTTGCGTGGTACTACCTGTAGCAAGAACGGTGAGATTACTTCTGACAACACAGCTGAATCTTCGAAATTTTGTTTGGCGATTTTCAATAAATCATCTGCCGTCAGGTTGGCTGTTTTAGCCTCGGAAATGACGGAAATGATATCTTTTACTTTATCTCCTCTTAAAATATCGTTTCCTGGCAACTTATCTTGCAGTGATTTGATGATTTTATATTGCATCACCTCGTCTATGGCTGCGTCGAGTTTTCGATTGTAATCATCGGCGTAATTTTTGTACTGAGCTAAGATGTCTTGGCCAAATGCATGGTAGGTACCAATATTTACCTTCATTCCATCTTTGCCTACGATGGCTTTCAAGCGCTCGCGCATATTTTTGGCACCGCTTTCAGTAAAAGTTAAACACAAAATATTTTCTGGGTTTGTATCAGTGTTTTTTAATATATATGCTACTTTTTCGGATAGTAACTGGGTTTTACCTGTGCCTGGACCGGCTAAGACAAGGAGCGGACCGTCTAGATACTCTACCGCTCTTTTCTGTCCTTCGTTTAGGCCCATTTTTCACTCCGTGAGATTAGATCATCCAGATGCGGTAGGTTTTCTGGTAAGACTATTTCATTCCGTTTGATTTTTTTCAGGGCGCTAACTCCTTCAACGGTTTTTTCTGGTTGATAATTTGGATCACCTCTTAGTAAATCTCCAAATTCGTAGTTTCTAGATGGATAACCACAGGTTAGTTTCAAGTCGCCGATACCACATACTAGATCAACAGTTTTGGCCTCAGCCCCGTTATAGGCTAGAATACTCCTCATTTCATCTGCCACTTCAAATACGAATTCTCGCCAAGCATCAGTATCTCGCTTCAAACCGAGAATACCAGCGAGGATTGCGTAAACATTTTTAAGTGCGCCACACATTAAAACGCCACGTTCATCAGTTGTATAGTCAAATGTGAGATAATCTGTCTCAAACATATCAATTACTCTTTGATCGGTCGCGGTGAGTTTAGTCTTCTTGCCGGCTTTGATATCATCGGCAAAACCTGGGCCAGATAAGACCATATAATCTTTGAAACCAGCAAAGGTCTTGTCTGATAAAATACCTTTAGTTGCTACGATGAGCGGGACGTTTTTTGGTAAGTATGGTAATACATATGGTGCAGATTTAGATGGTACTGCAAGTAGAATATACTTAGCACCTTTTAATACATCGGATAGACTTTCGTGCTCAAATTTAGAGTCATAATAATCGATATCATAACCTTTGTCGGCTAGAATCCCACCAAGAGCCGTTCCAAACGCTCCAGCACCCATAATCGCGATTTTCATTTTTTATTACTCCTATAATTATTAATTGCATCACGAAGAGCATCATGCCCTAATATTGAACAGTGAAATTTATGCTTTGGTAAATTGCCTAAGTAGTTATCAATATCTTTAGCCGAGATTAAAAGCGCGTCATCCAAGGTCTTTCCCTTAGCAAGTTCTGATAAGGCAGACGTTGAGGCAATGGCCGAAGCGCAGCCATAAGTTTTCCAACGGATATCGACGATTTTATCATCTTGCACTTTAATATACATTTTCATCTGGTCGCCACAGATTGGATTGCCTACTAGCCCCATGGCATCGTACTTAAAATTAGATTCATTTCCCATTAGAAAATTTCGTGGGTTTAAAAAATGATCTTTTACGATGTCAGAATAAACCCAGTCTTGTTCTTCGGTTTTACCGTCACTCATTTTATATCCTTCATTTTAATTGTACTCATACCTTGTAATTTTGCAATAATACCCGGCAATACATCCATTACTTTTTCGACATCTTTCATGGTATTTGCTGGCCCAAATGAAAATCTAATTGATGAATGCGCTACCTCAGCGTCACCGGTCTTGGCCATTAAAACGTGTGAAGGTTTAATGTCACCTGCTGCACAGGCTGAACCAGTTGAAACAATAATTCCTTCGGCATCTAGATATAGTTGAATTGATTCACCTTCGGCCGCAGCGAAAGAAGCGTTTAGAATATTTGGTAGCGATTTATCTTTGTCGATTTCTGTATTTAGGCTGCTGCCTGGAATTTCTGATAAAATGCGTTTTGCTAAAGTATCCCGAAGTTCACGTATTTCGTGGTCATATTTTTCCCAGGTACGATTTTTTTCAATATATTCTAATGCTGCTTTGAAGCCAACAATCCCGATAGTATTGTACGTGCTACCACGACGTTTTTTCTCTTGATTACCGCCAATGATTAGGGGTTTAAATGGTGCTCCATTTTTAACATATAGAGCGCCTACGCCGACTGGACCACCAATTTTGTGAGCTGAAAATGTCGCATAGTCTAGTCCTAGCCCTTTTACATCGATTGGCATTTTGCCTAGTACTTGAGTTAAATCGGAATGCAAATACTCACCTTCTTTTTTTGATGGCAGTTTCAGAAATTCACCTGTTTCATTATTGGCCAACATATAAGAATATAATTTGGGTAGCTTTTTGCCGCCATATATCTTGGCAGTTTCAATAATTGAATGGTGTTCTAAGGGTGATGTTTCAATTTGACACCCTTCGAAAGTACGAATTACTGTGTTGTTTGCTTCGGAGGCGCTGGAAGTGAATATGATTTCTTCTGGTTCGGCATGAACTATCTTGGCTAGGAGCTCACGACATTTTTCAATTTCATTTTTTGCCAAATGCCCTGGCGTATGAAGCGCCGATGCGTTAGCAAAAAGCTCTTTTTCTGCGCCGTGCATAGCATCTAACACTTCTGGCAAAAGAGGCGCCGTGGCTGCATAGTCTAAATAGATCATTAAAATACTTCTTTTTTACTGCGATGTTTCTTAATGGATTTCACAATTGAGAAGATAATAGCGCTTACGGTTAGAACAACTAATACTAAGAACCAAATTGGGCAGGCGACTACTAGTTTTTGGGTGGTTAAGACGTTGCCCATATAAGTGACTGTTTGTGTAACGTTATAAATACCTAGTGGAGAAATACCTTCAATGTTTCGGCTCATTGCTCTGGTAGTATCTGGCATGATGACTTCTTCAATGATGCCACTTTCGCCTTCTGTTGGATAAATCGCTTTAGATGAGAAGACGCTCTTTACCTCAAGGGCAACTTTGGCGATTTCATGGACTTTGCCTTCATTTGTCACTTTAGCGCTGACCTGAATTGGAACGGCGGTGACATATCCTGGGACATTGTTTTCGAGAATTTCACCTTTACGATCAGTCTCGCCATCAACACCGGCATAGATTAAGCTGGCCATTTCAAAAATGTTTTTGACTGCTAGACCGTCGCTGCTAGTGCCATCATCGGCTGAGCTAATTAAAATAGCCGCGTATTGACCACCGGCTGGAGCCGTCTCTGGGACTTTAATGCTGAAATTAATCTTAACTGATTCATTTGGTTTGACTACTCCAGTTGGATTTTCAATCGTGATCCATTTGGTAATTTGTGTATGCTCGGTCGACGTTAAGAAATCTACATTATAGCCTTCTCCAACTACGCCATATGATGAAATCTCGGCTTTATATGTAAAATCACTTTCTGCATTGTCGGGGTTTACTACGGTAATCGAACCTTTGTATGTTTCGCCAGGCTTTAGTTCAATTCGTTGACTCATAGGAGTCACCGTGAACATATTTAGACTCTCCATATTCCTCCATTACTTACTTGCTATTAATATTATATCACGATGTACGTTATTCAATCTTTAAAATCTTGCCTGTTTTATATTCAAGATGGAGTAGTCTTTGGTTTTTGGAACCACGATATCTGAGACTTAAATCCTTCAGACCAATGATAAACGGACCATCGATAAGGGCGTCGAGAGATTTTAGAAATTCCCACTGTGCACCACCGGCTTTTTTGATTTGCTCATAGGTAAAGCCTGAAAATGACCAGACATTCCAGCCTAAGTTCTTGCGGACCCAGTCAGCAATCTCTTTACAGGCTTCTGGTTGGACGAATGGTTCGCCACCACAGAAGGTTAATCCGGCTTGGCCTTTGAACTCTTTTAATCTTTCACAAATCTCTTTGGTGCTGACGAGAAAACCGGCTTCGTAGTCCCAAGTTTCTGGATTTTGACATTCTTTACAATGATTCGGACATCCTTGAGTCCAGATAACTGCTCTAAGACCATCGCCATTGACGATGTTATCGTGCTCTAGCGGGCCTGAGAGGCGTATCATGCCTTTTGGTGGCTGTGGAGCGGCCCCCATTCGCTCCACAGCTAATTTATCCCAATCAATTTTCTCTGCCATTATTTGCCTTTCGCGCAGCTACAGACTTTTTCAAATGGCACATCACCTTCGAGACGTCCACAATGTGGGCAGCGCTCACCTTTGATGATGCCGGAGAATCCACAGACTGGATCGCGGTCTACTGGGTGGTTAACTGAACCGTAGCCAATGCCACAATCGTGCATTTTGCGAATTACGGATTCGAAGGCAGCGATATTTTGTGATGGATCGCCATCGAGTTCAATGTAAGTAATATGTCCAGCGTTACAGAGATTATGATATGGTGCTTCAATTTCAATCTTTTCGAAAGCGGAAATTGGATAGTAGACTGGCACGTGGAATGAGTTAGTGTAGAATTCTCGGTCAGTGACACCTTTAATCTTGCCGTATTCTTTGCGGTCAATTTTGGTGAAGCGACCAGCGATACCTTCTGCCGGGGTGGCAAGAAGTGAGAAGTTTAGTTTGTGCTTCTTACAATATGAGTCACATTTTTCACGCATATGAGTGATGATATCAAGACCAAGCTCGCGGGCATCTTCATCTTCACCGTGGTGTTTGCCAGTCATGGCTACCAAGGTTTCTGCTAGGCCGATAAAGCCAATTGATAAGGTGCCGTGTTTAATCACATCACGCAAGGTGTCATTCCAACCAAGCTTTTCAGAGCCGAACCAGTTGCCTTGGCCCATCAAGAATGGGAAGTTTCTGACGTGTTGGTTGGCTTGGAATTCAAAGCGCTCGAGAAGCTCGTCTCTTACTAGGTCCATCTTCTCGTCTAACTCTTTGTAGAATCCTTCCCAGTCAGCTTCTTTTCTTTCACCGAGGCAAATGCCGTGCTTGATACCGATGCGGACTAGATTGACCGTGGTGAAGGAAAGGTTGCCACGACCAGTGACGATGCCGTCAGATTCTGGGAAAACTGAGGAGAATACGCGAGTGCGGCAGCCCATGGTGGCAATTTCGGTGCGGTAATCACCTTTTTTGTAATATTTGAGATTATATGGAGCATCGATGAAACAGAAGTTCGGGAACAAACGCTTGGCGGATACTTCCATAGCTTTTTTGAACAAGTCGTAATTAGGATCTTTTGGATTGTAGTTGATACCTTCCTTAACCTTGAAAATGGAGATTGGGAAGATTGGAGTTTCACCTTTGCCGAGACCATTTTCGGTGGCCTGGAGTAAGTCTAGAGAAACCAAACGTCCAGATGGTGTGGTGTCGGTGCCGAAGTTAATTGAAGTAAATGGCACCTGAGCACCAGCACGTGAGTGCATGGTATTGAGGTTGTGGACAAAGCCTTCCATAGCCTGCAAAGTTTCGCGCTCGACATCTTCGTTGGCGGCTTCAACAACTTCGCGTGGCCACTTAGCCTTCTCTAATTTCTTATCGTCGCCGTATTCATAACTGTCTTTAACATCTAGCTCAATCTTTTTCTTGGTGAATTTGTTGTATTTATCGAGATTTCGCTTGAGGGCTTTTCTGAAGGATTTGTTGACGCCTGGCGCCATTGCATAATCAAAGTTTGGAATAGATTGACCACCGTGTTGTTCATTTTGGTTGGCTTGGAGCAAAATTGCTGCCAAAGCACCGTAAGAACTGATTGAATTTGGTGTTCTTAGATGGCCGTGACCAGTGTTAAACCCGCCATTTTCGAATAATACAAACGGGTCTGATTGACAGCAGGTCAAGGTACCAGTAGCATAGAAATCTAGATCGTGAATGTGGATGTCGCCATTATCATGAGCCGCTGCGATATCTGGGCGAAGTAGTAATGTCTTGGCAAACACCTTCGAGCCTTCGGCGCCGAATTGGAGCATTTTGCCCATGGCGGAGTTGCCATCGACGTTAGCATTTGAACGCTTCACATCGGAATCTTCTGAAGCGTCCGCGTGGGAAATGGTACGGTAAATCATCATGAGATCAGATTTGGCATCGCGAATACGAGAACGTTCTTGACGATATTGGATGTAAGCTCTTGCGGTTTTCTTGAATGAAGAGTCCATCAAAACTTCTTCTACAATATCCTGAATCTGCTCGACATTTGGGGTGCGAGCCTTAATTTGCTCTTCAGCGCGCTCTAATACTTTCTCAGTTAAAGCTTTTGCTCTATCATATTTGAATTCTTCCGTTGCCAACCCAGCTTTTGCAATCGCATTGGTAATTTTCTCGGGATCAAATTTGGCGATCTTTCCGTCTCTCTTTACAATTCGTTTGAACATGAAATATACCTCCTTCAAGTATTTCATTTCGTTATTTATAATATATGACCTTTTTGTTGGGTGACTACGGTGGTAATGCTTGTTGCAGCAACCCTACATTTAGCGTCTTGTATCTATCATACACCACTAAATCTAGTATTTCAAGACTTTTATGCTAAAAATGTAAAAAATACAACAAAGCTGTACTATTGACAAATTTTGTAAAGTATGCTATAATGATATTATATTCACATTGAGGTGTGAATCAGTAAATTAAAAAGAGGTTGTGGCGCATATTAATATATATGCGCATTTGGTGAACAGATGAAAAGGGCCCTCGAGGTTCCGCCCATCTCAAAGAGAATGGGTGCCGCTTTCACGACTATAAGTGCTTTGCACGAAGGTCGCGGTTAGAAAGGTCATCGCCATGATGAACCTTATCTCTCTTTCCCCCGAAACCATTGCACATATATCTAGAGGCGCTGTTTCTTTTGAACAGAACTTCGTTTACTCTCTGCACAGGATGAGTAATAGATATAGTGCTGAGGTCTTCTATCCGAACGGATACGGCGTCTATTTTGAGCGTCGCTCTTCGTCTGGAGAAGATTCTGGTGGCTGGGATCTTTCCCTCCTTTCTAAGGGGAAGATCTTTAAAGAAGCTGAGGAATTCAATGCATTTTACTTTGACCTCAGTGAAGAAGAGATTGTCAATCTCTGTGATCAATTATACTTTCTGCCAGCCGCCTGATCTCATTTATCCCCCGACTGTTGTCGGGGGATTTTTCTAACAAATAACTTTCATGGTGGGGATTAATTCGCCAGGTTTTAAAAGGCTATAGGAAAAATGGCAAGTGGTTGCTAACAAATGATATAATATAATTTAAGTATACTTATGACAGAAACATTATCAAATACTGGTGAACAAGCATCTGAAACCCTAAAATTGACAGGATGGGACGGGTTGAAAGATATTCCTTTTAGTGGTGAAAAACATTCTGAAGGTTATGAAACGGAACTGACTTCCCCTTCCGATGTTTTGAATGATACCCAAAAATTTGTAATTAAGAACGGAAAAATATATTCAAGAGAAACTGGCCAAGAAGAATCTGATGAGGATACAGTCCTTAGAGTGAAAACATCAAGGTTTTTGTTCAACGAAGCTAAAAATCTCCGTGACGAACAAGCCCAAATGCTTGGCGATAGATTTGTTGACAAAGGGCCAGACTATTATGTAGACAAGATAATGGATAGGTACGGTTTTAAGAACGAGGACACCGAGTACGCCGAAGGAAAACTTCTGAAAAACCTAGTCAATAATGGCGCTTACCACCAATCAATAGGAAATGACAGCCTAATTAATTCGAAATTTGATATGTTTATCGGTAATAAGGGAGACCTTGGTAGAGCACTTCTGGGGCGCAGACTCAAGCAACATGGCTTAGAGATGATCAATATGAATATAAATGTTGATTCTTCCACCTTTAAAAAAGACGGGTATTCCACAGTAGACATAAAAGTAGATACTGCTCCAATCACAAAAGCTGAAAGAGCATCCAGTAATCCAAATTCTTTTAACCATCCAGCAGCAGAACAATTAAGTAAACTTGAGGCGGAATTAATTAAAGCACAGGAAGAGGGCGACGAAGAGACTGCAAGAGGCTATCGTGCTGCATTAAAAATGGTAGTTGAAAGAAATCGTCTCGAGGTGTCCCCGAAAGATTGGGATAATATGGATGACGAACAAAAAGAGAGATTTTACAGGTTAAAAATGAAAGAAGAAAAAATATTAGGAGATAAGGATGCCTTTAATTTCTGGAACGCTAATCTCAACCGATTAAAAAATAAATCGCAAGGGATTTAACAGATATTTACGGATTACTAAATAGTTGAAAATGATTTTATAACCTGAATGGTGGGGATTACAGGGCTCGAACCTGTGACCTTACGAATGTGAATCGTACGCTCTAGCCAACTGAGCTAAATCCCCAGATTATGAAAGTATGTTATAATTATAACATGGATATACAAAAATATAAAGATGAACTAAATGAACTGGAAGCGTTTTTGGCTCGTCCTGATGCTTTTTCTGACTCTGATTTTGCCAGTAAAAGTAAGCGTGTGGCGCTGCTTCATCAGATTATTGATTTAGATGCTCAAATTACTCAGTCTAAGGCTAATCTTGAAGAGGCGGAATCACTCGTTAATGATCCAGAGCTTGGTGAGATTGCCAGAGATGATGTAAAAACTTTGAAAGAATCTATTGATTCGATGCAGGCTGAACTTGAAGAGCTCCTGATTCCCCGTGATCCAGCGGATGACAAACCAGCGATTATCGAAATTCGTGCTGGGGCTGGTGGAGACGAGGCTTCCTTATTTGCTGGTGAGCTTTACCGCATGTATGTAAAATATGCTGAAAACCATGGTCTTAAAGCAGAGCTTATGTCCCAAAACGAGAATGAGGCTGGTGGCATGAAGGAAGTGATTTTTAAGATATCTGGCGACAATGCCTACGGCCAACTAAAGTTTGAAGGTGGCGTACATCGTGTCCAACGTGTACCAGTGACCGAATCACAAGGACGGATTCATACTTCTACCGCTACTGTGGCTGTTCTTCCTGAAGCTTCTGAACAAGATTTGGTGATTAATCCGGAAGATTTACGCATCGATATTTATCGTTCTGGTGGGCATGGTGGCCAGGGTGTTAACACGACTGACTCTGCTGTGAGAATTACGCATTTACCTACGGGTCTTGTTGTGGCGATGCAGGATGAGCGCTCACAACAACAAAACCGTATTAAAGCCATGAACATTCTCCGCTCAAGGCTTCTTGAACGCAAGAAGGAAGAAGAGCTTAAATCTGCTTCCGAAGCCCGCAAATCTCTGATTGGCACCGGTGATAGAAGCGAAAAAATTCGTACCTATAATTTCCCGCAAGACCGCGTGACTGACCACCGTATTCATTACTCTCGTTCGAATATTCCTGCGGTGATGGATGGTGACATTGACGACCTAATTCATGAGCTAACTAAGCATGAACGTAGTCTACAGTAGAGGTTATCAAAATTTTTATGGGCGTGATTTTTTAGTGACGCCAGATGTTTTGATTCCTCGTCCAGAGACGGAACAGATTATTGATACAGTGTTAGATCTCGCCGGTAAGTCTTATCTTCCTGGTGTGAAGCCTAACCCACGAGTTTTACCTGAAAAACCTATTATTCTTGATGTTGGTACTGGTTCTGGCTGTATTGCTATAACACTTGCCCTAGAGTTGCCTGAAGCCAAAATCTTCGCTTCGGATATTTCTGAAGCCGCACTTGAGATTGCAAAGAAAAATGCGTCTAAACTCGACGCATCCATATCTTTTATTATATCACACTTGCTCGAAAAAGTCAATTTTACCCCTGATGTGGTGGTGGCAAATCTACCTTACGTGGACGAATCCTGGGATTGGTTAGACAAGAAAACGCTTTCTGAAGAACCGGCCATCGCTCTTTATGCCGAAGATCATGGTTTAGCCTTAATTAAACAACTAATTGATCAAGCTTCAAACCGTCAGATCAAATATCTCATCTTGGAAGCAGATCCTTGTCAACATGATGCTATCATCAATTATTCAAAAGCAAAAAAATATACCCTACTTAAAACAGCAGGATATATCTTGAGCTTTGAGTTTCAGGCTATTTAGAATAAGCACCTAAGGTAACATTGATTGCGATTTCATTGCCGTCGCGAATGACTGTCAATTGGACCGTATCACCAGGTTTGTATTCACCGATTAGGGTTGATAATGAGCCAGATGCTCCAATTTTGACGCCATTTACTGCGGTGATGATGTCTTTATTCTGTAAACCGGCTTTTTCGGCTGGGCTGCCTTTGACAATTGCTGAATATTTAGCTGAATTATATAGATATACGCCTGAACTGACTGGTAAATTATACTCTTTGGCAACGTCTGGTGTAATTTCTACGCTGTAAACACCAATATATGCCCTCTGAGCTTCGCCTTTTTCAATCAGCTGTGTGAGCATCCCTTTCACGGATGAAATCGGAATGGCAAAACCCATATTCTCTGCTGATACTCCGGTAGCGGTATTGATCCCGATGACTTCACCAGCAGCATTAATCAATGGACCACCTGAGTTACCAGAGTTAATGGCTGCATCAGTTTGAATCATATCATTCAATTCTTCTTGCATAGTGCCGGTGCTATCTGTTGCAGTTAAAGAGCGCCCAATCCCGGAAATAATTCCTGAGGTGACAGTGTTTTGATACATACCTAGGGCATTACCTATAGCAATGACTTGTTGACCTACAGTGATGGTCTTGGAATTGCCTAAAGTCGCTGATTTCAAATCAGATACGCCGTCGATTTTGAGGAAGGCAATATCATTTAGTGGGTCAGTGGCTACCAATTTTACATCTTCATAAGTAGTGCCATCGTCAAGAACGACGCTGATCTTCGTTGCGTCTTCAATGACGTGTTTGTTGGTGAGAACATAGCCATCGGCTGTAACGATTATCCCTGTTCCTGCCGCTTGAGAATCATAACTGTAGCCAAAGAATCCGGTTGACTTGATGGACGTGACTATTGACACCACACTTTCAGACACTTTGCTGACAATGTCGGCTACCGAACCTTCAACGAAATTTGCAGAATTGCCATCTTTACCATCGCCGGTCAGGATAGTAAGCGGAGTGGCTGATTTTTGATAGCTTAAAACGCTAAAAACTGTTCCGGTGCACGATACAATCAATGCCAACGATGCTAAAAAGATTGCAAATCCATTGCCATGAGATTTTTTGGCTTTTTTTGTTTGCTCTTTACCTTCATCTGGCTTATTTGCTTTTTCTTTTTCAAAATTATCACCCTTGTTTTCTTCCATTTTACTCCTTTATATATTAAATATTGGGTTACTAAACCAAATTACAATAATGCCTACTAAAATCACGCCAAATAATACTGGCGCGATGATGTGGCGAAATCTAAAATCATCTTGGTAGCGAATCATCGCCTGTCTTGCGTAATTATAGACAAAGGCAAAGATGGTCATGATAATCGCTACCTGCGGAATTCTAATCCCGGAGGCTCCGAAGGTGTATATAATTGCCCAAGATTGGCAGAGCCAAGCTATTTCGGCGAAGACTAACCCACATACGAGTGTTGTCAAAGTAAAATCATTACTGCTCGTTTGCGAAAGGACGTGTCGGCTCGCTGAATAACCCACTAGAAATGCCAGCAGTATTGTAAGAAGTGGGTTTTGGCCGGAAGCGATAAACGTCACTGTGGACATGCCGAGAAATACTGCGGATAATGATTGCACCAGTGTAGCTGTTTCGTTTGATTGTGGCTTGATTACTGTTAACCAAATTATGTAAAATGCCATTAACAGGAAGTCTACTGGCAGTAAGGTGTTCCCGGCGTAATATGTCAACAAGACTATACTAATACCTACTATTAAATCGACTAGATTTGACTTGATATTTAGCCAGATGTAGCGGCTTCGTACTGCAAAGACTCGCCATTTTGATACTAATACTAATATCAAGCCAAATAGTGGTGTGCCGCTGAAGACGGTGATTAAAACAACGCTAATGCCAAGTAAGATATTTAGAAAAATGTGTACTGTGGTACTTGCGATGTTTCTAGACTTTCTTGCAAAAACGAAATCTGCCATATATTCTATATTATAGCAGATTTATAAAAATTAGCTTAAAAGTGATATAATTAAATAATGCAACCAACATTTTTCCAAAAACACCCGTTAATTAAAGATATACTTAGTCTTTTTGGCTTCATTGCTGCGATTGTTCTGGGGACTTTGTTCTTGAATACTTATGTTTACCGTTCCTATAATGTTGTCGGCGCTAGTATGGAGAACACTTTGCATAATGACGACCGAGTTGTAGTTAATCGTGCGGTGGTTTCTTGGGAACATTTTCTAGGTAAGGAATACATTCCTGAGCGCGGTCAGATTATAGTATTTATAAATGAAGATGAAGAAGCTGTTAAAGCTTACAAAGAAGCCGGTGTGAATAATCCGATGACTTGTACCGTCCCATCTGGTGTTAATGATCAATATATTATTAAACGTGTTATCGCATTCCCTGGTGAACGTGTTGTTGTACAATATGGCACTATGACCATTTATAATGAAGAGCATCCTGAGGGATTTGTTTATGATACTGACTGGCGCAAATCCGAAGATGATGGCCCGAAACAATACACGTCAGGTGAGGTTGATATGGTAGTGCCTGAAGGTGAATTATTTGTTTCAGGCGACAACCGTGAAGGTTCCCATTCTTGGGACTCCAGAAATGGACTTGGTACTATCCCGTTTTGTCGTATTATCGGTCCGGTAATATTAAGGTTATTCCCGTTTGATAAAATTCGTGGTTTCTAGATTTTGCCAATTAGCTTGACTGATTCTGATTCTGGTAGTTCTTCGACGTCTTTAAGTTTTCGTTCAATTTGACGAGAAGTGGTCTTAGCATCATCGATTTTGTTAGCTGATTCTTGAAGTTTCTTTTGTACTCCCTCGAGTAGGTCACCGAACTTGCCAAATTGAGTTTTGACGGCACCGAGAGTCTGCCAAACATCTGCTGAACGTTTTTCGATTGCCAAGGTGCGGAAACCCATCACCAAGCCATTTAGCATCACAGGGAGCGTTGATGGTGAAGCAATAGTAATTTTTAGTTTCTTACGAATCTCGTCCGAGAGACCTGGGATACGAATAATTTCCGCATACAAAGACTCAGTTGGCACAAACATCACTCCAAATTCTGTAGTCATTGGTGGCTCCAAATACTTGGTTGAAATCTTTTTAGCCTGTTCTTTTACGTCATTAGCCAGTGCTTTTTGGTAAAGTGCAATATCTGCCTTATTTCCGCTATCATAGGCCGCAATTAATCTAGAATAATTCTCGACTGGAAATTTAGAGTCGATTGGTAGATAAACGTTGTCTTCTTTACCTGGCATTTTAATTGCAAATTCTACGCGGTCATTTGAGCCTGGCTTCGTGGCGATGTTCTCTTCGTATTGGGATTTATTTAGCATATCACTGATAATAGAACCAAGTTGCACTTCTCCATAAATACCACGGGTTTTTACGCCTTCCATCACTTTTTTAAGATCGCCTACGCCGGTTGCGAGGTTTTTCATTTCGCCAAGGCCTTGATAAACTTGCGTAAGTTGGGTCGAAATTGATTTGAAACTTTCGTTGAAACGTTTTTCTACTGATGCTTTTAGTTTTTCATCAACCGTTTCACGCATTTCCTCAAGTTTCTTTTCGTTGCCGGTCTGTAATCTTTCGAGGTTCTCGGCAATTTCCTTGCGGTTTTCACGGAAGTTTCTGTCGATGGCCGGATTGATTTCCTTGACCTGGCCTTCCATACGAATCAATCTTTCTTCCATCGATTTGAAATCGGCAGATTTCTCCGTGCCTGACTTTTTAAAAATCAGCACCAAAAGTAATACTATTATTAATACCCCCACAACCATTAACGCTATATCCATAAAAAAATTATAGCATATTTATTTCTAGATATGCTATAATAGCTTTATGCCGACTTAGCTCAGCTGGTAGAGCAACGGTTTTGTAAACCGTAGGTCGTCAGTTCAAACCTGACAGTCGGCTCCATTTTTTTAGTAGTTTTGTGATTTGATTTCGAAATATGATTTTGGATGGCTACAAACTGGACAGATTTCTGGAGCATCTTTGCCAACTACAATGTGGCCACAGTTACGACAAACCCAAATTGTGTCACCATCACGCGAGAACACTACTTTATCTTTGATATTCTTAAGTAGCTTACGATATCTTTCTTCGTGCGATTTTTCGATTGCGGCAACGCCTTCAAATTTCTTGGCTAATTCTTCGAAGCCTTCCTCGCGAGCGGTTTTAGCAAAGCCGACATACATATCGGTCCACTCATAGTTTTCGCCTTCAGCTGCAACTTCAAGATTTACTTCAGTTGGCTCAACTTCGCCACCGTGAAGTTCCTTGTACCACATTTTGGCATGTTCTTTTTCGTTTAGAGCCGTCTCAGCAAAAATGGCAGCGATTTGTTCGTAGCCGTCTTTCTTTGCTTTAGACGCAAAATAATCATACTTATTGCGAGCTTGCGATTCACCGGCAAAAGCTGCTTTTAAATTTTCTTCTGTTTTGGTACCTTTATACATAAAATCTCCTTATATATATTATATAGCAGTATAACCACCATCTACTGGCATTATTAATCCTGTTACGTAGGATGCTTCTTTTGAGGCTAAGAACACAACTGCGGCATCTAACTCGCCCGGTTTTCCGTATCTTTGCATTGGCACATGAGTCTTGGCGAATTCTTGGAACTGCGGCGTATCGAGTACTTGTTTCGTGAGTTCGGTTTCAAAATAACCTGGGCAAATCGCATTACAGGTAATCCCGTCTAGGGCTAATTCTGCTGCCACGGCACGTGTGAAATTAACTACTGCGCCTTTACTTGCGTGATAGGCTACGGTGTGGATTTCTGTATTCCCGACTAGACCATACATTGAGGCAATATTAATAATTCGGCCGTAATGATTCTTTTTCATGATATTCGCAAAAGCACGGGTCATCTTGAATACTGAAGTTTCGTCTGTCGCAATAGTGAAATCCCATTCGTCATCGGTCATTTCAATGACGCCTTTGTCTTTGGATGAGCCGGCACAGTTGACTAAAATATCTATCTTGCCAAAGTGTTTTTCGGCTTCTTCGGCTGCGTGATTAATTTCTTCGGTCGAGGTGACGTCACATTTAATCGCTAGAACATCTCCAGCACCGGCTTCTAGTAGCTTCGGTCTGAACTCTTCCAATCTTTCCATGCGCCTGGCCAAAATAACTAAACTCGCTCCTTGTCTTGCAAGGGCCATGGCCATTTGTTGACCAAGACCGGATGATGCACCAGACACAACCGCTACGCATCCTTTTAAATCAAACATATTATCTCCTGTTTACTGTAATTATTATAGCAATTTATATGCTAAAATGAAACTATGAATGACAACCGTAGTAAGACAATCGTAAAATCTGGTTATTTGTTTATTTTGATGAATTTTTTGTTGGCGGTTTTTAATATAATTGTCGGATTTATATCGAATTCTCTAGCTATTGCTTCTGATGCTATTCATAGTTTAATTGATTCTGTTTCTGGCCTTTTGATTATCGTGAGTGAAAAACTTGCAAATCACAAAAAGCTTTCTAATCAACGTGCCAAAATTGAACGTATCACTACAATTCTTATATCACTGATCATAATCGCAGTTGCAATTGAGTTAATTGTTGTTTCTATTAAAAACCTTATTTCTCCGGAAGAAGTAGAATATTCTATCCCAACCATGATTGTGCTAGTAGCGTCTATTGCAACTAAGTATTTACTTGCAAGATATCTTAAACAGACTGGCAAGAAAGTTAAATCTAATGTCCTGATTGCTTCTGGCGCAGAAACGATGAATGACACCTGGATTTCTGTCGTGGTGCTGATATCGGCTGTGATCTATTTAATATGGCATGTTGATATTAGTCATTATGTTAGTTTAGTTATTTCTCTTGTAATCATTAAAGTAGGGCTCGAATTTATCTTCCCACATCTTTCACGCCATCATCACCATCATCTTGAGCAAAACCCCGACCACGACCATTGTGGGGAAAATAAAAACTCTTCTATTGACAAAACATAATAATATGATAAAATATATAACATAGGCCCAAGCTAAGGCCTTGTATTTTATAATTAGGAGGTTGGTATGGAAATCACTCGTAAAAGGCTTCTTAAAATCATTTCGGATAATGATATAAAAAGCCTGGGAAAAGTTTTTGACGGTTTTGGCCTTAAAAAAGACGGCGATCCCCCCTTCTTCACATCATCAGATAAAGAACTCGTACAGACAGTGTTAAGCTATGCGTCGGCAATAGCAACGCAGAGATACCTTGATGAACAAATGGCTAACGAGCTCATAGAGCGAACAGCAATGGTAGTCAATACTTTCTATTTTCTACAGCTTATAGCTATAGATAAAGAGATAGTGAATCAAAATAGCAGGAAAATCCCCCAGAAAGTCCGAGATGCCTTCCGAGAAATGAAAGGTTACGATAAAGAAATTGCTATCGCAATCGAAAGTCTAAATTCCAATGCCGTCATACCATTAATCTCATTCCTCTCATCTGGCAAAATCGAGCGAATAGACAAAAGGTTCAACATCGCAATCTTTCGTTTAATCTATCGGGCCCATTGGATTCGTGAGGATAAGTTCTTTGCCTATATGGGACTCTGTTTAAATGGGCCCATCGACAAAAAATTAATCCTAGGCTCCTTGGTGTTATGAGCGATCTCAGCCTTTTGGCAGCCATCACTGATATGCTCAAAGAAGAAGATGATGAAGATGAAGGATAAGATGGAAAACCTCATCAAGATGACCAATGCTTCCTAATTAAGTGCTTGCCCCCTAATCTAGGGGGCTTTTTTATGACAAAAAAATGGAGCCGCGAACGAGATTTGAACTCGTGACCTCATCCTTACCATGGATGCGCTCTACCGACTGAGCTATCGCGGCAACTTGTGACTATTATAACATATTTAATAAATAAAAGTGGATTTTATTCCGATTCTTCGCCGTCCTTGATGATGCGAACGATGTCTTTACCGTCTTTAATGGTACCTTTTAAATTGTCTTTAGTAAGTGCAGAAATGACTTCAATGGTGCCGGCTACAGTGGTTAGAACACCCATAATAATGTAGCCATTAATATCAATTGAATCTGATGCAAAGATAAAGTATGGACCGAGGATTAGTTCGATCACCGTTAGCACAATCATAAACTTCCAACGAAAATCTTTGTTCTCACGATTCTTGTAGGCGCTGATTGCTCCGAGAACGCCATTTAAGGTAGTGAAGCCACCAGCCATGAGGTTTAATACTTTATTGGTGAGCCCCTCGTTGGTTAAAAGAAGAATCCCTAAACCAAGTACTAATATATATAATAGCGTCTCGCCAATTTGTGAAATCAGAACCTTCTGTCCAGCAGTTTTTTCTTCGCGGTTAGTTTTGTCCATTTTATCGAAAACAGCTTTAACATAACCGACTCTATAGACGCCCCAAAAAGTCAAAATTGCACCAATTGAAGTTATCAACATTGGTAACGACTTGGTATCATTGCCTTTTCCATTCAATGCTGCGATAAACATCATCACGCCAGCCATCAACATCATGATCGATGAGGCGATTTTATTTTTTAAAAAGATTTTGTATGCTGAGAATCCACGTTTTACTAGTTTATTCATATTATTATTTTACCACAAATATTTTTGATAGAAAAATCTAACAACATAAAAATTAGCAAAAACAAGATTGATTTATTCATTCCACTTATGTAAAATGGCATTAATGAGTGGAGTTAGCATAACGATTAAACGTCGATTGCAGCGCATGTGGTATTTGTCCTCATCGTTTGCTGTGACAATGATATTATTATTTGCTGTTCTTTTGATTACCCTGCGTCTTTTCGGATTTCAAATGTTTACTGTCACTTCCGGTTCCATGGAGCCACATTATCCAGTGGGGTCTTTGATTTATACCACTCCGGTTGATATTTCAAATATCAAAGAAGGTGATGTTATCACTTTTATGAACAATGAAAAAACCGTCGTCACCCACCGTGTTACTGAAATCTTAACCGAAATTGATAATAACGGTATGACAGTAACCAGATTCCGTACCAAAGGTGATGCTAATAATTCCGCAGACAGTAAGTTGGTCCATGAAAAGAATATTATCGGGGCTCCTATTGTCACAATCCCATTGCTTGGTTATGTCTCATTTTATTTACAGCGTCCGCCCGGTCTTTATTTTGCATTAATAGTTGGAACATTCCTCGTGACATTGATAATTATTCCGTACATCACAAAACCTAAAGGAAAGGAGCAAACAATACAAGCACAGATTTAATTATTCATAAGTTTGCACCTTAAGAATAGAAAGGAGGAAGATGAGAATAAAAATCCTTGTCTTGTCCTTAGTAGTAGCTGCCCTAGCTATCACCTGTTCCAATACTACTATTGCTTTCTTTACAGATTCCGATAATTCAATAAATACATTTACAGTCGGAAACGTGGCCATTACAAATACTATGAGCCAAAGTGGTGTCTGTGCAGAAATGCAAAAAGATGATGAATGTGTAGAGTCATTCACTATCGAAAACATTGGTCCGGTTGATGCATATGTAAGAATTAGGGTGCTAGTACCAACTTCGCTGCTTTCGGATAGTTCGCCAACTTTAAATATAACTGCGAATGGCGAATTCGTCGAAAGTATTGATACTATAACAATTAGCGAAATCGAGTACAATGAATTTGTTTCTACTGCCGAAAATCTCCTCGCGAGTGGCGAGGTCTATAATACATCCGGAATCAGTTTTGAATATATTCTAGACTCCACTGCCACCGTTGAAGGTGAAGGCACTGAAACATCTGCAAACCCTGCCGATTTAGGCATTAGAATCTACGCTGAGGCCATCCAAGCACAAGGCTTCGCGAATGCAACTGAAGCATTCAACAATTTTTAATCTTGTTTATTAAATATTAATTATTAGGAGATAATCAATGAAAAAATCTACTAAAAGAACTACCTTAGCTACAGCTGGTATCCTAACCATCGGCGCCCTAGCTGGAGTTATCGGCTCGATGTCGTATTTCACCGATACCGAGACTACAACTAACCGTTTTATCGTCGGTAATGTTGATATCACTATGTACGAATCACAACTCCACCGCCAAAACTCTGGACGCCAAGGTTCTTTCGGAGCACTTGCATCAGATCCAGATTATTGTGACTGGAATGCCAACCCAAATGACAGTGGTCTTGATTCTAACACTGGCCTAATTAAGGGTTCTTACGAAAAAGCACGCTATTGTACTCCGGGCATGAACGCTAACGAAGGCGACGCCAGCACTATTACTGCTGTAGCCAACGGTCACACTCGTACCGGATTCAATAACGCAAATCGTACATGGGGTTACACAGATGCCACCATAGAGGCAGATGCCGAAACCTACAAAGCAGTTGACGATCAGAGCACTCCAGAAGATGAAAGCGGTTACTTCACTAGGGTCTCTCAAAACATCGTACCTGGCCAATGGGTCCGCAAATTCACCTATGTAAAGAACGAGAGCGAAAGTAGTGATGCTTATGTCTTGATTCGCTATATGGTACCGACCGCCTATGCTGACAATATCGATGTCAAAGTTCCTGGCACACCATATGAAGAGGATGTTCACGCTGATATCGATGGTATCCAGGGTTACTTTACTGCTCTAACTATAGACGACACTACCGGTGACTATGTCGCATACCCAGGCAATGCTGCAGACGCTATGGACAACTACACTGGCTATGTCGAAACCATCGACAATGTTGAATACAGAATCTATGCCGCAGTTACCACTGACGTGGTCAAACCGGGCGAGATGACATTCTGGAGCCCAGTCAACACCATTAGGTTGAAAACAACTGTAACCAACGAAGATTCTACAGATCCAACCTACGTTGATCCTGCAACCCAAATCGATGTCAAGGTTGATGCCCAAGCCATTCAGGCCAAGACCTTCAGCAACGCTGTTGAAGCAATCAACAATCTTTAATAGCAAAAACGCAGAGGTTGTCATTCTGGCAACCTCTGCCCGTACCTTATTAAACCGTCAAATGTAAAGAAATGAAAAGAAGTAAAATGAATCTGACTAGAAAGTATAGCATTATAATTAGTATTCTATTTATCATTCTCTCGGGTTATTTTATTTCTTCTCCTGTCTTTGCCGAAAACCCTGCCGACATCGAAATTGTTGAGACCTCACTAGACAGTGGGGGCCAAATTATCCCATGGCACGACATCACAGGTGCTATGCCTGGCGATATCTATGATCTATCACCTAGTGTGATTAATCATGGAACCGAACCCGTCAAAGTATCAATTTGTATTACAAAATCAGGGCAAAATAATGTCGGCGACCCTATTGATATTCCAAATAATACCTTCTTGATAGATTTTAGTTCCCACTGGAATAAACAAACAGGCGCGAATTGTTTTGACTATAGTATAGAGCTACAACCCGAAGCAACTACTGCTCCGCTATTTGAGAAAGTAGCCATAAATAGCGAGATCGGCAATGAGTATCAAAATGCCAGTTTTAATCTCGTCCTTACTGCCACATCAATCGCTGGCGAGCCAGATACACCAGAACCCATCGAACCAACGCCAACTCCGCCGGACACCGGCTTTATCACCTTCATTTCGTCCGCTCTCCCATCAATTTCAGTCTTAGCAGTAATAATTTCTTTTACAATAATCATTATTATTAGTTTTTCTCATAAAAAACGTGGATAAATTTTAATGTTTTTAACCCCTTATGCTATAATAATATATATGAAGAGAGGTATTATGTTGAGACAAGGTAAAATAGTTACGTGTTTAGCTTTTGGTTCTGCTTTTATATTTGCAGGGTTGTCTCTTTCTTTTCCCGTTTCTGCCACTGACCCATCCTCTTCCGCCACCGCCACTGTCCATGTCTCAGAAGCCTGTTCTCTCACATCTTCTGTAATTACTCCACATACTGATAATATGGGTAATGGTACTTATACGGACAGTCTAGGTAGTACTAAGTTCACAGTTAAATGTAATGATGCTTCAGGATTTGCATTATATGCTATAGGATATTCAGGAGATGAATATGGTGCTACTAGTATGCTAGGAGATAATGAACTATCTATTCCTACTGGTACTGATGCATCAGCTGGTAATACTACTTCACATTGGTCTATGAAGATATCAAAAGATACTACTTCATATCTTCCTAATAGTTTAACTATTGAAAATAGCTTTGGTAGCCAACACTTAATTCCATCTACTTATACTAAGATTGCTAGTTTCCCTTCTTCTACTGATGGTATTAATGGTACTGGTTCATCCATACTTGCTACTTATGGTGTCAGGATCTCTGGTACTCAGGCAGCTGGAACATACATCGGGAAGGTTAAATATACACTTGTGCATCCGAATATGGTGAACAACGATAACAAACCAGTATACCCTCTAGAACCTGAGGATTGTCTGTCAAATTCTATATGTTATGCTCCGAACTCGGGTGAGGTTATTGGCTCTATGAGTACTCTTGGTGTAGTTTCTGCATCGGATAGGGCTGGACGCCAAACTAAAGTCAGCAATGAAGAAAACGCCGACAGCATATCTTCTAACGCTGATGTTGTTTTAGTTGCTCCTAATTATTCTCGTCCTGGTTATGGCTTTGCTGGTTGGTCCACTGATTTTGAGGCAAATAATAGTTCTGCTATTTATGGTCCAAATGAAACAATTACAATGGGTGATGTGTCTGAACATGGCATGATTCTTTACCCAGTTTGGATAGCCTCGGCCGGCACCTTACAAGGTTGGACTGGTTGTGGCTCACTTTCTAGCATTCCAGTTTCCGGTAGGGCTACTCTTTCATCTATGACTGCTTTAAGGGACACTAGAGATAACAATGTTTACACAGTAGCAAAATTAGCTGATGGTAAATGTTGGATGGTAGAAAACCTCCGATTGGAAGGCGATGATTCACGTGGAGATCTTAATATTAATAGAGCTCAAGGTTATGGGGACGCTACAAAAAGCGCACAAGGTGACTTGGGTAGTTTCATTGGCTTAGCTGATTCTGAAAATGCCAACTTTACTTCAAATACTGGCAAAACTAGTGCAACTACCGCTAACTCTATTTACTATGCTGGTACACAAAGTGGTACTGCCACAATAGATATTTTGCAAGACCATTATGCTGGCTATCGCTTACCTCGTTATAATAATAGTAATACAAATCGAAATTTAACTGCCACTGATAGCGAAGTGGATGGCGCTACTTACTATCAATGGTTTGGCTATGGTAATTATTATAACTGGGCAGCAGTCGTGGCTGATACTTCTTATTTAAATCAAAACAATGATTCCACTTCAACTTCAATTTGCCCAGCTGGTTGGCGATTACCAATCGGTGGCCAAGTTACTGTCGTTACTACTGGTGACTTTTATGTCCTCACCAAGACACTTCTAGGTGGTGCTGAGCCGAATCAGAGCAACGCAAATGGATATGGATACTATTATGGCGTTACTGACGGGGTAGATTTGGGCGTTGCTGCTGGTAAAGCTTTAACAACATTCCCAAATAACTTTGTATACTCGGGGTTCTTTAATAGTGACTCTGCGGAAAATAGGAGTAGTAATGGTTTCTACTGGTGTGGCACAATACGTACTCGATCATCAGGTTACTACTTAAACCTAAATGCTGAATACGTCTATCCTGGGAATAATAGCATGAGTAAATTTTATGGTCAGTCTGTTCGCTGTATTGCGCAATAAAAAATGGTGCTGGAAGTAGGACTCGATTCGAAGAACTCATACTCCACAATCACGACGCCCTCACCCTGTTAGTTCATACAGTGGTTATCTCGTAGAATACCGTTACGGATTTGCCGTTCCCAAGCCACCACCATCTTCCTACCCCACCTATCCCACATATTGATTATCTTGATAGTCCGTTTACTGTATCCTCAACTATCTTTACTAACTTTTATTCTTCTTTTTCTAACATCAAAGAATTTGACTTTTTATCATAATAATATTTAAAGTTATACTCAGCCCCCGAATCATCACTCACCGAAAAATGATACACAGTGTCATCTCTTGTTCCTTTAATTTTCAAAGTATATCCTAGCTCGCCCGCATTAATGATTTCAACACCACCCGGGTGACCACCACTCCAAAAGCTAACATATGGATTCTCTCCGAATTCATATTCTACGAATTCCCCGTTCGGGCCATCATAGCTAGTGCGGTACGTTTCAAATTCCTCAGGCCCAACCGTAACAACGCCAAATATTGCAGCAGCAACAATAGCTATAACTATTGCAACGATGCGCGGTTGCCATTTCCGGAATACCCCAAATAGAAATACTGGTATAATTGCAATACAATAAATCACTGTAATTAAATGATTCGGGAAATTATCGCCGAACCCTCTAATAAAAACAATCGCTGTACAAGCAAGCAAAGTAGTCATACTCGACAGAATAACACCAGAATACCATTCGTCTTTTTTCATGTACCAACCAATAAACCCAGCCGGCAAAGTACATAACGTTACCTTAAACCAATACGGATAATACTGGAATAGCCCCCAGCCCATATAGCTAAACGGCACCTGGAGCAAATACACTATCGGCTGAGAAATCAAGAAAAAAACAAAAACCTTAAGCGCTGCATCAAGCGGTTTCTTACAGTTAACAATCACAAGAATGGCTGGCAGCACCCACCACTCTAGAGTTGCAGTTATGTCGTGAAACGAATTACCATCCGGCACAAGAATCGCCATCAAAGCAGTATAGACGCCCATCGCTATCGCAAAACCAATAACTACTGGCCACGACATATTGAGCCCACCAAAAACCTTATGGAGGAAATTAGTCTTTTCTAACTTTTCATTAGCTTTCTTTACTTTTGAGTTGTTTTTGTTAGTTTTAGATTCACCTTCTTCACTTGACATACTACTTATTATAGCAAATTATCGAAAGAAATAGTGCTGGAAGTAGGACTCGATTCGAAGAACGAGTCCGTACAAAAAAAGGCCTCTTTAAGGCCATGGTGCTGGAAGTAGGACTCGAACCTACGAAGCCCGAAGGCGAGAGATTTACAGTCTCTTGTCATTGCCGCTAGACGATTCCAGCACTGGATTTATTATACACGATGCTTCAAAAAAAATCAACCAAACTAGATTTACTAGACACGTTTCTTTTGAACTTTACGGCGAAGCGTTGGTCTATGCTTTGTCTTTTCGCGAGACATTTTTCGCCTTTTGGCTAGGTTATCTCGTGTGATTTGTTCTTCAATTCTTGCTGTAATGGCCGCCATAGCTTCTTCATCGTTGATTGTCTCATAAATTGCGAGCATTTGACGGAGCGTAGCGACGTTTGGATCGAGTTCGTAGGCATTTTCCAGTGCTTCGATAGCCTTCTTTGGACGGCCTAGTTTTTCTTCAGCTTTGGCGAGCGCCATATATCTTGCTGGCACATCTCCTTCAATCTGAATTGCCTGTTCAAAAGCCATTTTAGCTTTTTCATACTCACCGATTTCTAGATAAATTAAACCAGCATTATGAATGGAAGCTGGATTACTGTCTAACGATTGAGCAATCTCAAAACATTCCACTGCTTCATCATATCTCTGTTCTTTGGCGTATAGAATACCGAGACGGTTATAGGCCGCGGCATTTTTTTCATCGAACTTAAGAATCGTAAGTAAGGCTTTTTCGGCACGGAATGGTTTTCTTTCACGCATGGATGTCTGAGCTACCTGCCAGAGCTTCTTCATCTGTGCAACATATTTTGGAGAGCGTTCTTCTTCTTTTTTAGGCTTTTTTTCCATTGGGAATAAAAATGCTAAATATGCTGCAAAAATCAATATTACAAATATTGCAATCATAACCATATTTTAGCATAAATCAGCGACTAGGTGTAGCTTTATATGCCCATTTCTTTCTAGATTTTCATAAAGTTCTAGGAACTGTGGTAATTTTTTGACAAATACATCTTTTTTAGTGATGAAGTATGTTTTATAGAGCATTTCGATTGCAGTACTCACCACGTTCATGGCGTATTCGCGCTTATTGTCTTTAACCGCGCATATCTCTTCGGCGATGCTGACTAATTCTTTCCCTTTTGCCACCAATAATTTTTTTGCAATTTCCTTGGTTTTCTTGTCGGCTTTGATTGTCCCGTCAAATTGGTTTTCTTGTTTCATAAAATAGAGTTGAGATCGGCTAAGGATGGTAGGTAAAAGCCTCGATGGCTCTTCTGTCACGAGGATAAAATGGATTTTTTCTTTAGGCTCTTCCAAATTTTTCAAAAAGGCATTGGCTGCTTCTTCACCAAGTAGTTCTGCTGGCCTAATAATAATATACTGATGGTCCAGTTGCTTCATACTGAGTCGCGAGATGAGATTTTTTACCTGTTCGATGGTGATGACCGATTTGTCTTCCGGTTCTAGTACGAGAGCATTTTTGATGGAGATTGTTACATCTCTTGGTATAACGAAAACCGCACAAGATGTACGGCTAGAAATATCTTTAACATTCGCTACATCATCAAAGAACATCTTTGAATTCCTTCGGCATTGGCACAGTAAAGACAGTTCTTTTGCCACCTGGTAAGGTAATTTCCAGAGAACCAGCGTGAAGATATAAGCGGTCAGCTTTTTCTCCGCCATATACAACGTCACCTAGGATGGGATGTCCCAAATATTTCATATGCACGCGAAGTTGATGCGTGCGACCCGAAATTGGTTTTAGCTCTACTAATGAATGTTTGCCGTCGGTTTTTAGCACTTTGTAGAAAGTCTCGGACTCTTTGCCCTTGGCGTCAACCCGGAAAGTGGTTGGACGTTTCAAATCTCTTGCGATTGGTAAATCAATTCGGGCTGCATCGAGTTTTGGCTGGCCATCAATAATAGCATAGTAAGTTTTGTGTGTTTTTCTGTCCTGGAACTGTCTTTTTAAAAACTTTTGCACTTCTTCATTTTTTGCCAAAATCACCACACCAGAGGTGTCGCGATCTAGACGATGAACTAATAGGCCATAATCTCCTAAGGTTTTTTCTGGACAATATTCGCCTTTAGCCATTGAAAGAAGTCCAGCCGGTTTATTTAATACTAAAACATTTTCATCTTCATAAACTTTTTCGGGAATTAAATCGGCATTTTTTTGCTCATCCGGGACTTTCAAATCAATTTTCACACCACGTTCGAATTTTTGATTAGCCTTTTTGGCCAGTTCGCCATCTACGGTCACGAAGCCTAGTTCGATAAATTTTTGTAAGGATGAACGATTATAACTCTTATAGATTTCGGTCATCAAAATATCTAGGCGCACTTTTTCTGGGGCTTCCATTTGCTCAGCCAACTTAATATCGCCATTAATCACCCGCGACATTTCTGGTTTGCTGAATTTTTTACCTGTTCTTATCATGATTATCTTAAGCGTACGGCTTTTTGGACTTCTTTAAGTTTGGCATCGGCTATTTCGTTTGCGTAATTTTCGCCCATCCCTAATATCATCAATACTTGCTCGTCTGAAATCTCCGAAAGACGTTTTTGGAATTCTTCTAACGTTTGCGACACGGATGAGGCTACTTTCTTTTTCAACTCGCCGTAGCGTGTTTCGCCAGCCCAAGTTGAAATGACGTCTTGGAGTGGCGTATCTGTTAATAAAGCCTCGATCTGTAGTAAGTTCGAAATCCCTGGTTGCGCCCACATGTCGAATTTGACTTTGCCATACGAATCAGTAGTTGCTGACATAATTTTCTTGGCTGCCAGCTCCGGGGAGTCGTCTAACATAATCTTTGACCCGGCGGCAGCGGTAGATTTGCTCATTTTTTTCTCAGGATTTAGAAGGTCTCTAATGCGGATACCTTCATCTACACCCATAAATTTGACCTGCTCAGCCGTGCTTACTGGCACAGTGAATACTTCGCCATATTTATGATTGAAACGCATCGCAATATTTCTGGCAAGCTCGATATGTTGGAATTGATCCTCGCCAATTGGCACATACTGTGCTGAATATAGAAGGATATCAGCGGCCATCAATATCGGATAATCAAAAATTCCCACATTGCAGCTCTCGCGACCTTCGGATTTTTCCTTGTATTGCGTCATGCGTGAAGTCTCGCCCATCGTGGCAACACAGTTTAGAATCCAACACAATTCGGAATGCGCCGGGACATAACTTTGACGATAAACATGGACGTTTTTATCAAGCTTTAATCCGGCTGCTAACCAGTATTTTAGAGTGCGAATGATGTTTTCTTGCAAATCTCCGTCCACTTCTGAAATAATGGAATGCAAATCTGGCACAAAAATGTTTACTTGGTATTCATCGTCACCAGAATACTTGTTGGCCAACCTCACCATTGGGAGTAAGGCGCCCAAGTAATTCCCTAAAGTTAATACCGAATTTGCTCTAATTCCTGTTAAAATCGTCTTCATGTATTCATTATATCACAATAATTTTGACAATAAAAAATGGTGGAGTGTAGGAGGCTCGAACTCCTCACCTCTTCCATGCCATGGAAGCGCTCTACCAAATGAGCTAACACCCCTTTTCTTAATTATATCATGGCATTTTCAATGAGTCTAGACCGAATTTGCTATTCACGATATTGAGATCGATATATTTCTCGCCACTATATCCTTCTAGCACGCCGCGATCATTGTATTGCCAAACTAACCAATCTTCGCCGGCATCAACATACACAGGATAAAAGACGTTCCTCGCCCAGCGTGGATAACTTGAAAAGTCTTCAGCCAAGTATTTATCATAATAATCTTTTTGCGCATAAATTAGAGGTTTGACGCCATATTTTTCTTCTACGACTGCCAGAAAGGCTTTAAGACCTCGCACCACTTCTTCTTTTTCGGGAGGATTGTACACTTCTTCTGCGGTGAGCTCCATATCTACTGCAGGGATTAACCGGCCGTCCAAATCGCCAATAGTCTTAATGAAATTTTCTGCTTGAGTAGTACCACTAGATTTATAGGAAAAATAGTGGTATGCGCCGGCTAGAATCCCGGCTTCTTCCACGGCGGACCATTTTTCTTTGAAAGATTTGTCCACGTGCGAGCTGCCTTCTGTCGCTTTGATATAGACAAATTCTACATCCTGCTCTTTTAAGCGCTTGAAATCGACATCTTCTTGGTATGAGGAAACGTCTACGCCCAAGATTTGACCACCAACAAAGAAATTGTTGATATTGAGTTGACGATTCCTGACTGCAAAGTATCCCCAAAGGCCTAAGCCTACCAGTAACCCCACAATTAGAAGCCACCCCAATAATCGCTTAATCATAAGCTGATTATAGCATATCTAAATTGCACTCGCAAATAATACTAAACGATGAGAAGCGTCGCCATTGCCGTAGGACGTGCCATAACAGGTCATGAGTGACAGATCATAATTGACGCCACTATATCTTGCTTTTGCCACAACGGACATTTTGATGGTTTGGGCATTAAGTTTTAAGGTGTAGCCATCTATTTTTTCATAGATTACTCTTGCTTTTACCACGTAATTCTTCGTTACACCATTTTCGGTCAAGCTAAAAGTATCACCTTCATTCATATCATATAGAGCTCTAAAAACATTTGATGAATTATGGCCGTACAAGAATTTAGATTTATATCTGTTAACGTGGTCTTTTGCGTCTAATTCAGTGCTATCAACATTAATGAATTCAATCGAGCGACCAGCAATATTAATGCGATTAATTTGAGGTGTCTCCACATGGGCAGGTGCGGTTTTCACTACAGGGGTAGTAGTTACAGGGGCAGTAGTTATTATTGGTTCAGTTTTGGTTTCAGATACAGTTTTTACAGGTTCTGACACTTCCACCACCGTTTCAACGGCACCAGAAATATCAGTTAGGGCCACTGAATCAGATGCAAATGGTAGTTCTGGATTCGAAATAATGCCCACAAAGCTAGAAAACAACAGAATAAAAAAACGTTTCCCAATACTCATATTTTCATTATACCACAACTTGCTTTTTTTGTCAAGATATGCTATAATAGAGTAACGCACTAGGGGGCGTACATTAACATCTAGGGAGGTTATATCGATGAAAGAAATTGTTACTTTGATTGATCTGTATCACGAATACAGACGAATCATGAAAGAAGAAGCAAAAATCAACCCGGCTTGTGAATTCTATGCATGTCACGAAGCAGATCCGGTCTATATGATGGCCAAGCACATTCAGGAAGTCACCAAAGCTTCCTTTGTCGGTCGTAGCTATAACGTACGTTATAAGCTGGCTGATTACAATCAGGTGTTCGAATCGGTAGCAGCACACACCAATTTAGTGATTGCGCTCATCGATGGAGCCATGTCTATCAATAACCAGGTGAAGAATAAGATTAAAAACTCTTATTCTTATCGTGAAATTTTAGAAGTTGCTAGAATTCACGATCTTCCCGAGAATCGTATCGGGGATTGGCCTGACAATGGTAGTTGTGATGATGCCATGAAGGCTATGCTCGAAGATGAGTATCTGAAGGAATACCTGTTGTATTACCCTGCTGATACCCTTGAATTCAAGCAACATGTCCTGCAGCTGTTCAATGAAATGAACAATCAAAGTACACCGTGCGGTCGACTCATCTATATGGCTGACAAAACGTCCGCCATTATCGCGACTTTGACTCTCGACCTAATCCAACGTTCACCGATGATGCACATCAATAATAAAGATGCATCTGAACGCGACAAGACCGAAATGAACATTTGCGATTACTGTTCTGTTAAGGGATATCGCAAAGCTTCCGAAATGTGGACGATTGATCATCTCCACATTCGCGGACTCAACCATTTTGACGATACCGGCTTTTTCACAGCCATTCTCGTCATGTATACTCTGCTCATCAATGGTCACTGGTATCATTGGAGAGAAGAGGACTACAAACACTGACCCCCTAGACCAGCCCCGATTCGTATGAATCGGGGCATTTTTCTGCTTGTTTTTATGCTATAATGATAAAAACTGGAGGAAATATGAGCAAATTTGACGATCAATATATTGACCTTTGTCGGCGCATTTTGGAGCATGGCGAAAAAATCGTCAATTACAAAAAATCTGATCATCGCGACAAAAAGGTCGCTACGGCTATTCCCGATCATGCTGCTCAAGGTGCCTCCGAATCTCGTACAATTCGTTTGCCACATCAAGTGTTGCAGTTTAATCTGGAGGAGGAATTCCCTATTTTGGTGTCAAAAAAGGTGGCCTTTAAAACAGCGACGCTTGAAATGCTCTGGATTTATCAACAAGCTTCCAATGATGTGCGCTGGCTACACGACCGCGGGATTAAGATTTGGAACGAATGGGAGATTGCCGAAGATGGCACTTATCAGGGACGAAATATCAATGAAATCTATGCCAAAAACCATCCAAATGAGAAGAAGGAAGATTTCGCGCACACCATCGGAACTGCCTATGGCTGGATTGTTAAAAGATATAGTTTAATTGATAATTTGATTGCCACCTTGAAAGAGAACCCTGGTAATCGGCGCATGATTATGTCGCTCTGGCAAAATGAGTGGCTGGAGACTGCAGCACTACCTTCCTGTGTTTGGAATTCACAATGGAATTTGATTGATGGGCATCTTAATGTCCTAGTAACTTCACGCTCTTCTGATGTCCCTTTGGGCCTACCATTTAATATTGCTCAGTATGCAGTGCTTTGTTATCTAATTGCTCAGTGTATCGGGGCTAAGCCAGGGCAGATGACTTTTATTACTAATGATGCACATATTTATGAAAATCAAGTTGATGGGATTAAGGAACAGATTCGCCGCTACGATGAAGCAGTAAAAAATGGCACCTTGCCAAAAGCGCCTAAGCTCTGGATTAATCCGGAGATTAAAGATTTTTACCAATTTGACAGTTCGCGTGCATTGAAAGACATTAAACTAGAGGGTTATGAGAATCTTGGCACGATTTCCATGCCGGTTACGGAGTAAAAATGATTAGTATTATTGCAGCTATTGGTAAAAATCGTGAACTTGGCCTGAAAAACGGCTTAGTTTTCCACATTAAAGAAGACATGAAGTTCTTTAAGGAGACTACTACTGGGCATCCAATTTTAATGGGTAAAAAGACGCTCGAAAGCATCGGTAGGCCATTGCCAAATCGTAAAAACTATGTTGCGTCGTTTAGTACTGAGGAATTACCTGAGGGTGTCACTCCGGTGAATGATTTGCATGCATTTTTGAAAGAACACCAAGATGATTCTGAAGAGTTGTTTATTTGTGGCGGGGCTACGATCTATCGTGAATCTTTGCCTTATGCCAAGCATTTATATTTGACTGAAATCGACGCTAGCGCCGAAGCCGACGTATATTTCCCTGAATTTGATAAGAAAAAGTACACAAAAAAGATTATAAAGAAAGGTTCCGAAAATGATCTAAACTATGTTTTCGCTAAATATACTTTAAAATAAGGAGAAATATGAAAGATTTAGTATTTGACTTGATTGAGAGCGAGAAAAAACGCCAGAGCGAGGGGCTGGAGCTCATTCCTAGCGAAAACTATGTAAGTAAAGATGTGCTTTTAGCCATGGGATCGGTACTCACTAATAAATATTCGGAGGGTTATCCGAGTTTTGAAGGAATTCCCGGTTGGAAAGAAGACAAGATTGCAGAAGAGATTCTGCCAAATTATCGTTATTATGGCGGGCAAGATAATGTTGACCGGATTGAGCGTTTAGCGATTGACCGGGCCTGCCGGTTGTTCCATGCTGACCACGCTAATGTGCAACCGCATTCTGGTGCACAGGCCAATAATGCAGTGTATTTTGCTTGGCTCGAACCAGGTGACACGGTGCTTGGAATGTCACTGCCGGCTGGTGGACATTTGACCCACGGTGCTAAAGTGACCATGAGCGCGCACGTTTATAATTTTATTGGTTATGGCGTCACGAATGATGGTGATATTGATTATGATGAATTGGAACGTCTAGCACTTGAACATTTGCCAAAATTGATTTTGGTTGGTTATTCGGCCTTTATGAAAATTCCGGATTTTGCGCGCGTAGCAAAGATTCGTGAAAAAGTGGCTGAAAAGGCTGGATATGAAGTGCTGCTGATGGCCGATATGGCTCACGTAGCAGGCTTGATTGCGGCTGGCGTACACCCAAATCCTCTAGATTTTGGTTTTGATTTGATGACGACTACTACACATAAGACATTGCGTGGTCCGCGAGGTGGTCTGATCTTGACTAAAGGGAACGTTGCTTCCCCGCTCAAAAAACCAGAAAAAACTCTCGCAAATCTCCCAATTTTGATTGATCGTGCGGTTTTCCCAGGTACACAAGGTGGTCCATTAGAACACGTTATCGCAGCTAAGGCTGTGGCTTTTGGTGAGGCTCTTAAACCAGAGTTTAAAACTTATGCTGAAAATATCGTGAAAAATGCCAAGGCTCTGGCCGATAGTTTGAAAGAGAATGGTTTCATCTTGCAGGGTGGTGGCACTGAAAACCATTTGATTCTAGTTAACGTTAAGGACAGCTTTGGATTTGATGGCAAAATCTACGAAAAGGCGCTGGATATGGTAGGGTTGACTTTAAATGCCAATTCTTTGCCACATGACAAAGGTGCAGCCTTCCGTCCATCTGGCGTGCGCCTTGGTACACCGGCCATTACTACACGTGGTCTTGGCATCAAAGAAATGCAAGAAATCGCTAAATACATGAAACAAGTCGCTAAGATTTGTGTGAAGGCTGAAACTGAAGAAAGCCTTAATAAATACAGCGATGAACTTGGTGCTATTCGCCAATCGGTACGTGACTTGGCCCTTAAATTTCCTGTACCAAGCCTATAAATTATGCTATAATAATAGTGTTGGGGTATTAGCTCAGCTGATAGAGCGCTACATTCGCATTGTAGAGGTCGCGGGTTTAAGTCCCGCATACTCCACCACTTAGAGTATTTAGGCAAAAATGCCTATTTTTTATTGTTTTTAAACACTTATGCTATAATAATATATATGAATAATAGTCGTGCTAAAAAATTTAGTTTTCTTTCAATTAGTTTTATTGTTTTAGCGATAGGTTTTGTCCTGTCTTCTTCCGTATTTGCCACTCCAGTTGCCGACCCCTCCTCTTCCGCCACTGCCACTGTCCATGTCTCAGAAGCTTGTTCTCTGACTTCTACTATTGTCACTCCACATAGTGATAGTATGGGCAATGGTACTTATACGGATAGCCTAGGTAGTACTAAATTCACAGTTAAATGTAATGATGCTTCAGGATTTGCTCTATATGCTATAGGATATTCAGGAGATGAATATGGTGCTACTAGTATGCTAGGAGATAATGAACTATCTATTCCTACTGGTACTGATGCATCAGCTGGTAATACTACTTCACATTGGTCTATGAAGATATCAAAAGATACTACTTCATATCTTCCAAGTAGTTTAACTATTGAAAATAGCTTTAACAGTCAACACTTAATCCCATCTACTTATACTAAGATTGTTAGTTTTCCTTCTTCTACTGATGGTACTAATGGTACTGGTACATCAATTCTAGCTACTTATGGCGTGAGGATCTCTGGCACACAGGCTGCTGGAACCTATATTGGCAAAGTTAAATACACACTTGTGCATCCGAATATGGTAGATAATTCTAATAAACCTGTCGCTCCAATTCCTTCGAATCTTCTAACTGCCAACTATATTATCTATGCTCCAAACACTAGCGATATAGAAGGTGATATGAGTTCACTAGGTTATACCGAGGCTCTTCATGCCGCTTCACCAAAAGCTGGTAGACAATCTGCTTCTGCTAACTCTACTGTTACCCTTCGTGCTCCTAACTTCAAACGTGAAGGCTATGGCTTTGCTGGTTGGAGTACTTCCTTTGATGCCACAACTGCTACTAGCCCAATCATCTATGGTCCAAACGAAACTATCTCCACTAACCCGCAAGATGCACGTGGCTTAGATGTCTCAGGTGGCGCAGTTTTATACCCAGTCTGGATTGCTAAAGAAACAGGCGTCACCATGCAAACCTTTAACTCCACTAACTACTCAACCTACACTTCAGCTCCAAATGGTACCGTAATTGCACTAGAAGATGAACGAGACCATGATGTCTACGCTGTAGCTAAACTAGCTGATGGTAACTGGTGGATGATAGAAAACTTAAGACTAGACAACACCGCCACCCTTACTACCACAAATACCCATAACCCACTACATGATACAAATAACAACAATATCGTTACATTAAAGACAGATTATGCTAACAATACTATCGCTACCCACTTAGCTGCTTCAAATAGTGGTACTTGGTGTACTAGCAATAGTGCTGCCTGCTATGACCAAACTATGCTAAATACCAATAACGCCAGACTTTCAGACTCTAGCCTCACCGCAAGTTATAGTGCTAACAACGCTACTTCCAAATGGTACGGCTATGGCAACTACTACAACTGGTATTCTGCTACGGCTGGTAATGGTACACTTGGCTTTTCCACCAACAACAACTCAGTAACTGGCGATCTATGTCCAGCTGGTTGGCATTTGCCAAAAGGTGGTGATAAGAACAATGCAGCAAATAGTGAGTTCTGGGCATTAAGCCTAGCTATTGTAGGTGCAGAACCGGCTAATACTTCAAGCCAAACCCGACCATATTATACAGGAACTCCAGAAGGTACTAATGCTTCTAACGCCATAAGAGCCTATCCAAACAACTTTGTTTACTCCGGGCGCTGGGATGGTGCCCAGGCGCTCAGTCGTAGCAGCAGCGGCCTCTATTGGTCGTCGTCCGCTGGCAATAGTGCCCTCGCCTACAACCTGCTCTTAGCCAGTAGCAACGTCTACCCCGGGACGAATAACGTCCTCAAGTACATCGGGTACTCAGTCCGCTGCGTTAGATCTGTCCCGACGATTGATGATGTAGAGTATTTGCAGGATTTTGATTCGTTTAACTCTCGGGAACTAACAAATGTGCTTAATTCCATGACTACTGGTCAAGCCTATCACATTCCAGATAATCGTGACAATGAAAGTTACACCATTGCTAAATTGGCTGATGGCAACGTTTGGATGCTAGATAATATGAAACTTGATATTTCTAACTCCAGCGTCAAAGCTAATCTAAATAGCGCCACCACCAATGCGCCAGATAATGCTTTAGCTTCGCTCGCTAGTAATGCAACCGACGTAACAGCGATCGACAGTTATACCTCTCCGCAAATTATCACGGCTTACAAGAATAATACCAATGGAACGCCATACGGTAACGGAAGCGGTAAGGTAGGTATCTACTATAATTATTGTGCTGTCAGCGCCGGTACTATTTGCGATAATAGCAGCACGTCAGATGCCACTCATGATATTTGTCCGGCCGGCTGGCGTCTACCTACTGGTGGTTCTGGTGGAGAATTCCATAATTTATGTTTAGCTTATGACTCTAGTTGTAGTAACGGTGGTTCATCAAAAACTGCTTCAGATACTACCGGTGTACAATACAATTTATCTAGAGCTCCAGCTGGATTTGCTCTTGGTAGTCTTGGTGGTATTATGTCTGCCGATAGCACTCTTGTCCTTTGGTCATCTACATATTATGGTTTTCGTAATAATGATAGCTATATGTATACTATGAATTTAAATAACGATAATGTAAGTGCGAATTCAAGTTTGATGGGTGCTCGTCGATATGGTATGTCTATGCGTTGTCTAGTTAACAAATAACTCCTTAAACATAGCATTCCCCACTAGAAAAAAATAAACCCCTCTCGGGGTTTATTTTTATCATTAGAAGCAGATTAACGTTTACTGAACTGCTCTTTCTTTCTTGCTGAACGTAGACCGTATTTCTTGCGTTCCTTTTCGCGTGGATCGCGGGAAGTAAAGCCAGCCTTCTTGAGGACTGGACGTAGGTCTGGTGCCTCAAGTACGAGAGCTTTCGAGATAGCGAGCTTAATCGCATCTACTTGGCCAGCAAGACCACCACCTTTTACCACAATGGTAATGTCGTAATCCTTTTGCTTCTCAGCAAGAGCTAAAGGATCAGTCACTTCAGCAAGGTAAGTCTTGTTATTAGAAAGATATTCTAATGCAGGTTTACCGTTGATGGTGATTTCACCTTTACCTTTGTAAAGACGAGCGGTAGCAGTCGCAGATTTGCGGCGGCCCAACCCGTAAATGTATTTTTTCGTAGCAACCATTATTTAATCTCCTTTGGATTTTGGGCAGCGTGAGTGTGCTCAGCGCCATCGAAAACACGAAGACGAGCAAGTCTGTCTGCCGCTAATTTATTCTTCGGGAGCATTCCTTTGACGGCTTCACGAATGGCCATCGCTGGCTCTTTTTCGATAACTTCCTCTAATTTGAGAGAAGTTAAACCGCCTGGGAATCCGCTGTGACGATGATACATTTTCTGAGTCATCTTTTCACCGGTCACTTTGATGTTCTTGGCGTTAGTCACGACGACGTAGTCACCATTATCAATGTGTGGGGTGTAAGTCACTTTGCTCTTACCCATTAATTTATCTGCAATCACTACTGCGAGTTTGCCTATTGGCAAAGTCGAAGCATCAATTACCCACCATTCGCGTTTGATTTCAGAAGATTTTTGAGAATAAGTTTTCATTATTTATCCTCCTTCTTAGCTGCTTTTTTGGCTGGAGCCTTTTTTACTGGCTCTTTTTTCGCAGCTTTTTCTTCCTTGACAGGTTCTGCCATTTTTACTTCATCAACGAAGGAAATGGTACCCATCTCGGAATTATCACCACGGCGATAGCCTGCGCGCTCAATTTTGAGATAACCAGAATTGCGCTTCATTTGTGGTGCAATTACATCACAAAGTAAAGTGCCGGCTTCAAGGTCACCTAGACGAGCAATCACTAAACGACGAGAGGCGAGGTCGCCCTTTTTAGCAAGAGTTACCAGCTTTTCAGTCATGCGGCGAATTTCTTTCGCACGTGCAAGAGTCGTCGTGATTGATTGGTATTTGATCAGAGAGCACATTAGCCCACGGGTGAGCGCCAACCTCTGATCGGTTTCGCGACCGAATTTTCGGCCTTTATATCCGTGCCTGTGCATATTAAATATTTAACTCCGTTAACTTTTCTTTAACTTCGTCTAATGCTTTTTGGCCGAAACCTTTGAGATCTTTCAAATCAGTTTCTGAAAGCGTGACAAGGTCACGAACCGTCTTGATATCATTGTTGATAAGAGCATTAGCCGTGCGTGCTGATAAGTCGAGATCTTCAATTGGAAGGAGAAGTCCTGAATCATCATCATCGCTATTGGTGCCTGGGGCTGGAGTAGATTCTACTCTAGTCGAGCCAGCCAAGGCAGTATATTGATTGACCAAAATCGCCGCAGCTTCTTCGAAAGCTTCACGTGGCGTGATTGTGCCATCAGTATTAACCGTGAGGGTAAGTTGTTGTAAATTGGTATCTTGACCAACACGGGTGTTTTCAACTTTGTAGCGTACGCGAAGTACTGGGGTAAAGACCGCATCAACTGC
The DNA here is from genome assembly GCA_946408595.1 of uncultured Candidatus Saccharibacteria bacterium. Taxonomy (GTDB): domain Bacteria; phylum Patescibacteriota; class Saccharimonadia; order Saccharimonadales; family Saccharimonadaceae; genus Nanosyncoccus. The sequence continues at coordinate 9,398 of CAMJSX010000003.1, read as the reverse complement.
AATCATATCTGAGTGCAAGCGACCGTCTGCAGCATTCTCAATGGTGAGATAGCCACGGCCAGATTCAACTACAAAGTGCATCTTGAGCACATATTTTGGATCGTCGATGTGACAAATGACTTGGTTTGGATTGGCAATTTCAACTTCGGCTGGAAGTTTGATATCGCCAGCTACCACACGCTTGTCACCATCTTTTTCAGATTGTTTGTCACCTTTAATTTCGAGGGTTAGTTCAATTGGATTATCTGTGTGCATCTTGAAACGAATGTTTTTGAGATTCAACATGATATCCACTACATCCTCACGAATTCCTGGGATTGCAGTATATTCATGAGTGGTACCTTCGATCGAAAACGCAGTAATCGCAGCGCCTTTCACGCTAGAAAGGAGCACTCGGCGAAGAGAATTACCAAGCGTGTTCCCATAACCTGGGTAGAGTGGTTTGATAACGAACTCTGCTTCAGTTGCGCTTAGTTCTCTCACTTCTGCCAAATTTGCTTCGTGAATATTTTTAGTAGTCATCTAGTCCTCCTTAACGTGAGTAATACTCAACGATTAATTGTTCATTAATACCAGCTTCCGCTTCTTCGCGCTTCGGAAGGCCAGTGATTTCGATCTTCATTTTCTTGCCATCAGCTTTTAGCCACGATAGAGGTGTAGCTGAAGCTGCGCCCATCACATTGGCGAGATTCTTGAAGTATTCAGATTTTTGAGAACCAGATTTTACTTCTAGAACATCACCCGGGTTCAAACGGATTGATGGAATGTCGATTTTACGACCATTCAATAGAAAATGTCCGTGCGATACGAGTTGACGAGCTTGGCGACGAGTAGTCGCAAAACCAGCTCTGTAAACTGCGTTATCAGCGCGCCTTTCAAGGAACTCGAGCAACTTTTCACCAGTCAAGCCTTCAGCTCTTTGAGCTTCTTTCATGAGTTTGGCAAATTGTTTTTCGAGAAGTCCGTAAGTGCGGCGCACTTTTTGCTTTTCACGTAACTGAGTAAGGTATAGGCTACCACCACGTACGCGTGTGTCACCATGTTCACCTGGAATCCCAGATTTTTTGGCCATCACCTTGTGGGCTTTTGGCGCCAGAGCGTAACCTTCGCGGCGGCTCTGTTTTACAATTGGAGAATTATCGCGTGCCATTATGGTTTCCTTTCTCCCTTAGGACGCACACCACCGTGCGCAATTGGGGTTACATCAGTAATAGAATCAATCTTAATGCCAACAGTGGAGATTGCGCGAATTGCAGCATCACGACCAAGACCAATACCTGAGACATAGACGTCTACAGAATTGAGGGCGTGATTTTTCTTTGCGATGTCCAATGCTTTTTCAGCGGCGACACCAGCGGCAAATGCGGTACCTTTCTTGGAACCACGGAAGCCATTGGCTCCAGCGGATGAAGAGGTGAGCACTGCGCCGGTTTTGTCGGTGACACTAATGATTGTATTGTTAAAGGTCGATTGAATGTGAACAGCACCGCTGTTGACGATTCTTTTACCTTTTTTAGCTGCTTTAGCTTTTGGAGCTTGTGCTTCAGTTGCTTCCACAGCAGTAGCATTTTTAATTTCTTCTTCTGCCATTTTATTGCTCCTTTTTAAGTCTTACTTGCAGCTTTTGGTTGTGTACCACCGACCGCGATCGCCTTACCCTTACGAGTACGTGCATTCGTACGAGTACGTTGGCCGTTGACTGGTAATTTAGCCTTGTGGCGGATACCCTTGTATGAATTGATATCCTTTAAACGTTTAATATTGTTGCTCACGAGGCGTCTCAGATCACCTTCAACATGATATTTCGCGGAAATAATGTCGTTAATTTTCTGTTCTTCAGCCTCGGTGAGATCTTTCACCCGAGTGGTAGGCTCGATTTTAGCCTCCGCAAGGATTTTTTTACTGGTTGTGCGACCGATTCCGTAAACGTAAGTGAGGGCAATCCACACTTGCTTTTCGGAAGGGATCACAACGCTAGCTATTCTAGCCATTCTTAACCCTGCCTTTGCTTATTCTTAGGTTTTTTCTTGTTGATAACACGAAGCACACCTTTGCGGCGTACGATGATGTCATCAGGCGAAATTTTTTTAACACTTGCACGTACTTTCATGGTGTTAAAAATCCTTTCTTTTTATACTTTTAAGTTTTAAAATCATACTCGCAAGATTTTCTGAATTTTACCTCTGTTATTTTTAAGCGGTAAAAAACATACTTAAAAGCGTTAATATTAATCCTTGAGCCTGAAGCTGATTCTACCCTTTGTAAGATCGTAAGGGGTTAACTCAACTTCGACTCTGTCGCCCGGGACGAGGCGGATGTAGTTTTTCCGCATCTTCCCACTCATGTGGGCAACAATAACATGACCATTCTCGAGTTCAACCCGAAACTGGGTATTTGGTAATGCTTCAACAACAGTACCAGTGAGCTTAATCACTTCCTTTTGACTAGCCATAAATTACTTGTTTAGTATAGCACAATAAAAGTAGTTTGTAAAGAGAGAAAATTGCTAATTATTATTAGTTTTCCACCAGCACCGCGCGAGTGAATTGGCGAGACAAATAAGTTCTTTGAGTTTGCGACCATTCGCCTGTACAAGAAATCAAGGTCACTGATTCCTTGCCGGCCACCGGAGAGCGCATAGCGGTTGACATATATTTGTTAGCTTCGACTAATAGAACGGATTTGTTTTCTACTACAGAATAACGATAGACCACGCCGTCGCCTCTTTCGATCTTGATAATATCGCCTTCGGCCAAGTCTGGAAGATCTTTAAACACGCCATGAACATGTGGGCCACCGTTGTGGCCGTCGATTACTATAGTCCCGCCCTCTCCTGGCGCATAGGAAGCTTCATACCAGCCCACGTCAAAAATATTGTTAGGGGTGGCTAGCTCGCCTTTAGCATTGACTCCCATGGGGATAATTCTGGAATTATAGATACCTAGCTTTTCGATGGTCAAATAACGTGGTCTTTTGGGGCCGACAATATATTCTTGTACTTCAGTTTCGGTGGGTTGTACTTCGATTAACTCTTCTTCTGGGTCTGTAGTAATAGAAACTACTTCTGCCCTTTCGCTACCTTCTTTTTCGCGATAATAAGCGTCCTCCCACAGGGCTACGCGGATGAAGAAAACTAATAGCAAAATGCCAAATACCGCCCACAAGGACCATTTAATAATTGTTTTGGTGCTTAGATTAATCTTTAGACTCATCTTTGAAATCATCGTAAGTTATCATTAGAGCTCTGGAATCCACCGACCTGAGATTCTCTAACGCCACCGTCACTACAATGAGAAGTCCAGTACCCGAAATCGACAAACCAATTGGCGCGCCAGTCACAACGATGAAAATATAGTCCGTGATGAATGGGAGCATGGCAATAAGGCCAAGTGCTAATGCACCAAATAGATCTAGGCGATTCACGACTTTGCTTAGATACTCCGCCGTCTTAATGCCTGGGCGTACGCCTTCGATAAAGGCACCTTGTTTTTGGAGGTTGTCGGCAATTTCTTTCGTGTTGAAAATGATTGATGTATAGAAATAGGTAAAGGCAAATACCAACACAAAGTATAATGCTGGGTAGACAAACCATTGGCCGGTAATGCCGTCTGGATACATCGTAGCAAAGTTGTTAGCAGATGGTGCCGAGAAAATCGAAACGAGAGAAGTACCAAATTCGTTGCCCGGATTCACTGATGTAATCACCTGGCCTACTAGTGCCGGGAGCGACAAGAATGCCGTAGCGAAAATCACTGGAATCACGCCGGCGGCGATTAGCTTGATTGGCAAAATAGATTTAATCCCACCATATGAGGAATTGCCGTGCACACGCTTAGCGTAATTGATAGTTACAATACGTTGAGCTTCGTTTAATTTAACTAGGAAGTAAATCACCACTAGCATCGCGATCGCAAAGCCTAGCACGATCCAAAATACCAATGGGTTCACTGGTAAATTCAACCAGCCAAAGAGCGATAATGAACCTTCACTCGTGTCGAATAATGATGCGCCGAGTGATGCCATGGTGGTCGGCAATTGTGAAATAATCGAGGCAAAGATCAAGGTAGAAATACCATTGCCTATGCCCTGTTCTGTAATCAATTCGCCCATCCACATCAAGATTACTGAACCGGTGGTCATTGCCGTCACAGATAGAATCCAGTCACCCATGGTCGGCGTAAACTCGGTGGCGATATTTGCCGAAATTGTGGTTTGATAAAGAATGAAGATGTATGCAATTGATTGGACGATAGCTAGAGGGACAGTGAGCATGCGGGTCCACTGGTTAATTTTGCGGCGGCCAGTTTCACCGTCGTTGGAGAGTTCTTCAAGTCTTGGAATAGCTTTGGTCAAAAGTTGAATGACAATTGAGCCGGTAATGTATGGAGACATACCAACTAGAATAATGCTAAATGAAGCTAGACCACCACCGGAAATAAGATTTAGGAAATTAGAGAAGTCTGACTTTTCCATTAAGTTCGAAACGGCTTCTTTGAATGTCGACGCATCACCCATTGGTACTGGGATTTGAGCAAGCAAACGATAAGCTACCAAAATACCGAAGATGATACCGACACGCTTCAGCATGTCTTTATTTTTTAGGGATTTGAAAATTGTCTTAAAATGCATAACACCTCTTGAATAACTTCTTCTATGATAGCACATAATGTAACAAAAAACAACTAATATTATCACGCGGGGCCCCCGCGTGATATATTTAGTTGTTTTAAGTTGCTTAAAGGTTCTCGATGTCTTCTTCAGTAGGTTCTACTGCGTTTGAAGTTTCGAAATCTTCGAGTGGTACGACGCCGGTACCTACTGGAATCTTGCGACCAATGATCACATTTTCCTTGAGGCCCTTCAAGTGGTCTACACGACCATTAATAGCGGCGTTGATGAGTACACGAGTAGTATCCTGGAAGGATGCTGCTGACAAGAACGAATCAGAGAAGATAGAAACCTTCGTGATACCAAGTAGTAAGTTCGTATAGGTGGCTGGCTTCTTGCCTTCTTTTTCCAGTCTCTTGTTTTCAGAAACTACGGAAGCTTTGGAGGTAATATCGCCAGTTACGAACTCGGAATCACCTGGATTATTGATTTGAACTCTCGAGAACATCTGACGGACCAGAATCTCAAGGTGCTTTGGTGAAATCTCATGGCCTTGTGCGGAGTAGACTGAAAGCACGTCGTTCATGATGTAGCGTTCAGTTTCTTCGATACCTTTGTATTTCATCAAATCTTGCAAGTTGAGAGAGCCGGTAGTCAAACGGTCGCCAGCTGAAATTGTGTCGTTAGACTTCACTACAAGCTCGGCATCGCCTGGAATTTCCATCTTGATTGGAGCGGTAGCGGAGCCAACTAGGATGATTGCATCTTTGACTAATTCGATGATGCCATCATGTTTAGCTTTCACAGCGGCTTTTTCACCAGATTTCTTAATCAATGTAGCGCCAGCCTTGACTGATTCGCCATCTTTGACTGCAGGCTTTCGGCCATCTAAGGCAATTCTTTCAATAGCGCCAGCTTGTGGTGCAATTTGAACTACGTAATGGTTGCCGTCTTCCCAAACTTCTACCACACCATCAATTGGTGAGACATAAGCTTGGCCTTTTGGTGTACGAGCTTCGAGAAGCTCTTCGACACGTGGAAGACCACGGGCGATAGCACCAGAACCTGCCACACCAGAACCGTGTTTGGTATCGAGCGTGAGCTGTGTACCTGGTTCACCAAGTGACTGAGCGGCGATAACACCGACTGGTTCATGTGCAGCCACAAGTGTACGGGTAGCCATATCTACACCGTAAGCCTTGCGTGGCACACCATCAACAGCTGTGGTTGAAAGCACTGATTGGATTTTAACAGAGTCAATGTTTTCATCGGCATTAATTTGCTCAGCAACGTCTTTGGTGATTAATTCATCGGCTTCGAGATAGCCCGGTACTGCTTCAGCCGTGTAACGGCCGGCAATTCTAGCTACGAATTCGATGCCAGAAGCTTCAGTCTCAGACTTGTAAACGGTAAATCCTGGGTCGTAGGCTTCTTCATCAGTCGTAAAGACGTCTTGTGACACATCAACGAGACGACGAGTGAGGTAACCAGAGTCAGCGGTACGAAGAGCCGTAGATACCTGGCCTTGACGAGCACCTCGCGTTGCGATGAATGACTCCAGGGTGTTAAGACCTTTCTTGTAAGAAGACTTAACTGGGAGCTCGATTTCGTTGTTGTTGATATCCACCATGATACCAATTTCAGCTGAGGCGAGCTTGATGTTCGAGATATTACCACGAGCACCGGAGTTCACCATCACTGCGATATCGGTGTCCATTTCAGAGAGCTTGCCCTGCAAGAACTCAGAAATCTTCTTGTCGATATCACGCCAGTTGGCAATCGTAAGCTTGTAGCGTTCTTCATCAGTTACCAAACCATCATTGTATTGTTGCTGAATGAGAGCGGTTTTAGCATCACCTTCGGCGATAAAGTCGTCAATCTCATCATAGGTTGGGTAATCGTCCTTAGCCGTTGAAATTGAAGCAATCGTTTCATATTCAAAGGCGAGATCCTTAAGAGCATCTGCGGTCTTTACCATCACCTCTGAGCCATAAAGGTCAAAGATGTCGGCCATTACCTTGGACAAATGCTTCTTAGTTTGCACTGAGTTATCAAATGGATAATCCTTTGGCAAAATCTCGTTGAAAATCACGCGACCGAGAGTAGTGTTTCTAATCTCTTTCTTAGCAAACACGCGAATTGGTGTTTGAAGAGCAATGATTCCCTGATCGTAAGCCATTTCTGCTTCGTAGACTGAAGAGAAGGCTTTTGGATCGCCTTGGTCAGTACCTGGCTTGTCATAAGTCAAGTAGTAAGCACCAAGCACCACGTCCTGATAAATAGCGAGCACTGGCGCGCCATCAGCAGGCTTGAGCAAGTTTTTCTCGGCGGACATGAGTTCGCGAGCTTCAGCTTGCGCTGCATCAGACAATGGTAGATGGACTGCCATTTGGTCACCATCGTAGTCAGCGTTAAAGCCGGATGCTACGAGTGGGTGAAGTTTAATAGCTTTACCATCGATTAATCTTGGTTGGAAGGCTTGGACTGACAAACGGTGCAAGGATGGTGCACGGTTTAAGAGTACATACTTACCTTTAATCACTTCGTCAAGCGCATCCCAAACTACAGTTTCCTTAGATTCAATTAATCTCGATGCAGCACGAATGTTATTAGCATACTCGTGAGAAATTAACCAAGAAATCACGAATGGTTTGAAGAGTTCAAGTGCCATTTGTTTTGGTAAACCACATTCGTGGAGTTTGAGTTCTGGACCGACTACGATCACGGAACGGCCAGAGTAGTCTACACGCTTACCGAGAAGGTTCTGGCGGAAACGACCTTGTTTACCTTTCAAGAGGTCAGACAAGGATTTCAGTTTGCGACGACCATTGGTTGAGTTGGCGCCACGAGAACCATGGGCAGCTGAGTTGTCAATCAAAGCATCCACAGCTTCCTGGAGCATACGCATTTCGTTGCGGCAAATCACTTCTGGAGCGTTCAAATCGAGTAATTTCTTCAAACGGTTGTTGCGGTTGATTACACGGCGATAAAGATCGTTTAAGTCTGAAGTTGCGAAACGACCGCCAGGAAGCGCAATCATTGGACGAAGATCTGGTGGGATCACTGGAATAACCGTGAGGATGAGATCTTCTGGCTTAATACCTGCCGATTGCATACCTTCGAGAGTTTTAAGACGTTTTTGAATCTTTTTCTCTCTTTGGCCTTTGGCTTCAGCCTCTTCCTTATGAAGTTTCTCGATCAATTTGTCTAGATCTACTTCGTCAAGTAATTTCTTGATTGCAGTAGCACCCATTTCGACTTCGATGAGATCTTCATATTCTTCTGGGAGGTTGCGATAATCAACTTCGGTAATCACGCCACCCTTCTTGAATGATTCAAGAGTGGTTTTTCTGCTTTGGTAATCACTCTCAAGCTCTTCTAATTCTTTAGTGCGAGCTTCAGCAAGAGCTTTCGTATCAGCATTCTCGGCTTTGGCCTCGTTGCTGTAGCGAATTTCAATTGCTTCACGAGCTGCTTTGGTCTGATTCTCTAGGTTTTCTAGAGTTTTGTTGATTTCATCCGTCTTGGCATCTGTAATCAAATAGGTTGCAAAGTAGACTACTTTTTCCATATTTTTTACAGTAATGTCAAGAAGAAGTGACAAAGCAGAAGGAATGCCACGCATAAACCAAATGTGTGCCACTGGCGCTGCAAGTGTAATATGGCCCATACGTTCACGACGAGTGATAGATTTAGTAACTAGGTTACCTTCCTTATCAACTGCCGCTTCACGTGAGCGAACACCTTTTAATTTGGAATCATGCGGGTTAATATCCTTAGTTGGACCGAAAATTCTTTCACAGAACAAGCCATCACGTTCTGGTTTTTGGGTCCGATAGTTAATAGTTTCTGGCTTGGTTACTTCGCCATAGCTCCAATTTAGAATGTCATCGCGGCTTGCCACTGACAGTCTAATCGAGTCAAAGTCCGAAGCGCTGATAAAATTATCCATCCACGCCATATTAGAACTCCTCTCCGAGGTCAACTGTACCGTCGTCAAAGTCTTCAACGTCCTCTGTAATAGATTCGGTTAAATCTTCTTCGAGGTCTTCTGCCTCTTTTATCTCGATACCTTCTTCCTCCATCATGGCTACTGCCTCATCGTCATCGAGGTCCACAATAGTTGGCGCAGTATCTTTTTTATGTTGATCATAAATTGATTGATCATCTTTATCTCGTTCAATTTCGCGCGATGTCTTTTCAATCACGTCACCAGCATCGGCTGATTCGCCGTGATCCAAGAGATCGACTTTGAGGCCTAGGCCTTGAAGCTCTTTCACCAACACGTTGAAGCCTTCTGGAAGCTTTGGACCTTCAATTGGTTCGTGTTTGATGATTGATTCATAGGCTTTAGCACGGCCATAAACGTCATCTGATTTGATGGTGAGCATTTCCTGAAGCGTGGTAGCAGCACCATAAGCTTCGAGGGCCCACACCTCCATTTCTCCGAAACGCTGGCCACCATTTTGAGCTTTACCACCGAGTGGCTGTTGAGTCACCATAGTATAAGGACCAGTTGAACGAGCGTGAATCTTGTCTTCCACCATGTGGTGAAGCTTGAGCATGTGCATCACGCCGACTGAGGTTCTTTCGTTAAATGGTTCACCAGTGAGACCGTCATAAAGTTGGACGCGGCCATCACGGGCATAACCGGCTTTTTCGAGCTCATCTGAAATGACTTCGTCTGGCACCCCGTTAAATGATGGAGTAGCGACACGGTAGCCAAGAGCTTTGGCAGCCATACCAAGGTGAGTTTCAAAGAGCTGACCGAGGTTCATACGGGAAGGCAC
>CAMJSX010000002.1 GCA_946408595.1 uncultured Candidatus Saccharibacteria bacterium | reverse complement strand
TCCAGCGCATGTCGGCAGTCATTAGTGCTGCCATGAAGGCATCTGGATAATGCGCTTTTAAGTATGCCGTCCAATATGCAATCAAAGCATAGCACGCGGCGTGCGACTTATTGAAACAATAGTTAGCAAATTCCAGAAGCTGGCTCCAGAAAGTTTCGGCAATTTCTTTAGTGGCACCACCAACTTCCACCGCGCCCTTAATAAACTCTGGTTTGACTTTCTTCATGAGGTCAATCTTTTTCTTACCTACGGCTTTACGGAGAGTATCTGCTTGGCCGCCGGTAAAACCACACCATTCCTTAGAAATCTGCATGAACTGCTCTTGGTAAATCATAATACCATAGGTATTTTTAAGAGCGTTCTCAAGTCCGGGATGCAGATAGGTAATTTCCTCTTCGCCATGCTTACGTTTAATGAAAGAATCAATAAACTGCATTGGCCCAGGACGATATAGTGCTACCATAGCGATGATATCTTCAAAGGTTGAAGCCTTAAGATCGCGTAAGTATCGTTTCATGCCAGCAGATTCTAGCTGGAAGACACCAGTAGTCTCAGCTCTTTGTAATAATGCGTAAGTCTCCGGGTCATCAAGTGGCAAAGCTGATAAATCAATATCATCATGGTAAACTTTCCGAATCATCCGAAGTGCGTTATTAATCACTGACAAGTTGGATAAGCCCAAAAAATCCATCTTAAGAAGCCCAAGCTCCTCCACCTGGCCCATTGGGAATTGTGCCGCAATCGGACCCTTGGCCGACACTTCAAGCGGCAAAAACTTTACCAAATCGTCTGGCGCGATAATCACGCCGCAAGCGTGGACGCCATGGTTTCTAATCGTTCCCTCAAGTCGTGAAGCAAAATCAATCACTTCTTTTGCCGTAGGGTTGGTCTCGTATTCATGTTTTAAATCGGGCACATCTTTTATGGCATCGGCGAGGTGCACGTGATGGCCCTGCACTGGATCTGGCACCATTTTGGCTAGGCGGTCGGCTTCGGCGTATGGCACTTCGAGCACCCGCGCGACATCGCGCACGGCGTTTTTGGCCATCATTTTACCAAAGGTGGCGATGTTGGACACCCGGTCAAAACCATATTTATGTGAACAATAATCAATCACCTCATCGCGCCTGGTATCCTGGATATCAGTATCAATATCTGGCATGGAAATACGGTCTGGATTTAAGAACCGCTCAAAGAGTAAATCATATTTTAACGGATCTAGTTCGGTAATACGCAGTGCATAGGCTAGAATTGAACCGGCGGCGGAACCGCGTCCTGGTCCGTAGACAATTCTTTGTGATTTACCCCAGTTGATAAAGTCTTGTACGATTAAGAAATAACCATTGTAACCCATTTTATCAACCACGGAGAGCTCGTAGTCAATGCGGGGTAGAATTTTGTGAAGGTCGTCGCGTTTTTCGTCGACCTTTTCGAGAATTTGGCGACATTTTTCGACTGACAACTTAGAGGTTTCTTCCAAGCTTTTCCCGCCGTAGCGGTAAACTAGACCTTGAAAGACGAGTTTGTCGAGGAAGGTTTTTTCGTCTTCTCCTTTTGGCACCGGGAATTTCGGGATTAAAATGCGTCCGAGTTGCAAATCAACATTGCAGCGGTCGGCGATTTTCTTGGTATTTAAGACGGCTTCAGGACAAGTATCCTGCCAATGGTCAATGATTTCCTGTGCCGGGATGACGTGTAAATCGAAATCTTTCAAAGTCATGCGGTTCGGGTCGGATAAGTTTGAGGCAGTGCCGATACAAAGTAACACTTCGTGTGCATCTTGGTCTTCGTGTTTTAAATAGTGAGCGTCGCAAGTCACGACGAGTGGCAAACCAAGCTCTTTGGCGTGCGCCATGTGCCAATCGTTGACCTTTTTCTGTTCGGCCGAGTGAGTGGAAGATTTCGGATGCCCGTGGTCTTGCATTTCGAGATAAAAGCGGTCTTTAAAGACGTTACGATACCAATCAATTAGCTCCAAGGCTCTTTTATCGTCATCGGCGCGAATGGCTTCGGAAATTTCCGAGCCCATACAGCCAGATAAACAGATTAAACCTTCGTTATATTTTTCCAGTTCATCGTGGTCGGTGCGAGGCTTATAATATTTGCCTTGCTCTTCAGCGTTGCTCATGATGCGACAAAGGTTTTCAAACCCTTGATTGTTCATAGCGATTAACGTAATATGAAATCTCTGTTTGTCGTGTGCGGGATCCTTATCGGTCATTTTGCGGGCGGCGACATAAGCTTCAAGGCCAAGCAAAGGCTTAATGCCGGCGGCGTTACATTCTTTATATAGCTCCACCAAACCTGACATGGTGCCGTGGTCAGTGACCGCGACGGCTTCCATGCCCTGCTCTTTGACAAACTGCACCAGCTCCGGCACCTTAGTTAAACCATCTAGCAAAGAATAATGTGTATGATTGTGCAGATGCACAAAGTCACTCGGTTTCAGCTTCACACTCATATAAAAATATTATAGCACAAAAAGCGACGCTCCCCCGAAGCGTCGCTTCTAAAAACTATTTCTTTTCGGCTTTCTTTTCTTCTTTTTTCTCAGCCTTTTCGGCTTTCTTCTCTTCTTTCTTTTCTTCTTTTACTTCTTCTTTTTTGTCACATTCGCATTTGTCGCCACAGTCACATTCTTCACCACATTCGCAGTCGCACTCGTCTTCGTCGTCATCTTTATTGACATGGATGAATTTTCCGGCAATGGCTCCGGCGATTGCGCCAAGTGCTGCACCTAGGAAAAACTTACCAGCTCCGCTACCTTTTTTGTCCTCAGTCATTTTTCTTCTCCTTCTTTTCTTTTAAAGTTTCTTTTAGCTTCGGGTTAATATACTTATCCACGAACATTTCTACTGTCCCACCTACTGAGGTCAAACCTTTGACGTTTGACACCACGCCATTGGCGCTGTCGGCAATGTCTTGCCCTTTGATTGCGACCTTTTTCGCTTCGTCTACCAACCCAAATAGTTTGACCATCAAGATGATGGCGACAATCAGGAAGATAAAGAGCGTGACGCTAAGTATTGCTACTAAAATCCATTCTGCAATGTTCATATTTTATTTCTCCTTAATCTTATTATAACATATTAGTATTCGGCAACAAATTTGCGCACGTCGTCGGCGTAGTCGGAGTTGCGTAATACATATTCAAGGTGCGCCATGAAATAGTTTTTCGGGTCGCCGGTAGTAATCCATTTACCGGCGCTTCTAGCTACTACCACATCGCCCTTTTCGGCTAGCTTGGTGATAGCGTCAACAGTCCAGAGCTCGCCATCGAGACCAGTGTTAGACGGAATCAAATAGTCAAATACTTCTGGTGTAAGGAGGTACCGTCCGTAGCTTGTGAGATTGCTTGGTGATAAATCTGGAGTCTTTGGTTTTTCAACAATATGTGAGAGGGTGCCATTTTCTTTAAGGGCAATCATGCCGAATTTATTCCAGACTTTTTCTGGCATTTCTTGGGCGGCGATGACGGCTCTGGCTTCCGGATGTTCGTTGTAAGTATCAATCAAGACTTTGACGTCACTTTCGCCGAGAATCAAATCGTCAGAATAAAGTACAGCAAAGGCGTCCTCGTTTTCGACATACTTCTTTGCGGAAACAATTGGTGAACCGTTGCCATAAGGCAGGGTTGGATCTTGCTCGATTACGGTGATCTTCGGGAAGTTGAGCACTTCTTGTACTGGTTCGAAACGCTCAGACTTGCCTTGCTTTTCAAGTAGGGCCTTGACGTTTTCGGATTTGCTATGGAAATAGTCATCGTAGATGTCACGCGACATAGTGTTTGGCGTGGCTACGATAATGATTTCTTCGATGCCCGCTTCGACACATTCTTCCACACAAAGTTGCATCACTGGCTTCGCGCCAATTGGAATCATTGCCTTAGGGATAGTTTTAGTAATCGGTAAATAACGGCTGGCAAACCCAGCGTCAGTAATAATAGCTTTTTTAACAGCTTTCATAAGCCTCCTTAAGACTATATTATATCACAAGTATGTTTTAAAATCACCAAAGTATAATCTATGGCGTATCTGTTAAAACGTCGAGTATGATTTTATTTTTTGCGAGTATGTTTTTTGACGGATTTTTGGACAACTTTTTTCTTGGCCGCTTCGCTACGAGCGATTCTGTCTTCCACATTTTGTGAGCGGTTGTGTACACCGTAGACCATGCTGGTCACGCCGACGATGAGAAGATAGGAACCGAAGAAGCGGATGAAGGTCATTACTTCGAAGCTACCAGCATTTAGGATGACGAAGCCCATGATACAACCAATAATGCCAGCAAGGATGCGGATGAAGCGGTCGGTTGGGTCGACGGTGGATAAGAAGCCATGGAAGACGTCGATGATACCGGAAATGAAGGTGTAGGCCGAGATGACGACCAGGCTGCTGATAAGGTTATCTTTAGCGAAGAACAAAAGCGCAAGTGCGGCCACGACATCGATCAAGGCGTCAACAACTGAATTGATCCAGCCATGTTTTTTGGTGGAGCTGTAAAGAGCTCCTGTAGCATCGATGATGCCCATAACAAGTAAGAACATGCTAATAGTTGCGATGACTGTTTCAAGATTGTCCAGGCCACCAAATAATGTTAAAAACCCAAAGAGCATCGCGAGCCCACCGCGAATCAAGAAAACAAACCAATGTTTGTCAATAAATCTACGATTAATCTTTGCCATAAAAATCCTTATATTATATTGCTTATGCTTATTATAGCATATTTTAGTCTAGACGTGGCGGATTTTTTTGCGGGCGGTTTCGATGACTTTGGTGATTTGGTATTTGGTGGGCTTTAGGATTAAGTCGTGGGCTGGGGTGTATTTTAATTCTTCGCAGCCGAATGAGCGTTTAAACTCGGAAACGCCATAGAAGCGGTGGGAAGTTTCGTCGGTACCGACGATGCCCCACAGGTTGTATCTGATGCAGCCGCGTTCTCTAGCTTCTTTGATAGCGGCCATATGGAGAAGTGGTGCGGCGGAATATTTGGTGCCAAGATCAGATGATACGCCGTAATGATAGCTGGCTTCTGGTCCGTAGAAAACCATGAAGTTCTGTGCCAGGATTTCGCCGTCTTTTTTGGCGGTGTAGATTAAGATTTCGTCGTGTTCGCGGAAAGCTTCAAATTGCTTGGTAAGAAAGCTAGTTGAGAAGGCGACGTATTTTTGTCTTTCGGCGTGCTTTTTCTCTAACTTGCAGAACTCTTTAATACTTGAATCACTAGCGTCGGCGGTGATTTCGATGTCGTTTTTCTCGGCTTTTCGGAGTTTTCTTCGAAAACCTTGGGAGGCACCGGCGAGGATTTCTTCGTCTGTTTTATTGAGGTCTAAAATACCGGCGTATTCTACGGATAGATACATCGGAGCTTTCTTAAGGCCAAGTTTTTTCATGAGGTTAAGGGATTCTTTGGAGAGTTCTAGTTGTGGGCGGACTCTGACAAAGACACAGTTTAACTTTTTCCCTTCTGATTTGATGTCGTCAAAAATCATTTTAACGAGTTCTTTGTCCTGCCAATCCAAAATCGGGCCGCCGGCAATAGCAAGATAAGTGCCACGTCTGGCGGTTTCGACTACGCCGGCGTAGGCGGCGATGATTTTATCGTTTTTGAATACTGCCCTTCTTACAACTTTTTTATCACGTTTTAAATGGAATTCATAAAAATCCCATGATTGCAGGAAGTTGACTTCTTGGTGTGACTTAATAAAAGCGTCCCACTCCTCGCGATTTGTGACATCATCTAATCTCATAAGTGCCTCTTTTTCTTGCGTAAGCTCTCTACAACGTAATCTTTGAAATAACCAAACTTAGATAACACGAGGTCATGAGCTGGGACGTATTCGATTACTTCCCCACCGAAGCCGGTCTTGAAAGTGGTGACGCCGGCGTAGCGATGGTTTGGTTGTCCAGCTGGTGCGATGCCCCAGAGGTTGAATCTCTCGTAGCCTAAGGCTTTCAAATCGCGCATGGCCTGCCAAAGTAAAGCATAGGCTCCTGGTAGTTTGTGATTCAAATCAGTGGAGGCGGCTTCGTAATAGTCTGCTTCTCGGCCGTTACCGATAATTAATCCGTAAGCAATTGGTTTTTTCTCGGTAGTTCTAGCTACGTAGATCCAGATTTGGTCTTTGAAGGCTTCCTTTTCGGCGAGCAGGGTCTTTAGATTTGGCGGGATAAAGCCTTGCCTTTTAGCCGTTTCGACTTGGACTTTGTGGAACTCTTTGAATAGTTCTTCGGAGTTGCTCTTTTCTACGGTGATGCCGAGTTTGCCCGCTCGTCTGACTTCGTAACGAGTTTGGCGACGCATCCGGGCTAGCATTTCTTCTTCGGAACATTTCAAATCCACCATCACGGTGTGTTCGGCGGCAAGATGCATTGGCGATTTTTTGAGTCCAAGCTTTGAGAGCATGGTGAGGTTTTCTGGGGAGGCAAAGAGCTGAGGTCTGACTCTTACGAAAACGCATTTTTCTTTTTTGCCAACCTCGGCTATTTTTTCAAAAACTGATTGGACCTTTTTGGTATTATTCCACTTAATGAGGGGGCCACAAGGAATTTCTAAATAGCGTCCACGCTTGGCGCTTCGGACAATCATTAAGGCGTGGCCAGCTTCGCCAAAGTCTTCAAAAATTACTTTGTCGCCTAGGAGCTCGTTCATCTTGGCGTATTCTGGGGATTGCAAAAAGTTAGCTTCGGGGTATTCTTTGATGATTTTTTGCCACTCGTTAGGATTCATCTAGATACTCCTCCACAATTTGGTGGGCTTTTTCAAGCTCTTTTTTACTGTAATAGGTTGGGATATTGACGATTTTCTGACTGACTTCCACGGCAACTGGGCATTTTCCCTCATCGAAGTGTACTTTTTTGTAATATCGTTCTGGCGAGACTGGCCTTTCGTACCAAAAACCGTCGAAGTAGTAGCCGGCTTTGTGAAATTTTTTCAGCACTTCGTCTCGGTAGCGTACTAAATAGAACTCGCGTAGAGGTTTCTTGCCGATCTCGTGGCGTTTTTTGAGACGTTCTAAGGCTATTTTGGCTTGGAAATTACTGAGCTTGTTTTCTTTGAAATCTACATCGGCGTCGGCGGACTTTTTAACCCAACCAATTTTAAGCATCAAGCTCATAAAGAGGCTGTTTAACTTGATATATGACAGAGCGCGGTAGAGCATACCGATGGTTGGATAGATGCGAGCGCGGAATTCTTCGTCATTTACGGCTTCGCCTTGTAGTTCGGGTGGCAAAGGCATTTTAGGGTCGCGAAAGACTACGGCGCCACCGTTTATTACATCGATGGATTTTTCTTTGCCGAAAGAAAAGACAGCTAATTCGCCCACAGTGCCGGCTTCGCGTCCGTCTGGATAGATGCGACCAACACAGTGGGCTAAATCTTCAATAAGAATTAGGCCATGTTTTTTGCAGAACTTTTTGATTTCGACAATATCTACCATGTTGCCAAAGGTGTTTTGAACCATGACGGCGCGAGATTTCTTGGTGACAACTTTTTCTAAGTTTTCTACGGTGAAGTTTAGGTCCTTTTTGCTAATATCTGCATAGACTGGGGTAAAACCGGCGGCTTCAATTCCCTGCACTACGGCATAGCAAGTAAAGCCATTGATAATAATCTCGCCGTCTGTTTGACCGAGAAAGTCTTTTAAGTAATAAGTGAGACCAGCAGCGATGGCTGAACGACCATTTCTGGTGATTAAGACTTGTTTGCCGCCATATTCTCGGCAAAGATAATCATGAAGTTCTAAGGAGTCTTGTTTGCCACCATGACCTTTGCGCATCTTAATGCGTTCTTCTTTGTTAAAATCCGCCGCCGTACCTAAAAAGTAATGTTTCTTCACTGTTTCATCCTTTCGACCAAAGTGATTAAAGCCTTAGCGAGTTCTTCTGGATTGGAAATATACGGTGCGTGGGTCCAGCGAGCGTAAAACTTAAGCTCGGCGTTTGGTAAACTTTCGTAAATCTTAGTAGCTTGTCTTGGCGGAGTGACGGTATCTTTTTTGCCCCAAAGGATGTAAGTCTTGGTGGTCACAGTATCAAGCTTTAAACTCTTGTCGGATTCAAGCATGTTAGACAAAGTCACTTTCATGTTTTCTGGGGCGTGAGAATAATCCGTCGTGCCAGTAATTCTATGGAATGCTTTATCGATGACTGGGATATTTTTTAGAGGTTTGCCGATTTTGGCTAAACTGGCGACGATCTTTTTCTTGGCGGATGGCTCATATACTCCAGCTGAATCTAGTAGAATCAAGTATTTGAGCTTGTCTGGATTCTTGGAACAAAGATTTAATAGAATTCTGCCACCATTAGAGTGTCCGAGTGCGATGGCGCCTTCTGGGATTTCTGAATCGGCCCATTTTACATAATCGTCGATTGTATAGACCTTTTTGCTTGGCTCAGTGAGTCCAGGGACTTTTAGAACTTTAACTTTAAGCCCAGAATCTCTAAGTATGCCCAAAGTGGTGCGCCACGGTTCAATAGTGTAGCTCCAACCATGTATTATATATAGATCCACCCGTTCGCTCATGAGTCTAACCCCCAGCTTTTACGCCTTGCTACAGCGGCTTTTTCGCGACGACAAAGCTTTTTAGCGTCTTTTGGATTGGCCAGTAGTTTTTCGATAACCCATTCGAGGTATTGGCTACCTTTGAAAATCAGAGTTTCTTTGCCAGTGATGTTTTTCTCGATATAGGCCAAGGCTTTTCGTGGGTCGGTGGTGGCTACCGCAGAGACACCGAGTTTTTTGAGCTCTGGTGCGGTGTATTCTTTGGTACGGTGTCCCACTAAAACTACGCGATTTGGTTTGACATCAGCAATGAGTTTGGCGAGCTTTTTGTGCTCTTCGCTCTCGAGTGAACCTTGATCGACAATGTCGCCGATAATTAACCATTTGCGTTCGGCGTGCATACGTTTGGCCATGTCTAGAATTGAGGCCACTGAAATCATGTGGGCGTTGTAGCTACTGTCTACGATATCAATTCCCTTTTTACCCTTGAAATAAGAGCTGCGGCCTGGTGCCATTTTAATATTGGAAAAATCTGGGTTAAATGGCAGTTTCAAGTATTTCATTAAGTCTTGAATCACAAATAGACCGAAGGAGATATCTTTGGGTTCCGGGTGATTAAAGTGGAAGGTTGTATCACCGTAAGTAAAGTCCGTAGAATCTGGGTAGACCACATATTTGCGCATGAGGGATTTTTTGATAGGGATTACTTTAGCCTTGATTTTGCTGGTGGCCTCCACCATTAACTTGGAATCGGCATCGATATAGACTCTTTTACTGGTATTGGCTGGCAAATTGGCGAATTCGGCGGTGATGGCATCGCTTAAGGTGTCAAATTCGCCATTTTCGACGACTTTTTCAAATTGGACTGCATGGGACAAGCCAATTGACACCCAGATAGTTACCTCTGGTTTTAGCCATTCAGCCAAAAATTCAGCTTCGTGTGGGCGTTCGCCGTCGATTTCTACTACGTAAAAATTCTCTTTATGACGGTAGAATAAACCCTTAAATGGTGCTGCAATAAACAGCCAAACCCATTTGAGCTTCGTACCCCTGATGCCACGTAGGCCCAACATATCAAAAGGAATACCAAAAGCTGAGTTGGCGTTGTGTGAATAGTGAGCTTTTTTGCCCATTTCGTGCTCGAGCATGGTCATTACGGTAGTCTTGCCGGCCGAACCAGTCACCGCAATTACTCTGGGGTGCCACCTCTTAAAGGCACGGTTGGCAAAATGTCGAAAATAATTCGCTGCCACGAAATAAAAACGCTTCTTTAACCTAGCGATTTTGGTCATATATTTATTATATCATAGAAAGTATTTTTTGTGTTTTTTGGCTATTTTTGCAGCTGTATTATTGACTTTTAAAGATAATAATTATATAATACTTGACAGATGCCAATAAGTGGCACATTTTTTGCACATTAACATTTCTAGGAGGTGGATTATGGACACAGATCATCTTTGGGTAGCAATTATCGCTGGCGGACAAGGCACTCGCCTATTCCCCATCAGCCATCCTAATTGCCCAAAACAATTTTGTCAGTTGAATAAAAAGAACACTTTTATTCAGGCCGTTGTTGAGAATTTTGCATCTCTCAATATCAAAAGAACTCGTATGATTGTCATTACCACAAATGAGACTCAGACTGCTTTGGCTAGAAGACAATGTTTATCAAGAGGGATTCTCTCTCAGAACATCATCCAGGTCGATCCAAGTCTCGGCTATGCCGGAGCCATGATTTATGCCACGCAATGTATTTATCTATTGGATAAAAATGCCGTCGTGATTAGTACCCCTTCCGACCAATATCTTTCCGCCGATGAAGATTTCAGAAATACTATTAAGTCAGCTTTTTTCCAAGTTGATGGGAGCGACGACGTAGTAATTATCGGCGTAAAGGTTGGTGACATCGTCACCGCTATGGGTTGTGGCCATGCCATTTATAAAGAAGACTATGGCCCTTGTTTCCCAGTTGTTAATTTTGTCGAAAAACCAGATCGTGCTTTGGCTGACAAAATTATGCGTCAAGGTAATTCGGCCTGTAACACCGGTATTAACGTTTGGCGAGCCGATACTATCAATCGACTTTTCACCGGGCGACCCTTTAAAGGAATTTCGACAGATGAAATGATGGAACGTTTCAACAGCCTCAAGGTTGCGGTGGGTAACTTTGAGTGGCATGATTGCGGCACCTTGAAATCTCTTTATGAGATTAGCAAGAAAACTCCCAATCACAAAAACGCTAATCTCGGTGGTGGTATTTTCGAGTGTATCGATTGTCGTCGTAGCTTGTTGTACGCCGACGAAGACATGGAACTCCAAGTTAGCGGAGCCGAAGACACAGCGGTGCTTTTTACGGTGATTAATGAAAAGCCCATTCTAGTCATCGCCAAACTTTCGGAGAGCCAAAAAATTAAACGTTTGGCCGAAGACTATTTGAAGCACGAAGATATCTTGACTGCCGACTTTTCTATGGGTGCGCGTAATAATTTTATTCTACGTTCGAACATTTCCGACGATGTTATCGTCGGGTTTGTAGGCGTGGATAATTATTACGTCTATGTGTACCGTGAGCCAGATGGTCTTTTGAGGGCTATTGTTTCTCAACCCCTCGCCCCCAAAAAATCCTAGTAAAAAAATCCCCGATTTTATCGGGGATTTTTTCTTCTTTATTACATCTTAATTTCAGCATCTACGCCAGCTGGGAGTGAAAGATTTTGCAAGCTTTCAATCGTCTTTGGGTTGGCATTTGAGATGTCAATGAGGCGCTTGTGAACTTTCATTTCGAAAGCTTCACCGCCAGTTTTGTAAACGTGTGGCGACTTTACAACGGTAAAGGTGCTGCGTTTGGTTGGTAGAGGGATTGGACCGCTGATTTTGGCGCCAGTACGAATCGCTGTATCGACGATTTGGCGAGCGCTTTGATCAATCACGCGGTGATCATAAGCTTTGAGACGAATGCGAATAGTGAGGCCTTCGTCTTTTTTAGCTTCAGTCATGGTTTCCTTTCGTCCCTATAACCTTAGATTTACACTTAGATGGTAAGTCGATAAGTTTTTAGGGATTGATAATTAATTGATATATACTCCCATTATATCACACCTTGGGCAAAAAGTCAATTTAGCGCCTTTGGTGGTTTTTTGTGTTAGAATAAAAGTATGAAAAGATATGGAGGAGCCCACAGGGTTAAAAATGTGACTGGTATGGCACAAATCAGTATTGATTTGAAACCAAACCGGAGCGTCAGTGATGTCTATATTAATCAAAAAATGGACCTCACTAATCTAGTAAAGTATATCGATAAGAAGAAAAAGGCCGGTGAAGAGGTGACTTATTTCCATGCTTTCCTCACGGCGATTGGGAAGACAGTTTATAATCGGCCGAAACTGAATTATTTTGTGGCTAATCGGCATATTTGGGAACACGATAAGATAGTTTTGTCTTTTGTGGCAAAAGTGAGTTTTGATGACCATTCTGAAGAAATGATGGTGATGATTCCGATCGATAAGGATGATACTATTTATTCAATTGGTGACAAAGTCCGAAAAAAGGTCAATAGCTTTAGGGAGAAGCGTTCTAATAAGGATTCTGCCAAAAAAGGCGCCAATTCTGCGATTGATGTTCTTGGTAAAATGCCGAATGTTGTTCGCGTCCCGCTGGTTGGATTCTTGAAGTGGATGGATAAAAAAGGTTTGCTTCCGGCTTCGCTTGGCGAAGACAATCTTTATTACAGCACGATGATTGTTTCCAATCTCGGTTCAATTGGTTGTGGCGCGATTTTCCATAACATTACAGATTTTGGTAATTCTTCTTCCCTTCTCACGATGGGTGAGATTAAAGATGAGGAAGTGATTATTGATGGTAAAAAGGTAGTTCGTAAAATGTGTGAATGGGGGATGAACTTTGATGAACGTCCGGCCGATGGCTATTATTTTGCTAAATCAGCTGATTTGTTGCAGTATTTACTGGAAAATCCTGAGTTACTAGAGGAGCCAGCTAGTAAAAAGTACGATCTCAAAGAAATTCGCTAGATTCTAAAATAAAAAAATAACTCCCTTGCGGGAGTTATTTTTGTATCAGTGCGATATTACTTGAGCACCTTGGTGATAACACCAGAACCGACGGTCTTGCCACCTTCGCGGATAGCAAAGCGGTCGTTGTTGTTCATAGCGACTGGAGCCAAGAGCTTCACGTTGAAGGTAACTTGGTCACCAGGCATTACGATTTCCTTATCGGCTGGAAGCTCAACTTCACCAGTCACATCGGTGGTGCGGAAGTAGAACTGTGGCTTGTAACCCTTGGAGAATGGAGTGTGGCGGCCGCCTTCCTCTTTCTTCAAGATGTAAACTTGTGCCTCAAATTCGGTGTGTGGGGTAATTGAACCTGGCTTAGCAATCACCTGGCCACGTTCAATTTGATCACGCTCGATACCACGAAGGAGAAGACCAGCGTTATCGCCAGCTTGACCTTGGTCGAGAGTCTTGTGGAAGGCCTCAATACCAGTCACGACTGATTTTTGAGTTTCTTTAAGACCAACGATTTCAACTTCGTCGTTCAATTTAACAACACCTTGCTCAATACGACCAGTAGCTACAGTACCACGGCCTTTGATTGAAAAGACGTCCTCGATTGGCATCAAGAATGGTTTGTCAAGATCGTGTTCTGGAATATCAAAGTATTCATCCATAGCATGGACGAGTTCCATGATAGCATCTTCGTTTTCCTTGTCACCTTCGAGAGCCTTAGTAGCAGAACCCTTGATGATTGGAGCGTTGTCGCCATCGAAACCATATTTGTTCAAAAGTTCGCGAACATCCATTTCAACGAGTTCGACGAGTTCTGGATCAGCGAGATCCATTTTGTTTAAGAACACAATGATCTTTGGCACATTCACCTGGTGAGCGAGAAGTACGTGCTCACGAGTTTGTGGCAAAGGACCATCGTTAGCAGCTACCACGAGGATAGCGCCATCGACCTGTGCAGCACCGGTAATCATGTTCTTAATGTAGTCAGCGTGCCCTGGCATATCGACGTGGGCATAGTGACGCTTTTCAGATTCGTACTCTTGGTGAGAAGTAGCGATGGTGATACCACGAGCTTTTTCTTCAGGAGCGTTATCAATCTGATCATAGGCCACCGGTTTGTTAACGTCCGATGGGAGTCTTTTTGCGAGAACAGTAGTAATCGCAGCAGTTAAAGTGGTTTTACCATGGTCGACGTGACCCATGGTGCCGACGTTGATGTGCGGCTTGGAACGGTCAAAATTTGCCATTCATTCTCCTTTTATATTATTATGTTTGGAGCGCTAATAAAAACCAGCTCCAAAACTCTACTTTATTATTTTAGACTATTTTGACCAAAATGTAAAGGGATTTTTTAAAAAAATGTTGACAAAAGCATAATTATTATATATAATGCATGTTGTAAAAGGTTATCACATAAAAACGGAACATAAAAAAATGCTTTTGTTAAATAAAAAAACTATTTTTAAAAAAGTTGTTTTAGCCAGTTTTTTGGCTATTACATTAATAAGTGTGGCGATTGGTGCAATAAAGCACGTCCAATCCCAGGTTAATGCGGTTACTGAAGATGGTGCCAGTGTTAGAATTTCCAAGGGCGAAAGTATTAGATATGGTCAGGGTTGGGCTACTAGTGTTTTTTCGGTGACTACTGGTGGCCAAAATATTACTGGGTATTGTGCTAACCCGAGCAAAAAGTCACTTGAAGGTACTTTCCCGGCCATAAAGTTGCCAGATACAGAGAATAATAGGCTAATCAGATTAATGATTTATGTTTCTACCGTTGATAACTCAATTACTAGACCAATAATGAATGATTTATTTAGCAGTATTAGTGATGCCGATAAACGTTATGCCTATTCTCATGCGGTAATCGGCGCGATTTATGCTAATGATTATCATCGCTTAAGTTCTTCTGATCAGTCTATGGTTAATGGAATTATTACTAAATTACGTAATCTAATTAGTAGTGATGCTAATGCTTGGGTGATAGCTAAAAACTATCAGCTTTACACGATCGACCGAAGTGGCACAGCCTATGCTGATAATGGCGAGTACCAAGATATTATGTGGGCTGAGAACGATTATAAGGCTGGCAACATTAAAGTTCAAAAGCGCGATTCAGTAACTCATACTGCTACTCCACAAGGTGGTGCTAGCCTTCAGGGTATAACCTTTAGTGTATATAATAATAGCGGTAGTCGGATTTATAGCCAACAAACCAACCAATTCTATGATAATGGTGCATTGGTTGCTTCTGGCACTACTAATGCTAGTGGCGTAGCGACTTTCTCAAACTTACCAGCCGGCACTTATTCAGTAAAAGAGACTGGTACTAATACTAGCTACGATTTGACCGCTACAGCTTCTCAAGGCGTCACTATTTCTACTAATGGTGAGACCAAGACGGTGACCTTTGAAGATGATGTGAAAAAAGGTTCCATTACAGTTTATAAAAAAGATAAAGAGTTAGGCTCCTGCAACCAACTTGGTAAGGCAAAATTTGCCGGCATTAAATTCCGAGTGATTAATAAATCGGCTAATCCAATTAATTATGGTGGCAATACTATTAATAATGGTGGCGTGGTGGCTGAAAAAACACTTGGTGCCACTGATTGTAGCGTTTCTTTTGATAATTTGCCTTATGGAAACTACGACGTTGAAGAAGTCGGTAACAGCATGGGTTATCTAACTACTACTGGTTCCAGTGTAACTATAGATAGTTCTACTAGCTACAGCGTCACTTTTAGTAACCAAGTTGTTCGTGGTGACGTGAAGTTCAAGAAGGTTGATCAAAATGGTCAAGAGATGGCGAATATTCCGTTTAGAATTACTTCAAAAACTACTGGTGAATCTCATATCGTAGTGACTGATTCACATGGTGTAGTAAATACGGCATCAAGCGTCAATGCTCACACGAATCATACGAATGGTTATGATAGTATTAGCGATATTAATACTATTACCTATCAAGGTTATGGTACTTGGTTCGGTAAAAGTGCGTCTAGTAGCGATGTTGCGGCTGCCGATAACTCTCTTGGTGCCCTGCCATATGATACTTACGAAATAATCGAGCTTTCTTGTGACGCAAATAATACTTGTATCGATATAGAATCTCAGAAAAAAATCTTTGAGGTAAGCAGCAACAACGTAGTGGTTGATTTAGGTAATTGGGAAAATGATTGTTTTAGTTATACTCTTGGCACTACTGCTGTAGATAATTCAGATGGTGATAAAAACATTATTGCGGGGACTCAAGCCAAAATCAAAGATACTATAGACTATTGTTTTAGAGTTGGTGCGGAGTTTACTATTAAAGGTACTTTAATGGATAAGACGACCGGGCTATTTATTAAGGATTCAAATGGACAAGTTATTGAGCAAACTATTACCTTTACCCCGACTGAGGAATGCGGTCAAACTCAAATGACTTTCCAATTTGACGCTTCTGCTTTAGCTGGCCACGAAATTGTGGTATTTGAAAGAGCCTATGAAGGTGATAAATTTGTGGCCGTCCATGAAGATATTGACGATGCAGCACAGACTATTAATATAGTTAGCCTTGGTACTACTGCAACGGATAACAAGGATGCTGACAAATATGTAGTGGCTGAATCTGGCGCAAAAATTAAAGATAGAATAGTTTATTGTCTCAAGGCTGGAACGGAATATACAATTAAAGGTGTTTTGATGGATAAAGCTACTGGTGAAGCCTTGATGATTAATGGTGCTACGGTAGAAGAGTCTGTTAAAGTTACTCCAACGGAGAATTGCGGTAGTATTGATATGGTCTTTGAGCTTGATGCCTCTGCTCTTGCTGGCCACGAAATCGTAGTTTTCGAAACGGCATATCAAGGCAATAAAACGGTTGTAACGCATGAAAACATTAATGATCCAGCACAAACGGTTGACATTATAAGTCTTGGCACTACTGCCGTTGATAATGCTGATGAGGATAAATTCATCGAGATTAATCCTTCCTCAAAGATTAAAGATACTATTAATTATTGTTTGAAGCCAAATACTGCATTTACAATTAAGGGTACTTTAGTTGATAAAGCTACTGGTGAGGCCTTGATGGTAAATGGTGCGGCGATTGAAGAGTCAGTTGATATTACTACAGAAGGTGCTTGTGGGCAAGCTGAGATGGTGTTTGAATTAGATACTTCACTTCTTGCTGGCCATGAGATTGTAGTCTTCGAAAGAGTTTACCAAGGTAATCGCATCGTGGCTGCCCATGAAGATGTTAATGATGCAGCTCAGACGGTTAGTGTGATTGACTTTTCGACCTTTGCTGAAAATGGCAAAGAAGAGGAAGAAGAGCCAGAACCTGAACCTGAAGAAATAGATATGGGTGGAGACTTGAAGAAAGATGATGAAGGCGAACAAGATGGTGAGGAGGAAGGTGAAGAAGAGGGCGAAGAAGAGGAAGAAGAGGAAGAGGTTGATCCAGTAATTCTTAAAAAACAGGTTGAATCTGACGAAAAAGCTACAATAAAAGACACTATTAAGTACTGTTTGAAACCAAATACGACGTTTACATTTAAGGGTGTTCTAATGGATAAAGAAACAGGAGAAGCTCTAAAGAAAGATGGCGAGATAATTGAGGAATCAATTGAAGTAGTCACAACAGATGCATGTGGTGAAGCTGAAATGATCTTTGAAGTTGACACTTCTTCCCTTGCAGGCCATGACTTAGTTGTCTTTGAAAAGTTATATTACGATGACGATCTGATTATGTCTCATGAGGACATTGAGGATGAGGGCCAAACTGTCTACATTATAGATTTGACTACCTATGCAACTAATATGGAGACTGGAAGCAAAGACGTATTAATCTCTTCTGGCGTGGTGAAGATTAGAGACGTAGTGAGGTATTGTCTAAAGGCTGGTCTTAAATATAAAGTAAAAGGTATCTTGATGGATAAGAGTGCCGAAAAACCACTATTGATAGATGGTAAGACCGTTGAACAAACTATCACCTTTATTCCTGAGAATACTTGTGGTGAAACCGAGATGGTTTATGAATTTGATGCTTCTGGGCTTACCGATATGGATGTGGTAATATTTGAAGATGTATATCTTGGCGGGACTCTGCTCATCAGGCACGAAGACTATGGGAATTTAGATGAGACGTTCTATCTTCTCACTTCGGTGCCGGATACTGGTTACTTTACGGGTAATGTGAATGGCGGTAGCGAAAGAAGTATAGTAGTGGTGAGCGTGATTGTTCCTGTTGCAATGATTTGCTCCTATGGCGCTATAAGGAAGCTCCAAGTAAGAAAGAAATTCTTAGATCGTTGATAACTGATACAAAAAAATAACCGAGGCTTGAAACCTCGGTTATTTTGTTATATTATTTCGAATTTCTTTTCTCAATAATTTCTTGTGCTACGTTTGGTGGTACTTCTTCGTAAGCGAAGAGCTCCATTGAAGAAGCTGCACGACCCTGGGTCATACCGCGGAGGTCGCCAGTGTAGCCGAAGAGATTGGCGAGTGGACAGAAAGCTTTAATGAGCTTAGCGCCACCATTCAAGTCTTCCATTTCGTCGATGCGGCCACGGCGTGAGTTGATATCGCCAATAACGTCGCCCATGAATTCTTCTGGAGTGGTAATTTCCATCTTCATTACTGGTTCGAGCAACACTGGGTTAGCTTTCTTGATACCTTCGCGAGTAGCAAGCGCACCAGCAAGGGTGAAGGCGAGCTCAGAGGAGTCGACATCGTGGTAGGAACCATCATAAAGTGTCGCTTTAACGTCAACTACTGGGTAGCCGGCAATAACGCCGCCAGCCAAGGTGTCTTCCACACCTTTTTGAACTGGTTTGCGGTATTCTTGAGGCACCACACCACCTTTAATCTGGTCAATAAACTCAAAGCCTTTGCCTGGTTCATTTGGCTCAAACTTAATCCAAACGTCACCGTATTGACCACGACCACCAGACTGCTTGATGTGCTTACCTTGGGCTTCGGCTACACCACGGATGGTTTCGCGGTAAGCTACTTGTGGAGCACCAGTGTTGGCTTCGACGCCATGTTCACGCTTCAGACGATCGATAATGATTTCGAGGTGAAGCTCACCCATACCTGAAATAATGGTTTGGCCGGTCTCTTCATCAGTATGAACGCGGAAGGTAGGATCTTCTTCAGCGAGCTTGGAAAGACCGATGCCCATTTTTTCCTGATCGGCTTTAGTCTTTGGCTCAACTGCGATAGATACCGGTGGATCTGGGAAATCAATCGATTCAAGTAAGATTGGATGGGCTGGGCTACAAATGGTTGTACCAGTAGTACAGTTTTTGAGACCTACCACAGCGGCAATATCGCCAGCGGTGATTTCAGAAATCTCATTACGATCGTTGGCATACATACGGACCAAGCGGCCGATGCGTTCCTTATCGCCGGTTGTAGCATTCATCACGGTATCACCAGATTTGAGAGTACCAGCATATACACGGATGAAGATTAGTTTACCTACGAATGGGTCAGTAGCAATCTTAAACGCAAGAGCTGTAAGAGGTTCTGAGTTGGCGGCTTTGCGGACAATTTGGTCGCCAGTTTTTGGATCGGTACCAATGGTTTGACCTTGGTCACGATCAAGTGGAGAAGGAAGATAGTCGGTCATGAGGTCGAGAACTTTCTCAACAATCACACCACGGCCATCGCCACCGGTAACTAGGAAGAAGTCACCGTCGAGTACGCGTTTTCGAAGAGCGGCTTTAAGTTCGATTTCGGTGATTGATTCTTCACCTTGTGAGAAATACTTATCCATCAAGGCTTCATCGGCTTGGACGGCTTCTTCAATCAACATGGAGCGAGCATTTTTGGCTTTTTCAACCATATCGGCTGGGATTTCACCAACGGTAAGTTCATGATCAGCATAATCTTTGTAGGTGTAGGCTTTCATGTCGATGAGGTCTACGACACCACAAATATCTTTTTCAAAACCAATTGGCAAATGAATGGCAACGGCGTTCTTGGACAAACGCTTGTGAATTGAATCAAGTGATTTGTAGAAATCACCACCGATTTGGTTAATTTTGTTAACGAAACAAATACGTGGAATACCATATTTGGTAGCTTGGCGCCACACAGTTTCGGATTGAGCTTCGACGCCCATTTTACCATCGAACACCACGACGGCACCATCGAGCACACGCAGTGAACGTTCTACTTCGGCGGTAAAGTCGATGTGGCCCGGTGTATCAATAATGTTGATTTGATGATTCTTCCAATAAACGGTCACAGCAGCAGAAGTAATCGTGATACCACGTTCCTTTTCCTGTTCCATCCAGTCGGTTTCAGCACCACCAGTGCCGCCTTTTACAAGGTCAATTTTGTGTTTAAGTCCGGTACGATAAAGGATCGCCTCGGAAGTAGTAGTTTTGCCTGCATCGATATGTGCAATAATACCAATATTGCGAAGTTTCGACAGGTCCTTAATCTCAGTAGCCATATGCTCCTTTTTAAATTTATTATACTTTTCGTCCGCTTTTAAGCTCCACACTCAAAAACAAGAGACATAGTTTTCATCATTATAACATAAAACAATGAAAAATGTAAAAAATTAGCCCCGGCATTTGCCGGGGCTTTTGGAGGGGTATATAAGGAGAAAAACTTCTTGAAGAAAAATCTTTGCCTACAATGACTATTTAGGCTAGAGCCTCATAGTTTTTTGAACGTGTAACCTTAAAACTAGGTTATTCTGGATGCAGTTTATGATGTGGCAACATCAGGTGTTTCGGCCTGACACAACTTGCATTAGAAATCGTCCGTCTTTTCTTGGTTCTGTATGTTCTTAGGAGGAATTCTGCTTCCTTTGCAGGTACAAATACCTGACTCAATCTTTCCAACTTCGGCCGTCGGACCGAGAAGCACATGAAGGTGTCTTCCAAATATCCTTGCCTCCTTTCTTGGGTAAGATTTTCGTTTTTTCTCACGAACCCCATTTTAAAGTACTGGCCCCCGGTGGGGGGCATTTGTTCTTGTGATAAGGGCGGTCCCTTATGACAAAACAAATCATATAACTCAGAGTTTAACGTCAGTATCCGATACTGCGTCTCGATGCTAGACGGGCGCTGCCCTCTAGTTTTTATGACCATTTGCCTATTGATGCTGGCACTTACCAGGCTAGCGTTGCCGGGCCTGGCATAAGCCATGCGGCGCGCGGGCATTCACGGTCAAACTGTGTTATATTACGCTCCCCACCGAGTAAGACGTATTATATAGAACGATTAAAGACTTGTCAACACTTATTTTAGTTTTTTTCGTAAAATCTCTTGCACCGCTGATGGATTGGCTTTGCCGTGGGATTCTTTCATTACTTGACCTACGAGGAAGCCAATGACTTTTTCTTCCCCATTTTTGTAGTCTTCTTGAGCCTTTTTGGTTTCCGGTTTTTGAAGTACGGTGTCAATAATTGCTTCAAGCGCACCTAAATCATTTTCCTGGATTAAGCCAAGTTCTTTCGCAATGTTCTTGGCGCCACGATTTTTCATTTGAGGATCGAATAATCGTAAGAAAACTTCCTTCGTGGCGGTAGAAGATAGCTCTTTCTTTTCGTTCATCTCGCAAAGTTCATTCAAATCTTTTGCGGATGGCAAATCACTTAAGTATTCTGCTGATTTTTCTTCTGCAAGTAACACTGAAGCAAACAAATTTGACATACTCTTAACATACTCCGAACATACTTCGTCAAGCTTTTTCATCAAAGCAGGATAGTCTAATAATACTTCTAATGTGTCGCCAGAAATTACATTGCCAAATTTCTTACGGTAGTCTGCTGGCATTGGCGGCAACTTGGCTGCTTCTTTTTCAATAAACTCTTCTGATAAATTAATCGGTGGCAAATCTGGCTCTGGCATATAGCGGTAGTCTTTAGCTTCTTCCTTGGAACGTTGTGCGGTGGTTTTACCGGTTGCATCATTCCAGCCGAGCGTTTGCTGAACGACTTTTTCACCAGCCTCAAGAATTTTAGTTTGACGCGCGATTTCGTATTCTACAG
This sequence comes from uncultured Candidatus Saccharibacteria bacterium, assembly GCA_946408595.1. Lineage (GTDB taxonomy): Bacteria > Patescibacteriota > Saccharimonadia > Saccharimonadales > Saccharimonadaceae > Nanosyncoccus. Next base: position 82,588 of record CAMJSX010000002.1, on the reverse strand, counting down.
CCCGCTCTACTGAACGGAATGAATTAAGGTTTTTAACTTCAGTTCTAGTGCCGAGTTTTTTAGAACCTTCTGGTGCTATTGAAGTATTGACGTCAAAACGCATATTGCCATTATAAAGGTCACCATTAGTTACACCAGCAAAGCACATTAAGCGCCAAAGCTCTTTGCAATAATCATGTGCATCTTTGGCTGAATGAATGTCTGGCATGGATACAATTTCAATTAACGGTGTGTCCACACGGTTTAAATCAACCAATGAGTAATTATCAAAATGGGTGAGTTTGCCAGCATCACCCTCGAGGTGGGCATGTTCAATATGTACTTTCGTACCGGATGGTAATTCTACATAACCTGCCCCGATAATTGGTTGATAGAACTGAGTGATCTGATAACCTTTTGGTGAATCTGGATAAAAATAGTGTTTGCGATCAAAGCGTGAATGAGCGTTGATTTTGCAGTTCATTGCTTTGCCTGCCCGAATAGCGAACTTAATCGCTTCACCGTTTAGTCGTGGTAGCATTCCAGGAAGAGCATAATCTACTGGTGAAACACAGGAGTTTGGTTCTTTCCCTCTTGCATCATTATCAACTTCTGAGAATAATTTAGTTTTGGTAGAGAGTTGGACGTGGCATTCGATGCCGATAGTTGGGATGTATTTCATTAGATAGCTCCTAAATCTTTTAAGGCTTGCTTATAAATTGCCAAGGCATTGGCGGCTTGCCGATATGATAGTTTAAAATCTGATTCATGGGCAATGATGTTACGAAGTTTGTGTGCTCGCCAGACGGAGTCAAGTTGAGAAAACTTGTCGCTGGCTTTTTTGAGCCTATCGCCCATGGTTTTGCCTGGGACGCCCATTTCAATCATGGCTTTGTCGAGTAGCTTATCAGCGTTGATAATTGAAAGTGCGAAAGTGGCGTAATTGTCTTTGTTTAATTTATTTTCGATTGACAAGAATCTAGCTTGATAATCTTCGACATTAAACTTGTGGCCACGTTTGCCAGTTAGTCCAATAGCAATAAAGATAAAAATCGCGACGATGATAATTGCAATAATAAAAGTGACTACTGAACCGTCCATTAGTTAAGCTCCTTTGCAAACTCAATCAAAGCTTTGTCGCTACGACGTGGACCGACTAATTGTAAGCCAAGTGGCAAACCGTCCTTAGTCTTCCCTACAGGGATAGCTAAACCTGGTACACCGGCTAGGTTTAAGGATACACTCATTAAATCTTCTAAATACATTGCTACTGGGTCGTTGACTTTTTCGCCAAGCTTAAAAGCGTAGTTTGGAGAAACGGGAGTTAGAATGAAGTCGCATTTTTTGAAGGCTTCTTCATACTCCTTGACAATTAAAGTACGTGCTTTGGCGGCCTTTAAGAAATAGGCATCATAAAAACCAGACGACAAAACGAAGTTGCCAATCATAATACGGCGTTTGTTTTCTGGCATAAACCCTTCATTCCTCGTATCGTCATAAATATCGTCTAAGTTTTTGGCTTTTTCGGAGCGGAACCCGTAACGAATGCCGTCATAACGTGACAAGTTTGAAGTCACTTCGGCTGGTTGAATAATATAATACACGGCTAAGGCATATTTTAGGGTTGGCATTTCAAGCTCAACAATCTCATAACCTTTTTCTTCAAGCTCTTTGCATTTTTCTTTCAGAACTTTTCTAATCTCTGGGGCTACGGCTTCGTTGTCAAAATCTTTAATCACGCCAATTCTTTTAGCCTTGCTAGTTTTGCTATTATTATAATAATCTGGTAGCGTAGTCATATCTTTTGGATCTTGTCCAGAAGCAATTGACATTAAAAGATCCATATCTTCAGGTGTTTTGGTAAAGAATCCAATGCAATCTAGCGATGAGGCCATAGCTACGACGCCATACCTGGAAATACAACCGTAGGTTGGTTTTAGACCATAAACGCCATTGAATGAAGCTGGTTGTCTGATTGAGCCACCGGTATCAGTGCCGGTTGCAAATTCAACAATATCAAGAGCAACCGCTGCGGCTGAACCACCTGATGAACCGCCAGGTACACGTTCAAAGTCTACCGCATTGTGGGTTGGTCCAAAGTATGAATTCTCGGTGGAGGAACCATGCGCAAAGGCATCTAGGTTGGTGCGTCCAATCATGATGGCGCCTTCTTTTTCAAGCTTTTCTACTGACGTGGCAGTAACTGGCGAAGTGAATCCTTGAAGAATGTGTGCCGAAGCTGTAGTTTGGCCTTCGGGTGATAAAAAGTTATCTTTGAGGGCGTATGGTACGCCGGCTAGGCGACCAACTTTTTCACCACGGGCAATTTTAGCATCAATCTCTGCGGCTTTTTTAAGAGCTTCTTTCTCATTGATAAAAGTAAAAACATTATACTTTTCATACTTCTTGGCTTTTTCTAATGCCTCTTTGACAAGTTTGGTAGCAGTAATAGTTTTATTTGCGATTTTCATTATAGGACCCTCGGAACTTTAATTTGGTTTTCTTTTTCTTCTTTAGTAAGAGCTAAAAGGTCTTCACGCGAGGCTTCTTGATCTATTATTTCATCGTCTCGCCAAACATTATCCATTTCAAAAACTTGATAAGTAGGTTCAACTCCTTCGGTGTCGAGTTCGTCTAGTTGAGAAATGTAACCAATGATGTTTTTTAGATCACCAGTCAAAGCTTCGGTTTCCTTTTCGCTTAGAGCGAAATCTGATAATTTAGCTAAATGTTTAATTGTCTCGCAGTTAATTTCCATACCCTAAATTATATCAATTATTTAACGTTTTTAAAGAGGATTTTTTTAACGTAATCGACGATGGGTTTGGCTTCTTCAAGGTTTAAGAAGAAACTGGCAATTAGATAAGATATGATGGAGCCGGAGGCAATCAAAAGGAATTTTGGTATGGTGATTACTAGGGATACGTCGGTGATTCTTAGAGGGATGAATTTTGTCAAAGAGAACGCTACGCAACCGGCTATAATGGTGGCGACAATCATGCGGAATATGGCCTTGAAGAAATCACGATTGAGAATTTTGTATCCCGAGCGCCGTTGCAATATATATAATAGTATGATTATTTCCACAATTGCTCCGATTGACTGGGCTAGACCTAAACCATCAACTCCCCAATTCATAAAATAGAACCAAATTGATAGACCGATAGTTAATCCGATTGCGATAATTGAAACCCAAAATGGTGTCTTAGTATCCTGATAGGCATAAAAACCACGTGAAGCAATGTGAAATATTGATCTTGCGAAAATAGCAATACACAAAGTTCCGAGCACAGACGCTATGGTTCCGTTCTGGTCGTTATTACCGATATTTGAAATAAAGCTCGTAACGTAGCCGCGCGTGAAAAACGCAATAATTGCGACCGGTAATGCTATCCAGGTGATTGTCCTAAGTGCCTTGCGAAAAGTATTATAAAACTCAGTGTTTTCGCCAGTACCGAGTTCTTCGGTCAGTTTCGGGAAAAATGCTGTGGAAATAGCTACGCCGATTAAACTAACAGGCATTTGGTGAAGAGATGCGGCTTGGTTAAAAGACCTTACTGCTCCGGCGCCCATTCTAGAAGATAGGTTAGTGGTGACGATTCCATTGACGTAATCTATCCCCTGGTCTAGAGAACGCGCAGGGAGTAGTTTTAAAATTGACCGAAAGCCCTGATTTCGCCAATAAATCTTAAACTCATAATCAAAGCCTAATCCGAATAGCCCAATCAAAGAAGTGATAAGCTGCATGACGGCGCCCAATATAACACCAAGTGCTACGCCCATAATGCCTCCGTCGAATACTTGAGTGCCAAATAAATTGATGCCACTGGTAAAACAAGTTATACCGATAATAATGCCTATATTATATATAGCGGGTGCAAAAGCGTAGAAGACGAATCTTCCTACTGCTTGTTGCATGGAAGTAAGCACGGTGGCAATGCTGAATAAGAATGGGTTTATAGCGATGACGCGCGTCATATTGATAGCTAGAATCATACCAGATTCGTCAAGGCCTGGGCTAACAATGTAACGGATGAGAGGGTCGGCAAAGATCATAATAAACACACTGGCGATTAAAGTGAGAAGAGCAAGTAGGTTTAATAAGCTGGAAGATAATTCCCATGCTGATTTTTTATTCCCTGCCACTAGACGTTGATTAAATACAGGGATGAAGGAGACTGCAAGTGCACCAGAAGTTAGAATAAAAAACATAAAATCTGGTATTGTAAAAGCAGCCGTGTAGGCATCGATACCAGTTGGGTAGGTGCCGAGATAATATGAGTTTAAGAGACGATCGCGAAATAAACCGAGTAGTGCCGAAATGAGAGTTGAAGTCGCCAAAACCATCGCCGCCGATTTTACCGATAGCTTCATATTGGCGAGCTGTACTACTGAACGAAACCGGAATTTTCTCATGGAATAATTATAACATGCTACAATATAATATATATGAAAACGGTTTTTCGTGAATTGTCTTTGCAAGAATTTAAGAATTTTACGGCTCGCATAGCATCAAAGAATTACATGCAGAGTCCGTCTATGTATGAGCGTTATCAAAAAATTGGGCGAGAATCATATTTGTTAGGTTTATTTGATGGTGAAGAAATTAAAGTTGCTGGTATCGCTAGCGTGATTTATGAGAGATATGGGCATAAAATTTTTACTTTTTCGCGTGGACCTTTAATGGCGGACGATAGCAAGGCCGGAGAAATGGTGTCTTTTCTTAATGAGTGCAAAAAGTTCCTGAAGGATAAAAAAGGTTTTGTTCTCCAAATATCACCCAATATATTAACTACAAATATGCCGAAAGATTTTTATCAGAAAATAGAACAGGCACATTTTAAGTACTTAGGTGAATATGAGCAAGTTAAATGGATTTATGCTATTGATTTTAGTAAAGTTGCTGATTTGCCAAAAGTATCATACAAAGAAAAGAGATCTGCAGTTTTAAACCCGGAAATCGATCCAACGAGTGAGCAAATACTATTTCGTAGTTTTCGGCGCGACCATCGTTACACTATACGATATGCTACTGAGCGTTATGGCATTAAACTCCGTGAATTAAAAACTTCAGAGTATGATATTTTGCTAAAGATGATTGATGAATCAGGAAAACTCCATGGTTTTGTGCCGCGTGATCAAAAGTTTTTTGAGCAAATTACTGAAGTGTTTGGCTCTGATGTCACTGCTATTGTCGCAGAAATGCCTGACGGCACTCCGGTTGCAGCGGCCTTCTTTATTCTTTATGGTAACGAAGTGATCTATCTTTCTTCTGGTATGAGCCGTGAACACAAAAAATTGGGTGGGCCGCATTTGATTCAGTGGGCGATGATTAAATATGCATATGCCAATGGTTATAATAAATACAACTTTTGGGGGACTAATCCTGATCCAGAAAATGGTGTCTTTAAATTCAAGCAAGGTTTTCATGGTGAGGTAGAAGAGTTCGTTGGCACTTTCGCGTCGAGTCTTTCCCCGCTAGGCGCAGTTTATCTAAAAAAGCTTCATAAAGCGGAGCACCGTGATTTATAATAGGATTTGTATGGAATTTGTCGAACTTAAACCAACAGAATTTACCAATTTCGAGCAGAAGATGTCTACGGGTAATTTTTTCCAATCTACAGAAAGGGCTGAACTTAGAAAAAAGATGGGTTTTAGTACCTTTCTAGTAGGCGTTAAACAAAAAGATCAAGTTAAGACTGCGGCTTTAATTGTGGAACGTGATGGCGAAGCATGGATTCAGTTGGGTCCAATTTTGGATTACAAAGATTCTAAGTTACTGGATTATTTCCTAAGCGAAATAATTAAATATGCTAAAACAAAGCGTTTTATTAAGTTAGAAATTTTCCCACCAGTGGTTCTAAACACTCGTGAAGCAGATGGTAGTGTGATTAAAGCGTTTGATTGTCAAAAAATATTTGATTTGTTTAAGAAACATGGTTTTTCGCATGAAGGTTTTACAATTGAAGTTGAAAATAAGGCTAATCGATGGATGTTTGTTAAAGACTTGACTGGAATTAAAGATATTCGTGAGGCAGAGCTAACTATGAATAGCAGTACTAGAAAAAAGCTTCACAAAACCAGACGTGAATTGTATGTTAAGGTTTTGCAGGATAAGTCGGAATTGCCAGAATGGTTGTTGGCTTTGAAAGACAGCGACAAACGTAACGGAGTGCATACAAGGGACGTAAAATATTTCGAGGATTTATGGGATTCATTTGGAAAGAAGGCAATTTTTGTGGAAGCTCGCCGGAAAGACAATGATGAATTGGTTTCTAGTGAGGTTGATATTATTCATCCAAATGAAATGGTCGCTTTTGTAGCAGGGACAGTTGAGAAAAACAAGCATTTCAATGGCTCTACTGCTATTAAAGGATGGAATATTGAAGAATGTTTGCGCCGAAAACAGAACAGGCTTAATTTATATGGCATGAAGGGTATTTTTTCACCAAGTAATCCTTTGCTGTATTTTAAAGCAGGCCTTCGCGGTGTAACAGAAGAGTATATTGGTGGTTTTTGTTTAGTTCTAGATCATAAAAAACTGTTAATGAATAAAATACGTCGGCGTTTAAAGCGTATCTTTTAATACTTAACAATTCCAAAATAGCTTAGTTTTAGTAATAAGCGGAATTTCCAAGAGATTTTTTTCTGATTCATAAATCTATTTTTTCGCCAATTCGGAAAGTATTGGCACAAGAACTGTCGATTCTTTTTAAAACCATCTTTCCCTTCTTTGAATCTGGCGAAATACTTTGCTGAATCTACTAGAAGATTCCAAATTGTAAACCACTCAAGTTCGTCATGGTATTTTTCTTTTGCTTCGGCTTGTTCGAAACGTTTATATAAACTTTCTAGTGCAACGTAGATGTCGTAATAATGGGGATCCCATTTTGTTTTGTGTAATACTGAATCTTCATTTTGGTAGTATAGATAGAATGGTTCGTCGATTGACTCAAATTTATCGGTGTAAAGAATAATGGAGGGGAGCAATTCCATGTCTTCGTGAATGATGCCCTCCTTGAATTTAAATTTATGGCTCTCCCACCAGCTCCGACGGATGAGTACTTGAACTTGCCCAAGTTCACTTCGGATGAATTTGCTTTTGTATTCTAAGTCTTTTGAAGAAACTGGGGGGATGTATTCAGAATGCCCGTCATCATAAACACGTTTTAACCCGAGCATTACTAGATCGGTTTTTGCTTCCTCTGCTTTTTTGACTAATTTAGAGATTGAATCGCTTGTGACAGAGTCATCAGAATCAATAAACCAAATATACTTTCCGAAGGCTTTAGTGATGCCGTAGTTTCTGGTGGCTGCTGCACCTTGGGTTTTGCACTTTAATAATCTGATTATTTTAGGATACTCTTTTTGGTATTTTTCTAAGATAGCGAGAGAACCATCGCTGGAGTTATTATCTATTAATAATACTTCGCCATGGCATTTTGATTCTTTTAGAGCTTTAATTATAGACTCGATACAACGTTCCACATATTTTTCAGCGTTGTAAACTGGTACGATTATAGAGATATCCATTGTTTTATTATAACATGTTGTGGTGGCCTTAAATGCTCTCGTCATAATAAACGTGTGATATAATAATATATATGGGTAAAAAACGTCTAGATATAATTTTGCCGCAGGATAAACCGAAGGCTAAAAAACCTGAAGAAAAACCTTCAGAAGAAACAGTTACCGATGTGCCTATTGAGGAATCGGATAGTCCAAAGCAAGAGGAAGACGTAATAAATGATGAAAGTGATTTAGAAATGGCTAATAAGAAACGAACTGCTAAAACTAAAACGCACGTTAGTCGTAAAGAGAAGCGAAAAGCAAAAAAAGAGATTGCTGCTAGAAAACAGGCGGATTACTTAGCGACACTTCCAAAAGAACCAGTTAAGAGATTTTTTGCTCGACTTCATCCAAAGCGTGTTTTTAAATGGTGGTTTTCTTGGCGTGGGCAAAAGGCCATCCTAAAAACTATAGGCGTATTATTCCTTCTTGGCGTGATTGCGATTGGCGGTTTGTTCTTATATTACAAAAAAGATCTTGATAAGATTAGGCTTGACGAAATGGAGATTTCGGAAACAGTCAACACTTATTTGGATCGTAATGGTGTTGTCTTGTGGAAGGATACTGGTAATGAAAACTATCGTTTAGTGATTAGTTCGGAAGATATTCCTGATTATATGCGCAAAGCTACCATTGCAATTGAGGATCGTAATTTTTATAACCATATTGGTGTTGACCTCTTCGGTCTTGCGAGGGCGGTTGTTTCTACTGTGAGTGGAAAGCAGGTGCAAGGCGGTTCGACTTTAACACAGCAATTAATTAAACAGGTTTACTTTTCTGATGAGGCAGCTAGCGCCAATCGTGGTGGTATTGCTCGTAAAATTAAGGAGTTGATTCTAGCTATAGAGCTTGAACGGATGTATTCAAAAGATGAGATTCTTACAATGTATCTTAACCAGTCGCCTTATGGTGGTCGTCGTAATGGCGTCGAGTCGGCTGCGCAAACTTATTTTGGTAAATCTGCCAAGGATTTAACTTTGGCTGAGGCGGCTTTGTTGGCGGCGATTCCAAACAACCCGGCCGTGCTTAATCCATACAATCCTTATGGTCATGAGCAGCTTTTGTGGCGCCAGCAATATACTTTGGACGTAATGGCGGAGATGGGCTTCATTACCAAGGAAGAGGCGGAAGAAGCTAAGGCAGTGCCGATTCTTGATACTATTAAGCCGGAATCTAGCCAATATGCAAATGCTTTGGCTCCACACTTTGTTTTGGAAGTTCGTAAACAGCTTGAAGAAAAATATGGTATTTCGACAATGCGGGTTGGTGGATGGACAATTACCACTACACTAGATTATCGTGCTCAACAAATTGCTGAAGAAGCAGTAGCCAAAGGCATGAGCTATTCTTATATGAATGGCACAGATAATATGGCATTAGTTTCTCTTGATGTTGAAACATCGCAAGTTATTGCGATGGTAGGTTCTTCGGACTTCTTCAATGCCGCCTATGGCGAACTGAATGTGACTACTGATTCTTTGATTGAGCCAGGCTCTTCAATCAAGCCAATCCTAGATTATTCTGCACTCTTTATGCAGCGTGAAGGTATTAATTATGGTCCAGGATCAATTTTGAAGGATGAGAACATTGATAAAATATACTGTGCTGGTTTTTCTGGAAGGTGTACTTTGCAAAATGCTTCTGGCCAGGGTTTCCATGGCAATGTCACAATTCGCTATTCGTTGGGTCACTCGCTTAACATTGCAGCAGTGAAGGCACTGTATATTAATGGGATAGAGAATTCTTTGGAAATTGCTCATGCACTTGGTGATGAGGCGTATTGTAAAGGGCGTGATAATTATGGTCTTTCCATCGCGATTGGTTCTGGGTGTAATATTCGTATGGTTGAGCATGCAAATGCTTATGCGTCCTTGGCTCGAGGTGGTGCCTATAAAGATATTTCTTATGTGCTTGAAGTGAAAAACTCTGCTGGCGACGTGATTGAATCTTGGTCAGATTCTCCAGCTAAGAAAGTAGTTGATCCACAAGTTGCTTACATGGTGACCAATATTCTTGGTGATCGTTCTGCTCGTTATGATAACGGAGTTGGCTTTGTGGTTCCTGATGTTTGGACTGGTACTAAGACTGGTACTACTACTACACAGAACGCTTCCGTGGTAAAGGACTCATTAATTGAGAGCTTCTCAACAGCTATATCGACTTTCGTCTGGAATGGTAATCATGATGGTTCTGGGTTTAGCAAACCAATGGGCGAACCGGTACGATATGCCGTCGGTCATTACATGGAGCGTGTACATAAGGAAATTTATGAGCCAGAGGGCAAATGGCATTATGGAGATCAGCCAGCACGCCCTGCCGGCATCAAATCACTAACTATTAATGGCAAGACCGATATTTGGCCAAGCTGGTTTGATGAAACAAAAAACTCTGGCATCGTGAAGGAAACTTTAGTCTTTAATCGTTATAATCATTTGCTAGCTTCTGCTTGTACACCGGAGGCTTACAAGATTAGCATTGAGGTTAGTAAAATAACTGATCCAATGACTGGTAATGAAAGTTATCAAGTTGATGAACCATATGATCGAGAGAATAGTGATACTTGTGATTATGCGCCACCAGCCGTTTCACTTTCGGTCAGTGGCAATAAGATTATTGCTATTATTAGTAAGGGTTCATATAACATTAGTTACAGTTTGTTCGTTGATGGTGAAGAGAAGAAGGATATTTCTATTTCCTCGAATGGTATAGTGAGTGGATATACTCTGGATGGGACTGAGAGCACTATTAAAATCATGGTAACCGACACGGCGGGCTATACGGCGGTGGTCGAAAAAGAACTTACCCCAAATACTTAGTAAACTATTGTTTTCTAGCTAATTTCGCAAAGATCATTTTTCCTGCTGACGTTTCATAGAATTTGACGAATTCAACAACAACTTCTTTCCCGATTTTGTTTGCGGCATTGTCTACTACGACCATTGTCCCATCGCTTAAATGTCCTACGCCTTGACCGCGGTTAGACCCTTTTTCACTGATTTTGATTTTAATTTTTTCGCCTGGTAAATAATCATTTCTAACAGCCATAGCTAGATCATTAATATTTAGCGTTTCGATTTTTTCCGCTTCTGCGACTTTGATTAAGTTGTAATCTAGTGTGAGGATTGCACCTTTTTCTTCTTTGGCAATTTTCAGTAGTTCTTCATCGACTTTTTTGTATCCTTCCCCATCGTCTAAGATTTCGGTATTAATATTAATAACTCTTTCAAGCTCTGATACTACCTCTAGTCCAGCTCGAGCACGACTACGTTTTGCCGAATCTTTGCCGTCAGCAAGTAGTTGTAATTCTCTGAGGACGCTTTTTAAGATAATTAAATCGCCGTCGATGAAACCACTTCGTGCGACATTTAGTATGCGTCCATCGATGAGGGCCGAGGTGTCAACGAATATTTTGCGTTTACTATTAAATGTTGGTTTATATTTTTTGATAACTAAAACCGTAGTCTCGAAAAAAATTCCGAGAGTAACTAATAAAATAAATAATTCCATAATAACGTTATTTTATCAAATCTTCGCCAAATTGCACAGCGTGGTCGTGATTGGCGTCAAGGAGATTACGGTATTTGGTCGCCAGTCGTTCTTGTCCAAGTAGATTTGCGACGTCAAATGCGATATCATAACGCGAGGCTGCATTTTTGCGAAGCATTTCGAATGGCGTCGTGGTAGAACCTTCTTCGTTGAACCCGTGCACTCTCAGTCTTCGCCTTTCGGTGTAGTTTTCTAGAATGTTTTCTAAGGTTTCTGGGTAACCATGGAAGTTTGCGATAATCGGGACATGTTTTAAGAATAGTTCGTCGAATTTATCTTGTGATAGTTTGTTTTCTGTCGTACCAATTGCTCGATATGATAAAGCATTGATGCCTACGAACCTAGTTTTTAGCTTCGGTATATCTTCTCGTAGTATACTAATTGCTTCCAAAGTTTCTCGTGTTACAATGTCACCAGCTGCCGTGAAAACAATATCCGGTGTTTCGTCTGAGGCAAATTGGTAGATTGATGCGCCACCATTGTCAAATAGGTATTTAGCATGATGCGAGTCGATATACCTAGGTAGAGGATTTTTATTAAATGTTGTAAGATTTACAACATCGCGCGAACTGAGCATAAAATGAAAAGCTTCTTCCGCCGCTATGTCATCAACTGGGAAAATACAGTTCGCCAGGTTTGATGGTAGACTGAGGAGTGTTGAAATCAGCGCAGGTGATTGATGAGTGAACCCGTTATGATCTTGTCGCCAACAAGTAGAGGTGGATAGTAAGTTTATGGCTGGCATTGGTTCACGCCAAGATACAGATTTGGCTTGTTTGATGAATTTGATTTGCTGAAGAAGTTGCGCCGTGATGATCGGGAAAAAGGCTTCATAACTTCCCATCATGGCTTGCTCACCGGTTGATAAATGTCCGGTCATTACTGAAAAAAGTACATTTTCAGACAACATTTCGACAATGCGGCCGTCTGGTGCTTCTGGTAAGTCCCATGATTTGATTGGCAAATCTCCCCAGGCTCGTTTTTCTACATCAAAGACTGTCGTAAAGCGATTTGATGTCGTCTCATCTGGCGAGAAGAAATAAAAATATGGATTGTTCTTTAGCGTTTCGGCGAGAAGGTTTCCAATTCTTTCAGCTGGTGATTTGAGTTCTTCTCCTGGTCGTTCAACAAAATCTATCATATGATGAATCCTTTCTCCTGGTCGAATAATTCTTCAAAATGATATGATTTTAACCATTCTTCTAATTCATGCAATTCATTTTCGTCTGTAGCGGGATTTTTTAATGGGATTTGATGTGCTTCATGATGTAAGTTTGGACCAGTTTCGCCTTTTGCTGTACGTAAAATATAAAATGGGGATTCCACTTCTTTTTGCAAAGCCTTCTGAAAATCGTCTGGATTGCTACCGTAAATCCAAATTGGTGAGAACCCGAACCCACGAATCATTTCGTTTAATTCCCTTTCGGATTTGCGTGCGTATAATGATGGTGCTGAAATTTTATGCCCATTTAGATGAAGGATGGGTAGCACTTTTCCGTTCGAAGGGCTAGCCATAATATTCCGTAGATTTAATGAATCTATGGCTGTGGCAGTTTCTAATTCGCCGTCGCCAATTAATACTGCTAAAGTTTTTTCTGGATGACCGAGTGCAACTCCATAAGCATTAGCAAGAGCATAGCCTAGCTCGCCACCTTCGGTAATGATTCCTGGTGTCATTGGGCTGGCATGTGATGGAAAGCCATCTGGCCATGAAAAATGACGGCAGAGGTAGCCCAAGCCTTTTTCGTCTAGGGTTGCTTTTTCGTCGTATTTTGACAAGACACCATCATAATAAAGGTTAGCTTGTAGAGCTGGGAATCCATGACCCGGTCCTAACACAAAACTAAAATTTGTGTCTGTATTAAAGAAGCTTTTTAGATTAGCGTAGGCTACATTGATCCCATGGCAGGTACCCCAATGCCCGAGTAATCTTGGTTTAATATCATCAAATGATAAATCGTATTTAAGTAGATAATTGTTTTTTAAGTATAACTGAGCAACTGACAAATAATCGCATGCTCGAATGCGTTTTTTGATTTTATCTAAAGTGGCATAATCTACTTGCCCACTCATTACGTATTAATTATAGCATAAACTCTTTGATTTTGGCTATTTCGTCGCGAAGCAGGGCGGCTTTTTCAAATTCTAGGTTAGCGGCGGCGAGTTGCATCTCAGATGAGAGTTGTTTAACTAGATTTGGTAATTCATCTTTTGGAATCTTTTTAATATTTAGTTTGTTCTCCACCTCTTTTTCCGGAATAATAGCTCTAAGTCCGAGAGAGACTTCTTTTTTGATGGAAGTTGGTGTGATATTGTGTTTGGCATTATATTCTTTTTGAATTTCGCGTCGACGATTGGTTTCGGAGATGGCTTTTTCCATACTTTCGGTGATGAAGTTGGCGTACATGATGGCTTTACCTTCTACGTGTCTAGCTGCACGACCGATTGTTTGGATGAGAGCCGATTCGCTGCGCAAGAACCCTTCTTTATCCGCATCGAGTATGGCGACTAAGGATACTTCAGGAAGGTCTAGACCTTCACGAAGAAGGTTAATGCCAACTAGTACATCATAGACGCCTTCGCGGAGATCTCTTAGGATATCACTCCTTTCTAAAGTGTCTACGTCGGAATGAATGTAGGCCGTCTTAACGCCACGTTCTTTCAAATGGTCGGTGAGATCTTCTGCCATTCGTTTAGTAAGAGTTGTGATTAGCGTGCGCTGACCTTTGGCGATGCGTTTGTCAATTTCTTCCATTAAGTCATCAATTTGTCCGTCTGAGCTTCGTACTTCAACTTCCGGGTCGAGCAAACCAGTTGGGCGAATTACTTGCTCGGCTGGCTCTGGTGAATGTTCTAATTCATATTCGCCAGGTGTGGCGGATACATAAATGGCTTGGTTAACACGTTTTTGGAATTCGCCATAAGTTAATGGCCGGTTATCTAGTGCCGAAGGTAACCTAAAACCATAGTCTACTAGGGTTACTTTTCTGGCATGGTCGCCATTATACATACCACGAACCTGTGGCAAGGTCATGTGCGACTCATCCACAATTAATAAATAATCTTCTGGGAAGAAATCGAGCAAAGTTGATGGTGGTTCGCCAGCTTTTCTACCTTCTAGGTGTCTAGAATAGTTTTCAATTCCCTTTACGAAACCAGTGCTCTCTAGCATTTCTAGATCGTATTTGGTGCGCTGTGATAATCTTTCAGCCTCAAGATATTTTTCGTGTTCTTTAAAGTAGGCTAATCGTTCATTAAATTCTGTGCGAATGTTGTCGAGTGCTCTTTCAAGTTGATCTTTTGGTGTAGCATAATGGGTGTTTGGGAAGATATGAACTTTTTCTGGTTTTTCGCGCGTTTCAAAAGTCAAAGGATCGACAATTTTAATTTCTTCCAAAGTATCAAATCCGAATTCAAATCGGTAGGCGAATTCGCCGTTGGCTGGGTATAAGTCGATGGTGTCACCCATTACGCGGAAATTGCCTCGCTCAAACGCAAGATCGTTGCGGTGATACTGGATATTAATTAATTTGCGAATAAAGTCTAGTTGCGAAATATTTTCGTAACGTTTTATTTCAAAAGACATTTCTAGATAGTTTTCGGGTGAGCCGATGCCATAAATGCAGGATACCGATGCAACAACAATTACATCATTTCGTGATAGTAATGCCTCTGTAGTACCGTGGCGTAAGCGGTCAATTTCGTCGTTGATAGCGGAGTCTTTTTCTATATAGGTGTCGGTTGAGGCGATGTACGCTTCTGGTTGGTAGTAATCAAAATATGACACAAAATAATGAACTTCGTTTTTAGGAAAGAACTCGCGAAATTCAGAATAAAGCTGAGCTGCTAGGGTTTTATTATGTGCTAGAATCAAAGTAGGTTTCTGTACATTTTGAATGATATTCGCCATCGTAAAAGTCTTGCCAGAACCAGTTACGCCGAGCAAAGTTTGTTCTTTGGCACCAGAAAGCACCCCGTCCGTTAGCTGTTTGATAGCAGATGGTTGATCACCGGTTGGCTTATATTTTGACACTAATTTAAACTTAGGCATATCTAAAATTATATCACAGTAGCATCGGGCTATTCATTACTTTTCTTCTTAGTTAGTGCAAGTGAAAACGACACCAGTATTTGGGCTATGGTTGAGTTACGGTCACGGTTACAATTTGATTCGTAGTATTAGAAGAAGCACCAGTAATTGAAATATTTGTAGTACCTACCGCAACAGGAGTAATCACACCAGTCGAAGCATCAATCGTCGCCACACTTGTATTACTAGAAGAGAACGTAAAGCCCTCAAGGTCAGCCGTATTAGTTACTGTTACAGTTGCAGTTCCATTAGTAGCAACCGAAATACTATCGTTAGCTACTGTTGCAAGAGCTACTGTACCCTTCCACTGAGCATGATAAGTTTTACTAGAATTCGGCTCAGTGTTATTAGTTACGAGTGTACCATTAGAAGCAGCGGTATACCAACCCTGGAAGATATGATTCGTATAAGTTGGGTCAGTTGCAGGGTAGGCATTGCCCAGTGTATCACCAGGAGTAATTTCTTCGGTCCAAGAAGCACTTTCGTTATGCGGATCAAAAGTAATTATATAATTACTATTGAGCATATTTATCGGTATTTCAATGACTGGACGCGGAGCGTTGTTGCTACCGCCAGTATTTGGGTTTACATTACCAAGCGACAAGCCAGTAGTATGAATCCTTCTACCACCAGAACTAGTACTATTAATTTTTTCTACCCATATACCATCTATCATATTTGTGTTAGCATAGTTGGATTTTTCCATCAGATAGACGCAGACTCGTGTTCTGAGATTAGTTGAAGCATTTCCGTTACAAGCAGCATTCACCTCCGCCACCTTCATATATCTAGTCACTTTACTATTCGCTTGTGCTATTAAATTAGTATTTCGCCACATGCTAGAATCTGGTAGTAATGCATAGGCGGCATCATAGTTAATACTAACGTCAGAAATGTTTTTATACCAAACTAATGAAGCTTTGGTGCTATCTGTACTAAGTAAGTAGAATCTTTCAGTTTCTTCATCATATTCATTATTTGCATTGATATCACATGTGTATGCAAGGCCAGGCGCTAGAGTAGTGGGGTTATCTAAATCATTTGGAGTTTTACCATAAACAATGTCTTCATTATATGCATAAACACTACTAGTTCGACACCCATTAGTACCAGTTCTAAGACACTTTTCTTTATGCAGAGCTTCAGGGTTAGCGGCAAGTCTACATACATTTGTTGTCACTATCCAATTCGCGATAAATTCCATATCGTTATTAATTTGTAATGAAATAGTGAGTTTGGTCCCAGATCCATTTGCACCAGTATACCAACCCTCTAAAGTATATCCGCTTCTAATTGAAATTGGTAACTCAGAAATAGTACCGCCGTATTCTACTTCTATTGGATTTACACTCGAACCTTGGCCTGCATCAAATGTAACCTGCGCTAAACTTTCGAGTACAGTCACATTGATAGTCTTGGTAGTACCAGACTTTGTGCCAGTCATTGTAATTGTTGCCGTTCCAGTATCCACACCAGTTACTAAACCCGTAGTAGAATTTACTGTAGCTATCGAATCATCGCTCGAAGAAAAGGTATACTCTTCAAGCTCTGCCGAATTTGTTACATTAATTGTTTCGGTCCCACCAGGAGCAAGCGTAATAGAAGAATTGCTAATTGTCGCCTGAGATACTTCCTTTAACCAGAAGGCATAATAAGTCACAGCGCCATGTGGCTTCGTTTCAGGAGTGGCGATGTTGTTGCCACCCGTTGCAGAATACCAATACATTAAGACATAGTTAGTTCGGGTCGCCGTTGGTAATGCTCCAAGAGAATCACCATCAATTACCTGATAAGTAGTCGTTGCAGGAGTGCCGCCATTAGCATTGAATGTGATTTCATGTACAGTCTTACCGAAATCGCCTAATTTAATATACATATTGCTGAGCGTAGCTTCAATAAACCTGATTGCGTTTGTGCAAACACCATTCGTAGTGTTGCCGGTGCAATCATCACCTGGATAAGCTCCGAACCAAGTATTTAAGCCAAATTGTTGATCAAAATTACTAATAGCCTGAATCTTTTGCAATGCACCATTATTAATGCTCGCATATATTACGTTATTAATTCTATAGATACTAACATCGGTAGTAGAACTCGACGGTACAGAAATTTCTTTAGAGTTAGAGCCATCATTGGCTGCATGTCCATAAGTACTCCTAATTTGGATGTCGTCTTCACTTCTTCTCACAACTATACCTGGCCCTTTCCCATCATAAGGCGAGCTCGTAACATCTGGTGATAATTTGTCACTCACGAAGGTTTGCTGTCGATCAGCCATGCCATTATTTTCGCTCGGATCATAATGATCAATTGTGAAATGGATTTCATAGTCTTTTTGATAATTCGCACTGCTATATAGTGCAATGCCTGTATCTATAAATTTATCACTAGTATAGTCTTGGCATTCTGTACCAGTAATATTGCCGTTAGTCGCCCCATGAAATTCACAAGCTCCCATTTGCGCCCAAACCATCGGGAAAGGACCATTCACCCAAATTGCATAGAGCGTGATATTTGCTCCAGCCGTCTGATCAATCGGGTAATTATCCCCAGCTTGATATGTTGTACCAGAACATAAATAATCCCCAGTTGTTTGGTCTACAGTTGTTGCCACATCACACCATCCGTCAAAATTCTTGTTGGTTAAAATAGGTACCTTACTACTAAGTGGCGCATAGCTATTTGCAGTCGGCGTGCCGCCATCAATTATGAGTGCTTGCGGGTTTGGATCTGGCATATTGGATACCATATCAGTAGTGTTTCTATCATAAGTGACATTATAGACGATTGAGTTTGCTACCGCGGTCAGTACATAAGTATAATTATATTGTCCAGATGGCAAGGACATATCTACCTTCGCCGCAGCGGAAAATGTGTAAGTATCATTTGTGACGTTCGCCGTGTTTGTAATTGCCAAAAGATCACCATTTAAAGAAGGAGCTGGTAAATAGTTCGTGTTTTGGACAACGGTATTTACGCCGTTATTTACGGTAATATATTGACTAGGTTTATATCCCCACTTATTGTTGTAGCTACTATTTGATATAAAAGTTGCTTCGTTAATACTTGTACTGATAGACTCAATCTCGTCATTATTAGCATTTACCAAACTGGTCGTTTCGCTCGAAGAAATAGACAAAGTATAACCAGTAAAATTATCAGTATTCACCGTAATAGTTGCATCACCAGACTTCCCAAACTCGCCACTAATCGAAGGTAGTATATTGGTTGACAACGAACTATTACTAATTGTCATCGACAGCGTGCTCCCTTTGGCAATGCCTGATGCAGGAGAAATAATTATAAGAGAAAACAAACATGGTAAAACCACGAGCAAAAATAGCAGAAAATGCCTCTGTAATAACCATAGGTGTTTAAACCTAATCATTTCGTAATTTTCTCTCCAATTTTTATATATATAACCATTATAGTTTATTTTCCCCATTATGCAAGTGTTTATTTTTAGAAAAATATGTTAAATAATGGGAATAATTTGACTTTTTAACATAAGTGTGATATAATAAAAGTATATGGTAAAATTTCTTGTTTTAGTTAAACCGGGTTCTTCTCAAGAAAAAATCATCAAAACAGGGGAGTCTGAATTGACGGTTTATCTTCGGGCGAAAGCTCACGATGGTGAAGCTAATAACGCTTTGATTAAACTACTTGCTAAACACTTTGATGTGCCAAAAACTTCCATCCAAATCACTCATGGTCTTAAATCACGGCACAAAACTATCGAATTTTAGTCTTCTTTGCTTTTGATAATTGGGAATGGGACGGCTTCCCTGCCTGGTACGCCTTCAAGTAACCAGAAATTGCGTTCGGAGTTGCCCCAACCACAGGCTGGTGGCATACCATATTCTAGCATTTCTACAAAATCCATGTCGAGCATTTGAGCTTCTTCGTCGCCGGCATCGCGGGCAGCTTGTTGCTCTTTGAAACGTTCTAATTGATCTAACGGATCGTTGAGCTCAGAGAAACCATTGCCCATTTCGGTTCCGGCAATAATCGGATGGAATCTTTCGGTGACTAAAGGATTAGCAGTGGATTTTTTTGCAAGTGGCGACAACGATAGCGGTTCTTCTACTAGCCAGTATGGTCCAGCGGAAGTTTTGCGAATCAATTTCCAAACGTGGTCAATGAGTCTGGCATCAGAAACTTCAAAATTCGTTTCGACGCCGTTTTCCTTCAAAATGCGAATTAATTGTTCGCGGTCAGGATTAAACACGTCCACACCAAATTTTTCGCGAAGTAAATCAGCATATTTGATGCGCGGCCACTCACAGTCCAAATCGATTTCGAATCCACCAACATTGAATTTCAAAGTTCCCCACGTTTCGCGGCAAACGTATTTAATCATTTCTTCATAAAACTTCATGCCGTCTTCGTAGTTTTCATATGCGGCATAAGATTCAAAAGCGATGTGTTCTGGTAAATGTTCGTCGTCGACACCTTCGTTTCTAAAACGCGGACCAATGTCGTAGACTTTTTCAAAACCACCGCCGAGGAGACGCTTCAAAGGTAGCTCGTGCGAAATACGTAGATAAAAATCTTCGTCTAGAGCGTTCATGTGAGTGGTAAATGGCGTAGCGTCAGCGCCACCAGTCGTATGCTCAAGTACCGGAATGTTGATTTCAATAAAGCCATGTTGGTTCATAAAATCGCGTGTAGCTTGCCAGAATTTAGAACGGCGTACCAAACGTTCGCGGACTTCTGGGTTGACATTCATGTCAACGTAACGACGGCGATAGCGTTCTTCCTTGTTGGTGAATTTCTCAGGCAATGGTCGAAGAGATTTAGTTAGGAGTCTGACGAAATTAGCAAACACGGAAATTTCGCCAGTTTGTGATTTGTCTACGATACCAGTCGCTTCTATAAAATCACCAATATCGAGTAAGCGAATATCTTTTGCTCCGAATAGACCTTCTGGGGTTTCTTCTGGCACGGCCTTCATGAAAATTTGTACTTCACCTGTATAATCGCTTAGCTTCAAGAAAACTAGCTTGCCAAATGATCGAATGGCTGTGACGCGGCCCGCGATACAGACTTCTTGACCTTGTTTTTCATCAAAATGATTAACCACGTCGAGAATTTTGGTATTCCGGTGTGCTTTGGCCGGATACGGATCGATCCCGCGGTCTCTAATTTCTGCTAATTTTTTTAATCTTTCGTTGCGATAGTCTTCGAGTAACATAAAATAATTATACTATAATTATTTTATCTCGACAATCTTAACCTTTTTGCCATTGAAATCAATGGTTTCGCCAGCTTTGTGACCTAAAACAGCTTTGCCAATTGGCGAAGCGTCGGAGATTTTGCCCTCTAATGGGTTGGCTTCAGTAGCGCCAACTAAGGTGTAGGTGACTTCGTGTCCGCTCATATCAAGAACCACTGTGGCGCCGAGTGAAACGGAGCTCTTTTTGCCGCCACGAATGATTTTGGCGTTTTTCAAAATGTCTTGAATTTCGAGAATTCGTCCTTCGGCGATTTTTTGTTCGCTTCTGGCGGAGCTGTATTCTTCATTTTCGGACAAATCACCAAAAGCCCTGGCGGTCGCGATTCTTTCCGCAATGGCTGGACGATTTTTGATTAATTCATCAAGCTCTTTTTCTAATTCTTTTTTGCCTTCGGCGGTCAAACTGATATTTTTTTTAATCATGAAAAGCTCCACTTAAAACGTTATAAGTTTATCTTAAAACTATTCTGATGTCAATACTAAATTTCGGACAACTTGACGAGCTTTGACTCACCGGTGCGTCGGTCGGTAATTTCTGCGCTACCCTCTGCTAGTGTTTTATCAGAAATTACGACGCGATACGGAATACCCATCAGCTCGGCGTCGGCAAATTTTTCTCCTGGACGGACGTCACGATCGTCAAATAGGATTTCATTTTCACGATTGGCATAAAGCTTTTCTGCTTCTTTAATACCATTTTCACCAATTCCTACTAGGTAGTATTTGAATGGCGCTATGGATTCTGGCCAGACTAAACCTTTTTCGTCGGCGAATTTTTCGGCAATTACCCCCATCACGCGAGAGACGCCTAGTCCGTAGCAACCCATGTAGACAGTCTTTGATTCGTTATCTTCGCTAGAGAATTTTAATCCCAGAGGCTCAGAATATTTGAACTTTAGTTTGAAGATATTGCCTACTTCTGCTGCTGTAGTTTCTGCAAATTCAACTCCTTTAACGCCGAGATCTGTGAGCACTTCGTCATTGTAGACTTCTTTGTTTAAAACTACGGAATGATCGCTATTATAGTAGATGGTGTCTTCACCCACTGGCAAGACTGTTTGATACTCGTGTGAATACTTTGAAAAAATA
This sequence comes from uncultured Candidatus Saccharibacteria bacterium, assembly GCA_946408595.1. Classification (GTDB taxonomy): domain Bacteria; phylum Patescibacteriota; class Saccharimonadia; order Saccharimonadales; family Saccharimonadaceae; genus Nanosyncoccus. The sequence goes on along the minus strand of CAMJSX010000002.1, from coordinate 61,076 downwards.
CCGCCGCTAGCAAAAGTTTTGTAAGTGTCGTTGCCAATCCCTAATCTCTTAAATATGCGTGTGTAGGCTTCTTCAACTTTTTCATAGAAACTATCTAGATCTTCTTCGGAAGCATGGAAACTATAAAGATCTTTCATTAAGAATTCGCGTCCACGCATCAAGCCAGATTTGGCGCGGAGTTCGTTTCTAAATTTAGTTTGAAATTGATAAACATACAGTGGTAAATCTTTGTAGCTGGCGACGTAAGATTTCATCATGTTGACTATCGGTTCTTCATGAGTCGGTGCAAGCCCAAGTGTCCCACCAGAAGCGAGCTCGGTTTTGAACCAAATGTCGACTTCTTGGTCGCTAAACCTTCCGGTTTTTTCCCATGGCTCTGGGTTTTGCAGTGAAGTCATCAATACTTCTTCGCACCCTAAAGCATTTAGTTCTTCACGGATGATTTGTTTGATGTTTTCAATTACTTTGATTCCAAGTGGTAAATAATCATACGCCCCAGCCATTTCTTTATGAATATAACCGGCGCGAGAAAGTAAGGCTCCGTTTTTGGCTAGTTCGTCTTTTGGTGCTTCCCTCAGAGTTTTTACAAATGTTTTTGATAGTCTCATAATAAAACTATTATATCACACCTAAAAATTTATCTTGTGATGTCGAGATATTAGCCTAATCCGAGTACATAGATCAGATAAAATGCTACGCCATTTTTGATCATGTGGGTGAGAATTCCTGCGTAAATCGTGCCGGTGATTTCTCTTAATGCACAAAGAACCACGGATAATGCAAAGACATTAACGCCGACATTCCATTGAAGATGTACTATACCAAACAAAAGTGAGACGATGAATATAGACAATAATGTACAATACTGTTCTGACATTTTGTTATGAAATAATGCACGGATTTTTCCATAAAGCCAGCCACGGAAAATAATTTCTTCTGCAATTGGAGCTATAACTACTAGCGTGAGGAAGGCGATAACTCTATCACCGCCGTTCATGAAGAGGCTGAAGCCTACATCCTGGGCTTCTTCGGCATTAAACCACGGGAATAGCGAGAACAATCCGACTAGTCCTGCCGCCAGTATTGTTGAGGCGATGAACCCGACTGGGCCTAGACCGATATCAGTCCAAGTTGGCAAATCACGTAGACCGAGTTCTTCGCGTGAAACTTTTTGAGGAAGCGTTTTTGATTTATTTTTTTTCTTGGTGGCAATTTTTGGTGGGACGAAAATGATGAGCCCCATTGCCAGCACGTAACTAATTGCGGAGTAAACTGCCGTCCAAACTGGTTGGCTGAGTTTTTCTGCCCCAAGCGTCCAGAGCATTAAGTAAGCTATTAAAAATTGAACTGCAATTACGGATGTTGCAACCCATAAACACATGAGGAATGCTTTGCCGATAAGTTTTTTATCAAACTTTTCTGATTTTTCAGGTGTTTCTTGTTTTCGCTTCGCCATTAGAAGAACCTCGTGATATCAAGAATAGTTACGATAAACATAATTATGAGAAGCACGACAAATGCTCTTGCGACAATCTTTTCTTCCGTTTCTTTGGTAAGTTTTTTGCGGCGTAGTTTATAAATTGCGATTAAGAACCAGCGTCCGCCGTCGAGCGCCGGAATTGGCAAAATATTCATACAGGCTAATGATACTGAAATGAGCGCTGCGAGAAATGCCAAATTGGCTGGTCCGGCTGAAGTGAAGGCTGGGAATAATACTCCGATGATTCCAACTGGGCCTGACACCGAATCGCCCACTTCTGAAATAGCCTCCTGGCCTTCTTGCCTCGTGTTAGCATCAAAACTAAATAGTGAGCCAACGCCACGCACTAAATTCCATAACATACTGCCTAGACCTTTAAATGTTTCGCCGGTCAGTTGTGCTGTTAAACCTAAGCCAACAATTGGTGCTGACCAAGTCGAGTAGGATAGTTGCTCGTTGCTTTTCATGGTCACACCGAGCAAATAATCAGAGCCTTCGGGATTTAACAATACCGCGATATCGGTAGTGACTGTCACTTTTTCTTCTTCTAAGCATGGGCATGGTTCTATATAACAATCTGGTTGGTTTGTACAAACAGTGCCTAAACGTCGAATAGTATAAACGACTGTTTCTCCGGCATGTTTGCCGTTGTACTCTGTAATATCACTGGCAAAAGTAACTGCATTGCCGTCTACGGCGATGATTTTGTCATCGACTTTGATTCCGGCCTTGCTGGCTGGTGAGTTTTCGGCTACGGAAGTAATTTCTACTGGCGAAGAGGCAGTCTGTGTGTCAGATGCTACGGTGAACTGATTATCCAAGAATAATGGCATCCCAGTCCACGCTAAAATGGTAAATATTACGAATGCTGTGATCCAGTTCATCAACACGCCACCAAACAAGATTTTGGTTTTTCCCCAAAAATTTGTGGCGCCAAAGGTTCCTTTTCTAGTGTCCGCCGCTGATTCCCCATCCATTTGGCAAAAACCGCCAATTGGTAACCAGTTAATACTAAAAATCATGCCTTTTTGGGCAAGGCCTTTGTCGCTGCCACTTGAATAAACTACTTTGGAAAGTTTCTCTTTTTTCCATTTTGATTTTGGATAGCGTTGCCACTTGCCGGTTTCTGGATTTTTGATCCAAGCGATAGCGCGAGGTGGAAAACCGATGCCAAATTCTAGCACATTGACGCCATTATGGCGCGCTACAATAAAATGTCCAAACTCGTGCAAAATTACAAGTAGTGTTAATACTAATAGACCAACAATAATTCCTACAAATATATCCATAAGCTTTATTATATCATTACTTACCGAATCTACGATTGCGTTTTTCGTAGATTTCTAGGATTTCTTTAATATCTTCACCCTCCATTTCAGGGAAATATTTTTTGACGAACAAGAATTCGGCGTAGGCGGCTCGCCAGAGCATGAAGCCGGAAATGCGCTCTTCGCCAGACGTTCTTACTACCATATCAATGTTTGGCACTTCTGGATGATACAGGTGTTTCCTGATGGTTTCTGGTGTAATTTCGCCTTCTTTCGCAGCGATAGTAGCCGCGTCGGCAATTTCTTGTTCGCCACCGTAATTAAAACAGAAGCAAACTGTTATGCCGGTGCATTTTTCGGTCACTTTTTCGGCTTGCTCAATGGTGCTGGCGAGTTTTGGTGAAATTCTGTTTTTAGAACCCAAGATAATCATGCGGGCGTTATGCTCGGCCAATTCCTTGGCGTATTTTAGAATTCTAGTTTCGGCGAGCTTCATAATATAGCTTACTTCATCGGTTGAACGTCCCCAGTTTTCAGTGGAGAATACATAAAATGTAATGTATTTGATTCCTGCTTGGCTGGCAGCGCCGACTAGTTTTTTGATAGCTTCGAGGCCTTTTTTGTGACCTTCGATGGTTGGTAGACCCTGGGCTTTAGCCCAGCGTCGATTACCATCTGCGATAATACCTAAATGTTGTAACATAAAACTCTCCTCTCGACGGGTCCTGCCGGACTTTCTCTTCCCCCTCCAAGTCCGTCGCCCGTTGATGTTATAATTTCATAATCTCATCTGACTTTGCTTTGAAGGCGGATTCGATTTTATCAGTGAATTCTTTGGTTAAATCGTCGATTTCTTTTTCAGCGCGTTTTTTGACGTCTTCACTTAACTCCTCGGCGGCTTTCAAGCCTTTGCGGGCGTCTTCGCGGACGTTTCTTAAGGCTACTTTAGCTTGCTCAACCTTGGCAGAGGCGTTTTTGACGATTTCCTTGCGGCGCTCTTCGGTAAGAGCTGGAATAGGTACACGTACTACACGACCATCATCGGCTGGATTTAGACCCAGTGATTGATCGGCGCGAATGGCTGAAGCAATAGCCTGAATGGTGGATGGATCAAACGGTGTAATCACGAGTAAAGTTGCGTCTGCGGCAGTCACATTAGCCACTTGATTTAATGGCATAAACTGACCATAGGCTTCGACTTTGATGGAAGACAACATGTCTGGATGTGCACGTCCAGTGCGGACTTTTTTCATTTCATCATTAAAACGCGCCACGACTTCATCCATCGCTTTGCGTTCTTTACTGGTGTCAAACATAATAACTCCTTACTTATAAGATAATTATAACATAGTTATTGCCGAGTAAAAAATACTGAAACGGCAACGTTGAAATACGCGCCGTATAAAAATTACAACAGGTCAGGCGGACTCGCTCCGAGATTTCAGTTTCCTCGCTCGTCCGTGACTGTTGTAATTTTTTATCGGGCGATTTCAAAATGTCGCCTTTTTCAGTATTTTTTTACTCGGTTACGCCAAGTTCGATGCGTTTGAATTGACGAATGGTGATGTTCTCACCGGTTTTAGCAATGGCTTCTTTGACGAATTGCTCGACAGTCTTGGTGTCATCCAAGATGTATGGTTGATTCATTAAAACCTTGTCTGAGAAAGCCTTTTTGACTTGGCCAGAAAGGATTTGTTCCTTCATGTTGGCTGGGCCTTTGAAGTTTTCTTCAAGTTCTTTCATTTTAGCTTCGCGAACTTCAGCTGGAATATCTTCTTCAGATACGTAAAGTGGGTTCATGGAAGCCACTTGCATGGCGATTTGGTGAGCCAAAGTCTTAAACTCGTCAGTTTTAGCGACGAAAGAAGTTTCACAGTTAACTTCAACGATAGCGCCAAGGCGACCATCGTGGATGTAAGCCTCAACGAGACCTTCGCGAGTTTCGCGATCACCACGTTTTTCAGCTTTAGTAAGACCTTTTTTGCGCATAGCTTCGAGTGCTTTATCAAAGTCACCTTTGGCTTCAACCAAAGCTTGCTTAGCATCAGTTAAACCAGCGCCTGAAAGTTCTTTTAATTTTTTGATTTGTTCTACGGATATTTCCGTCATAATAGCCTCCTAAATTATTTTTTACCTTCTTTGATTGCTTCGACAAAGTAACCGAGCGCCAATTTGACTGCTTTGATTGAATCGTCGTTCATTGGAATGACGTAGTCGATATTGGTTGGGTCGACATTAGTGTCAGTAAAGGCGATAACTGGGATATGCAGCCCGTTAGCCTCTTTGATAGCATTTTTGTCTTCGAGAGCGTCAACTACGATAATAGCAGCTGGTTGTTCGCTCATTTCTTTGATACCACCATAGCGTTCGTTCAAGAGATCGATTTCTTCTTGGAATCTTTGAACTTCGAGCTTAGAATAGCGATTCTCGAGTTCGCCAGAAGCCATGCGGCGTTCTAGATCTTTTAGTTTCTTGATTTGGCGGTTAACCGTCTCGACGTTGGTAAGAGTACCACCAACCCAACGTACGGTAACGTATGGCATGTCTACGGATTCGGCAGCTTCTTTTACCGCTTCCTTCATTTGTTTCTTGGTGCCAACAAACATCACTTTTTTACCGTTTTTAACGAGGTCGGTAACTTTTGGTAAAGCTACTTCGAGACCTTCGACGGTCTTTTCTAGGTTGATGATGTGGCCATCCTGGCGTTTGCTATGGATGTATGGCGCCATTTTAGGGTGCCAACGGCTCGTTTTGTGCCCAAAATGAGCACCAGCTTCGAGCAGAGCTTTCATATCGACAGCTACTGTCATATATGATTTCCTTTCCCTTTGTTCCAGGGCCTCTTTACAAGGAAATCTCCCTAGAACTGTTTCGTTAAAATTAGTATATATCTTCATTATAGCACACTTTTTCCAAAAAATCAAGAAAGCCACCCGTTTATAAAAAATATATGTTGGTGTTTTAATTTAGCTTATGCTATAATATATAGTATATGAAGGTTAACATACGTTTCTATACGATATTAAGTTTAATGGGCTTTTCTGTTTTATCTTTTCTTCTTTTATCTTCTTCTGTCTTAGCGGATAGTGCAGTCACCACTACCACCATTAATATTGCAGAATCCTGTACCATGTCCGGCACTACTAATACTGCTCACAGTGCTACTATATTAAACGGTACTTATTCTGGTACTGACTATACTAATGGTATCGGCCAAACCACCCTCAAAGTCTTCTGTAATGATAGTAATGGCTTTGCTATATATGCTATAGGCTACACTAATGATGAGTATGGTAACAATAAACTCCACTGGAGCGGAGCAACTAGTACTAGTGACATAACTAACGACATTAATACTGGCATTTATTCATCCGGAGCCACTACTTCTTCTTGGTCTATGAAACTAGCAGCTATGTCAGGTACTTATGCTGCTACCATTGATGATGGAGTATCAGCTAATAATAACAGTACTGATAACTTTACTAACTGGCACATAGTACCTACCGAATATAAACGTGTAGCATATAGAACATCCGGTACTGACTTAAATACTAATAATAATGGTACTGGCTCTTCTATTACTACTACTTATGATGCCTATGTCTCCGCTACTCAACCTGCTGGTACATATACTGGACAAGTGAAATACACATTAGTTCATCCAAACAAGAGTGATCAGTCTAATAAACCAATGTCTCCAATTAGCGCAAGCGTTGCTCCAGACAATGCTATTATCTTTGCTCCAAATACTAGTGATACAGAAGGTGATATGAGCTCACTTCCTTATACCCAAGATAGTAGCGCCGCAGCCCTTAGAACTGCCTCACCACGAGCTGGTGCGATTTCTGCTACAGCTAACTCCACTGCTACTCTCATCGCTCCTAACTTCAAACGCGAAGGCTATGGCTTTGCTGGTTGGAGCAAAGACTTTGAAGCTACCAGTAGCTCTACTATCTATGGTCCAAACGAAACTATCTCTACTAATCCACAAGATGCCCGTGGTCTAGATGTTTCAGGTGGTGCAGTGCTTTATCCAGTCTGGATTGCTAAAGAAACAGGCATTACTATGCAAACCTTTAATTCTACTACCTATACTAACTATACTTCAGCTCCGAATGGTACCGTAATAGCCCTAGAAGATGAACGAGACCATGATGTTTATGCAGTAGCTAAATTAGCTGATGGTAACTGGTGGATGATAGAGAACTTAAGACTAGATGATTCTGCTACGCTTACTACCACAAATACTCATAACCCATTACACGATACAGGCAATAATGACATTGTTACATTAAAAACAGACTATGCCAATGGTACCATAGAAGACCATCTAGCTGCTTCCAATAGTGGAACCTGGTGTAATAGCTATAACGCTGCTTGTGATGACCAAACCATGCTAAATACCAATAATACTAGACTCTCAGACTCTAGCCTCACCCCAAGTCATAATGGCAGTAACGCAACTTCTAAATGGCACAGCTATGGTAACTACTATAACTGGTATTCTGCTACTGCTGGGAATGGTACTTATAGTAAATCTTCTGGCAACGTAGACGGTGACCTTTGCCCAGCTAGTTGGCATTTACCATATGGTAATAATGGCACTGGCACTGGTGGCGGCAATACCACAGGTGGTTTCTATTACTTAAATACTCAAATGTCCAATAATACTTCTACTCAAGGTTCTAAAGATTGGCGTACATATCCTAACAACTTTGTTTTCTCCGGGTACTGGAATGGTGCCTATGCGGACGATCGTGACGTGAGTGGTCGCTATTGGTCGTCGTCCGCTATCAGTATTAACGGCGCCTACTACCTGTACTTATCCAGAAACAGCATTATCCCCGGGACGTATGACTACAGCAAGTTCTACGGGTACTCAGTCCGCTGCGTGGCTGGCTCCTAGCCGCCCATTCCGCTTAACTTTGAAAACCCTAAATATTTTTGCTAAAATCTAACTCAGCGCCCACCCGCCCAGATTCGTCTGGGGGGGGGTAGTATTTTAAAAGGAGGTGACGATTATGTCACGTGTTGTTCCTGAAGAAATGATGCGTATTAATTGCGGCATCGAAGAATATCAAAATCAGAAAGAACGTCAAAAAAGGAGACTCTATCTCACGCGCCGAATCTCGTCGCTAGATTATGACGAGGACAACTATTTCGAGTTCAATTCTGTGGTTGGTCAGATAATCCTAGATATTCTTGAATACAACCGTGAAGATGAGGGCAAGCCCATAGAGGAGCGAGTTCCAATTAAACTCTACATTAACTCCCCGGGTGGTGAAACTGTAGAGGGATTTCCCCTAATTTCTACCATCGAGCTTAGTAAAACTCCAGTTCACGTCTTCAACATTGGTGAATGGAGTTCAATGTCCTTTCTGATCGGTATTACTGGGCATAAACGCTTTGCGCTTCCGTATACCACATTCCTGCTTCATGATGGTTCCACAGTAAGCTGGAACAGTACCAGCAAAGCCATCGACAAGGCCAAATTCGATGAACGCTTCGAACGGGATGTTGTCAAAGCACATGTCTTAAAACACAGTGAGATGACCAGCGCCGAATACGATGGCCTAGTTCGGGTAGAATACTATATGCTCCCTGAAGACGCCCTGCACCATGGTTTTATCGATAAGATTGTCACAAGTATTGAAGACATCATCTAACCCTCCACCTTAAAGCGGGCCAATCTAGCCCGCTTTTTCTTTACTTTTTTTCTATTCTCTGATATAATAGACGCTAATTATGAGTAAAACACAGTTACACCCTAAAGATTATCGTGCTGTCGTCTTCATGGACGAGGCTGCGAATTTTTCGTTCCTCACGAAATCTACCGCGAAGAGCGAAGAGACCATCAAATGGGAAGATGGTAAGGAATATCCATTAGTCAAGGTTCAGATTTCTTCTAAAAGCCATCCATTCTTCACTGGTGAAGAGAAGATTATCGATACCGAAGGTCGCGTGGATCGCTTTAAGGCTCGCGCTGCTAAAGCCGCCAAGATGAAAGAAGCTCTCGAAGCCAAGGCCAAAAAAGCTAAAAAAGAAGCTGAGAAAAAAGCCAAGGCTAAAGATTCTGCAATTGAAGCCTAAAAGATTTAAAAACGAGCCTTTCGAAGGCTCGTTTTTTATGCAAAATTTTGGGCGCCCCTCGCAGTTTTTTGGGCGCCCAAAATAAACAATGTAGAGTATAAATTAACTTATTTTCGCTTGCTTCCCTTTGCTACTATACTAAATGCCACTATTCCGAATACAAAGAATACGATTAGCCCGGTGATCAAATAGTCTTCTCTAGATATATTCAAATTCTGGAAGAAATAACCGGTATCTGGTACGTCGGTGTCTGGTATACCAGTTGCATCGTAATCGAAAGTTACTTTGTATGGGCTATATAGAATGTCTCCGTCCGCGTTCTTTGCTATTACGTCAAATGTGTATTCACCACTTTCTTTATCGCCTAAATCAATTGTTGCAACTTCGTCAAATTTGTCCTTTGGCACCGTCTTAATAAGCTCACCATCCAAATAGATTTCTACTATCTCAACATCCTCGTCATCATAAGAGCTTAAATCCAAATCCACCAATCCATTGTCCTCATTTTGTTCCGCTTCAGCAATCACAGGTATGTATTCTATTGAAATAGAATCATATAGGAGCTCTGATCCTTCTGGGCCTGTAGCATACAGGGACAAAATGTATCTACCATAAGAAAATCCGCGTGCGCGTACATTCAAATTCTCGTCTTTTGTGCCAGCAACATTTCCTAAATCGGGGTACAATTCATAATCCTCTAGATCAACCGTGGCGTTTTCCTTGTTGGTGTAAGACAAGGCTAGCCTTACGGCGCTGGCATTTTCATAATTAAATATATAGTTGGTCCCGTCATCTGTCGTGATAACGTTTCCACTAGGTTTTTGAAATTTGGCGTTTGTGACATTACCGACCACTCGCACAATAATTGTGTCGGTCACACTGTTCGCCGAGGCTCCTGGACTCGGTATCATTGTCGCTATAATAGTCATCATTGCGACGATGAGTAAGCCAAAGAACCCAAAAATTCTTTTTTGTGTTTTTCTCATACTCTACACTCTTGTTTATGTTTAATATTTATTTTGGCCTCGTAAAACCGCTCCACACGGTCGCCAGACTAGACCAGATATCTAGAACGGCGTTCTTTACGCTTCCTTACCATAAGTATAATCCAAATTGCAATAATTGTCAATAGCAAAATTAGAAGAATAATGATTGGCGCTGGGAGAATCAGAATTACCATACTGATAGTTTCTGTTTTATCGGTTGCAGTAACGGTCCAGGTCGCATTAAAAATTCCAAAATATGGTGTCTTTTCCCATTTGTCTGACACGGTCAACTCGGTTTCTGGGATAATCGAAATCATTCCTTCGCTTGAAGGTGTCTCATAATATGTAACGCCGAAAAGACCAGTAACTTTAAGCTTGCCATAGGCCATGAAATCAACGTTACCAGTATTTTTTACTTTAGCTGAGGCATTGATGATGTTCTTGGTTTCTTGGCCATCATTAAATGTTTGTCTGATTTCCAAGTTATTGATTTCTGCAGAGTTGATGGTTTCCCCACTTGAACGGCCATAAACGATTAGACCAGGGCTTGCTTCGGTACGGATACCATTTGATAATACCGTAGCCGATAAGGTGTGTGCGAAGAGGACGGCGTATTGTCCTCCGTCAGGGATACTGAAAGGGGTAGAAATACGATATGATACTTTGGTACTCTCGCCAGGTTCAACTTTGAACCTTGGGTTTTTAACATAGTTTCCATTTGTATCTTTGAAGGTAATCCATCTAGTGATTTGAGTGTAGGCAGTTTCGTTGCTAAAACCTAAACGGTATTCATTATCATCTTCCGAAAAAACATATGAGTACGGCGCGGCGTAGACTTCAAATTCCATAGTTTCGCTACCATTATTTGTTACGGTGAAGGAATCTTTGTATTCGGTGCTTGGCTCAAGTTTTAGGATTTTACTTACTGGTGTGATACTAATGCTAGTAGAGGCTTTTTGAACTTCACTTTCTTCGGCATTAGTAGATTCTTCTGCGAAAACGGTTTTGTAGTTACAAAAAATCGTGCCTAGCATTAATGTCAATGCGATGCACGAAATCTTCAATAATGACTTTTTCATCTACCTCCTTATAATAAATGGTGCGCCTGACTAGACTCGCTTGCGAAGCAACGATGTCTTGCTTTTTAAGCTGTCCGTTAGGACGTGGTGCGCCAGATTACGTTAAACCTGAACTACTCTATTATATCACGGACTGGTGGTTTTTGCATCCAAATTACGAGTTTAAACCTAAAGAACTAGAAAGGAGTAAATACCCCAGAATAGAAGAATTTATATACTAGGTTATCGCTATAACCTACTCCACCTTGAACTATAAGGAGAAATATATGGAAAACAAAGTGGAAAAACAAGCTAAATTCATAGAGCTAAGAGCCAAAGGCAATAGTTATGACAACATCGTAAAGCAACTAGGAGTAAGCAAGAATACCCTACTCAAATGGAGTAAAGAGTTAGCATCCGAAATAGAAGATGCCATATTATTTGAAAAAGATGCTCTAATGGAGCGCTACAAGATGACTGAACTACACTTATTGGAGCTATATGGAGAAGAATTAAAAAGCATCAGAGAAGATTTGCTTAATTGGAACTCTATCTCTAATCCAGAAACGAATAAAAACGATATTGCCGTTCAAGAGCAAATAATAAATGGCATTCGCAAGTTAACTAGAGGTTAGAACAAAATCGCCATTTTTAGATCCAGTTTTGTTCCAGATTTGGTATAATATAAGTATTAGTTAATTGTGGAGGAAAATATGGCGTTTGTTTCGGCCAAAGATATTGCGACAAAATGGGGTATTTCGCAACGTAGAGTCGCTACTCTTTGTTCTGAAAACCGGATTGAGGGTGCAACATTTGTAGCTAATGCATGGATAATTCCGGAGAACGCCCTAAAACCTCTAGATGCAAGAAAAAAAGACAACCCAAAAAATAATTTAGATGCTAAACCTTTCTTAAAGTGGGCTGGCGGTAAAGGCCAACTACTTAAAGAAATTAGCGCTTATTACCCTTTTGAAAAAGATAAAACGATTACGAAATACGCGGAGCCTTTCGTTGGTGGTGGCGCCGTATTGTTTGATGTTCTAAACAAGTTCTCTCCAGACGAGGTTTATATTAGCGATATTAACAAAGACCTTATAGATACTTATATTGCGATTCGTGATAACGTAGATGAATTTATAGAGCGACTAAAATCAGTTGAAAAGGCCTATTTAGAACTAGACGATGCCGACCGGAAAGATATGTATATAAAGGCGCGCGGTCGTTTTAATGAATTAAAACACATGGATAGAGCCGACCTTAATCCAGAAAAATCTATGCTCATGATTTTTCTAAATAGAACCTGCTTTAATGGACTTTATCGAGTTAATAAGAAAGGCGATTTTAACGTGCCTATTGGCGCTTACAAGAATCCCCAAATTTGCAACGAGGATAACCTTAGAGCCATTTCAAAAAAGCTCAAGGACGTCAAAATAGTATGCGGAGATTATAAAGAGTCTGCCGACTTTATAGACGATAAAACTTTTGTATATTTCGACCCCCCATACAGGCCACTAACTCCGACCGCAAACTTTACATCTTATACCGAAGAACTATTCGACGATAAGAATCAGCTTGAGCTTGCTCGTTTCGTGCAAGAACTAGACAATAAAGGAGCGAAGATAGTCGTCAGCAATTCCGACCCAAAGAACACCAACAAAGACGACGATTTCTTCGACAAAGCCTATTCGAAACAGAATATAAAACGCGTTTCTGCAACGCGTATGATAAACCGCAATAGCGACGCGCGTGGCAAAATTAGTGAATTGTTAATATCAAATTTTAATAACTAGAAAGGAGTAATATGAATAGAAACTTTAACGCATGGCTAGGAGAGTTCCGCGAAAGTATTGCCGACTATGGCTACTATATCGACTTTCCAAAGATTCATAAGAACGTAGATGCTATCAAGGTCGAATTAAATATATTAAATGCACTCGTAGGCTCGCAAAATATTGAGCGAGAGTTTGATGCGCTTATTACCAAATACCCAGAAACGCTAAAATGTATTCCTATTTTACTAGCCGTTCGCGCTAATGAGATTTACGCACTAGACGAGGACGGAGAGTTTAATTATAGGTTCGATAAGATGAATTACTCCGTAGAACAATACAAGGTATTTATGCGAAAAACTGGCCTATTCGACCTTATCGCAAATCATATCATTAGCAACCTAGTAGATTACGCCACCGGCGTAGAGACTGGCCTAGACTCTAACGGACGCAAGAATCGTGGCGGTCATTTAATGGAGAATCTCGTAGAGGGCTATATCCAAAAAGCCGGATACGTTAAAGGCGAAAATTACTTTAAAGAGATGAATCTTAGCGAAATCGAAAATAAATGGAATATCGACCTTTCTGCTATTTCTAATCAAGGTAAAGCCGAAAAACGATTTGATTTCGTAATTAAGACCGCTAACAATATCTACGGAATTGAGACTAATTTTTATGGTAGTGGTGGCTCTAAACTCAATGAAACTGCTCGTAGCTACAAGACGCTAGCACTTGAGGCTAAAACGATAGACGGCTTTAAGTTTGCATGGTTTACCGACGGAAAGGGCTGGAACAGCGCCAGAAACAACCTAGAAGAAACGTTTGACGTATTAGATGATGTCTATAATATTAAAGACCTCGAGAGTGGCGTAATAGAAAGGTTTTAGCGCCTATGCCCGATAAAACTATTAAGAAATGGGAGCCAGACGATTTTGAGTTAGAAATGACTAGCGTCTGGAGTTTCCCTAATCGTGGTAATTGGGCTACCCACGATGCGAAATGGCGCGGAAACTGGTCGCCATATATTCCGCGCAATATTCTTCTCCGCTACTCTAGCGAGGGCGATATGGTATTAGACCAGTTCGCCGGAGGCGGAACTACTCTAGTAGAGGCTAAATTATTAAATAGAAATATTCTAGGCTTAGACGTAAACGATGACGCTCTTAAAAGATGCCGAGAAAAAGTAAAGTTCAAGCATGACGGCGCCGACGGAAAAGTCTATATCCGTAAGGGAGATGCGCGAAAACTAAAAGGAGTGCCGAACGATAGTATAGATTTAATTTGCACGCATCCGCCTTACGCAAACATTATTCATTATAGCGAGGGTCAAGATATACCGGCCGACCTTTCGAATTTTAAAGTAGATGAGTTCCTAGAACAAATGAAAGCCGTCGCAAGTGAAAGTTATCGCGTATTAAAGAAAGGCAAGTTCTGCGCGATTCTAATGGGCGATACGCGCCAAAAAGGCCATGTCATCCCTCTTAGTTTTAAAACGATGCAAGTATTTGAGGATGCTGGCTTTAAGCTAAAAGAAATCATTATGAAAGAACAGCATAATTGTCGAGCGACCGGATACTGGAAAACGAATAGCGTTAAATACAATTTCTTATTACTGGCGCATGAATATTTATTCGTATTTAAAAAGTAATAAAAGGAGTGGAAAATGCCTACATATATTTGGATAATAATCTTAATCGTAGCTTGCGTCGGTATAGCTTATATCGAAAAGAAAATCGACACAAAAATAAACGATAGTCAAATTAAAAAATCACACTACCGATACTACGCCAAACCCTATATTATGACGGCTCGCGAAAACGAGTGCTTTAAAACCTTAAATGAAATATTCGGCGCAAAATGGTTCGTAATTCCTCAAGTGCATCTTTCCGCCCTATTGAATCATAAAGTAAAAGGCCAAAATTGGAACGCCGCGTTTCGCCATATTAACGGCAAGTCGGTTGATTTTGTATTAGTTGGAAAAGAAAGTTATAAGATTATTTGCGCTATCGAGTTAGACGACTCTACTCATAATAGAACCGACCGTAAAGAACGCGATAACGAAATTGAACGCATATTTAGCGAGGCTAAAATTCCTCTTGCTCGAATTGGTAAATTCGAAAACATGACAAAACAAGAAATAATTAACGTTATTACTGGCGCTATTAAAGACTAATTCCACTTGTTTTCAAGTGGTGCTTATGGCTTTTGGTTCAAAAATAGTTCAAAAATGGTATAATAGTAATTAGTAATTGCGGCGTAGGGTGGGAACCCTGCGCCATTTTCGTAGGTGTGTTTGCTACGGCTTTGGCGCTATACCGATTCGAGAGCGATTCTCGAATTGCACTTTAAACGTTAGGAGTTTTCGTGGAGTTGAACGAAACCCAAAGAAAGTCTATCGAGAGCGCCAAGAACCTTATCAAGCTACTATTGACGCTCGATGAAATGGGCGAACCTACCGCCAAAGAAATCAAAGAAAATTCGTGGCGCGGAGTATGTAGCGACGGAGTCGAATATCTATATTAACTAAACAAGGAGCATAGCGTGCTTATAACTAATGGATATGGGAATAGTAAAAAGCCTTTACGCTATGTTATTTATGCTCGCAAATCATCTGAAGATGTAGAGGCGCAAGCTAAATCATTACCCGACCAAATAGCCGACTGCGAGGAGTATGCATTAAGGCATAATTTAAAAGTAGTTGGCAAGCCGATTCAGGAATCAAAATCAGCCAAGAAATCTGGAAACCGCCCTTTATTTACCCAGATGCTAAAAGATATTGAAAGCGGTAAGTTTGACGGCATTATCGCGTGGCATCCTGACCGACTAGCTCGCAATATGCTCGAGGCCGGCATGATAGTCGATATGGTAGATAACGATGTTATTAAAGACCTGCAATTTCCAACGCATCCGTTTACAAATAACGCGAGCGGAAAACTTAACCTTAATATCCAGTTCGCTTTGTCTAAACAATATTCAGAACATCTTAGCGAGAGCGTGCAACGTGGCATGGACTCAAACCTAGAACAAGGCAAGTCGTCTGGCGTGCCGAAATGGGGTTATACTCGTAGCGAAATAACCGGCTTTTATGAGCCTAACGAGAATTTCTATTATATCCAAGAGGGCTGGAAAATGCGTTTAGAGGGTTCTACGATAGCCGAGA
The DNA here is from genome assembly GCA_946408595.1 of uncultured Candidatus Saccharibacteria bacterium. Classification (GTDB taxonomy): domain Bacteria; phylum Patescibacteriota; class Saccharimonadia; order Saccharimonadales; family Saccharimonadaceae; genus Nanosyncoccus. The sequence continues at coordinate 45,265 of CAMJSX010000002.1, read as the reverse complement.
TTCTAGAATACTGGCGCGCACATGACGTTCATCGTATAACGAAGATTACGCGCAAGAATAAGACAAAGCGACGTATAGAGATTAGCGACAAAATGGCAACCTCTATATTTCGCGACCCTTTCTATTACGGAATCTTAGTTCAGTCTGGAACATCTGTCGATTTGCGCGAGTTGAACCCTAATTTTAAACCCATGATTAGCGAGAGCGACTATAACGCCGTCCAAGAACTAACAAGGAGCCGAACGCGCCGTAATGTAGTTAAATACAAGCAAAAAGGCCATATATTCCTACCATTTAGGCAATTTATTAAATGCCGAGAGTGCGGACGCTATATGTATATATCGCGTAGTCGCGGATATAACGGAACATATTATTTAAACGCTAGATGCGAGAACAAAGAGTGCTCCAGAAAGCCACGCGCCGTTCGCGTTAAGGTAATACTAGAAGAAATTTACAAAGCCTTAGGCGAGCTAAAGTTTGACGAGAAAGATTATAACCGACATCTAAAAGACCTAAAGGAATACGTTGACGTTAAGCTCGACAAGCTAATCATTGAAAAACGTAGCTTATTAGGCGCTAAACGCCGTAAACAAGCGAAGATTAACGAACACGCTACGACTTACTCTAAGTTCGATAGCATGACGCCGGAAATCGTAAAACAAAAGGTTCGCGAACAAATCGAGATGCTACAAGAAGATTTGATAAATATAGAACAAGAGCTAGCCAAAGTCGAATCACAAATCATAGACCCAGAGGGTTTGAAGATGAATCAAGAAAAGTTCTTGAACTCGCTTAATATGCTCGAACAACAGATGAGAGCTAGAAACCCAGTCGGAAAAGACCTTTTGGCGCGAGAAATATTCTTGAACTGGGAAATTGACCAACAAAATAGGGTCTTTTACAGATATAAAGACCCTATCGAATTAGCACATAAATATATTAAATCTACATTTGGTGCGCCTGACTAGACTCGAACTAGCACAGCCGTAGGTTTGGCCACTACCACCTCAAGGTAGCGTGTCTACCAATTCCACCACAGGCGCATATGGGTATTATATCATATTAGGTGGTTAAATACCAGCTATTATTAGTCGGACGCTTTGCCAAATTAAAAATATTACAATTGTAATAACCGAATTGACGATTGGGTTAGTGAGTTTGTGGCCGGTTTTTTTCATATAAATAATAGCTTCAACAATTGCAAAAGCTGCTGCTACAGCTGGTGCCAATACAAAGATTGTATAGATTGCATTATCAATCATCTGCGGGAGCATATCTACTAAACCTAGTTGCAAATGAGCGGTAATAAAAATGAAGATTGCGTCTCCTATCACACCTAGAATTATCAATGTAAGAGCGAGGGTTGAAATCTTCTCACTGCCAGTACGGTACGCTTCAATATTATAGGACAACCCTTTACCGGGAGTGAAGGTGCTAGGATCAATATAGGCTAGCTTTGATTTATCTTCTGGCCTACTAGCTTTTTCTGCCTTTTCGATCTCGGCTTTGATTTTCTTTTGTTTTTCCCAGTCTTCCGATTCTGATGAGTTATCCATTTTCCCTACTATGGTGTTTTGTTGCGTGAATCTTTGACGGTTGCGAAATTTAATATATCAGAGAAACGATCAATTGCCGTGACGAGACGGACGTCGTTGCCATAAGCGCGAGCGTTCTTATTATATATATAAGTTAGATTAGCTCGATAAAGCCCGATTGCTGGCACATCGGCTACCCAGTATTTAAGGAAGGTTTCATATTTTTTGGCGCGAAGTGTGGTGTCAAGCGTTTCGCGTGCGCCCACCAATAAATCGTCGACTATTAATTGACGATAATTAGATAGATTTAGACCGACAGTTGATATTTGTGATGAATGATAATATGGCAGCGGATCTGGATCTGCTCCTAACTCAACTTCATAGACCAAAATGTCATAGTTTCTTTGAGCAATTACTCCAGTGACGAATTCTTGAGTCTCGCCATAGACGGTCACGTTTGCCTCGATACCGAGTTCCGATAGTTCGTTTTTAAGAGCTTCTGTTACAGCTGGTAAATATCCAGAGTTAACTGTTGCGATTCGCAAGTTAATAGAATCATCGCCCTTTAGTTCAGCTATCTTTGCTTTAGCGTCTTCGAGATCATGGGCTGGGATTTCTGGGTAAGCTGATAATTCGATTTGGCTATCAATAAATGGATAATCTAGAGCGATTGTATCTGGTGCCGCTTCCCTTATTTTTTCAATATTAATTCCTCGGCGAATGGCAGCTCGTAGGTTTTGATTCTTTAGTTGCTCGCTGGAGGTGTTAAAGAAAACAAAAACACCGGCGTCAGTACTTGAATTCTTGCTTAGGAATGCCCGAGAGTTGATTTTGTCGGCTTCGGGACCGGACAATTCTGCCGTAGCGGTAATTTTTCCGGCGTTAATTGCATTGACGATTTCGTTTTTATTGTCATATATATTTACCGCGAAGCTATTTAACATTGGCTTCCCTAAATAATAACTAGTATTTGCTGATAGATAAACTACTGAAGTATATCCAGCACCAGAAGTCTGTACGGCATTTAGCACAAATGGCCCGGAGCCAATTGGTGCAGTAGAAAACTCATTTTCAATTAGAGTCTTTGGCTCAACATTTTCAAGTAAATGTTTCGGTAAGACGGGTATTTCTAGTGCCGTGGCAAAATCTGCGTAGGCGGAGTTCAGGGTAAATACTATATTCCCCTCTTCGTTTTCGACGACTTTAACCCCTTCTAGATTTTTATTGTAAATTGAATTAACTACTGGGTTTTGGATTAAACCAATGGTGAATAAAACGTCTTCATTTGTAAGTGGCTCGCCGTCGGACCATTTTAGATTATCACGGAGACGCATCGTCCAGATTTTACCATTTTCGCTTGCACGTAACGATTCTGCCAACTGAAGGCCTGGATTTCCAGAATAATCTACCGCCATTAATGTTGCAAATAGTAGCTTGCTGACGACTTTTTCACTATTTGTGGTGGCGAACAATGGGTTGAATGAATTAATTTGCCCGATAGTTGCTTCAATATATGTCCCACCGTCTACAAAAGTATCATTGGCATATGAGCTACTGGACCAAAAGGCTTGCGTTATGGCGAGCAAAACTAGAGCCGTTACAAGAAGTGACCATTCCAAAATAAGAAGTTTGATGTCGCGAATATGTGGAACTCGCTGAATCAAATTTTCTTTAATATGTTCTTTACCCTCCTCGCTAGCCTTTCTCGAAACTCGCGAGAATTTCCTTAAATATTTTTGCCCACTCTTTTTTAGATTGTTTATCATATTATGCCGGAATTAATAATAGACCTAGAATTGAAGAAACAAATACAACTGCTGAAATAACGGTGGTTACGAATAGTGATTTTTCCAAACCACGGCGTTTGGTGTACAATTCACCAGAGCTACCAAAACCTGCACCAAGTGAAGCACCACGTTGCTGTAACAAAACTAGTAGAATGGTTAGAAATGCTGAGATGAAGATTACTACTTCTAGAAAATTTCCTAATTGCATAAAATAACTCCTCTTACTCTACTTTAGCATATTTTTTCGTTTGAGTAAAGAATGATACGTGATGGCAAATCGGTGCGATTCTTCGTCGATGCGGGCGATTAGGCGCGCGACGTGTGAACCGGGAGATAATTCCAGCAAGTGTCGATCTCGGGCTGTGTCCGGCCGGCCCGTCGCCACGGGCGGCCGGCACTCATCCTCGCGCTGCCGCGCTCCGGAGGCCCTTCGATTCGACAACTTGCCTGGAATTATCAGGTTTACATGGGCGTTGTGGGAATGGTTGCCGGATTTGTCGCGGCCGATTACTGGTATGTGGTATGGTTCTACTAGTGGTAAGACGACATTTACTTGGTTGATGCCACCGTCTAGAATTATTAAGTCTGGAAAGTCCCATTCGGCGTGTTTTAACCGTCTCGTAATTACTTCTACCATGCTTTTTAAATCGTCATTTTTTGAAGAGCGGATTTTGAATTTGCGATACTCGCTTCGCGTTGCGGTGCCATTAATAAATACCACCATGCTTGCCACCGTATTGGTGCCAGACTGGTGCGAAATATCATATCCTTCGATTCTGCGCGGTGGTTTTTCTAGTCCTAGTATTTTTTGCAAATCAGACAGGGCCTGGTCTGATGAGATGTCTAAGAATTCTTTGTCGGAAAAGACGATCTTTTTCTTTAGTTCTTTTAAGCCAAACAATTGGTTACGGGCTTCGGCCGCTAGTTCATAATTCCCTTTAGAAGCCTCGTCGTACATAGTTTTTTCGAGCTCTTTTAAGAGTTTTTCGCGATCGCCCTCAAGGTATCTAATTAGTTTTCGTAGGTTTCTTTTATAATCTTTAGGAGTACAGTTTCCGATTTCAATTCCTGGCGTGAGTTTTAAGTCAGTATTTAAAGTCTTTTTGCCGGTGTAGGGTTTGTCATAATATGGGAAAATTCGTCGAAGCGTCCGGAGGGCTTTTTCGACTACCAATTTACCATAAAAAGGGCCTATATATACCGCTTTATCATCCATCGGTGTGCGCGTAAAAGAAACATATGGTATTTCGTCTTGCATGGAAATACGAACATAGGATACGGTTTTGTCATCACGTAATAGAATGTTCCATTTTGGCATGTAACGCTTAATCATTTCAGACTCCAAAAACAACGCATCCATTTCAGTATCTACGACGATCCAGTCTGTGTCGTAAATCTCTGCAACTAAGGCTTCGGTCTTAGTGTCTTTGTGTGATTTTTGAAAATACTGACGAACGCGGTTCTTTAAAACTGCAGCTTTGCCGACATAGATAATTTCGCCAGATTTATTTTTATGAAAATAAACCCCCGGTGAAACCGGGAGTTTACTAAGTTTTTGTCTTAACCTCTCGTCCATTCTTTAATTATACCACAAATAACTAAAAATGTAAAGGGTTACAGATCGAAGATGTCATCATCATCTTCTTGATTCATAAATTGGCCAGTTATTCTTGAGATTGCTTCAGTTAGGCTGATGTAATCTTCTGGCTCTTGAATGGTGATGCTTGATGGATAGCTGAGTGCTAAGTCGATAATCATATTAAAGCCATAGCTTTGGTAAGGAGCATTGATGTAAAGGCGGGTAAAGTTATAATTGCCATCAATTTCCACATAAGTTTCTGGCATGTTATCGACAATTTGAGAAACTTGTTCTGCTGTAATGTCAGTGTTAGATTTATGTGCGCCTGTACAGGCGGTAATCTTATTGACGAAAGCAGAATCTCTCATCGAGTTGATGAAGCCAGCAAGCTTTTCGGCATCAAGCGTTAACTGGTATAGTGTGTTTTTCTTTTGTGCAACTTTTAGATTCTCAGTTGTGTAATTGATAAATGGATTTGCGTTATAAATCGTTCCAATTTCTTTACCATATTCATCCATGTTGGTGAGAGCATCAGTTAAACATTGTGATGACTTACTGGTGCTTGCATTATTAGTCATACTACCAAGATCGCTCATTGGGATTCTAATCCATTCGCCGTCGATTACTTCAAGCACGCTGGCATACCCTAGAATCATTTCTGCGATATATGATTCTTCAGTGTAACCACAATCTTCTTCATCAATGTCGCAGTCGATTTCGCTTGGCTCAATGCAATTTTCTTCGCCATATTCGATACAATTAGTGTTGTCTGTTGGTTGATAACTGTCGATTGCATCGGCAATATTAGATAGTTTGAGATAAAGATTCTTTTCTGATGTACCTACCTCATCAACATTAAATGAGAGATCAGTACCACCTTTTAGTGTGGCTGTGACTTTGGCGCTGGCATAGTTTTCTAAGGTATTAGCATTGGCGCCTGCTTGGAGGTTAACATTCAGTGAAGTTACTAGTGAGTCATCGCTAGTGAAAGAATATTTAATGTCACCTTCCGTGATTACTAATTTCGGCGCGTTGCCACCCATTAGTTTTTCTAGAGCTGCAGGAAAAGCATCTTTCTTGGCACCAAAAGGATTCAGCGCAATAATTGCTGCTGCGACACCACCGGCGATGGCTACAATAAATAGAATAATAGCAACAACTAAGCCGGTCTTTTTCTTTGGTTTATCAACAACTACTGATTGACCACCATGTACTGGTTCCACATTCGCTGCTGGTTCAGCAACGACTTGTGCTTGAGGGGTTTGTGGTGCCACTGGCTGCTCAGTTGGCGTTGGTTGCTCGACAGGAGCCCCCGCCTCGCTCCCACCAGGATTTGGGTTGAGAGGATTTGGTGTCCCCTCTGGGTTTTCATTCATAAAAAACTCCTTAATTTTAATAATGCTTATGTTTATATTATATCATGCTATAATAAAAATATGGAAGAATTTGTTATTTCAAAAATAAAAGCAAGACAAGTTTTGGATTCTCGCGGTAATCCTACTGTAGAAGCAGAAGTCTATTTAGAAAATGGTGGCTATGGTCGCGCCATTGTCCCATCGGGTGCTTCTACTGGTTCTGGTGAGGCGCTGGAACTTCGTGATGGCGATAAAGATTGCTTTGACGGTAAGGGGGTTTTAAAAGCGGTCTGGAATGTCAATTCAAAAATTTCTGATGTTTTAGTTGGTAATTCGTCTGAACTTGGCTTGGTTGATCAAATGATGTGCGAACTTGACGGCACTGATAATAAATCTAGTTTGGGCGCTAATGCTATTTTAGCGGTTTCTCTTGCTACTGCTAAAGCAAACGCCCGTGCCATGGGTTTGCCGTTTTATCGTTATATTGCTGAGCTTGCTGGCACAGAAGATGAAATGTCAATTCCGATGCCAATGATGAATGTAATGAATGGTGGCGAGCATGCTTCTTGGGCCACAGATTTTCAGGAATACATGATAATACCACGTGGGGCTGGTAATATCGCTGATGCAGTGCGGATGGGTGCCGAAGTCTTTCATGCTCTAAAAAGCGTTTTAAAAGAACGCGATTATCCTACTACAGTGGGCGATGAAGGTGGTTATGCGCCAAAAGTGCGTGACGGCAATAATGAACCATTAGAATGCATCAAACTTGCAGTTAATAAAACTGGCTATCGCTTCGGCAAAGATATTGCTATTGCGATGGATATTGCGGCTTCAGAATTCTATGATAAAGATCACTACGTTTTAAAAACTAATGGCGATTGGAAGTCTGCCGACGACATGATTAATTGGTATGACTGGATTGTGAACAATTATCCGGTAGTTTCTATTGAAGACGGTTTGGCCGAAAACGATTGGGATAACTGGAAAACTATGACAGAACGTTTAGGCTCGCATGTACAACTAGTGGGCGATGATTTGTTTGTCACCAATACTAAATTACTAGAAAAAGGTATTGAGTCTGGCGTGGCTAATGCAATTTTGATTAAACCAAATCAAATTGGTACTTTGTCAGAAACTATCAATGCTGTATTGATGGCAAAAAAAGCTGGTTATCGCACAGTGATGTCCCATCGTTCCGGTGAAACTGAAGATGTCTCGATTGCACATCTCGCCGTTGGTCTTGGCACTGGCCAAATTAAAACCGGTTCCCTTTCTCGGTCTGAACGCATTGCTAAATATAATGAATTAATTCGGATTGCTGATACTAATTCGAACCTTGGTTTGACTGACCCGTTCTAGCAAGTGAACTAGCTTCACGGAACCCATCATAGAAATTTTCGGAGATTTTTGGGTGACCAATTTTGTTGGCGGCTTTCACTACTTCGGTGATATCATCGGTAATTCTGAAGATATCTGTGTCTTTTTCGGCAATTAAACCGAGGTCGAGCATTTTTCTAATGATGCGATCAAAACTTCGCCAATAATCCTTGCCAATTAAGAAGACTGGCATTTTTGGCATTTTGGTTTCTTGCATCAAACATAGGATTTCTGAAAGTTCGTCCATGGTGCCGAAACCACCTGGGAAGAAGACGAATACCTTGGCCGACATAGCTAGAGCGACTTTACGTGCAAAGAAGTATTCAAAAGTGAGACAATCGGTGAGATATGGATTTGGGAATTGTTCATGTTGCAAAGTAATGTTTAAACCAATGGTGCGTCCACCAATTTCGTAAGAGCCGTGTGAGGCGGCTTCCATAATACCAGGACCACCACCAGTAATAACGGCATGGCCATTTTGGGCGAGTAGACCGCCTAATCGGTATGCCATAATACAATATTTATTGTCTTGTGGTAGTCTGGCGGAACCAAAAATCGTCACACCTTGCGGGAAGGAACGTACGATTTGAAGCCCCATGCTCAAGTCTTTGACATAGGCATTGGCTCGCTCTAGATCGGCAATAGACAGTTTCTTTAGTAGTTCTTCTTCGGTTTTTAACATAATTCTCCTTTTTATATTTTTTGTATTGGCATTGGGTGTAATTCTTCGTGTCCGGTCAAAATTCCTTTGTTGGCGCCAATTTTTGTCACTACTGATGTTGAATTGGCTGATGCGAAAATAAGGGAGCTTCGGAATGATTTACCTTCAAGCAGTGCCGCGAGGAATCCTGAGCCAAAGGCGTCGCCTGCGCCAGTAGCGTCTTTCATTTTAACGTCTTCATAAATACCAAAACGGTAGATTTCTTCTGTTTTACGGTTGCCTGCAATTCCGCCCATTGCGCCGTCAGTAATAATAACTACTGGAACATAATTATTCAGATGGTACAAAAGTTCTGTTAAAACTACGCCTGGCACTATTTTGGAGGCTTCAGATTTATTAACTAATAGGATGTCTACATATTCAAATAATCTAGCCAATTCTTTAGGTTTTTTAAGCTCTTTAATGCCAGGGTTGAACATGATTTTAATATTAAGCTCTCGAGCTTTTTTGAAGAACTTTGCTATGGTGTCTAAATCTCCCCTCAAAGTAGTAACATATAAATAGTCCGGTTTAAGAGAAGTTAAATCGGCGGCGTTGAAATTGTCGAATTTTTCACTTGCACCACGGTGTGTCAGAATCGTTCTTTCTCCCCTTTTGGCGTCTAATAGAATTACCGAAGTGCCAGTGGCTTTACGATTAATAATATTAATATAGCCACTATTTACTTTTTCGCGTTCTAATACATGCAAAATGGCTTCGCCGGCTGCGTCGCGTGCTATGTTGGTGATTAAAAATGCTTCGTGACCGTGTCGTGCAAAAGTGATGGACGAGTTGACGCCACCGCCACCGATTTCATAGCTTAGCTGGTCGATGTCGACTTTTGACCCTACTAAAATATTTCCAAAAATTGCCTCGTCTCCAATTGCAGTTGGCGAAAGATCGTCATGATCAATTAGATAAATGTCTTGGAGTGCCGAACCAAGCGAGACAATTTTGGCCATTACAATACTACTCCGCTTTTATCGATTTCGGCAACGAGCTGGTTAAACATGTCGGCTGGGTTTTCGGCTTGAGCTAAGGCAGAACCAACGTTGATTACATCAAGATCTGCATGTGCTAGGGCGCGAATGTTTGTGAGATTGGCGCCGCCATCCCAACCAATTTCTAATTCTGGCTTGATATTGCGAACCAATGTGATTTTTTCTGTTTGTAATAAATCTGCGGGGCTACCTTGCACACCGATTTGACCAGCAAAGATTAAAACATGATCGGCGGCTTCGATGTATTGTTTGACGTTGCCTGGATAGGTTGACGGTAAAAGAGCGACGCCGCATTTAATTTCGTGGGCGTGTAGCTGTTCAAATATAGGAAGTAAATCTTCACTAGCTTCTGCATGTAGAATACATAAGGACGGTGATAATTTAAAAACGGTTTCAAGGCATTCTGATGGTTTGGCGACCATTAAATGAAGATCGGTTTCCCAACCTCTTGGCCACCAAACATTGGTAATGTCTAGGGTTTCGGTTGGCGCGAAAACGCCATCTGAAACGTCGATTTGTGCACGTCTAGTAAAATTATTAATGCTTTCGACTTGTGCACGAAAATCTTTTTTATTGTTGACTAAAATTGCCGGGACAATCGATACTTCCCTAATCATAATCCTCCCTTTCGTCAAGACGATTAATCCGGCGTACGCGCCGTTCTAAATTATTAAAATTAGTTTCGAGAAACGTTTTTACAATTTCTTGCATTTTATTAGTATCAATAAAATGTGCTGACAAGCATAGAATATTCGCGTCATCGTGTTCGCGTGCTAGAACGGCCGATTCGGCAGAATCACAATGTGCGGCGCGGATACCTTTGAAACGATTAGCCTGCATCGTCATTCCGTGCGCTGAGTCGCAAATAAGGACGCCGCGTGAGCCAGGATTCTCTCGCACTGATAAAGCGACTTTGATTGCTGGATCATTAAAATCGTCAACTTCGGTTTGTTCGTAGGTTCCTTCATCTGTCGCATTATAATTGTTTTCTACCAAAAACTTGAGTAGTTCATTTTTTAATTCGAAACCTCGGTAATCTGCTCCGACAAAGATTTCCATTATTTTTCTCCACCGTAGTCTACGGTTAGTTCAACCAAACGATTGGAATAACCCCATTCGTTGTCATACCAAGCGACTACTTTGATCATATTTCCGCCGACGACGTCAATGAGTGGTAAATCTACAATACAGGAATGTGGGTCGCCAATAAAGTCGGATGAGACCAACTCTTCTTCTGTGATTCCTATAATACCTTCGTAATACGGTTCTTTAGCCACTTTTTTGAACAATTCGGTTAGCTCTTCTTTGGTGGTGTCTTTTTTGACGATAGCGGTGATGTCTGACAAGGACACTACTGGGGTTGGGACTCTTACTGAAAGCCCGTTGAATTTACCCGTGAGGCTTGGGATAGTTAGTGCAGCAGCTTTGGACGCACCGGTAGTGGTTGGAACAATATTTTCGGCAGCTGAACGTGCTTCACGTAAGTCTTTGGCTGGTGCATCTAGAATTCTTTGCGAACCAGTATAAGAATGTACTGTCGTCATCATGGCTTTTTCAATTCCAAGATTATCTTCCAGAACCTTCATAATTGGTGCGATACAGTTTGTAGTACAAGAAGCATTGGAAATAATTTCATCATCAGCACTTAGAACATCTTCGTTTACGCCGAGCACTACGGTCTTTGCGCCTTCACCTTTGGCTGGGGCTGAGATTACCACACGCTTGGCACCAGCCTCGATATGTGCCTTGGCATCTTCTGGTTTAGTGAAAAAACCGGTAGATTCAATCACGACGTCTACGCCTAAATCCTTCCAAGGTAAGTCGTGAGGATCTTTTTCGGCATAAATTGGTACTTTTTTGCCACCAACCGTAATAGAATGTTCGTCAAATGACACGTCTTGGTCGTAAGTTCCATAGGAAGAGTCATGTTTGAGTAGGTGTGCTAAAGTCTTTGCATCAGTGATGTCATTGATTGCTACGACTTCCGCATCTTTTCGGCTCATCAAGATTTTGAACGCGTTGCGTCCAATCCTACCAAAACCATTAATCGCTACTTTTATCATAAACCTCCTATTATTCTTATGCCTATTATACCACATAAAATTATTTAAATGCTATTTTTCTCAGCGTTAAAATCACGCCAAGATAAAAAATACAACACCAGTCGGGCTTTCTCGGAAATTACAGTTTCCTCGAAAGTTCGTGGAGTTGTATTTTTTATATGGGTGATTCTAAATGCTTCGAAAGAATAGCATTTAAACAATTTTATCTTGCAAAGTGTGCAAAGGCACGGTTGGCTTCAGCCATGCGGTGACAATCTTCTTTCTTCTTGAAGGCGGCACCGGTTTGGTTGTAAGCATCAACGATTTCTGCTTCTAGACGCTTGGCATATGGCATACCACCACGTGCACGAGCCGATTGTACAAGCCAAGTAAAGGCAAAATGCATTTGGCGGTGTCCAGAAATTGGAAATGGAATTTGGTAGTTAGCGCCACCAACACGGCGAGACTTTACTTCAAAGTCTGGCGAGACGTTGGCAATTGCTTTTTCCAAAACTTCCACTGGATTTTCAGATTTCAATTTTTTAGCAGCACCTTCGATAGCTGAATAAACAGCACGTTCAGCAGCTTGCTTTTTGCCATCAAGCATCGACTTGTTGATAAGTCTTTGTACCATGATGGATTGGTATTTGCGGTCTGGAGAAACTTTGCGCTCCAAGGATTTGGTAGTTTTACGTGGCATAATTAGTTGCCCTCCTTCTTTGCGCCGTATTTACTACGACCTTGCTTACGACCTTGTACGCCTTGAAGATCCAAAGTACCACGAACTACGTGATAACGTACACCAGGAAGATCTGGTACACGGCCACCACGTACTAGTACGACGGCGTGTTCCTGAAGGTTGTGACCTTCACCACCAATGTAGGCCCAAACTTCTTGGCCATTAGTAAGACGCACACGAGCGACCTTACGCATAGCGGAGTTTGGTTTCTTTGGAGTCTTGGTAGTAACTTTAATACATACACCACGTTTCAAAGGTGCAGCAGTCTCATAGCGCTTGGTCTTCAAAGTGTTAATGATAGAACCAAGAGCTGGAGATTTGGATTTTCTCGCAGCCTTTTTGCGAGGCTTGCGAATCAACTGGTTAATAGTTGGCATTCAAAATTCCTTATATATTATATATATTATATTATTGCCCCACCTGCAGAATACAGCAATAGCAAGTGAGATGAAACTCTTTACCTAATTATATCACTATTTGTTGTTTTCGACAAGATAATCGATAGTTTTTTCAATCGTCATGCGATTCTTAATGTCCATTTTGACATTTGGATCTTTGAGTGATTTCAAAGCATCTGGTGATTTGCGATAAACGTCGCGAAGTTCGGCAATTTTGGCAGCTACTAATTCGTCCGAAACAGTGATTTTTTGTTCTACGGCAATGGTTTGAAGGGCAAGTGATGCCTTAACGCGCTCCTCGGCAATCTTGGTGGCTTTTTCTTCCCAAGTTTTCTCAGTCTCGCCGGCACGCTTCAAGTATTCTTCAAAACTAATTTGTTGTGCGGAAGCATTGCGCATAATATCATCTTTGATGATGCGAAGTTGATCTTTGACTAAAATTTCTGGCGCTGGAATTTTGGATTTAGCTACCAGGGCCTTGATTAAAGCGTCTTTATACTTTTCACCTTCGCGTTGTTCAGTTTGGAGAGCTAAGTTCTTCTTAATATCGTCCTTTAAAGCAGCTAGATCTTTGAAAGGTCCGACTTTTTTGGCTAATTCGTCATCGATTTCAGGAGTTTTAACTTCATTGACTTGCTTCAAAAGGATTTCAAATACGGTTTTGACTCCAGCTAAATCGGTCATGCCATAGTCTTTTGGGAAAGTGAGTTTAAGCTCAAACTTATCGCCTGGTTCATGCCCGACGATACCATCCTCAAAACCAGGAATGAGGCTCATTGAGCCAAGTACTAGGTGAAAATCTTTAGCTGAACCACCTGGGAAAGCGACACCATCTTTTTTGCCGACGAAATCGATGATTACTTCATCGGTTAGTTTGGCAGCACGTTTGACGGCCTTTTTCTCGGCAAATGACTTAGCGATATTATCAAGTACTCCCTGGACGTCTTTAGCGAGAATCTTAACTTCCTCTTTTTTGACGCCAAGTTTTTTGTAATCACAAAGCTTAACTTCTGGGATAATGTCAGCAGTGGCAGTATATTCCATCATTTCTCCTGGTACGTATTTAGTGATGTTGACGCTTGGCATAACGAGTGGTGATTTTTGAGTTTCGGAAAAAGCAGCAATTACCGTGGTACGAACAGCAATGTCGGCGGTCTCAGCGTTGAGGTCATTTTCAGGAATAAACTTTTTTGCGACTTCCGTTGGGACTTTGCCCTTTCGGAATCCTTCTACGCGGACTTCTTTGGCTAATTTTTCAATGGCTTTTTCTGAAGCGGTTTTTAGATCTTTTGCGTCAAGTGTGACAGTTAATTCTACGCGAGAATCAGATAGCTTTTTCAGCTTTGTTTTCATAGTTACTCCTCTAATTTAGATATATTATAACACAGTTTTGGTTGAGTTAGTAGTGCGGAAATGGCTGACCGTATGTTTGGCTTCTGCTCCGAGTTTGATATCGGCGTTCAAAATTTTGTTCGGATCAAAGAGATCTTTAATTTCGGCGTAGAGCGCTTTTTCCTTTTCAGGCATACTTGGATTGGTGACGATGGCTTTGACTCTACCTTCTGGCGAGCCACCGGTAATTGAGCCACCTTGTCTTTCAATAATAAAATTACATGCTCTGATAAACGCCAAGGCTTTTTTGGCAAATTCTTCGTCTTCAAGGTTAAACTTTGGTCTTAAATTGTAATTGGATGTGGTGTACGAGCCGAATAGTTTCAATTCCATTTTGAGGCTTTTTTCTACGATAGTTAAATCGTCTAAGAATTTCAAAATGTTTTCAGACGGCAAATAGAAATCGATTGCCATCGGAATTCGCTCGCCGGTTCGGACCTGGTTTAAGAAGCTTGTGAGTGAGTTTTCAAATTCATCAAGTTTTGACTGATTGTCTGGTGACTCGACGACTAGCTGGGTGGTTCTTGGCAAAGTTTTTTTCATGCCGTTGATTTTTTTCAAACAATAATTAATGCGATGATCAAATTTTGCAAACACGACAAAAGACTGATCGGCGCGGTCGCTGACGGCGCTAACTTTTTTGCCAAAATTTTTGGCGGCTCTGATAATCTCAATATCATAAATATCTAACTGGCAAGGGTTTAATTCTTTAGCGAAGTCCAAAAGTTTTTGGGCGCTAATAAAATCCTTAAAGGTGGCTACGACGCGGGCTTTTTTATTGCGAATTGGCACGGCGCGAAGAATGATCTCGGAAATAATCCCCAGTGTGCCTTGAGCTCCGAAGAAAAGTGGCATCAAATCAATCGTGTCTTTATGAACAAGTCTAGCGATATTAGTATAGCCCGCTAGGCTGCGTTTGTTCTGCTTGATGTCTTTTACTAAATCGTCGTTTTTATCAAGTAAATCAATAATTCTGCTATAGATTTTGGCCTCGGGAGTCTTTCCTTGGGTGATTTTGGTGATTGCTTTTTCATTTAGGCGGTTAGTTTGTAAAATGTCGCCGCTTGGCAAAACTACTTCAATTCTCTCAATGTATTTTTTGATGCCACCATATTTACCTGCATAGATATCTGAAGGGCAATTTGAAATGAGCCCACCAATCGTTTCGTTCTCGTGCCCACCAATTGGCACGGTGAGGCCATACATAGAAAGTGCTGTATTAAGTTCTCTCAAAGTGATACCAGATTGGACTCTGACCAGGCGTTCTCGTCGGTCAGCTTCTAACAGGTGATTTAGTTTTTCGGTCGAAATAATAATGCCTTCGCCAACGTCAGCCCCCATTTCATCGAGCCCAGAGCCCCAAATTGACACTGGTACTTTAATGTCTTTGATGGCTAATTGATTGCAAAAGCGCATGAGTTTGCTAAGGTCTTCGGTCGATTCTGGCAGAGCTACAGCTTTTGGTTTGATTTTGACAATTGAACGATCTACGGCATAAGATTCAAGTATTTCTGGAGCATCAAAAACGTTTCCAATAATCAACTCATTCAAATACCTCGCAATTTTGCCCATCCTGCTTACGATTATAGCATAAAAATTTAAAATACAATAGAAAAACTCTCCCGAAGGAGAGTTTGAATTTGCCACAAATGTGGCGCCAGAGTTTAGTCTTTTAAGCCTCGTCCTTAGCCTTGGCTTCCCTTAGTTTGCGTTTTAGTTTGCGTCTTAAAGTTAGCTGCCGGCGGACCAGAAAAGTGATCTTGTCGTTGACGGAGCCACAAGGTATGGCTTGAGGTTTGATCAGTTTGGTCAAATCCAATTGTCCCTCAAGGGTAACAATTTCCTCCATTAACTTCGAACACTCATGGTTCAGGTCTTCTAATAGAATACACGGTTCGTGCCAGCTAATTCCGACGAAATGGATATCGCGCGATCTTTCACGTTCGCCAAGGTTGACTTTCCCGGCCAGCAGTCTTTCCAAACGGTGCGTCATCAGTTCGCCTTCATTGTTGACGATTGGGAAGGTGTACCGTCTGAATCTGCCATTGTCGGTGAATTCTACTATTACGCTTTTTTCTCTGGTTTTCATAAAGAACGACCCCCTTAAAAATATTGCAAAAGGTAAGCGTCACCTAGTGCGTTATTTATTTTAACATTAATACCCCTAAAATACAAGATTAGTCTTGACTTTTCTAAGCATATGTGGTATAATGATAATAGGACGGCATTTTATGTCGTTACTTCGTACCTGGGAGGGTAAATTAACAGTATGAAGAGGAACATGAGTTTCTTCGATTCGAAAGTGTGGTTGACGTTTGTCGACCGCTCACCATTCTTCGTAGTGCTTTCTGATCCGGACTATGCCCTGGCGGTCGATAGCGACCCCAAACATTTCGAGAAAGAAAATGCACACTGGCATCTCTGCTATAAGGGCAAGCCGATTGCACGACTTTCGGCTTATGGATGCTGGACTAGCTAT
This sequence comes from uncultured Candidatus Saccharibacteria bacterium, assembly GCA_946408595.1. Lineage (GTDB taxonomy): Bacteria > Patescibacteriota > Saccharimonadia > Saccharimonadales > Saccharimonadaceae > Nanosyncoccus. Next base: position 28,878 of record CAMJSX010000002.1, on the reverse strand, counting down.
CCGAAAGTGCCACTGGCGATTCGGATGGAGGCTGAAGCCATCACGTCGAATATGATCATTCAGGTCATTCGTGCCTGTGGCAAACAGCCTGTAACGGAGCCTTCGCTCCTTGCATTTCGCTACTAAGCCTATTCCTTCCTCTTACCCCCTTCCCCCTAAAAACCACGGTGTAATGCCGTGGTTTTTCCTATGTCTTTTTTATTCTAGAAGTCTAGATACGTGCCGGCGCTCATAGTTTGTTCGCTGTCGAGTATGGATATAACCTTGTTGTAGGTTGCTACGTAAGAATTCAGCGTTTTGACCATGTCATTATACTCATTGATTGCATTGAGCGCGTTATAATACCTTGCCCAGGTTGGCCAGTAGTAGTATTGATTGATCAAAGTTCTGGTGCTTTGTTCTTTTTGGTTGACGGCGTTAATGTAGTTGAGTACTTTTTTCTCAAATGATTTGAGCTGATTCTCGCTTTGCCAGTAGTTAATAACCCAAGTGTATTTTGTGGTGTCAAAATACTCATCGTAAATTTTAACAAGGTTCGTAACGGCGGTTTTTCCGCTTGAATCTAAGGAGGAGTATTTTACAGGGATATTTGCAGAGGACGAAATGTTATTATTCGGAGAAAGGATTGGGATATATTCTGAGCCTACTCTAGCAAATAGCTCGGTGCATAGGTGGCTGTTATCATAGAAACTGACTTCTTGTTTTAGGTCGCTGATTTGGTTCGATAACGTTTTTAAATCCTTACAGGTTGAGGACTGTTTGTTGCTATCAAATCTTTCCCAAACTGCATGTAAAGTCTCGTGCAGGGTGACGGATTTTCGGTATTCGGCGAAATTGTAGGTTAGCCCATTTTCGTTGATGGTTGACGTGCCAACGTTAAAGATTTCAATATGCTCGTTATTACTTGCGTCTTTGTAGTAACAGCCAGAGGTAAATGTGCTACTACCGTCTTTTCCGCAGGTTTTGTTAAACGCCGTACTACCGAGGAGTTTTGGTTGAGAGGCAAAGAACACAGCTCTACCTTTCCTGGTTAGCGAGAGCGAGTTGGAGATTGATTTGATTTCTTCGGAAGCGTAGAAACTGCTAGCTTTTCTTTCATCGGCTACGAGTTGCCAGTCGGTGGTAATGACGTTTATCCCGATAGCAACTATGGCGATCAAAGCGATAATGGCGTAGATTTTCTTCCTGCCCTTGAGGTTGAATTTCTTAGAAGTGTGTTTTAAAAATGATTCCGGCTTTTTCTCGATAACGACGCTCTCTTTTTTGTCGTCAGTTTCGATTTCGTCTATACTTCCGAATATGAAATTTCGGCTGGTTGCCGCATTGAACCTTTGGATTACTTTACTACTTCCCTTTTCAGGCTCTAAAACTACTGCGTATAGTTTATAAATACTATGATTTTTAGAGTTTTTGGTCCATTCGCCAAGACTGTTTTCGGCTGGGGAGGCGTCATCATAGTTTTCTTTTACAAAAGAAACTGCATTTTCACGGATGAAAAATCTGCGTTCTTCGTCTTCTTCTCCAGGGGTGTGCTTGACTAATCTATATTCAGCTCGCTCAGCTTTGATGATTTGAGCTTTGATCCAGTCTGATGGGGTTGGTTTTGCTAAAAAGCATTCATCGCCTTTCCAATCTATGGTGATAGGGTATTTCATATCAGAGGCGATTTCGTGAAGTTGGCTTTTTGCCTCTTCTAAAGAATCAAAAATAGTAGCATTCCACGTACCGGAGCTTAATTGTATTAATAATAAATACTTCATGGTTTATTTCTTTTTTAGTGCTGCCTTTGGATTACACGCGTAATAAATGCCTTTAAGGGCGTTCCAGATACCGAAGATAATCAAGCCATAAAAGATAGTGTAGACACCGCCACCTCTAGAAGAAGCTGAACCATACGATGCAGCAGTTAAAACGCCGCCAATGATTGCCTCGAGGACTCCGCGAATGATAAGACCAGTTGCTTTTTCTCTAATTTGTTGTAAAACAGGTTCTAATTCAGCGTCAAGCTCTGCTTTCATGCGGTCTTGCATCTCGCCAAGATGGCTGAAGAAATAACGCATATCGACAGAGTTGAATGATTTATTGACCGTTTGTCGGCTTGCCTTAGACGAGCCGCTGAGCAATCTTTCATATGCATCGTGAATCTTTTGAAACTTTTTAGGATCTCCACCTTTATCTGGGTGGTATTTGATGGCCATTTTTCGGTAGGCTTGTTTAATTTCCTCGGAAGAAGCGGTTGATTTGATACCGAGAATATCGTAATCGGAATTTTCCTTGTCACTAAGAATGACTAGACTAAGGATAATCTGAGCTTTGGTGTTCGTTTCTGGATCGTTAACGATCCACTCGCCAAATTCATTTTCGCTTTCATCGGCGAAGCAGCCAAGCTCGTCGAGAATTTTGTTAGCAAAATTAACAGCTAGTTGCCTTTTGGTGAATCTTCTGGTTTCAACGTGTCTGCCGTTTTTGTTGTAAGATAAATCATATCTGATTCTGCTATCCGGTTGTTCCTCAATTAAAATTCGGATTTTCTTACCGTTTCGAAGTGTCATTTCGTGAAGATCGGCAGAAATTGAGGTCATTTCCCTCATGTTGTCGCCAGCGTTCTTTGAACAAGCGTTGATATAATCAACGGCGTCGTCGTGGCTATCAAAACAAAGAGCTGATTTGACATTTTCCAAATGATAGATGACTAAATATTTCATTTTATATGCTCCTGACAGCCATAATAGGTGCTTAAACCTGGCATGGTGGTACCATTAGGGAGTTTGATTTCATTTTTTGGTGGCTCGGAAGAGGTTCCTTCCCATGCAACTGCGTACCAATCCATTTCGAAAATGCTCTTTTTGGAAAGGTCACCCATGGAGCGGCAGTATTTAAACGTCATATTGTATCTTTTTTGGATGTTTTTACATTCAGAGCTGTATTCATTATTAGTGCAAATACTGAGCACCTTATCTAATCTTTCGTTGATACGATCTCTAGATGGCCATGGCCAATAATCTGAATTAAACCAGGCAATAAAAGCAACCACAATCGCAGCAATAATGACTAGCGCTTTGTGTCTTGAAAACCAAGACCCTTTTTTCTTGACAGATTGGGGCTTTATTAGGTTAGGTTGTTTTTTATATGGTGTAGCCATGATAACAAACTCTTATGCTATTATTATAGCACATATGCTTAAAAAAGTCAATATCTGCTCATGGTAAAAAAAGAGCCTCGTGAGAGGCTTTTGATTCTGATCTTGGTGCCCGAGACAGGACTTGAACCTGCACACCAAATGGCATATGCTCCTAAGGCATACGTGTATACCAATTTCACCACTCGGGCTCGCTGCGCTCGCCCGCGCTAACGCGAACGGGCTCTTTGTTTATTATAGCATACTCTAACCAAAAATCCAGCTCGGGGCTGGATTTTGGTTTTAAACTAATCTTAGAATCCGCGTTTTGACATAAGAAATGCTGTACCGCTGGTGGTCAGAAGACCAAAGACTGTTGCTGCGTAAAGGATGTCTTCTGGGCCAGTATTTGGCATATTGCTAGCAGCTGGTGCGGTTTGAGAGTTAGACTGATTGTTCTTATTTGTTTCAGTTGAGATTGTACCGATGCTTGATTGTTTTTCGTCATTGTCTTTCGAATCGGTCGATTCGGTCTTGTTGTCATCTTTATTCTCTTCTTCGGTTTTGCTGTCAGTGGTCTGATCCGTTTTTGAATCAGTTTCGCTAATCACAAATGAAGAATTATCATTGCCGCCAATATTCTTACGTGAGGCAGCCTTGTTGGTTGCAACTATAATAATTGCCGCAATCAAAACCAAGATGAGCACCATCGCTGCGATGAGCACACCGAGAATTTTGCGACGTTCTTTCTTATCTAATTCAGTAGCATCGTACATAAAAACTCCTTATTCTTTAATTATATCACACTTTTGCTAAAAATACAATACTATTTTATAAAATACTAATGTTTAATATAGAGCGAGAGGTGGGCGGCAGCGTATTGATTGGATTTTAAGAGAGAAAGACCAGTTATTTCTGGGGCTTGATTTGGGTGAGAGAGGACTAGAACCCCGTCGTCTTTTAAGAATGGTGCTAGTTTTTTAATCTCTTCTGGGATGAAATTGTCATATGGTGGATCGGCGAGAATAATGTCGAATTGTATCCCACTTTGGAAGTTTTCCACAGCTCCCTGAAAAACCTCTGCTTTTAAATCTAGATTTACTAAGTTTTGTCTGATAATTTGGGCGGCTTTGGCATTTTTTTCGATAAAAGTGACAGTGCTGGCGCCTCTGGAAATGGTCTCAATGCCTAGGGCACCAGAGCCGGCGTAGGCGTCTAATACGGTGGCGTCTTTCAAATACGAAGAAATCATGTTAAATAGTGCTAGTTTTTCCCTAGCGCCCATTGGATGGGTGTTGCCACCAGGAGTAAGCAGGGTTCTGCCGCGTAAGTTTCCAGAGGTGATTTTGACTGCGTTCATAATTAATTCAAGGTGGTTAATTGTTGATATTTGGCGATACCGGCCATTAATTCTTTATATTTTACCATATTTTCTGGATTTTGCAAGAAATCCTCGACGTCCATCTGGGCGCGGGCGATGAGTTTGGTATCAGAAAGCGAAGCGATACGAAGGTCCAAAGCACCATGCTGCAAAGAGCCATAGATTTCGCCTGGGCCACGGATTTTTAAGTCTACTTCAGCGAGATAAAAACCGTCGTTAGATTTTTCTAGTTCGCGAAGGCGGCGAGATGGCTGGATGTCGCCAGAGGTGATTAGGAAACAATAGGCTTTCGAAGCGCCACGTCCTACTCTGCCACGCAGTTGGTGAAGTTGGGCTAGACCGTATGATTCGGCGTTTTCGATAACCATCAAGGTGGCATTTGGCACATCAACGCCGACTTCTACTACGGTAGTGGAAACTAGAATGTCGATTTCGCCGTTAGCGAATCTTTCCATCACGGCATTTTTTTCGGCTGGTTTCATTTTACCGTGCAAATATTCGATGGTTTTATCCGGAAATACTTCGCGAAGTTTGTTGGTGCGAGTTTTGACTGAAGTAGCTTCTGAAATTGGGCCTTTCATTCCATCTTCGATGGCTTTACAAATCCAATAGATTTGTTGGCCGTGCATTTTGGTGCCTTTACCTTTGATGTCTGGTTTTTCGGCGAGAATTTCTCGCATCTTTGGATAGAGTTTTTCGCGCATCTCAACTTCTTCTAAGATCTTAGTTTCAACTGGTTGGCGCCCGGCCGGAAGTTCGTCTAGAATTGAGACGTCGAGATCGCCGAAGACGGTAAGTTGTAGAGAACGCGGGATTGGCGTAGCGGTCATCGAGAGAAGATGTGGCGCTAAACCTTGCGGTGATTTCAGAACCATTTTTTGCCTCTGTTCTACACCAAAACGATGCTGCTCATCGATGATGGTAAGGGCGAGATTATGAAACTCGGTATCATCGGTTAGTAAAGCGTGCGTGCCGATAATGAGGTTGATTTCGCCTGAAGCAATTTGTCTTTTCAGTGCGGGTTTTTGCTTGGTTGCGCCGATAAGTAGAGCGGTTTTAACGCCAAAAGGTTCTAACAAGCTTGACAAACTATCAAAATGTTGTGTAGCTAAAATAGCGGTAGGAGCGAGCAAGGCTACTTGTCCACCCGATAAAATCGTTTCGTAAGCTGCGAGGGCGGCGACCATAGTTTTACCTGAGCCTACATCTCCCTGCAATAAGCGGTTCATTGGCACCGACTTTTCCATGTTTTGGAAAATTTCCCATGTGGCTCTTCTCTGAGCATTGGTTAGTTTAAACGGCAAACTCGCAACAAACCCGCGGATTTTTTCGGCGTCAAATGGTACCGAAACGGATTTTAGTTTTTCATTTTCGCGGCGATTGAGTTTGGCGGCTAGAATTAATTCAAAGAGTTCTTCATAGGCGAGATATTGCCTGGATACCTCAATATCTTTAGGAGAATTTGGGAAATGTGCCCGAAAGAGCATTTCGCGCCTGGTGCCTGGTTTTACGGTTGGCAGTAAATCCGGAATTTCGGCAAATTTTCCCCTTGCGCCATTAAAAAATCGCTTGAAATCGTGAGATTTGAGACTGCCGTGTGCGACATAAATCGGCGTTAAACCTGAGGTTGGATCAATATCGGAGACGAGCGCTGCCGAAGGTGAAATAATGCTCCAGCGACCGTTTTTTAGCTCGTAATTCCCTGTAAAATAATACTCTTTTTCTGGCGTGAATTGGCGTGCTCGGTAATTTTGGTTAAACCAGACCACTTTGACTCCACCAGTTTCGTCGCGTACGATTCCTTCGGTGATGGTGAGATTGCGATGCCGAGCTCGCCGAGTGGTTAAAGAGTCAATTTTTCCTTTAATCACGACTTTGCCAGGGCGAATTTCGTTAATTGAGGTTGGCGCGGCGTATGTTTCGTAGTCTCTTGGCAAAGTATAGAAAAAATCTCGCATCGTTTTTATGCCGGCTTTTTTCAACACTTCCGCCGTCTTCGGTCCCACCCCTTTAATGCTCTCGACCGAATCAAATAAATTCATGCTTTCCCCGAGTGTTCTTCACGCCACTTAGCGATTTCGCCGTGGTTGCCGGAGAGTAAGACTTCTGGTACTTTCATCCCACGGAAATCTTCTGGTCTGGTGTACTGTGGATATTCTAGATTATCGCCATCGGAAAATGATTCAATCTCGGCTGAAGTTTCGCCGCCAAGCACCCCAGGGATGAGTCTTACTACTGAGTCGATAATAATTAGCGCTGGGAGTTCCCCGCCGGTTAGAACGTATTTCCCTAGCGAAACTTTGTAATCCACCAGAGACAAAATCCGTTCATCGTAGCCTTCGTAATGTGGACACAAAATGATGTAATGGGGGTTCGCACTCAGTTCGGGGCCGCGTCCGGCCGGCCCGTCGCCACGGGCGGCCGGCGCTAAATCTCGCGCTGCCGCGCTCCGAAATGCCCCGAACCCGAGTGCAAACTCCCTTGCCAGACTCTGGTTCCAGATTTCGCCTACAGGAGTTGGGATAATGACTTTGGCGGATAGATCTTTAGCTTTCACGGATTCAATCGCGTTAAAAACTGGTTCGCAGCGAAGAAGCATACCGTCGCCGCCACCGTATGGTGTATCATCTACTGAGCGGTGTGGCCCCAGGCCAAATTCGCGTAAATTCACAAAATCAAACTCCGCGAGACCTTTCCTTACAGCTTTTTCCATCATTGACGACTGGAGGTATGGTTCAATCGCCTCCCGAAATAGTGTGATGATTGTGAACTTAATCATAAGATATATTATAACACAAAAGAACCGGTCTTGCGACCGGTTCCGCGCTGATGCGCGCCCACCCTTGGGGCACATTGGTTTGTTTTAATCCGCTGTTTTTGTTTTAATGTAAGTCTCCACACTCCACTAATTTGTCAGTGGAACCCCTGTGAAGCGTACCAGCTTAATTCAAGCATAAAGCATAAGCGTCTATTTGTCAAGTCCTATTTTTAATGAAAAATCCCCGAGCGAGGTCGGGGATTTCTGCCCCCTATAAGAGGGGCATTTGGAGGGTAGGGGGCATTTACCACTATTCAGTGGCAAATTGTGAAATGATTGGCAGTATTCCAGGTCTCCACAATTTCTTGATGGCTGAGAAAACTGCGGTTCGGGCTTCAGTTTTGGTGATACCCATGATACTTGCAATTTCTTCAGCTTCCATTGGTAAGACTTCAGTACGGCCGAAAAAGTTTCCTGTGTTTTTTGACTCTGGATCTAGCCCGAAATGAAGCTTGACTGCTCTAGCCTCGTTTTCGGTTAGATTCTTGTCGAGAGCCATTAGGACAGCTTTCACTTCTTGCGGCGTGAGATTCCGGTAGGTCTCATATTTTTCGTTTGGGACCAAATCATAGAATCCGCCAGCGAATGTGGAATCCTTAAAGACGTGACTTACGGATTGGTAAAGTCTTCCTATGGCAAAGGATTCTGAATTGAAGTCATGGCGGATAAATCCCGCGAGGTCAAGTGCTTGCTTTACCTCGTCTAACCAACCATGATACTTGGTACTTTTCGGCATACAGTGATACTGGTGTCTTGCCGTAGATACAAGATCCGAAATCGGCATGTATCGGCAATACCAGAGTGCTTCTTTTGACAAATGCAATTCGTCAAGCGTTTTTAGTGAACTAGCTTTTCTGACAACTGAATCCATAGCCTTCCCCTTTCAAAGTACTATAAGGCTCAATAAAAAAGAACCCTATACTATTATTATAGCACAAATTGGTAAAATAGTCAAAGCATTACCAGATATTAGTATTTATGTTATAATATAGATATGTTTGTTGATATTGCTAAAGTGAGTTTAAAAGCTGGTAAAGGCGGTGACGGTGCCGTTTCTTTTCGTCGAGAAATATATATTCCGAAAGGTGGTCCCGATGGTGGTGATGGCGGTAAGGGTGGCGATATTATTTTTAAGGCCGATAAAGACACTAATACCCTAATTGACTTTCGTTTTACGCCAATTCTTACAGCTGAAGATGGTAAAAATGGTTCTGGCACACGCTCGGCTGGTCGTTCCGGTAAAGATTTGATTGTCGAAGTACCAATTGGTACTTGTGTAAAAAGAGATGGCGAAGTAATTGCGGATTTGACGCATGATGGTGAGGAAGCAATTATCGCAAAAGGTGGTGATGGCGGTTTTGGCAACGCGCATTTTAAGTCTAGTACGCGTCAGGCACCTATTATCGCCGAAGTTGGCGAACCGGGCGAAGAATTTGAAGCTGAGCTTGAACTAAAATCTATGGCTGATGTGGGCTTAGTTGGTCTTCCAAATGCGGGTAAATCGACTTTTCTTTCCGTGGTGTCAAATGCTAAGCCGGAGATTGCCGATTATCCATTCACTACGATTACGCCGAATCTTGGCGTAGCTACTATTGATGACAAAGATTTACTAATCGCGGATATTCCAGGCTTGATTGAAGGCGCTTCAGAGGGTAAAGGTTTGGGCCACGATTTTCTTCGCCACGTTGATCGAACGGCGGTGCTTTTACATCTGGTAGATGTTTATAATGATGACGCTGGCGAAGCTTACCAAACTATTCGTCATGAGCTTGAAAAGTATTCCGATCTCGCTTCCCGCCCTGAAATCGTCGCTCTCACTAAGTGTGAAGGCGTTGACGAAGATATCCTTAAGATGCAAATGTCTTCCATTCTTGCAAAAAATCCCGATGCAAAAATCTACGCTATTTCCAGCTCTGCCCATCAAGGGTTAACTGAGCTATTACGTGCATTATCGGAATGCGTGATGGATAATCGGGAATACTCTTCGAGGGGGCTTTCGGAGATTACGACCGAGAATGAGGGCGTGAGCCCCGTGACGACGGGCGCGAGCGACCCGTCCCCCGAGAAGACGTATTCCGATTATCCTACCATTTCTCTAAGCGATAAGGCCTTGAAGGATACTTGGAAGGTCGAGAAAACCGAGGACGGTAAGTTTATCGTAACTGGTGAAAAGATTGAGAAATTTGCACGTCGTACAGACATGAACAACTACGCTTCGGTCAACCGTTTGCGTGATATCATGAAAAAACTTGGAATCAGAGCTGAACTGACTACTCAGGGTGCTACTCCTGAATCTATTATTAGTATTGCTGGAAAAGAATTTACTTTAGTCGAAGATTGGTAAACTACATTCCTGGCGGGTAAATGTAATTCAAATTAGCTGCAGCACTTGCTGGAATGGTTGAGCGTATAGCCACAAACGTACGATAATTATAATTCATTTCGGTGGCCACGATTGAACCGTCACCATTAACTGCCTCTACGTAACCGACGTGCCCATACCATCCGGAGCTGCTCTGGAAGACAGAACCAGCTACTGGTACGCCGTGAGTTACAGTATAGCCAGCCGCGGCAGCTCGAATAGCCCAAGTATTGGCGTTTCCTAGTCCACGAGGCAAGTCTTGACGATTATACCAGGCCCATTGTGTACATTGGCCAGCGGCATAAGGACCGCCTAGACCATAGAATGTACCGATTACTTCGATATTCTGGCGTGCTGAATTGCTACCGAGATAGGTGTAATAGTGTACTCTGACTGGCGGGACATACTCAGGTCGTTCGGTTTCTGGTAAAGAACCACCCTTAATAAAGATACGCATCCCTTCGTAAATTCCTGAAATTTCAAGATCGTTCTGGGCAATAATTTCAGTCGCCGAACCACCATATTTAGAAGCGATTCCCTCAATAGTCTCACCGGCTTTGACGGTATAAACTATACCGCTTGCACTTGGCAAGTATAAAACGTCACCAACGCCAATGGCTGTGTTCTTTTTGCCGTTAGACCAGCGAATTTGATCAGTAGAAATACCATATTTTGCTGCAATAGAATCCATTGAGTCGCCCTCTTTGACGACATATTCAATTACGCCGCGCGAGATAGCGACATTGGTAATGTTGGGTTTTTCAAGTTTGCCGGAAGAGGTCTGTCCCGCCGCATACATAGAGGTAGTAACGACATAATTTGAAGCTACGTCGGTGGCGCTAGCGAGGTTAAAGGTGTCGGAAATATCGGCAACTACATACATGGCCGACATTTGGTCGACTGAAATCCTGTAGTTGCTGGCAGCAAAGGCGTCTAGACTCAAGTTAACATCGGAGTTTTGTTTGTCAATAGAACCAACAAAAACCAAGGCCAAAGTTCCTGTGGCTACTAATATATACGGCAGAATACTTTTGAAGCGCTTTAAATCAATTTTTTTCTTATTCTTCGTCATAATGATGTATTACAGAGGACCTGGCAATGGTCGATGATATTCTGATGATGCTCAGCCTCTGTATAACTATAATACATCAATCCGTCGTCTCCTGTCAAGAAAAAGAGATAAGCGGTATCTGATGGCTCCGCTACTGCAAGCAGTGAAAACAGCCCGGGGTTTGATATTGGGCCACATGGTAAACCGGCGTGAAGTCTAGTGTTATAACAGGAATCAATTGTGAGTGCCGCTGCGTTGTCTTTATAAATCGTACGATCTGGATCTACGATGTCTAGTGCATAGGATACCGTGGCATCTGCTCCCAGCTTCCAGCCATAATCTAGTCTGGTCATCAACACTTGAGCTACCGTGGCCACATCGGATGGGGTGGATTCTTTTTGTACGACTGAAGCAAGCGTGATGCCATCGTGTAAGGAAAGCCCATGGGCTGCGTATTTTGCGACTAAATCATTTTGGTTGATTACTTCTTCCATTTGGCCTAGAAAGGTTTTTAAAATTTCTTCTACTGTTGCAGTTGCGTAGAAATTGTGTGTTTCAGGATAAAGATAACCTTCTAGAGATGCACCTTCTGGCCTTGAATTCAAAAAATCAAAATCGTAATGAGTACTAAAGGCTGCATCTATTTCCGCTGAGGTATAGTTATCTAAATGTTCCTCTTCGTTTTCTTCACCACCGTTTCGGTCGACTTTGAGTAGGGCTTTTTTGATTTCAAAAATTGTTTCACCTGGTCTAATGGTAAAGTTGAAAGTCTTGGCTTTCATCTCGGCTTCTTGTCTGGCATATTCTTCTTCGCGTTGTTGTCTGACATAGTCGCGATACTTTAATGCTGCTGTAGTGCCAAGGAGACCTAAAATAATGATAATTGCTGGGATGCCAAAAATCGTCCATTTTTTAAGTTTTTTTTCGGTCTTTTTGGCGTTTAAAGTGACTTTGTCTTTTTCTTTTTTGACTACCTGTTTGATGGTTTCGACAGTATTTTCATCTGGTGCCACGACTGGTTCAACCTTGACGTCTTCCTTAAAATTTTCGATAAAATCTTGCAAAATAATCGTTGCAGCTTCGGCGTCAATATCGCCTTTTTCGTATTTTTTCTGACGGGCTTTTAGACGAGACTCAGCTTCTACTGAAGTCAATGATTCGTCTTGAAAACGGATTTTAGCGTTTGGGATCATCTTGGCGAGAGTGCGGGCAAAACTGCGTACGAATAATGTTTGCTTAGTTTCGTTCCCCTCGTTGCTTCTTGGCAGACCAAGCACGAAAAAGTTAGTATTATTTAAATTCGCAATTTTGGAAATTTCTTGCCACTCGGTGCCATCTACCTGCAAAAAACCAACTGGGACGGCAATGCGAGTGCTGGAATCGGCTTTTGAAACACCAATGCGTTTCTCACCGACATCAAGACCGATGATTTTCACTCTTTCTCCTCGACTTCTTTGATGTCGACAGTGATTCTTTCTGGATCGTTTGGAACTGAAGTTACCCAAGGATAAGACGGAACAATTTCAACTTTTCTTATGCCATTAATTTCAGTCAAATCGTGCTTGGCTGTGCCAATACCTTTGCCTTTAACAACCTCAACCACATCATTTTCAGTGATTCTTGGACCAGAAACATAGAAAGCTTTGAGCTTACCGGCGTATCCGCTTTCAGTCTTGATGAAGTTTTCAATAAACGAATCGTTGATGCTGTAGACTTTAAAGTTTTCAGCAAGTTTGGCTTCTTTTTCGATGAATTCTTCCATCTTGGTTTTGTCGATGAAATAAACGGAGTCGGTTGTGGTGACACTTAGTTTGGCTTTTTTGCCTTTCTCGACCTCTTCGCCGACTTTTGGCGTAGAGACTGCGTCGCCTACAGTTTGTTGGAAGCTTGGCTCGACGATGAATGAGGTCTCGGAAATTTCTTCGAAGAGTTTTTCTTTATTGACGTTTTCGTCAGAAGATTTAATTTTAGTCAAGGCAGCGTCTATGTCAGATTGTTGAACGATGGTAATCATTTTGTCGGTACCACCAGACATATCTTCGCTGGAATAGGCTCCATTAACTCTTGCTGGCGCTTTCCAGCCCGTGTTGGAAGCGGCAATGTTATAGCTGGCGCCTGGTTGAACTGCTGTGACAGCAACTTGGCCATAGACTAGACAACCATATTTAGCGAGAGCTTCGTCATTACTACCATTGGCGCAGTTGCTTTTAACTTCGCCGATGACGCCATTCCAGGAAATGGTGATGGTTTCATCTGCGGCAAATGAATAATCGCCCAGGGTAAAGATTTCTCCGGCTGTGACTGCGGTGCTGGCCGCGCCTCCGAGTACTGGGAAATAGGCCCAAACGATGACGCTACCCGTGGCTTTTTCTCCGACATTTTTTTGTCCAGTTGCTTCGAATTCGACTTCGGCTTTTTCTTCGGTTTTTTTCTGCTCGATGTAGAATTTTCCTTCGTCGGAGTTTTCTTCGGTTAATACTTCAGTGAAAGTGATATTTTTCGAGAAATTAGTTTTGGTGGTGCGAATGCCGATGGTCACTGTCGCTGCAGGTGCAATGGCAAAAGCCCATACTAATACTAATATCAGTACAACTAGTCCGATGCCGCCAGCAATACAGAGACCCTTGTGCTCCTGAATCCACCCTACGAAAGCGTTGCCAGAAGTGCTAACTTTCTTTTCTTTTTTCTTTTTCTTGTCTTTTTTGGATTCTTTAGAATCGGCGTCATTGTTGTCTTTTTCTTCGACATTTTCTTCTTTTTCGGGCTCTTCTTGGTCTTCAATTTTTTCTGCAATAACTTCTCCCTCACCATTTTCGGCGATTGTTTCAATGACTTCTTCTTTTGATGGCAGTTCGGCTTCTTCAAGCTCCTCGGCTCCGATTTTTGGAATGGATGGGGCTGATTGCAAATCTTTGGTTACGGGTAATTTTGTGGTGGCAGCAAGTCGCAAAATGGCTGGATCGGTCGTCACGAGAACTATTTTCTTGCTGGCATTGGTGCCGGTTTTGGCAATAAGTTTAATATTGACGATGCTTCTTAAAACTCCAGCTTTTTTGGGTGGAACTAGCGCCACTATTTTTTCTTTGGAATTTTCTATCTTATTAATGATATCAGTAATATCATCTTCTGGTTCGATATAAATGACGTCTTTATTCATATTTATAATTTTAGCACATTTTTAAAAGCTTGTGTTAAAATATATATAGAATGAGTCTATTAAAACGTAATAAGCCGGTAAACAACGAAGCTAATTCTGATAATACGCTTGCAAAAATGGCATTGTCCAATATTCATGATGGCGTAATTATTACTGATAAATCTGGCATTATTAAGTTTGCAAATCCTGCTGCCATTTCGATGACTGAATGTAGTGGTGTGGGTAATGCTATTGGGCTTGACTATGCTTTGGTGCTTCGGATTGAATCAAAAGAAGGTCGTGAGTATTCACCGGCTGAGAATCCTTTAATACGTGCGATGAAAACTGGTCAATCACTGGAAAACTATGTAGTTTGTTTGGTGACTTGTCCTGGTACTAAGCGCATTCCTATTGCCCTTTCTGTAATTGTAGAGGATGGCGGTGAGGCTAGTCGTATAATCACTTTCCGTAATGTGACAAAAGAATTGGCGGAAGACAGTGAGAAGGCTGATTTTATTTCTACTGCATCTCACGAAATGCGTACGCCGGTGGCGTCCATTGAGGGCTATTTATCACTGGCACTAAATCCGCAAACCTCAACGATTGATGAGCGAGCTAAGGGATATTTGACTGCAGCGCATAATGCTTCGCAGCATCTCGGTCGTTTGTTTAAAGATTTGCTGGACGCCACAAAGCTTGAAGATGGTCACGTTCATCCGCATTTTGAACCGGTTGAAATGGTGGGGACGATTAAGCAGATTATTGATGGCTATGCCATGGCCGCCAAGAATGCGAAACTGAATTATCAATTTGGCTCTAATCGTTCAAAATCAGTGAGTGAGGTCCGTAAGCTTGATCAAGTAGTCTATGGTTTTATTGATGTGAATTTTATGCGCGAAATAATGGGCAATTTGATTGAAAACGCCATTAAATACACGCCGGCCGGCGGTTCGATTTATATTAACGTGCGTGGTGATGGTGACCGAGTATTAATCAATGTGACTGATACTGGCATTGGTATTTCGGCTGATGATATTCATCACATTTTTCAAAAGTTTTATCGTTCGGATAATTCAGATACTCGTACCATTGGTGGTACTGGGCTTGGGCTTTATATTGTAAAGCAACGCGTTGAAGCGATGGGTGGTACGGTATGGGCCGAATCGGCGTTTGGCGAGGGTTCGACTTTTTATGTTTCCCTACCTCGTATCACTGGCGAAGAATATGAGAAGCGGATGATTGCTTTTAGAAACGCCGCTCTTGCACAGAATAATGTTAATCAGGTAAATAATAATCCAAATGGAGGAATACAATGACCAAAATAATGGTAGTAGAAGACGATGCTGCGCTTCGTGAAATCTACA
The DNA here is from genome assembly GCA_946408595.1 of uncultured Candidatus Saccharibacteria bacterium. GTDB lineage: Bacteria > Patescibacteriota > Saccharimonadia > Saccharimonadales > Saccharimonadaceae > Nanosyncoccus. The sequence continues at coordinate 13,648 of CAMJSX010000002.1, read as the reverse complement.
GTATCAGAGTTACCGCCGAAGGCTACGAAGTAGTTTCGGCTGGCGATGGTGAGGAAGCTCTTGCTATGGCCGTACGTGAAAAACCAACTTTAATTTTGTCTGACGTGATGATGCCAAAGATTTCTGGGTTTGATATGTTGGACATTTTGCGCGCCACTCCTGAAACTGCCAATATTAAAGTTGTGATGATGACCGCACTTTCCTCCGATGATCAGCGTCAACGTGGTGAGCGTTTGGGTGCCGATCGTTATTTGGTAAAATCACAAGTTGGCATTGAAGACGTAATAAATGCTATCCATGAGGTGTTAGGCGATCGTCAGCCAGTCGCTGGAGCAGAAACACCGGCTCCGGCAATTGCACCTGTCACAATTCCTCCTGCTCCAACTCCAGCAGCGCCAGCTGCACCGGCTGCGCCGGCAGCTCCAGCACCAGCCCCAGCCCCTGTAGCTCCAGCACCAGCCCCAGCCCCTGTAGCCCCGGTTGCTCCAGCTGCTCCCGCACCTCAACCAGCTCCGCAGGTAAACTATGAACAACCAACCCCACCAGCAGTCCCAGCAAATCCGGCTGAATAAGTTTTTAGCTGAGAGATTAGGCGTATCGCGTCGCGAAGCGGATGATTTGATTGCGGCTGGTAAAGTTTTGATTAATAATAAACCGGCTGTATTAGGTGCTAAAATTGACAAAAACGATAAAGTATGCTATAATGATAAGATAGTACCGTTTGACATGGAATTCTTGTATTTAGCTTTTAATAAACCAGTTGGTTATGTTTGTTCGCGCCGTACACAAGGTGAGGCCCCGACGCTTTATGAGTTATTGCCCGAAGATTACCAGAAGCTAAAGACTGTTGGTCGCTTGGATAAAGATAGTTCTGGTTTGATTCTTTTAACTAATGATGGTGATTTTGCATTTCAAATGACACATCCGAAATTTCACAAAGAAAAAACTTATGAAGTGGAGCTGGACCGTCCGCTCGAACCGCTACATCAACAAATGATTTCCGATTATGGCGTGATGCTCGACGATGGTCCTTCATCATTCACGGTGATTCATGACAATAATATATATACTGTGGTTTTGTCTGAGGGACGTAACCGTCAGATTCGTCGGACTTTTGCGGCGCTGGGTTACCGGGTGACAAAGCTACATCGCATTCAGTTTGGCAAGTACCAACTGTCCGGTTTGAAGCCTGGTAAATATGTTATAATTAAACCATGAGCACGATTTTAGGACTTGATATTGGCACGGAATATGTGAAGGCCGTTCTTGCTAAGCAAGGTAAGAAAGGTGCTCTTGAGATACTTGGTGTTGGTAAAGCTAAACAACAAGAAGGCAACATGCACGCTGGTGCCATCGCGGACATTCCGGCCGTGGTGACCGTTTGTGAAGAGGCTTTGTCTACTGCTGAGGAACAGGCTCATGAACGTGCTGAGACTACAGTGGTGGGTATTGCTGGTGAATTGGTTAAAGGAAATACCACGACGGTGAATTATCAGCGTCAGAATCCGAATAAGCCTATCACGGAAGCCGAGATGAACGAAATTATTAAAAAAGTTCAAGAAAAATCTGGTGACGTGGCTAGGCAGATGATTGCGCTTGAGACTGGTAATGAAAATGTTGAAATACGTTTGATTAACTCTGCGATTGTATCTTTGACGATTGATGGCTATAAGATAATGAACCCAGTGGGCTTTAAAGGTTCGGAAGTAGTTATACAGTTTTATACTGCGTTTGCGCCGCTGATTCATGTGGCGGCGATTGAAAAAGTCTGTGCGGAGCTGAATTTGGATTTGTTAACTGTGGCAGTAGAACCGTTTGCGGTTTGTCGGGCGTGTTTAGGTGATGACCCGGATTCTAGTTTTTCTGGTGTGGTGATGGATATCGGTGGTGGCACTACGGATATTGCCGTGATTGATGATGGCGGCGTAGAAGGCACTAAAATGTTTTCGATTGGCGGGCGGAGTTTTACGCGTCAAATTGCGGAGTCTCTTGGTGTAGATTTTGACAATGCGGAAGAGTTAAAACTGGATTATGATTCTGGGAATCTTGACGACCATGTAAAAGCGAGAGTCGAAACTGCACTTTCTAGGAATTTAAGCGTTTGGCTAACTGGTGTCCAGGTGGCGCTGGAAGAATTTGATAATATAGGCAGTCTTCCACGCAATGTGATGCTTTGTGGCGGTGGTGCAAGTTTGTCATTAATTCAGGAGACTTTGGCGGTTTCGGATTGGTACACTAATCTTCCTTTTGCTAGGCGACCAGTGATTCATTTAATTGATATTGCGGAGTTGCCGAATCTTGTTTTGGGGCCGCATGTTTTAGATCATTCGTTTGCGACGGCGTTGGGGCTACTTCGGGTTGGCGTGGATACGTTAGCGGGCGCTCCTGAGGAGAATAAATTAAAGGCTAAACTAGCGAAATTGCTATCGAATTAATGCAATTATGGTTAAATATGCTATTATATAATATATAAGGAAGTTAATATGCTGAAACAGAATGAAAGTAATAAAGTAATTATGTCTTTGTCGCTTTGTCCTGCTCTTATACTTACTGGTCTGGTTTTTTCTTCTTCCGCCTTCGCCACCGACCCCTCTTCTTCCGCCACCGCCACTGTCCATGTCTCAGAAGCTTGTTCTCTTACATCCACTGTGATTACTCCACATACTGATAATATGAGTAATGGTACTCATACGGATAGTCTAGGTAGTACTAAGTTTACAGTTAAATGTAATGATGCTTCAGGATTTGCATTATATGCTATAGGATATTCAGGAGATGAATATGGTGCTACTAGTATGCTAGGAGATAATGAACTATCTATTCCTACTGGTACTGATGCATCAGCTGGTAATACTACTTCACATTGGTCTATGAAGATATCAAAGGATACTACTTCATATCTTCCAAATAGTTTAACTATTGAAAATAGCTTTGGTAGTCAACATATTATTCCATCTACTTATACGAAGATTGCTAGTTTTCCTTCTTCTACTGATGGTATTAATGGCACTGGTACATCAATTCTAGCTACTTATGGTGTGAGAATCTCTGGCACTCAGGCTGCTGGAACATACATTGGCAAGGTTAAATACACACTGGTACATCCGAATATGGTAGACGACTCTAATAAACCAGTTTATCCATTAACAGAAAATGATTGTCCAGCTGGATACGTTTGTTATGCCCCAAACACCTCTGATATTGAGGGCTCCATGGCTTCGATTAGTAACGAAACCATTGCTGCTTCTGATAAAGCTGGAAGGATTGGTGTGAGCACTTGGGCCACCACCATTAACCTTATCGCACCAAACTACAAACGAGAAGGTTATGGCTTTGCTGGTTGGTCCACCGATTTCGTAGCGACAAGCAGTTCTACTATCTACGGTCCAAATGAAACCATCTCTACTAACCCAACTAACGGTGGTCTAGATGTATCAAGTGGCGCTATCCTTTACCCAGTCTGGGTAGCATCTTCTGGCACACTCCAAGGTTGGATGGGCTGTTCTAGTCTTACTCCAGCAACCTATGATAGTACGACTGGTAAAGTCTCAGCTACCCTTTCTTCCATAACTGCTCTTACTGATGCTCGTGATGGTAACACCTATGCCGTAGCGAAACTCGCTGATGGTCAGTGCTGGATGATAGAAAATCTAAGACTTAACAGTGAACACACCACCAGCTCTGAAGATATTGCTCTCGCAGAGGGTTATGGTAACGCCACAATTTCCATTAATGCCGGCGGCAACAACCTAGGTAAGTTCGTTGGCCTGGCTGGCTCTGAAGATGCGAACTTTGCAAATAATACTACCGCTAACTCCCTCTATAGCATTGACGGTACTAATGGCACCATTAATATCAAATCCAATAGCAGTTATGATCCAGGCTATCGTCTCCCCCGCTACAACAAGAACAATACCAACATGGCTTCAAACGCCACCAATTCAGATGGCACCACAAGCCTAGTCACTAGCTATAACGCAAATGATAATCACTCCAGATGGTATGGTTACGGTAACTACTACAACTGGCCAGCAGCTATGGCAAACACTGAATACTACACTACCTATAGTGGAAATAATGGCTCTGATGCCGCTGGTACTTCCATCTGCCCATCTAACTGGCATCTACCACTAGGCTATAAATCTACTGGAGAACTAGACAACCAAGAAGCCAGCAGTACTTGGCGTGTAGGTGGCTTCTCCTACCTAGACCGAGTGATGGGTGGTACTGGTCAAGACCAGTCTAGCACCGCGGGTTCTACTCAGTCTGTTAAGTGGCGTTCATTCCCAAATAACTTTGTTTACTCCGGGTACTGGGATGGTGCCCAGGCGTACAATCGTAGCATCCGCGGCATCTATTGGTCGTCTTCTGCGCAAGGTTTCGGCACCGCCTACCGCCTGTACCTCTTCAGTAGCATCGTCAGCCCCGGGACGAATAGCCTCAGCAAGTACAGCGGATACACGGTCCGCTGCGTATCTCAGTAGTTATCTAATTTCCGTCTTCTTAAACCCCGGGTAATAATGTTCGGCTCGCCCTCCCGAACTTTGGGTTTAGTGTCCGCTGTATATCATAGTAGCCATCCTTGACATATAAACATAAGTATGATATAATATAATTATCTGGCATAACAATATAAAGGGGGGATAAAAATGATTATCTTATCAGATTTGTCAGAAGTACTTATCAACGGGTTAAGTGGTACATCGGTTTACGTCTATCAAGACTATGGCAGAGAAGTATTTACCAACTATTGGCAGCGTATCAGAGAAACTGAAGATTCTTTCGAGAATCTCATGCGTGGTAAGTTGACCGAAGAAATTTATTATAAAATTTTCTTCGCAAATAATGACTTCCCTTTTACTGAGGCGCAGATGAGGAAATACTTCTCAAAGAGTTTCCAAACTTCTGTCCCTGGTACCCTGGATCTTTACCGCCGCATTGTCTCTTGTCCAAAGAGACTTGATGGTGGTGAATTGCAGGAAGGTAGACCAGACATCTACATCGTTTCTGACCATATCACCGAAAGACTAGGAGAAATCAAGGGATATCATCCCGAAATCTTCAACTTTGTCAAAGGTGTGTTCTGGTCCTGTGAACTTGGACGTATCAAGTGTGATCCTCATTTCTTTGAGGATTTGCTTATGACACTGGGTGTTGACGCCGATGAAGTCATCTTTATCGATGATAGCCGTGATAATATCATGGCAGCAAAAAGAGCCGGAATATATGGTATTCAGTTCATGAATGCTGAGCAGCTCAATCTGGATCTCTTCCAACTCGGCTTCAAAATTGAGTCTACTAAACCCTAACAAAAAGGCGCCTTACTAGGCGCCTGTTTTTATTCCAATACTGCTTTGATGCGGCGGATGCCAGCGGCAGATGATTCTTCTTTGACGATTTTGAAATGGCCTAGGACGCCGGTATGTTCGACATGCGGGCCACCACAGACTTCGCGGGAGACAGGTTTATCAAAATCACCAATAGTATAGACTTTCAAAATATCTGGATATTTGTCCCAAAATTGTCCGTGTGCTTTCAAAGTATCTCGTGCGTAAGATTTGTCATATTCATCAAACACCACTGGAAGATCAGCTTTAATCCATTCGTTCACCTGGTCTTCAACTTTTCCGATTTCTTCTGGTGTCATTTTGTGATCAAGATTAAAGTCAAAACGCACGCGGTCGGCGGTGATATTGGAACCTTTTTGACATGCATCATTTGAAATAAGCTTCTGTAGAGCTGCAAGTAGTAGGTGCGTGGCAGTGTGATACTTTACGGTTTGTTCGCCGTGGTCTTCAAGGCCGCCTTTGAACATTCCTTTCGAGGCAGTTTGTGAACGTTCCCTTTGTTCTTTTAGAGCCTCGTCAAACTCAGTGCGGTAGTTTTCGGATAGCTCAATTCCCTCACGATAACATTCCTCTACTGATAACTCCATTGGGAAGCCGTAGGTGTCTTGCAACATGAAGATATCGCGTCCGTCCAAAATTTTGTGATTTCTGGTTAGTTTCTTTAGCTCGCGAAGGCCATTGTTAAGAGTTTTTCTGAATGAGTTCTCTTCTTTTAATAAAACTTCTAGAGCCATTTCGCGGTGAGTGAGAATCGAATCTGGTAAATCGGCATAGTTTGAGGCCGCAATTGGAATAATTTCGGCTAGGAAATTTGAGGCGATGCCTAGATCCAAAGCGCGCAAAATCGCTCTTCTGACTAGTCTTCGCATGGCATAGCCGTGCGCTTTATTAGATGGGGTCAAACCTTGCGCGGCCAGGAGATAGGCACCACGAATATGGTCGGCAATTACCCGCATTTCGTCGGTGTTATTGTCGTAGGATTTTCCTGAAATCTCTTCCAATTTATCAATAATTGGTTTCATCAAGGAAATCTTAAACACATCAAATGAGCCAATCGCTGCGGCAGCAATGCGTTCAAGCCCGCCACCAAAGTCAACGTTTTTCTTCTCTAACTCTGAGAAAGTGCCGTCTTCGTTGCGACGATATTGCATAAAGACTTGGTTGCCAATTTCCATAAAGCGAGCGCCATCCGAAGCTGGATGCGACAGACCGTATTTCTCAACATCTTGTTTATCTTCACCAAAATCATAGAAAACTTCTGAATCCGGCCCACACGGGTCGCCGATCGGAGTGGTTTCACAACCGCCGCCACGCGACCACCAGTTTTCGTGGTCGTCGTAGAAGAAAATGCGTTCTCCTGGTTTGATGCCACGCTTGTCACCTTCTTTTGCGGAGCCGATTTCGGCAATTTTAGCTTCAACACCGGCTTCTTTAAAGACCTTTTGCCAAATTTCGGCCGCTTCAGTATCTTTCGGGATGCCGTATTTTTCATTGCCAATAAAACAAGTCACGTAAATATTTGACGGATCAAGCCCGACGACGGAAGTCAAAAACTCAAAGAAATTCCGAATTTGTTCTTCTTTAAAATAATCACCGAGCGACCAGTTGCCGAGCATTTCAAATACCGTAGTATGACGCGGATCGCCAACGTCTTCGATATCTTGCAGACGAAGTGATGGTTGTGAATCGGTTAATCGAGTGCCAAGCGGATGTTCTTTGCCTAGAAGATATGGAAGAAGTGGCTGCATGCCGGAGCCGGTAAACAAGGTCGTCGGGTCACCCTCAAGCACTAGTGGTGCAGGAGCGATTGGCTTGTGCCCCTTCGACACTTCAAAATCTAAAAATTTTTGTCTAATTTCATTTGCGTCCATGTCAATTATTATAACATATCTTAGAATAAATACTCTTGCCATTTTAGCATAAGTGTGATATAATGGAAGTATAGATTATTATTTAACATAAAAAGGAACAAAATGGCACAAGCAAAAAAGAAAACTGCGACAAGAACTGCAAAAAAAGCCTGCGCAAAACGCCAATGTTGCAAAAAACAACAAAGCCGTATTTGCTACAAGAAATATGAAAAAGGCCAACAATCAAATATGCTTTTCGTAGTTTCAATGAGCTTTCTTGCAGCAACTTTGCTTTTCGCAGATTTGCTCATGATGACAGCATAATTCCAAATTAATCTAACAAAAAGCGCCGAGTGTAAGGCGTTTTTTGTTATTTGATGATTCCGCCACCAAGACAAATTTCGCCGTCGTATAAAACGGCTGATTGCCCTGAGGCTGGACGCTTAATCTCGTTTTCAAAATGTAAAGTTTCGCCATCAAACGTGGCTGGCACTAACGGGGCGCGGTGACGTAAGCGTACTAATAAGGATGTTTCCCTTCGCTCGGGGCCGCGTCCGGCCGGCCCGTCGCCACGGGCGGCCGGCGCTAAATCTCGCGCTGCCGCGCTCCGAAATGCCCCGAGCCGAAGGAAAACATCCTTTAAGCATAGTTTATTCGTCCAGATCGCCTTGTGGTTCAAGTTCTTTGATACATAAACGATATTTTGCGGAATGTCCTTTTTGACGACATAATATGGCATGCCGTCGTTGACTTCGCCGGCTACACCAGACAAGTACAGCCCGTGTCTTTGTCCGATGGTGTAAAATACCGCTCCTTCATGGTAACCTAGGACTCTGTCGGTCTCAATTTCGCGAATTTCACCTGGTTCAATGTCTATATATTCTTTCAAAAAGTCTTTCATGCCGACTTCACCCACAAAACAGACACCCATGGATTCTTTTTTATAGGCATTATGGAGACCATGCTCGGCGGCTAGCTTTTTAACTTCTGGTTTTAACATGTCACCAATTGGAAATAATGTATGTTTCAAAGCTTCGTCAGAGATTCGATACAGGAAATACGTCTGATCTTTGTTTTCGTCTTTAGCTCGTAGAAGTTTTCCGTCTTTAACCTGTGCATAGTGTCCGGTAGCAATATAATCAGCTCCCGCAGCCATCGCTTTCTCATAAAATAATTTGAATTTGATTTCTTGGTTGCACATGATGTCGGGATTTGGTGTGTTGCCCTTTTTAAATTCGTCGAGCATGTATTCCACTACTTTGTCGTGGTATTCTTTTTCGAAATCCCAAACTTCAAACGGAATGCCAAGTTTCACCGCAACGCGTTTGGCGTCGGCGAGGTCCTCTGCCCAAGGGCATTTCATGCCAGGTAGATCTTTGGACCAGTTTTTCATATAGACGCCAACTACTTTGTAGCCTTGCTCCGCCAAAAGCATGGCCGTCACTGACGAATCCACTCCTCCGCTCATTCCGACATATACCGTTTTACGCATTTTTTAATCTTTCTTTTTCGGCCTTTACAATCTCGTTGATGATTCTCGCAGCTTCTTTGATTTGCTCTTCAGTATTGGTTTCACCCATGGTAAGTCTGAGTGAGCCGGCGATTTGCGCGTCGGTTAGACCGATGGCTTTTAGGACATGTGACTTTTTACCCTTGCTAGCCGCACAAGCCGCGCCGGTAGCCACATAGACTTCTTTTTCTTCCAAAAGATAAATTAATCTTTCCGCGTCCAGCCCTTCAAACATCAAAACTACGAAATTATCTAAAGAGTGTTTTTTGTTGACCAATTCGTAATCTTTTAATTCGGAAAGAAGTAGTTTTCGCCAATTGGCGTATTTTTTGCGATTGCCGTTCAAGTGTTCCTTGGCTAATTCTACGGCTTTTGCAAAACCAATTACGCCTGGGACGTTTTCCGTGCCAGAGCGAAGGCCGTTTTCTTGTCCGCCACCGACGGTCAATGGCTTCAACTTAACTCCGTGCGCGACATAAAGCGCACCGACGCCCTTTGGTCCGTAGACTTTTGCGGCATTTAGAGTCAACAAATCCACCCCAAGTCGCGCAACGCTAATGTCGAGCAAATTTAAAGCTTGTGAAGCATCGGAATGAAGTAGTAATGGTCGTTTTATTCCGCGTTTTAGACGATCGAATTTTACATCGCGGATAATACCAGCGATTTCAGCCAAAGGCTGAATCGTGCCGAGCTCATTATTGGCTAGAGATACCGAAATCAGCTCAGTTTCATCGGTAATTTTGCTTTTCAAATCATCCAAATCAATCAGACCAGTCGGTAAAGCTTTGATGGCCTCGCCACCATAGGCTTCTGCCGCACGTCGCACCGAATCATGCTCCGTTTCAAGGTATAACATGGACCCGTCCAGAGATAAGCAGGTAAAAGCAAGATTATTTGCTTCAGTCGCGCCGGCGGTAATAATGAGGTCGGAGGTTTTGGCGCCAATTGCGTGGGCGATTACCCCTTTGGCCGCCTCGTAATCAGCCGAAACTTTTTTGGCTGGTAAATACGCTGCTGACGGATTGAAAAACTCGGCACCAAAATACGGCTTCATTGCCTCAAGTACTTTATCAGAAACTGGCGTGGCCGCCGCATGGTCCAGATATATCATAAGATATATTATAACATAATTTTCGCCAAAATTAAACCTTTAGCATTGACAAAAAAGCAAAAGTATGATAGAATATAGGTATAAGGCTATTTTTTATATTCATAAAAAAGGCCTAAGTACATTAGGAGGGATAATATGGGAGATTTCTTTTATTCAAGAGATGAACTCAAAGAGATGGTCGTCAATAATGACGTAAAAGCACTTGAAGAGTTTCTGGATACCTATCGTATCTATAAAGAAGGAGTCGATTTCTTCTCGGACGAAAAGCGGCTGATGCTGTCTACTTTGTTCATTTATGCATCGGTCCGCGCCAAGAATGATGAACTGAAGGAAGAGTTTTCCAATATGCTGATCGAAAATACAGCATACCTGGTTAATCTTTTCGATTTCGTTGACGCGATGTTGCTCTACTTGGATTGTCGGCCGGTAGAATTGGAAGAGGGGACTTTTCCTCCGAAGCGTCTCATTGATGAGATGCATCGCCATTTCCCGAATGACTCGATCTATACCCTAACAAAAACGATGTCTCGTGCACAGTTTTTGTATCTGTGCCAGCTGATGGCTGACGGAGAATTCTATGGTATGAGTCGGAAGTGTGCTGCTCCAATTCTGCTTTACTGCTATAACGGCAATATCATCCCACACGATATCTGCTTGGCTTATATCGCTACCTGCTTTAAGAACTTGGATAACTTTGTGACTCTAGGTTCTTCTGATGAGGATGAAAGCCCGTTTGGCGACTGTGAAGAGGCCTACGAAGGCGAGCTCGATTATCTGAGCGATATGTTCGATGCACGGGAAGATCCGGAGCATGCACCTGATGATTTCCCTCCGGGGAAATAACCCTCCCCCTAAAAACCCGCTTGAACTCAGGCGGGTTTTTCTTATTGCCATTATTATTCCTATGCTATAATAAAATAATAATAAGGAGGTCACGGTGAAAAAGTGCTTTGATGCCACTAAGTATTTGAAAATTCAAAAAAAGAAAATCAAACAACGCATTCAAATGTTTGACAAACTTTATCTCGAATTTGGTGGCAAGCTAATCGATGACCAGCACGCAGCCCGCACTCTTCCGGGCTTTTTACCGGACCTTAAAATACGGCTTTTGCAGGAATTTAAGGATGAAGCTGAGGTGATTTTGTGTATCAACGCGAACGCTATTGAAAAATCCAAAATTCGCGCTGACCACATGATTTCGTATGAGACCGAGGTGCTACGTTTGATTGAATTTTTGAGAGCCAAAGGGCTTTACGTGAGTTCGGTGGTGATTACGCTTTTTGATGGTCAGAAAAAAGCTAAAGATTTTGCTAAAAAACTGGAAGATTACAAGATTAATGTGTATTTTCACACGTTTACCAAGGGTTATCCTACCGATGTGGATACGATTGTGTCGGATGAGGGCTATGGGGCCAATCCGTATATTAAAACTACGCGAAAACTAGTGGTGGTCTCGGCACCGGGGCCTTGTTCTGGTAAGCTGGCGACGAGCTTGTCGCAGCTTTATCATGAGTATAAGCAGGGTGTGAATGCTGGCTATGCTAAGTTTGAGACTTTCCCGGTCTGGGCTTTGCCACTGAAACATCCGGTGAATATTGCCTATGAAGCGGCTACGGCGGATCTCAATGATAAAAACATGATTGACCATTTCCATTTGGAAAAATATGGGGTGACGGCGGTTAATTACAATCGTGATCTCGAGACTTTCCCGGTTCTTAAAGAGATTTTGACGCGGATTACTGGCAAAGCGATTTATTATTCACCGACCGATATGGGCGTTAATGTGATTGGCGAGTGTATTACTGATGATAAGGCGATTCAAAAAGCCGCTAAGGCGGAAATTGTGCGACGCTATTATCGTGCGTTGACTGATCTTAAGAAAGGTGCCGTAGGTCCAGAGGTACCAGAGCGAATTAAGCTTCTAATGAATGAACTCGGAATTTCAGAGAAAGATCGCACGGTAGCTATTGAAGCGAATAAAAAGCGCGAAAAATCTGGCAACTTGCCGAGTGCTTGTATTAATGTGGGCAAGAAATATATTGTTGGCAGGAAGACCGGCTATCTTTCGCCGGTTTCTTCCACGATGCTAAATGCCTTGAAACACATTAGCAAGATTCCTGATGAAGTCGATTTGATTGCGCCGGCGGTACTCGAGCCGATTCTTGAAATTAAGAATAAGACTTCGAATTTCAAGGAATCCTATCTTAAAATTGGTGAAGTTTTGATTGCGTTGTCGATTTGTTCGACGACTAATCCGGTGGTGAAAAAGGTGCTTGAAAATCTCGACAAACTAAAAGGCGCCGAGTTTCACGCGACGCACATGATTTCGGATGATGAATTAGTTATCCTCAGTAACCTCGGGATCAACGCTACTTGCGGGAACGAAATTGATATCGCCTGATTCGCTGGATAAAGTTAGAGTGTTTTTGCCTTGGTCTAATTTGTAAGTGTATTCGTCGTTTAATTCATAAAGCCATTTGGTTTCGATTTTGAGCGTGTCACCATCGATGCGCCAGATAAATTCGTAGTCGTTGAGGTGTGAATTGGTGGTTAAGGTGCCTTTTCCGATTTCGGTGAAGTTCCAAACTACGGATGGTTCATTTTCGAGCTCCCATTTGCCCACTTGCACTAGATAATCTGCGTCTTGAATGCGGGGACCCTTCAAAACTGTGATCAAAAGAAATGTGACGCCAGCCGCGAGAGTGAGAAGACCGATTATAAAAATGGTGATTCCCCATTTTTTCTTGGTGTCTTTATTCTGTTTGGATTTTTTCTTGGCGGGTTTTTCGGACTGCTCTGGTTGCTCATCTTCGGTTTCTACCGGCTTAAACGCTTCTGCGAGTTCTGCGTCTGAAATCTCTTTTTCGTTCATAAGACTATTTTAGCATAAGATTTATCAATATGCCGAAGAAAAAAGATTAGGCCATAAAGCCTAATCACCAACATTGAACGGTGTCCCTAGAATGCCATTCTTAGAACCATCATAACATTTTTTATTGATAAATATAAATACTGATCATTTCATAACCAATGGGCATCCATTAAAAGTCCCAGTCGATATAACCATTAACTGATCCATCGCCAAGTATTGACAATTCAAGATAATTTGATCCAAGACCTTCTGATGGATGGTTAATAACGACCCCTCCACTTGATGAGTAATATCCAAAAACGGTATTGTAATTATCTTCTATGAATTGAACATAAATATCACTAATTGCTAGCGGGATACCAACTTCATACGAGGATTGTAGATTTGTAATTGAAAATAATGACGAACCAATAGAGTCTCTTGTACCCTCGTATATTTCTATTGATCCAAAATAATTCGAATCTCTGTGTGTAAGGTTTAATGTTACTAAGTTTGCTTGTAGTGCATGCGCTTGAATCCAATCTATAAGATCGGTGTTTGTTACATCTGTTCCACCGTCAATATGGATAGTTCGATATAAACTATTGGATACGAAGCTACCGCCTGCCCATGTGCCCCAGCCTTCTCCAAACTGATAGCCAGATGAATAACAAGAATAATCATAATAGTTTTGGCAACCACCTTCATCGCCAAATAGTATCTGTAAGCCATCGTCACTAAAAATAGTGTATTGACTACCGTTTGATGTAAAGTTTATTTCATAAATTTGAAGTGGCTCTGGCTCGTTAGCTGTGGGGTTTTGAAGATACCACGTTGTATTAGTTAGATCTATAATACCAATCGTTTCCCACACTGCATTCAAATTAATAGTAGAGGTTCCACCAGTATTACTAATTGTGTAGGTATCACCAGGCTGATAAGTAGTACCAGAGCAAGCTTCATTAGTTACCGTCCCAT
>CAMJSX010000001.1 GCA_946408595.1 uncultured Candidatus Saccharibacteria bacterium | reverse complement strand
GCAAGAAGCTGTTAACTTCGAGGTTGCCAGTTCGAGTCTGGCCGGGGGAGCCACAGAATAAAAATAGACCCAAAGGGTCTTATTTTTGTTTTATTGTCAATAGAATTAAGCCTCGCTATCCCTAAAGTCCCATGGTATAATACAGAGGTAGCATTTGTTAGGCCAAAAATGGGAGGTGATGGTATGGCCAATCAGAACAAGTCGTTTTTAACCGAAGAAGAGCGGGGTGTGCTCACCCCAACAAGCGTACGTTCCCCAAGGGATGCAAGAGAAAGGTTCTTTGAAGTTGAAGGCAACATAGAAGCTGTACTTAAATATGTACCTACAAATACTAAGAAAGTTAACGACAATTAGCTTGTCAAAAAGGCCGCACATCGTGCGGTCCTTTTTTTAGCTGAAGTTAAACAATTATTCGTCAAACTTCACGTCGATACTTCCAACACCCCCACTAATCTTAAGGAAGTTTAGCCCGTTTCCAATAGTTTCACCATCAGAAACATCTTGTCCATCAACCGAAATGCCGCCTAGGCCTCTGCTAAACTTAATCTCGTAATCATCACGAGAACCAATCAAAGAAATGTTGACAGCCCCAACACCAGCATCGATTTCGGAATGACCGATCAACTTCGTACGGATGTCCGTTTTGCCAACACCGAGATCTAGATCAAGGTCACGAATAGTGCCGCCAAGAATCTCGATCTTCCCTGCGCCGCCATCAATTTTGGCTTCGTCAGTTACCTCGAGATTTGAAATCAGAACTTTTCCGGCACCCATATCAAAGCGAAGGTTACGGGTTTTTAGATCATCAATATTGATCACCCCAGCTCCGCCTTTGATTACGACGCCTTCAAAGATTTCACTCTCGCCTGGAATATATACAACAATACTTCCCTTAATTGAGCCAAAGTTAAACCAACCGCCACGTGTGTCATCCTTAATATAAGCAACATTGTCCTTTACTTCAAACTTCACATCAGATTTATTGGCTTCAACTTTGAACTCGTCGCCTTTCTTAATATAAAAGTTCATCGCACCAAGCTCGACTTCAAGCTTTGAAGCGGAAGCATTCTCTGAACCAGAAATCACTTCTAGGTTTTCTAATACCTCAGAATCATCACTACGGATTAGTCCGATAACGTTCCCTGCGACATAGATTCCGAAGGTAATTCCCGATACGATCGATACGATTATGACCGCAGCGAGCGAAATCGCGAAATACTTAATTATCTTCTGAAAGGTGGTCATTATTTAATGTCCACTCCGCCGAAGGCGCAATTAGCGTTAATATAAACAATCTTCGAGCCATCGCCTTTGTTCACGCGTTTACGAGAAACACCACCGAAGGCAGAGGAAGAAACGACCTCAACATTCACGTCTTCTGGCAAGATGATATCAATTCCACCAAACACGGCAGTACAGTTAAGCACTTGTTTGCCTTTGATTTTAGCTTCGGAAAGATCATATTTGATTCCGCCAAAGATTGCCGAAAGCTTCACGCCTTTGAACTCGCCATCAACCTTGATGTTTTGGCCAGAAAAGGTAGCATTGTATTCTGTTTTGTCGCCAGCAACATCGTTCAAATGATCGATTTCTTTCTTCTTCGAAAAATTGAAGACGTCTTTGAAGATGAAAGAAAGGCCAATTAAAATCAAAACGGCTGGGAGAATCAATTTCCAGATGTCGCCAAAATCAACAATATCTTGGCATGCGAGTAGAAGCACTACGCCAACTAGAACACCGATAAGAGAGCTAAGCTCACGCTTTGCAATTACGTCGACTGCGGAAGGGACAATAATAAATAGTGTCCACCATCCATCAAAGAAAATATTGATATCGAACCATTTCATTGCGTTGCCGCCGATAATAACACCGAGCGCGATCAGCGCAAATCCCCATATCATTCTGCTAAAGGTTTTCATTTTTCTCCTTTTTAATTGTTATAACTATTATACCATGAGCGCATTAAAAAGCCCCGTCTGCGCGGGGCCTTTTATTATTTCTTTTTTGCCTTTTCTTCTTCTTCGAGTTTCTTGAAAGCAACCTTACCGACCAAGGTCGTTGGGAGCTTATCACGGAATTCGTAAGCAGTTGGAAGTGCATAAATCGGCACGTTTCTTTCGAGAAGCTCACGAATCTCACGTTCGATGCGCTTACCAGCCTTATAGCCAGGCTTCAAAACGATGAATGCCTTTGGCACTTGACCCTTGTATGGGTGATCAATTCCAATCACAGTTGAGGTGAGAACCGCCTCATGAGAGTTGATAACTGTCTCAAGCTGAGTTGGATAAACGTTATATCCAGAAGAGATAATCATACGCTTGAGGCGCTGCGCAAAGTAGATGAAGCCATCTTTCTTGAGCACACCAATATCGCCCGTATGTAGCCATACCTTGCCATCATCATGGACGCGAAGAGTTTGGGCCGTTTCAGCGTCATTATTAAGATATCCCATCATCACGGATGGACCATTAATACAAATCTCACCTTCTTCGCCAACTGCACATTCCTTGAATGTATCTGGTTTGATGATCTTGAAGTAGTTGTCCGGTAGTGGAGCGCCGATGATACCCTCATCACAAGCTCTTTCAGGAGAAAGACAAGTTGCAGCAGTTGCTTCTGTGAGACCATAACCCACACGAATCACAGCTGTTGAGCCATGAGCCTTGAGGAAGTCATTAACTTTGTTGCGCAAAGTCTGGTTCAAAGCATCACCGCCACAAACCACGGCCTTCACACATTCAAGCTCGTTCTCTTTAAGTTTCGTTTCGAGCAAAGCTTCAAATAGTGTAGGAACACCAACGATAAAGGTTGGCTCGTTCTTGCGGATAAGGTCGGCAAATTGTTTTTTCGAAAATGCTGGAACCAGCACACAGCCCATACCACCACAGAGTGGAATATGGATACAAACGCCAAGACCAAAGCCGTGGAAGATAGGGAGAATCGAGAGAATGGTTGCGCCAGGAACGCATGGCTTAATTACTTCGATTGCACCAAGACCAAGTGCGTTAAAGCTCAAGTTATTGAGCATGATTCCCTTTGGTGTTCCCGTAGTACCACCAGAATAAAGAATCACCGCGAGGTCATCTGCGCCACGCTTCTCGTAATAATTACCCTGGTAGAAATAGGAATTAGCAATGAAGTCTTCCCACAAAACCACACGTGAATCATTGGTTGGAAGTTTCACTTTTTTAACGTGAAGTACACGATAAAGTTTCTTCTTTAAGAAACCTAGGCCATCTGATGGGCGCACCACGATAATACGCTCAAGATTGGCTGTGTCACGACACTTATAAATCTTGTCAAAAACTGCATCGATCACGAGCACATATTTACTGTCAGAGACCTTAATGTAGTATTCAAGCTCCTTCTCGGAAGAAAGTGGATGAACCATGTTACACACTGCACCAATCATGTTGACAGCATAAACCATCGTGATGCTCTCTGGAGTGTTTGGCATACAGATCGTCACACGATCGCCTTCCTTAACGCCGTAGTTCTTGAGAGCTTTTGCAGTCTTCTCGATTTTTTTGACAAAGTTCTTATAGGTTACCTTGTGACCAAAATATGAATATGCCATATTATCTGGCCATTTTTCAGCAGATTGAAGCACCATGTCGACCATCGAACAGTCAGGATATTCAAGGTTCGGGCGCATGTCGCCTTCTTCATAATACTTGAGCCAAGGACGCTCTTGATAATCTTTCTTTTTCATAGCCTTTTTATTATAGCACACATAAAAATGGGCAACAAAAAGCTCCCTTTTCAGGAGCATCCGCTCCTTACGAGGAGCGAAAGAGCGAAGTATACCTTGATAGCAAAAAGCCCTCTTGAGAGCGTCCGCTCCTTACGAGGAGCGGATTGAGCGCCGTTCGCCCTGTAACGACAGGAGCGAACAAGCGTCTCTCGAGAGGGATTTTGCTATTAAAGTATTGCGCTATTTAACAATCGAAAGTGAGATCTTACGACCTTCCTTATCGACATCAAGCACCTTGAAGCTCTTACGTTCGTTCAAGGTAAAGATCTTCTCAGGATCAACATCTGAGCCTTCACCAAGTTCAGAAACGTGGACCAATGCTTCAACAGCTGGAGAAATCTGTACGAATGCACCAAATGGAGTGATGCGAGTAACAGTGCCTTCAACCTTTGAACCTTTCTTAAGGTCAGCAACCTCAGAGATCCATGGATCTTCAACGAGTTGCTTCATAGAAAGTGACAAGCGTTCCTTGTCAATAGCAATGATCTTAGCTTCGATGGTTTCACCAACCTTAACATAGTCGGATGGGTTATTGACACGTTCCCAAGAAATCTCAGAAATGTGAACCAAACCTTCAATACCTTCAACGTTTACAAAGATACCGAAATCGACAACACCGGTGACAACACCTTTGACGGTATCACCAACTTTGAGCTCAGCAAAGCGTTCTTGAAGACCATCTTTGATAGCTTCCTTCTCAGAGAAGATAAGCTTGTTTTCCTTCTTGTTTGCATCAAGGATACGAACCTTAATAGCCTTGCCAACAAGAGAGTTGAGGCGTTGCAAAATTTCGTCCTTGTCAGCTGAGCCAACACGTGGATAGTGTTCAGCAGAAAGCTGAGAAACAGGTAGGAAGCCGCGGATACCTTCGTATTCAACGAGGAGACCACCACGGTTTGCGTCAAATGGAGTAACCTCGACGATTTCAGAATTGTCGAGTTTAGCTTGGATTTCATCCCAGCCTTTATCCTTGACGGCTTTGCGAAGTGAAAGAAGGACGTAACCATCTTCCATTTCTGATTCGATAACAGAGACAGTAACCTCATCACCAACGTTCAAGTTGCGTGCGAAGCCAGCCTCGCGGCGAGGTACAAGACCAACACCTTGTGCACCAAGGTCAATCAAAACCTCGTGCTTCTTGACGGAAAGAACCGTCCCTTTAACAGTATCGCCAGCAGCGACATGTTTGAATGAATCTTCGCTAGCAGCAAGAAGTTCATCCATAGTTAATTTGGCAGATTTTGCCATTCTTATATTTTCCTTTCTTCAGGCCCATTCAAAAATCCCCCTGCTTTTGAATGAACCTGAAATTCCCTTAATTTTATCAGAATTCCCCTGAAAAGTCCAGCTTTTTCAACCAATTTTTCATGCTATACTAATTGTATAAATTATTTGTTCAATACGCTTATGGTAGATACTCTTCTCGAGACCCTAAAGAAAACCTATATCGAGTTCAATTTCCGTGCCGGCAAGCGCTTTTTGTTCCGTTTTCCAAAAACCATTTATTTTGATCCAAACGACCCCGAATTTGATTCCCTCATCCTTCATGAGCTCGGCCACGCCATCTTAAAACACAATAACTACACCACCGACATCGAGCGCCTCAAAATGGAGCGCGCCGCCTGGGATGAAGCCGAAAAAATCGCCGATTCTCTCGGCGTAAAAATCAACAAAAACCTCGTCGAAGACGATCTAGACAGCTACCGAAACTGGCTCCACCAGAGATCTAAATGCAAAAAATGCGGGCTCACCCGCTACCAAACCCCAGACGGAAAATATCACTGCCCAAATTGCGAAAGATAAAAAAATAGACCCTTTTTACGGGGTCTATTTTTCCCTAGCTACTTATTTAGCAGCTGGGCCACGGCGGGAAATACGTCCACCTTTAGCACCAGCAATACGAGCGAGGGCTGGGTTAGCAGCGAAACCACCGGTGTGACCGTTTTCGCCACCTTTTTTGCCAATACGAGCGTAAAATTCTTTACCGTATTTAGCCTTGTTGGTAGCAGCAGCTTTCATGCCGCCAGCTTTAGTTCCAGCCATTTCTAGAACTCCTATCTGCCCACCGAATATTAATATCAAAACCACTCCCAATCAGAGTGCATATGTTTATTATACCATACCGCTTTCGTTTTGTCAATACGTTTCTGCTTAATAAAAACCGAACACTTAGATTTTCCCTTTTCCACCACATGTGGAAAACGCTATTGACAATATTCATTTCGTGATATATAATAGATACAGCCTTAAATATTCACCAACTGCGAGGGTATTTAAGCAAATATGACCTAAAAAATCGCCCATTAAAAGGCGATTTTTCTTATCTTTTCCCCTGTTATATCTCGATGTCAGCCACAAGTGGCATATGGTCCGACGCTATTTCGTTTGACAAAACAGCAAAGCTATTCACCTTCACCTTGTCGTTCACAAGAATATGGTCGCACGCAATATCCTTTTTCAGCTTCATCTTCACGAGCGTGTTTTTCACCCCAAAATCATGAGTGAGATCATGCAAGAAATCGAGCTCACGCATCGCTGGCGCCTCATAAACCAAATTCAGATCGCCGCACATCACAACCGGCCCCTTAGCACCCTTAATCATCTCGGCCACCCGCTTCATACACTCCGTACTAACTTCATCGCCCATCGGCTGATTACGCCAAAAACCGTGATAATTCAGGACCGTTAGCCCGTTTCCAAGCTCAACTTTGATCGCAGTATAGAGCTGGTTATTCACCTCATCGGCATTCGACATAAATCGTTCGTCATAAACCCCGCTAATTTCCTTGATTTCAGCCTTCTTAATCGGAAAACGAGACAGAATCACATTCCCCTGCTCCACCCGCTCAATATTCTTTCCGCCAAGATTAATTCCCCAATGTGAAGCTTTTTCTACATAAGGAAGCCCGCTCGCCTGCTGAATTTGCCTAAGGCTTGCGAAGAAATATTCAAGTTCTTCTCCGTCATCTTCCGTCCACACCGCCTCCTGAAGACAAATCACATCAAAATCATTATTCCTAATAAAATTAACGATGTTGTATTTTATCCTGCCCGTCCAGGCATTAAGCTGCAAAATTTTCATGCTTTTATTATAACGCGTTGACGCACCCATTCATACATCGCGACCCCCGAAGCCACCCCAACATTGACCGACCTAGTCGAGCCAAAGCTTTCAATATAGCGCACATCCTGAGCAGCCTCGAGTAATTCTTTTGAAATCCCGCTGCCCTCTGAACCAAAAATTAACGTAACTTGGTCACCAAATTTCTTCTCACCAAGCGGCAAAGCCCGAGGAGTGTTATTCTCGATCGCGACTAGTTCTCTCCCCTTCTGACTCTGTAAAAAATCCTCCAGAGTCTCATGATGAACAATTTCGAGATATTTATCTGTACACATCGCGCCACGACGATTATATTTTTTACGCCCAATAATATGAACTTTACTCACATTAAACGAATTCGCATTGCGAACCACCGTGCCGATATTAAAATCGTGCTCAACATTTTCGATCGCAACCTCAAGACTATTTCGCTTTTTCGACAGTGCATCAAAAACTTGTTCATTTGTCATACCTTTATATTCATCAACAAGATTGCGCGTATCTTCCATGCCCCGATTATACCACTTTTACCCCTGTTTTTCTTAAAGTGTTATAATAAGATCATGAATTTAGACGAATACCAAGAGCAATCCAAGCAATATGATACTTCGAGCGCCACTATGGACCCAACTTCCATTGGTTTCTCCGAAAAAATCCTTGGTCTCGTCGGTGAAGCTGGCGAAACGGCCGACAAAATCAAAAAGATTCTCCGCGATAAAAACGGCATCATTTCCCCAGAAGACAAAGACGAGGTCATAAAAGAACTCGGCGATGTTCTCTGGTATGTAGCTGGACTCTCTCGTTATTTAGAGACTCCTCTTTCTGTCGTCGCCAAAAACAATCTCGACAAACTCGAAAGCCGCCGCACCCGCAACCAAATCCACGGCGCCGGTGACAACCGCTAAAAAACGGCCATTATGGCCGCTTTTATTATTTCTTGATATTCTCTAATCTGAGAGCGATAGATGTTTCTGGATCGTAAGCCTTCCCCATTTTTTCAAAGGCTTCCTCCGCCACGTCAACGTTTTCCTCAATAAACGCCTCGGCTATGAAGCGGCATGGCACAAAATCAGTCGGAGCATAAATCTCAATCTTTGGATTCTTCTTTATCTGCTCATAAACTTTTTTAGTATTCGTTGTGCCAATATAAAGCTTTCCGCCCACTTCAGCCGCTTTATCAAACGGCCTTACGTGCGGCTGGCCATCTTCGGCTGTCGCAAGATACCACACTCCAGATAAATCTTTTACAAATTCTTCCATATTCCTCCTCCACTCATTATAACAAAATAAACCCCGGAATCCGGGGTTTATTTGCTATCTAGCCAAAATCAACCATCGTTTGTTGTTTTAAATTCTTTTCTGCTGTTCATGGTAACATTCAACTTGGCCTCAAGATACTTGCTGAAGTAAAGCCAGATACCTGCGTCCTCATCCGATTCATTCTTGAATCTGAAAGTAATTTCGCCCTCAAATCCAGGCGGAACACTGTAATAGACTTCTTCATTCGGATCTTCTTCAGATTCATCATCGGATTCTTCCCCAGCGGATTCCTCTTCAGCGGGTTCATCCGGTTCATCGTCAGAATCTACCGGCTCATCGTCAGAATCTACCGGCTCATCACTGGGTTCGTCCGGCTCATCGTCGCCGATATCTTCAGCTTCGATATCTTCTACGGGAAGTTCCTCCTCAATCGGCTCGACTTCCTCGGCTTCCTCATCGATGCTACTTGCAGCGGCAGCTTCGGCAGCCTTGGCGGCCTCTTCAGCGGCAGCTTTCTCCTCGGCAGCCTTCGCTTTGGTTCTCTGTAATTCAGATGACCAATCAACACCGAACCGCTCCGGCCATTTCCACCAAGGATAAAACCACTCTTTCAGAGTTTTATCTCCGCGGTTGGTTGCCTTCATGAAGTCTAACACAGGCGGGATACTCCCTCTCTCCAGACAAAGCTTCTGGATAATTCGTTCAGCTTCGTCACGTTCAGACAGGGGTTCCTTATCTGTTTCCAGCTCAGGAACATTTACTTTGCCGGCATCTTCCGACGAACTCCCCAAATTACTATCAGGGGTGTCCGTTGTTTCCAACTCAGCTTCCAGCTTGGTTTCCGCCTGAGCGGTTTCCTGCAAAGCGGGCTGAACTGACTGATTAGCCTTAGGTTTCATAGTGATAGGCACCTTAATACCGATCGACTTTCTGTATCCATGTTTTTTCCAAAGCCGACGAAGAGACTCCTCAGCAGCCGACGAGAACGAGCCATGCTCATGAACAACCAGGTTACTATTAACGTTCGGATACATTTCTCTCCAGTCCTCAGGCGTTGCAATCACCCATCTGCCAGGATCTATACCGGATTTAATAGCAACAGAGTTAATCTCTTTGGTAAGCTCATCCATCATCGAGTGCAATTCTTCTTTCGAGTACGGATACGATGCGCCAATCGCAGTCAAAGATTCAGGATAATTATTACTCATAACAAAACACCCCCTTTCGTTAAGATTTTGGCTAGATTTTTAAAAAACGACCTCAAATGAGGTTCTCTTATAATTATAACACATTTTATCGATTTTGTCACGCCCCAGCCCTTCCAAACAACAAAAAACCTGGCAAATCTGCCAGGTTATTTGATTATAAGGCAAAATATTCCTCTATGATCCCCTTTAACACATCTATAACTACCTGTTCTGAATAGTCCGGACTGCAAATCATAATCTCGAGTTTGAACGCCCCTTCTGTAGCAAAGTTGCGATTCTCTCTTCTGGAAGGATCGTGGTTTACCGAAGCAACACGTACGAGCGGCTGTTTACGTTCGAAAAACCTACACGAAATATAATCCTCTATGAGCATAGAACTAAGATGTTTTGGCCTCACGCAACGCTTAGGATCAAATCTCACATCGATAGCCGAAGGACGATCTATTACCGGAGCGTAATATGGAGTAAGAGCAAAGTAGTACTCGTGCGCTTTATTAACCTCCTTAATATAATCGGCGAGCCTTTGGTTTTTCATTATAATCATTCCCCCTTTCTTAAGGTACTAGGGACAATTCCCCGTGCAATCGATTTTATCAGATAGAATAAGATTTGCAAGGATAAGCAAAAATCCACCCTTTCGGGTGGATCTCCTTAACAACTTAGTTGTGCAATCTTCATCGAAAGTCGTGTGTTTGTTTAAGCTAAAGTTACGTCTGGCGAACCAGATAATGTTATGTCCTAAGCTTACTCGACATAACCGTAACCGACCTAGCTATCTTAAATATTGCTACCTAAGACGCATCAATTCCTTCTCAAGAAAGGAGGTAATCCATCGACACGTTCTCGTACCGATGCCTTGTTACGACTTAACCCCAATCATCTCCCCCACCTTAGGCCGCCGAGGCGGACTTCGGGTGTTGGTGACTCTCATGGTTTGACGGGCGGTGTGTACAAGACCCGGGAACGTATTCACCGCAACATGCTGATCTGCGATTACTAGCGATTCCGACTTCATGGAGGCGAGTTTCAGCCTCCAATCCGAACTGGGACCGGCTTTGGTGCGGTTTGCTTCATATCACTACTTCGCTTCGCATTGTACCGGCCATTGTAGCGCGATTCTAGCCCAAGGCGTAAGGGAAATACTGACCTGACATCATCCCCTCCTTCCTCCCCGTTACCGGGGCAGTCCTACCAGAAAAATACAACTGGTTGCAAGGGTTGCGCTCGTTGATGGACTTAACCAAACATCTCACGACACGAGCTGACGACGGCCATGCATCACCTGTCTTCGGGTTCCCGAGGGCACAGATTCCTTTCGGAAGCCTTCCCGAGATGTCAAGCCTTGGTAAGGTTTATCGTTTACCATCGAATTAAAGATCACGCTCCACCGCTTGTGCGGGTCCCCGTCAATTCCTTTATGTTTTAATCTTGCGATCGTACTACACAGGTGGGATACTTAACGCGTTAGCTTCGCAACTCCAGGGGTCGATACCCGAAACTGCTAGTATCCATCGTTTACAGCGTAGACTACCGGGGTATCTAATCCCGTTTGCTCCCTACGCTTTCGTGCCTTAGTGTCAGAAACGTCCCAGTAGCCTGCCTACGCTATCGGTGTTCTTTCTAATATCTACGGATTTCACTCCTACACTAGAAATTCCAGCTACCCCTAACGCTCTCGAGCGGAGCAGTTTAGATAATAGTCTGAATGGTTGAGCCACCAGATTTCACTATCTACTTACCATGCCACCTACGCAACTCTTTACACCCAGTCACTCCGGATAATGCTCGGATCCTACGTATGACCGCGGCTGCTGGCACGTAGTTAGCCGATCCTTATTCATAAGTTACCATCATATTTCTCGCTTATAAAAGCAGTTTACAACCCGAAGGCCGTCATCCTGCACGCGGCGTTGCTCCATCAGGCTTTCGCCCATTGTGAAAGATTCCCTACTGCTGCCTCCCGTAGGAGTCTGGGCCGTGTCTCAGTCCCAGTCTGGATGATCATCTTCTCAAACCATCTAACGATCGTCGACTTGGTAGGCCGTTACCCTACCAACTATCTAATCGTACGCAGGCCAGTCCCAAACCGGATAAATCCTTTAATCCGAAGATCACATGCGGTATTAGCTAATCTTTCGACTAGTTATCCCTCAGTTTGGGGTCCGTTCCCACGCGTTACTCAGCCGTCCGCCGCTCGTCAGCAGCTTCACTGTTCCCTCGAATCTCTCCACCTACGATAATGCGCTAGGTGTGTCAAGGAAACGGTGAAGCCCTGTTACCGCTCGACTTGCATGTATTAGGCACGCCGCCAGCATTCATCCTGAGCCAGGATCAAACTCTCCATTATAGAAAATTTGAAAAACTCAAATTAAAATAAATAAACTGACGATGATTAATTGCACAACTAAATTGTTAAACTATTTCCAAAGACTACTAAAATAAGATGTTGCTCGCAGCTTTAGACTGCTATCAGTTTATCAAATCTAACGATTTTTGTCAAGACTTTTTTTCATTATTTTTCTTAAATTTTCGATAATTTGGCAATAAACACCAAATCGTCAGTATTTCGCCGGCTGCAATTAGCAAAATAATCCACCAAGGAAACTCAATTTTCCGCTCACATTCAGTTTTTACGCCAGTATTTGGAGCAAACGGCACATCGAATATCACCTCCTGCTCTTTTTCTTCAGTAATTGGACCCGGGACATCCGGTTGGTTCTCTTCTGGCTCAGTTTCATCTAAGACATCATCAGTATTTGTTGTTATCTCAACCGGCAAATAAATTGGATTGCCACCCTCTTCTTTACCATAAAACAGCCTGCATTCCATTCCTTCACGATAAAATGGATATTCAACACAACTAGTGTAATCTATCGGATCCATATATCTATTGCCACCCTCAGTCACGAAAAAATAATAAATCATATTGCGATAATTATCAGAAACGTCACTCTCTAATTCGAGTGTCACTTCTTCTCTAGGCGGGAAAGACTCCGCAAGATTATCTCTCGCAAAGAGAAGATGCGTTTTAGATGGCAAAGCACCAGCATGGTATTCATCATAGAAGTTATAACCTAAAAACCCTAGATCAAACCAAACCATTATTAGCTCATCGATATTATCATTATATAATTCGCCAGTAGTATAAGTCATCGACATATCGTCTTCAAAAAACATCACTCGCACAGTATTTTGTGCCGGATTTACTGCGGTGACTAAATATCTAAAGGCATTCATACTATCTGCTGCTTGATACTTGCTACCCCGTGGAAGGATATATTCGACATGATATCTCTCCATACAATCTGGCTCTTCGCTAAAATAGCAATAACCAAGGACTTCTTGTTTGGCTTCTTCCCTTGTAGTCAATACTTCTTCCAATGTCCAGTAATCGCTATAATCTGGCGCGGTGGCATTTACCTGACCAACAGGAAAAGTTCCCAGAATCAACATTAAAATTGATATAAAAATGGCATTTCTTTTCATAAAAATACTCCTTAAATTTGATTTTTAAGGAGTATAGGCATGGGGAGTTAGAAATTACAACCCCCCACCCATCCTTTTATTGGCATAAGCTTCTTATCTTAAAACGTCTAGGCTTTTTCTTCTTCGGATTCTTCTTCCGGCAACACGATACCAATCGATGCTACAGTATCACCTTCACCCATCTTCATAATCCGGACACCCTGAGTGGCACGGCCGAGAGTTGGGATTTCTTTCATAGATACCCGAATGGCTTGACCCTTGGTGGACATCATAATCACTTCTTTAGCTAATGGATCTAGAGTATGAACTGCCACAATCGGACCTGTCTTTGCAGTCACCGCCGCCACTTTGATGCCTACACCACCACGCTTATGTGGCGGGAAGTTAGAAACTAACGTCGCTTTTCCATAACCATTTGCCGAAACCGCAATCAATTTCTGACCTGGATCAGTAATCACATCCATACCGACGATTTCATCCTTCGGGCGAAGACGCATACCGCGGACGCCCATCGCTGAACGGCCCATCGCTCTAACCTCTTTTTCATTAAACCTCGTCGCTTGACCAGCGGAAGTCGAAATCACGATATCATTCTCACCAGTAGTTTCTTTGACCCACCTAAGTTCGTCACCAGAATCTAACTTAATGGCGATAAGGCCATTGGAACGAACGTTGAAGAAATCCTTGATAGCAGACTTCTTAATTGTTCCCTTCTTGGTAGCCATAAAGAGGTAGCCATCGGCGCCGGCGTCACCCTGCTTAATAATAGCGGTAATTTTCTCCTCTGGATGCATATTGAGTAAGTTCACTGCAGCAGTTCCCTTCGCAGCAAGCGAAGCTTGTGGTACCTCGTAGGCCTTCATCCGGAATAGACGACCTTGGCTAGTAAAGAATAACAGATAGTCATGGGAGTTTGCAGTCAAAATTTGAGCAATTACATCCTCCTCCTTAGTAGTCATCCCGCGCTTACCCTTGCCACCACGATTTTGCTTTCTAAAGTCAGCTTGTGGCACACGCTTCATATAGTTCTCAGATGTGAGCAAAATCACGCTCTCTTCTTCTGGAATTAGTTCTTCTTCGGAGAACTTGCCAACTTCATGATTAATAATCTTGGAGCGGCGTGGATCATCATATTTCTCTTTAATTGCAATGAGCTCTTCCTTTACTACGCGGAGCACTTCTTTCTCGTCAGCTAAGATTGCTTCAAGTTTCTTAATCAGTTCATGTAACTGTTTCAACTCTTCCTCAATCTTGTCACGCTCGAGACCCTGGAGACGACGAAGTTGCATCTGCAAGATAGCATTTGCCTGAATTTCGGACAAGCCGAAGCGTTTCATGAGCTGTTTATCAGCATCATCATATGAAGCACGAATTACTTTGATCACTTCATCGATGTTATCAAGCGCAATCTTCAAACCTTCCAAGATATGAGCACGCTCTTTAGCCTTCTTTAAATCAAACTCCGTACGACGACGAATTACTTTCTGACGGTGTTTAATAAACTCCGCCAAAATCTCTTTAAGACCTAAGATACGAGGCTGAATACCGTCAACCAATGCCAACATATTATAATGGAATGACGTTTGAAGCGGAGTAAGTTTATAAAGCTGGTTCAAAATCTTCTTCGGGAAAGCATCTTTCTTGAGCTCCACCACCACGCGAACTTTACCACGAGCAGACTCATCACGAGCGTCAGCAATATGGTCTAATTTCTTTGCCAGCACCAAATCACGAACCTTATCAATGAAGTCTTCCTTGCTCATACCGTAAGGAACTTCTGTGATTACGATGTTGTATCTACCATTCTTGCGTTCCTCAATATTGGCAACTGCCCGAATAGTAACAGAACCCTTACCTGTAGCATATGCTTCTTTCATTGGAGCGCCACCGTAAACCTCTGCGCCAGTTGGGAAATCTGGACCTTTGACGTATTTCATCAAGCCTTCTAAGCTAATTTCCGGATTATCAATCTGAGCCACTGTAGCATCCACCAACTCTCCAAGGTTATGCGGTGGAATGTTAGTCGCCATACCGACCGCAATACCCATCTGACCATTCAAAAGAATGTTTGGCACCGCAGATGGCAAAACCGACGGCTCTTTCTCAGTACCATCAAAGTTATCACGAAAATCTACTGTTTCCTTCTCGATGTCCGCTAGAAGCTCAGCACCAACCTTATCGAGGCGGGCCTCGGTATAACGTGAAGCAGCTGGCTCATCACCATCCATCGAACCGAAGTTACCTTGGCCTTCAACGAGCGTATAGCGCATCTTCCAAGGTTGTGCTAGGTTAACCATTGCATCATAAATCGATGAATCACCATGCGGATGGTACTTACCCATTACCTCACCAACGATACGAGCGGATTTGACTGTCGCGTGCGGAGCCTTCCAACCATTTTTGTTCATCGCATATAATATACGGCGATTTACTGGTTTCAAACCATCCCGAACATCCGGAAGAGCACGATCCACAATCACCGAAAGTGAATAACGCAGGAAGTAATCTTCCATCGTACTTTCTACAGTTCGTAGCTCAATGCCATCCTCAGTAGTAGGGAGACCATCTTCGGAAGCGATGATGTCATCGTTTAGATTTTCTGCTGGAATTTGGTTATTCTTGTCGTCTTCCATAGTTCCTCCTTAAAAGTCCAAATCATCCAAATCAACGCTAGCAGCGCGAGCTTGGATAAAGTTTTTACGTAGTTCGGCTTGGTCACCCATTAGTTTACTGAAGATCGCATCGGCCTTTTCAGCGTCTTCAATATTGACTCTTATCAAAATACGATTTTCTGGATTCATAGTCGTCTCCCAAAGTTGAGCCGCATCCATTTCGCCAAGACCCTTAAAGCGTTGCTGAGCAGTATAACCAGCTTGTTTAAAGCGCTCAGTTTCCTCATCAATCTTAGTCCCCGCAGCCTTACGCTCGGCAATCTTCTTGGTCAAAGTATCCTCTAGGGCCTGCTCGTCATATATATAATCAATCTTACGACCGTTCCCTGTACCCTTAATCAAGCCAAATAGCGGTGGTTTAGCTAGATAAACATGTCCCGCCTTGATAATGTCTGGCATGTAACGGAAGAAGAAGGTTAGAAGCAACGTCGAAATATGTGAACCATCAACATCAGCATCCGTCATGAAGACAATCTTATGATATCTCAAGCCATCCATATTAAACTGGTCACCAATCCCCACACCTAAACCCTTAATCAGAGAAACCAGCTCGGCGTTTGCAAGCATCTTGTCTAATCTCGCCCGCTCAGTATTCAATACCTTACCACGTAGCGGCAAGATAGCCTGGATACGTGAATCGCGGCCTTCCTTAGCAGAACCAGCAGCAGAATTACCCTCTACGATAAAGAGCTCACATTCCTCAGCATTTCTAGATGAACAGTCGGCCAGCTTCGATGGAAGGTTAAGCCCCTCAAAAGCGCCCTTTCTAATTACGTTATCACGTGCCGCACGCGCTGCTTTACGCGCTCTAGCCGCAAGAGTAGCTTTACCCACAATTTTCTTAGCAATTGCTGGGTTTTCTTCAAGATAATAACCGAAATACTCAGTCATCACCTTATCAACATAACCTCTCACTTCAGGATTTCCAAGCTTGTTCTTAGTCTGACCTTCAAACTGTGGATCAGGAAGTTTTACCAAAATCACCGCGGTGAGACCTTCCTTAATATCGTCACCAGTTAGATTATCTTCCTTCTCTTTTAAGAGACCGTTCTTACGAGCATAATCATTAATCGTACGGTTAAGACCAGTACGAAAACCTACCACATGCATACCACCATCTGGGGTGAGCACGTTATTGGCAAATGGTTTCATAATTTCTGCGAAGGTATCGTTGTATTGGAGAGCAATTTCTACCCCAGTATCACCAACCTGTTTCTCAACGTAAAAGATATCATCAGATAAAACTTCCTTACCATTATTCAAACGCTTTACATAGCTCTTAATGCCACCTTCGAAGTAGAATGATTCCCTGGCGCCATTGCGCTCGTCATTAACCGTAATTAATATACCCTTAGTAAGATAAGCCTGGTGACGAGCATAGCTCGAAACCCAATCGTAATCAAAAGTCGTCGTCTCTTTAAAAATAGCCGGATCTGGATAAAAAGTAATTGAGGTACCATGTTCTCTAGGCGAGCCAGCAGTGACTTTTAGCTCCATCGTAGGCTTACCAGTGTCAAATTCAATATGGTGCGTCTTACCATCACGATAAACTTCGGCCACCATCTTGCTTGAAAGAGCGTTCACCACAGACGAGCCTACACCATGAAGTCCAGATGAAACCTTATAGCCACCGTCACCGAATTTACCGCCAGCATGAAGCACGGTGAGCACCGTCTCAAGGGTAGACTTCTTGGTCTTCGGGTGAATATCTACTGGGATACCACGACCGTTGTCGTCTACTCTAACGCCACCATCATTTAATATAGTAATATCTATCCTGTTGGCATAGCCAGCAATCGCTTCATCAATAGAGTTATCGGCAATCTCTTTAATAAGGTGATGCAACCCATCATAACCGGTAGAACCGATATACATACCTGGCCTCAAGCGTACTGGCTCAAGACCTTCGAGCACCCGAATCTCAGACGAATCATAGGCTTCTTTGGCCATTTTAATACCTCTTCTTAAATATACCTCCCTATTATACACCTAAGAGGCCAAAAATTCAAGGGTTATCTTATCTTAAAAACAATTTCGTCTTCCTTCGGCTCAGGGGTGGGTTCTGGCTCTGGTTCCGGCTCTGGTTGTGGTTGCGGCTGTGGCGTTGGTTCTGGCTCTAGCTCCGCTGGCTCTGGCTCCGCTGGCGCCTCTGGCACCGGTTCAGGCGCCGGTTTTGCCGGATTTTTAGCCAACCAATCATCCAGGAACTTCTTTTCACCAGAATCATTATCCGATGATGGCTCCTTTTCCTGTTCTGTCACATCGCTCTTTGCTTTTGCAGCAGCCGACCAACGCTCCTGTATTTCTCTCTCCACCTCGGCACGCGTTTTAGCATATTTAGTAGCTGAATAAACCTTCAAGGTGTTCATTAACTCATCGTTCGGTTCACCCATCGGAGCTGGCAAATTCATTGTAAAGGCATTTGATGGCATCCCAAACATCATTACTTTGGCCACAGCAGCGTGATTTGGCGTCTTAGTAAGGTCTTCAGCAGTAAACGTAGGTGTGAAAGCTTTAACCATCAAATCAGCGTCCGTAACGCCAACACGACCGCAAATAATCGTACCCACGTTACCAAGCAACGCTTCCCTAATTTTATCGGTCAACTGAGTCATAAACTGGTTCGCCACAATCAAGTTAAGGCGGTATTTACGAGCTTCGCTCAAGATTGACTCAAACGATTCTGTCGCAAAGTTTTGGAACTCATCTACATAAAGACAGAAATCTTGACGTTGGCTTTCTGGGATGTCTTGGCGCGACATCGCGGCCTGTTGGAACTTCATCACGAAAATCATACCGAGAAGATTAGCATTAATATCGCCAAGTCGGCCTTTAGATAGGTTAACCAAGAAAATTTTCTTATTGTCCATTATTTCTCGGATATTGAAACCTGATTTAATCTGTCCCAAAGTATTACGCATAATAGTATTCGAAAGGAATGGTCCCCACTTTGAAGCAAACCAAGTAATTACTTCACCTGCATCATTTGATTTTTGGGAAGCTGGGAACTCCTTAGTCCAGTAATCATAAACCGCCTTGTCCGTAACATATTTCAACTTAGACTTCACAAATTCTGGGTCGGTAAAGCACTGCGGAATATCAATAAAAGTCGCTCCAGCCGGATCGGCCATCAGAAGAAGCGCCGCATTTCTAAACATGTGTTGCCCACGAGGCCCAAAGAAACCTTGGTTATTTGGATCAAACAGCGACTGAAGCATAGAAATTCCCTCTTGGACGATAAAGTCTTTCTGATCTTCAGAAGTAAACTCAAACATATTCATACCCACTGGATGCTCAATATCCGCTGGGTCAAAATAGATAACGTCATCAATACGTTCTTGCGGCACCCGCTTTAAAAGCGCCTCTACAGCATCACCGTGCGGGTCAATAAAGGCAAAACCACGACCATCGCACATATCCTGAAAGGCAATATTCTCGAGAAATACGGATTTACCCATACCAGTCTGACCTATCACGTACATATGACGACGGCGATCATCATCACCAAGATAAATCGCTTTCTTCTCTCCTCTAAACTCATTAGTCCCCAGCAATACACCCTCAGTCACAAGCTTGGCTGGCCCATCTACCTGTTTGACTAGCTGACGCTCAACCTGAGAGTTCGGGATTGAGCTTTGCTCCGGCAAATGGAAAATTGAAGCAAGCTCAACACTATTTAAGATACTTGAATTAATTCTCAACGGGAAGAACCTAAACACATAATCCACGACTAGTTTCTTAGAATCCTTAAAGGTATTTACCTTAAAACCATTGTATTCTGGCGAATTAAACTGAGAAAAGGCAGAAACAATCCCACCAACGATTGCTTCAGAACGCGGCTTCGAATCGGAACACGCCACAATTCTAATTAAAGTTTCAAAGCCCGGATAACGCATCTTACCAGCAATAGCCTGAATCTCTTCTTGTTTCACATTAGAAATAACATTGGTTTCCGTAGACTTTTCATGTTCTTGCGGAACTTCCCAAGGAGCCCTTACCACATCCATCACTAAATCACCGAACGCAGCACCGCCAGTCTTCTTTTTCTTGCCCTTCTGAACGTCTTCAATGTATTGCTTGCCAGTCGAAAACCAATTTTTTTGTGCAGGACGGAACAATATTTGTACAGTTGCACCTTCTTTTTTACCCACGCTAGACAATGCATTCAAAATAGCCATCGACGCATCGCTCTTTGTGTCCTCGTACGTCGCGATTGGAAGGTAATATTCCTTATTCAAAGTCAACTCCGCCCCTGACACATTATCTACCTTACCCTCTGGAGCAAAAATGTTTTCTTCCCTTTTCTCTTCAATTTTAGCGGTCGGATAAGCAGACTGGACAGATTGCTTCACCACCTCTGTCAAAACAGCCGGTACAATGGCGTAATATCTAATAATGCCATCTTTAGCGATTATTTCAAAAGAAAAATGACGCTGACCATATAGTCTAGTCTTAAACCCTTTGGTAATAGTTGAGGCCAATATCGAATACATCACCTGAGCTTTTGAAATAGCCTCATTCGCAACATCACGTTTATCTCTACCATTACCTTCAATATCATCAGTGGTAGGTGGCAAGTGTATCAACAGTGACACCATCTTAAGACCACGCTCATATTTCTTGGCCTTCCTAAGCTTAGAAACTCTAGAAGCAAAAATAATTGCAAAAAGAATGATGATAGCGACAAATGCTGCAATAGCTACCACCCAAGGTTCCATCAGGCCGCCTTCCTGTTATATGGATTATCTTTGTATGAATTAGTCACATTCTTTCTCACCATGCCATTTTCTCCCCTAATTGCCTCTTCAAAACTACAGGCGTCACGCGTCTCTCCTAAAACACTAATCACATGGTCGGCCTCCTTAATAGCTCTCGGATCAATATGATCGCCGTCAGTCTTAATAAGACTAGCGTCAAAGGAGATTTTTTCAATCATTTCATCTGGAATAGTAGTTGGAGCGACAGGCACATCATGCGAAACCACTGATTCAACTAACTCATCAAGTAGTTGATTGTCGTGAATCATTTCAGTTTGAGCAGCTTTTTCCGACGAAAGAATAGCCCTATTACCGATATTACGCGTATTCTCAACCGACGGCTGCACTTCTTTATTCATGTCCCAAGAAGTCTGATTATTAGTCAAATCCAGGTTATTCTCAGATTGATAAGTATTCTGATCAGCAGGAACATTCCCAACACCAGCGGTAAAAAAATCCATTACGTCTCCTGTTTGACCTTTCTGACTATAATCCATATGCTTATTTTATCATACTATATGCGTTTTGCGACTAAAAATTCAGCTAAAAATAAAAATGACGCAATCAGGCCTACAGTCCAAAAGTTAACTACCCCGAAAGATCTTGCCATCAAAAGCATAATCGGGCCAAAAGACATCACCGCAGCATAAAGATAATCCTTGTTTCTAAAAACACTCCTTTTGAGAGCAAGCTTGTAATACACCTGCATCAAGGCAGAAATAATGCCAAAAATCGAAATATATAATGTTGTAAAAAATAATAAAACACCGAACGGTCCAATTTCCGTCGGTGATGTTAAATTAAGTATAAGAATTAAGGCTGCGAGTCCGATAATACTTATATAAGAAATGATGCGATTCTGCTTCATTCCTTGATTATAACATAACTGGTTTAATCCCCCAAGTATTTTTGGAGGGAAGCGGGGGTTATCTGGCGCTATAATCACAACTATTGGCCACAACCCGTATCCGCTTTTCCCTTCTTTGACCGCTTCACGCTAGGTGAAGCATTGATCCTTGTTAGTTTTTTCTTTCGCTCTTGTTTATGTTTCTCTAAGGTGCTAGTGAAAGATTTACCAACGCGCTCGACGCTTTTAGCGGAGCTCTAGGTAATTCCTATATGTAATTTATGGCTAGAAATTACCTTTTCGCCCGCCAAATTTTATGGTTTTTTGTGTTTTTTCATATTTTTAAGGTTTGTTATTAGTTTTTATTTTAGTCATCGCGACTATCTTCATATTAGCATAAACTCAATAAAAAATCAATACATTTATTCAATTTCAACGTTGTATTTATTACATTTTGCTTCCCTGTTAGTATCTGTATTAATTTTTTATTCATTTTGTTGTATTTTTCACAACAAAACGCTATAATAGCCAACAAAAATCGCCTTGAAAAGGCGAATTCAAAAGCATTGGTGGAGCTGCCGGATACTGCCTCCGGGTCCGAATTATCACGTGAGCATAAATCTACATATTTAGTTTTCTGTTTTAATTTTGGCGTTTATTGTTAGCTGCAGAAAACGAAACTAACAATTGCCGTGGCTAAATTTTCGTGCCATTCTTCGCCACATTAATGGCCTTAGTCCCGTTGTATGATAATTTACGCGCTACGGAATCTCACGCGCAAACCAGCCTACATTAAATTAGGCATATGCTGGCATGTATGCTACATGCGCAGTCTTAGTGTTTTTAGCACTTATTAATACTTACGGTATTTAATCGATATGCATTATGCTTGTTAATGATCCGTCTAAGCTTTGTCAGCCCCAACTTGCATTAAATTATATCACAAAGCGTCTCTTTTGCATAGAAGAAGACCGGTAACTGCGAGGAAAACCGGTCTTCAAAGTAGAGTGTGGAGTTATTTTGGCTAAATTTTTGTTTTGACCTTCTGAATAATTTTTTTATTCAGAAGCTACCTCTATAATACCGCGAAAAAAAGCTAATGTCAATAGATTTTTTGAACAATTTTTGTATTTTTTGCGAGTTTTCCACAAGCATTTTCAGCCAATTTTTTGAATAATTTTTTATTGATTTTGGGTGGGGGGTTGTAAAAATTTTTCGTCCATGTTAGGACCGTCCGTATGACAAGTAAAATTCATTCAGCAATGCCCTACGGCTTTCTTGGAAAGTTGGTGGAAGTCGAGGGCGACAAGAATCGTGGGCTACCAGCTTTCAATATTGTGGGTATGGCCAACAAAACTATTAACGAAGCCAAGGAGCGTGTGCGAAGTGCCATTGTGAATTCGGGTTTTTCATTCCCGGACCGCAAAGTCACTATTAATTTGGCACCAGCAGACCTTTCAAAAGACGGCTCGTACCTAGATCTGCCCATCGCGCTATCGGTCTTGATGCTCTCCGGGCAATTAATCAAGCCCGACACCGAAGGTAAAATATTTGTTGGCGAGTTGTCATTAAGCGGTGAACTCCGCCCAGTCAAAGGCATCATCAACATCGTAGAGACCGCAAAAACCACCGGTTTTAAGGAAATCTACGTACCAATTCAGAATCTCTCGCAAGCATCGCTCATCAAAGGAGTCACAATCTACGGTGTCGACACTCTAATCAACCTATTTTTACAACTCAAAAACCAGGGCCAAATCCTAAAAACTAACCAAGACGTAAAAATACCAAAAAATGCCACCAAAATGGCCTCTGAGGCGCTTCTAGACCACATTCGCGGGCAAATTAACGCCAAGCGTGCCATGGAAATTGCTATCGCCGGACATCATAACATCCTCATTTCTGGTCCACCGGGAGCCGGCAAAACCCTCCTCGCCAAAGCCGCCGCCAATTTGCTCCCTGATTTAACCCCTGAAGAAATGGTTGAAATCACTAAACTATACTCCATCTCTGGCATGACTACCGGTGAAGTCGTAACAAATAGGCCGTTCAGAAGCCCGCATCACACCGCCTCCGCCACCTCCATCATCGGCGGCGTAAACGGTCCAGGCGAAATCTCCCTAGCCGATAAAGGCGTTTTGTTCCTAGATGAACTTCCCGAATTTCCCCGTTCGGTCCTAGAATCACTCCGCCAACCTCTCGAAGATAAAGCCGTCACCATCTCTCGCGCGAACCAGAAAACCACCTATCCAGCCGATTTCATGCTAGTCGCCACTATGAATCCCTGCCCTTGTGGCTATCTCGGTGATCCTACACACGAATGTAAATGCACCGAAACCCAAATCCAAAACTACCACAAGAAAATTTCCGGACCTTTGCTCGATCGTATCGACATGTACATTGAAGTTGAAAAGGTCAAAAACTCAGAACTCGCCGCCACCATCGCCACCACTGACCATGAACATAATGTTGTAAAAAATACTATAACAGGGGCAATTACCCGCCAAAAGGCTCGTTACAAACGAGACGGCATTTATAATAGCTCACTTTCCAGCTTCCAAGTTTCGAACCTTCTCACTATGGAACCGGAAGCCGAAAAGCTCCTCGCCGAGGCCTCAGAACGACTCAATTTATCGGCCCGGGCTTATTTTAAAACTATCAAAGTCGCCAGAACCATTGCCGATCTTGAAGGAACCGACATTATTCTTTCAAAACACCTCGCCGAAGCGTTGACTTATCGAAGAAGATGAGGTATAATTAATCACAGGTTAATTCAAGAGAAGAAAGGAATACTATAAAAAATTTGTCACGCACCCGTCTTAATGGAGAAATTCGTTATCCGGAGGTACGCGTAATAGGTTCATCAGGTGAGCAACTGGGCATTATGTCTAGTCGCGAAGCCCAACTTCTCGCAAGAGACCAAGGAGTGGATTTAGTGGAAATTGCCGCTAACGCCAATCCGCCGGTCGTTAAAATCATTGACTGGGGCAAATTCCAGTATCAAAAGATGAAAGAAGAAGCCAAAAATCGTAAGAAAGCTCGTGAAAAGCAGTCCGAGTTGAAGCAAATGAAGATTGGCCTCAAGATTTCAGATAACGACCTTAACATCAAAGTCCGCAAAATGCGCGAATTCCTAGATGATGGTGACCGCGTGAAAATCATGATTGTTTTCAAAGGTCGCGAAATGGCACACAAAGAAATCGGTACTGAACTTTTAAATAAAGTTCTCACCCTCATTGGTGACGACATTGTCGAAGAAGGCAAAGCCCAATTCAACGGACGCAACCTATCAGTCGGAATACGGAAGAAGTAATTTCCTACTTCCACGGTTCCCTGATTGCACATTTATTACTAACTTTAAACTAAAGGAAAACCTATGCCAAAACTAAAGACGCATAAAGGCACCGCCAAGCGCATCAAGATTACCGGTTCTGGTAAGATTACGCGTGAGCGCGCCTACGGGAATCACATTCTCGCGAAAAAAAGCAAAGCCAGGAAGCGCAACATGAAAACTGCTGCCGCCATCAATGGCAAAATCAAGAAAAACGTTAAGACTGCATTAGGGGTTTAACTATGAGAGTAAAACGTGGTGTGGCCGCTATGGCCAAACATAAGAAAATTTTGAAATCTGCCAAAGGCATGCAACATGCCCGCACCCGCAGTTTTCGTTTGGGTAAACAAGGTGTTATCAAGGCATTACGATATAGCTATCGTGATCGCCGCAATCGCAAACGCGATTTACGCGCTCTTTGGATTACCCGCATCAACAATGCTTCAAGAGAACTTGGTCTTTCCTACTCGCAATTAATTGCCGGTATGAAAGCAAAAAATATCAATCTCGATCGCAAAGTTTTAGCTGATCTTGCTGTAAACAATCCTGAAGCATTCAAAGCAATCGTTAATACGGTGAAGGAGAAATAACATGGCAATTTGTGAAGTTACCGGAAAAGGCAAAATGTATGGTCACAATGTGTCATTCTCTCAACGCCATACACGAAAAGTTTTCAAGCCAAATGTTACTAAGAGAACTTTGGTCATCAACGGCCAAAAAGTGAAGTGCAATGTTTCGACCTCTGCCCTTCGCACTCTGAAGAAAAAAGGTTTAATTGAATCGCCAAAAGAAACTGCAGCTAAAAAAGCCGCTAAATAAGTTTCAAAACCAAAGACCCACCCTTCTCGGGTGGGTTTTTGATATGAGCCATTGATAAGCCGGGTTCTGTCACTATATATAATATATAGTCGGCAATCATCTATCTAGACGCTACATTGCTATAGCATTCAAGCGGTGAGCGTACGTCTTCGAGCAGAAGCTGATAGTACTCCTTGCAACAGGTAGGGTTTGCCGCCACCTCATATCGCTACGAGATGCTGTGGGCTCTTACCCCACTCTTTTCACCATCGCCCTGCGAAGGGCAGTATTGTTTCTGTGGTACTTTCCCTATCCTTACGGACGGTCGCCGTTAGCGACTACCTTGCTCTGTGTTGCCCGGACTTTCCTCTTGGGTGTTTCCAAGCGATTGCCTTGCTGGCTCAGATGTATTATACCATAAGAATCAAAAAATTACCACCTCTCGACGGGTCCTGCCGGCTCTTCTCCTCCCCCACTTCGCTAACGCTCAGCGGGGGACCCCCTCCAGAGCCGTCACCCGTCAATACTAGGCTCCTACCCTGTCTTTGCCATTGTGGCGCGGCGCATTAAACTCAATATACTCAATAATCTTCGAAGCTACGTCTTTGCCGGTCACCTTTTCAATGCCAAATCCAGGTGAAGCATTCACCTCAAGCACCAATGGTCCACGAGTCGAACGCATCAGATCAACGCCACAAATATGAAGACCCATCGCTCTTGCTGCTCTCAAAGCAATCTTCTTTTCCTCGGCCGTTAGTTTTACAGGAGTACCTTGGCCACCTTGGTGAAGGTTAGAGCGAAAATCATCATCTAAAGAAGCTCTTTGCATCGCTGCCACCACCTTATTCCCTACCACAAATGCACGGATGTCCGTACCAGCCGACTCTTTAATAAACTCCTGCAACAGAATGTTCGTACCATCCTCATTATAGAGGTAAAACGCCTGCAACGCCGATTTTGCCGCTTTACGCGTATCTGCCAAAATCACGCCGTTACCGTGCGTACCAGTCGCCAACTTAATAATCACCGGCAAGCCAATCTGTTCAAGCAAATCATCAATATCAGAGGTGTTTCTCGATACCAAAGTCTTTGGTGTATCAATATCATA
Organism: uncultured Candidatus Saccharibacteria bacterium; assembly: GCA_946408595.1. Lineage (GTDB taxonomy): Bacteria > Patescibacteriota > Saccharimonadia > Saccharimonadales > Saccharimonadaceae > Nanosyncoccus. Next base: position 158,037 of record CAMJSX010000001.1, on the reverse strand, counting down.
TTTAGCCAAAATCTGAGCCGCACGCAACTTATCACGCGCCCGAGTAATCGCCACCGAAGAAGCCGAGGTCCAGACCCCTTGCATCTCAAATTGGCGCACCACAGCACAGCCGTAACGAGTCATATTATTAGAGATACGTGGCAAAATTGCATCAAAACCCTTCAGTTTTTCACTCCCGTAATAGACGTCCGGGTGCTTGTCATCAAGAGACAAATAACAGTTTTTATACTTAATTACGTGAACATCATGCCCGCGCTTCTTGGCCTCCTCTACTAATCGTTTCGTAGAATAGTTAGCTGGCCCATTTGATAGAATAGCTAGTTTCATGCTTTTTTCTCCTGGTTTTTTAAATATTTCTGATGAAATTCATAAGGATCCTCCCTTAATTCTTGGTTCAAACGTACGGATTTCTTGGCTGCTGGACGCTCTACACACGACCTTGAGACATCAACTAAAAACTTCCCCTCAAGTGTGTGGCGTCCAATCAAAACTGGAAAATGGTTACGTGTACGATTTGCCAGAGTAAAAGTAGTAGAAAAAGCCTCTCCGTTAATCACCACTGGTAACTTCACTCTGTAACGAATCTGTACATCACCATGTGAAGAACGCACATTTCTCACCAAATAATCTGAGGTTTTTAAAACTTCTCCAGTATAAAATGGAGATTTCGGCCCAAATAGACAAAAAACGAGCGTGCCGTCTTTTTCCATATCAATATTTGAAGCCCAAATCGCCGAAGTATCAGCCCCAGTATCCACCTTTGCAGGCACTTTTTTAATGCCGGCAACCTGAATCAGCTCTGTCGAGCCAATTACACTATTTTTATATGATTTTTGGTGCTGTACCATATCTTCTTATTATATCACAGGTTATGCTAAAAGTCAATGCTTTAGACTCTTTCTACCTCTGTAAAATACTATTGATCGCCTGGTTGGCTTCCGAATCAGCCACTAGATTCTCAATACGTGGAATATGCGTAAACGACACGCTATCAAAACTATCTAGAAGTTTAAGTATGGCGGTATAAATTGGAATGATGTCAGGATTCTTGATCGAGAAAATCCCATTTAACTGGTTAACTACCATCAAGCTATCAGAGAAGAAATGCACCGATCTGAGACCCATCTGAACAGCCAATTCCACCCCATTTTTCATCGCATAATACTCAGCCACTCTAGAGGTAGCAAAACCAATAAACTTCCCGCCCCGCTCAATTACCTTGCCATCAACACCGATAACATAATAACCCACCCCTGCAGGGCCTGGGTTCCCTCTCGAGGCGCCATCCACATAAATGCTGACCGAATTTGCCGTTTCTCTCGAAGAAATACGCGTATTATCAACCTTATTCTCCATAATTTCAAATACCGAAAGGCTAGCCTCATTCAAGCGAACATTAGCAGTAGTGAAATCTTTAATAAACTTATAGCTGGTATATCTGTCACGCGGAACAGGTTGAGCATTACCCACCACTTCCACATCATAAACAATGTAAAGATTACTGAGACGACTAGAGCCCTCTAAATTCAAAAAAGTAATCACGTCTCGAAGTTTAATCGAGCTCGCCCGATAACCCGTATACTCAGAAAGTGAGCGCGCCATCGCTTCTTCCGGTTGTTCGCCAAACTTTATCTTACCGGTAGGAAGCTCCCAAAAAACCGGGGCGTCAGAACGGCCTCGGTTTCGTTTCAAAATCAATACCCCATCCTCGTTTTTAATAATTCCAACTACGCGTATTCTTTGTTTCATTGCCCACTCTTTGTTTTAAGGAACCCCGCCGGCCTGTTTTCCCCGTAATATATACAAGGTGGGTAAAATCTTATGCGTTACATCCACGGACGTAAGCCACGAAATCCCTAAAACATGATTATTCAGGAAAATCATGCTGCCGGTGGGGCTAGTATTATTATATCATACGTTGGCGGGTCCTGCCATGCTTTCCTCCCCCAAAATTGACGACAATTTTGGGGGTCCCCCTCCAAGCATGTCACCCGCCAACGACGAAATAAAAGAACTGCAGAATCCCCTCCATACCATTTATCATCAGGCCAGAGAAAACTTCGCCAAATAGAACAATGAGGATGTAGACTATGATAACACCGTATGTTTCTATTGATTTTAGAGTATTGCGGACGGAGTCGGGAGAAATAACGTAAAGAACGCGAGAGCCATCGAGTGGTGGAATAGGAATAAGATTAAAAAGCATAAAGCCAAGATTGATATAAATGAATTCAGTAAAAACGAATACTAATAGTTCTCCTCCGCTACCATAAAGAGCGCCGGTGAAATGCCCGATAAGGAAAGCAAGAAAAGCGAGTAAAAAATTAGTTAGTGGACCAGCAACGGCAACTAGCGCCATGCCCCATTCGCGGCCCTTAAGATTATAGTAATTAATGGGGACAGGTTTTGCACCGCCAAAAACTGGGGCTTTTAAAAGATATAAAATAACTGGAACTAAAATCGACATAAAGGGGTCTATATGTTTGATGGGATTAAAAGTAAGGCGACCGGCGTCTTTTGCGGTGTGGTCACCCAACCAATAAGCGACGAGGCCGTGGGCAAGCTCATGCATAATAACCGAAGAAACTATAATAGCCAAAATAATAAAAACTTGCATTAGTTTCAGAACGTTAAAAATAAGTGCCGTGCTAGCCATTAGTTTAGGACCACAACTTCCTTAGTCGTTGGGAGAGCGTCGAGGGATTTGACTTTGAGTTTCTTTTCGGTTCGAGCGGTAAGCTTTAATTCTGAGACCATAGCATCAACGTTGCCCATAGAAATAATGAGCTTTGGTTCAATTTCGCGGATGGCGCGGATACTAGAGGTGCACAAAATGTCAGCTACGATGTCATCGAGGTTTTCTTCAATATCGCCCAAGATACCGACATGCACGCCGCCCACCTCAACATCATAAATAGTCTTGTTGCTCACCGTCATAATACCACGAATCGTAGCATCGCCAATTTCGAATTCACCAGGACCCTTGATTTTACCCACTGTCAAACCAGCGTCAATGGTCTCATTCTTAACATTGAACTTAATGGTAGTCTTTTTTGTGGTAATTATAATTTCATCTTGATTTCTACTTTCAATTTCGAACATAGTCTCTCCTATCCTTTTATAATCTTATCTGGGTCAATTATTTCAGTAATTTCCATCTCAAGCACATCCTCTACGAAACGATCCTTAACGCTCTTTCGATACGAAAAATCATCAACCGACATAATTACATAATTAATTGGTTTACCCTGTTTCTTCTCAATCACTTCAGCCCAACGTGTAAGCTTCTTAGTCTTATCATTACCAATAATCAAAAGGTCAATTCCCTCCTGCCCCGGCAAACGATTCGTCACAATGAGACCTTTCAAATAATTTTTCACTGGACGGCAATATTCTTCCCACGTAGTTTCGCGCACGTCTTTTTCGCGGGTTGTATCAATTTTTTTCGAAAAAATATCAACTAATGGTCTCGCAAATGGATGTTTAATATTGGCTGAATAATAAACTTTATTATCAAAAGTCTCATTTTTAATGACGCCCACACTTTCGAGGTTTAATAGTTCACGTCGCACCGAGTTAATCTGTTCATCAATCACCCTAGTCATCTCACGAACGTAAAAAGATTTCTCCGGGTTTTCAAAAAAAAGTTTTAATAACTTGGCACGAGTTTTAGAACCAAATAATTTTTCTGTTGGTGTATTATTTTCTTTACTCATCCTACATATTATTGTAGCACGTTTTTAAGCAATCACTTAAATTTATTTATCACGAACGGATAGACTTGTTCAAGCGGCAACCAGTTGATATCCTTGTTGCGCTTGAACCAAGTCATCTGGCGCTTAGCCAGGTGATAGTCTTCAAAGAAGCATTTCTCCTTAGCTTCCTCTTCGGATAACTCCCCTTGCAAATACTTCCAGGCATATTCATAAATATCGCTCTTCATCGCCTGGCTCCCCCAGCCATAAACCTGAACAAGTTTAGTTGTCTCATCATATAGTTTTTTCGAAAACATCTGATCAATACGTTTTTTGAGACGTGTTCTGAGCTCTTCAGTTGGCCAATCTATGCCAATGATTAAATAGTCCCCTTTTATTTTCTTACGATCAGAACAAGTTTTTTGTTCAACGTCACCAATTTTCTGACCCGTCGGACCTTTGAATTTATAGTCATATATCAAAGCATCAATATAAAGCCCAGTGCCTCCTACAATCATCGGAACTTTGCCTCGCGCCTTGATGTCTTTGATTCTTCCTTCGGCATAAGCCTTCCAATCGGCCACCGTAAAACGCTTCCCCGGCTCCACCAAATCTAAACCATAGTGAGGGACACCCTGCATCTCTTCTTCAGTAGGTTTGGCCGTGCCAATGTCCATTCCCTTATAAATCGCCCGTGAATCAGCCGAAATAATCTCGCCATCAATCGCCTTGGCAATTTCAATCGAAACACCAGTCTTGCCCGACCCCGTCGGTCCCAAGATTATGATAGTTTGCATAAATAGTCTGCAAGCTTGGCAAGCTTAATCTTCTCTTCTTTATCGCGAAGGCGAAGCGAAACGATACCTTCCTCGGCATCTTTTGGCCCAACGATGATGAGAACTGGAATCTTGAAGTCAGTAGCTCGTTTAATCTTCTTCCCTAACGAATCAGCTGAATCATCAATCGTATAACGTAACTCGTTGTACTTGAGTGGTTTTTCAAGCACAACTTTATCTAGAACATCAGTAATCTTAGCCACATAATCCGAAACCTTATCATTGACCGTCACGATACGAACTTGTTCTGGAGCACACCAGAATGGGAACCAACCACCAGTATGTTCGATAAATACCGACAAGAAACGTTCAATCGAACCAAGCGTGGCGTGGTGAATCATCACTGGACGCTCTTTTTCGCCCTTCTCATTAACGAATTCAAGTTCAAAACGCTCTGGCTGCACAAAATCTAGCTGAATCGTCGCCAACTGATGTTCGCGACCAATGGCATCCTCAGCCATAAAGTCAATCTTTGGTCCATAGAAAGCGGCCTCACCTTCCTGTTCGAAATAATCTAGACCATTATCAATCGCGGCCTGCTTAATTTGCTTTTGCGCCATATCCCAAAGCTTCTTATCGCCAAGATATTTATCTTCATCCGAACGATAAGATAGACGTGCGCGTAGCTTTTGCATCCCTACCGTAGCGTAAAGCTCCTTTACAATAGCCACCAAACGCTTCACTTCATCTTTAATTTGATCCTTGCGACAGAAAACGTGTGAATCGTCTTGAGTGAGCGAACGCACACGCGAAAGCCCACCAAGTTCACCGGTCTTCTCATCGCGATAATCCGTAGTAGCTTCCATATAGCGTACTGGCATCTCTTTATAAGTACGTGGACGAGAAGCGAAAATTTGTGCATGATGCGGGCAGTTCATCGGCTTCATCGCAAAATCTTCCCCATTCACTTGTGAATGGACCATAAAGAGCTCATCGCCAAATTTAGCATAGTGACCAGAGGTCTTATAGAGATCAGTCTTGGTAATATGCGGAGTCCACACCTTCTTAAATCCTTCACGACCACGCAAGCTCAAAGAATAATTCGCCATCAGTTCGCGGAGTTCAGTACCACGTGGAGTAAAGAGCGGCAACCCTGCACCTACTAAATCTGAGAAACAGAACAAATCTAGTTCCTTCCCAAGTTTACGGTGGTCACGAGCCTTAGCTTCTTCTTGGCGCTTTAAGTATTCATCAAGCTCCGCCTCAGTGTCAAAAGCTACACCATAAATCCGAGTCAGCATTTCCCTTTTCTCATCGCCACGCCAATAAGCACCAGCTACGCGAATCAGTTTAAATGCCCCCACTTCACCAGTATTCTCAACATGTGGCCCCTTACACAAATCCGTAAAGAGGTCGCCCATATCATAGAATGAGATTTCGGCGTCCTCTGGTAAATCTTCAATCAACTCAATCTTATACTTTTGAGCATGATCGCGCGCCCAGTTCAAAGCCTCCATCTTAGAGACCACACGTTTCTCCATTAGAAGCTTTCGCGAAACGATTCCTCGCATTTTCTTCTCAATCTTTGGTAAATCCGCATCGGATATTTTTACATCACCAAAGTCAATGTCATAGTAAAAACCGTTATCAATAGCAGGACCAATACCGAATGTTACTGTAGGATAAAGCTCCTGCACCGCAGCGGCGAGTACATGACTTAAAGTGTGTCGCATATTTTCGAGATTATTCTCTTGTTTCATCTTTATCCTTTCTTTATCATCTAATTATAACACAGTTAGAAGGAGAAAGACCATTAAGGGTAATGTAGCAACTGAGAATATGGTTGAAATGGTGACAAGTTCGGAGGACTCGGCTTCATTACCGCCGTATTTGACAGCAAACAGACCGAGTGAAGTAGCAGTAGGTAAAGCCTGGATGAGTGTACAAACTTGGATTACTTCTGCTGGGAATTGGAGTAAAGTGAGTATTCCCCACGTAATGAGTGGGCCGAGTGTTAGCTGAATGATAGCTGTAAGCATAAGTTTCCATTTGGTGAGTACTTTTTTTAATTTGGCTTGTGATAGCATAAAGCCAATACAAATAATAGAAAGTGGAGTAGTAGCGCCACCAACATATTTAATTGAATCTGTTAAGAAGCTAGGTAGTTTAATACCGATTAGAAAAACAACCATACCCAGGATTACTGCGATGATGTTGGGATTAAAAATAATATTGAGTAATAGTTTAATGGAAAACTTTTGTTCAAAGAGCCAAATGCCATAGGAAAATAGCGCGATATTGAATGCAATAATAAAGCCGCAGTAAGCTAAAATACCGCTCGGGCCAAAAGTGCTCTCCACGATTGGATAACCAAGAAAAGTAGCGTTATTAAAAATCATAGCAAACTGGGCTTCGCGTGATAGCTCTTTTTTCATCCATTTTTTGTTGAATATTATTTTTGCAAGGATAATAAGCACAAGCATGATAAGCGTGCCAGCAAGAAGACCGGAAAAGAAAAGATTGGCCGAATTCTGGTCGTATTCGGATTTGAATGCCATAAAAAGCGAGGCTGGCATGAAGACCGTGAGCAGTAGATTAGTAAGTTGCTTGTTGGTATGTTCGCTAATAAGCTTAAATTTGCCAAGTAAAAACCCTAGCGCCATAATCAAGGCAATGGAACCAAGACGCGCATAAAAGACAGTCAGTTCAATCTGCATATGCTTTTATTGTATCACACTTGGGCTATTTTTGTTTTTTCAAGGCACCACGGATTCTCAAAATTTGGCAAATATCATGAACTGTATCTTCATAATTATTTATTATCTTAGTATTATGACCAAAAATCCGACGTAGCTCACTCTCAAGATCAGCAAATTGAGTACAAGTAAAAATCAACTGTTCTGGCTTATATGGTGCAAGTGGTTTAAGATCACGACGAATTTTGGCATGCCCCAATTCCCCATCGTCAATCAAAATTGGCCAATCGTCTAAAACGCAGGTCCTAGCCCCAATCTGGCGAGCAAATAATTTATAACGTAAAGTTCTAGCCACGGCTTTAGTGGTCAGAATAGCCGTACGATAACGATAATTCGCTGGATGGTTCAATGAAACGCCTATAAAACGTTGGTTTTTATATTTACGCTGGAAATACCTCAGGCTAGTAATCGATAAAAGATAGTTTGCAAACACTATTAAGTCAACCTTTCCGATATATGGTTTTAAAGCCTCTTCTGCAAGATGACGTGTATATCTGGCATTGTTTTGCATCTCATCAGCATGCCGCCAATCAATCACCCTGATAATATCCATCACCGGTAATTCGTTTTCTAGATAATCAGCAAAAAGTTCACCGCCATAACCACTGTCAAAGACTACAATTTTTAGCATAAAAATCCTTTCTTTTGATGCCTCGATTTTATCATGATCTACCCCAAAGATTTTTTTAGATTTCAAAGTTTTGCAACAAATGTCCCAAAACTCTCAAAAACACAAAAAAGACGCCTTATGCGTCTGGTGGGTGATGAGGGGCTCGCTTCGCAAGAACGAGCCCCGTGCACAAAAAAGACGCAACTTGCGTCTGGTGGGTGATGAGGGGCTCGAACCCCCGACCTTCTCGGTGTAAACGAGACGCTCTAGCCAACTGAGCTAATCACCCGCTGCAAATTATTATATCACAGATACCAGATTTAAGCTAGCCTCTTAATCGGGTTCAGCCTAAAATACGCCGTATTAGTTAAAAACATTATCTTATCAACAGTACCGTCAATCTTCTTACTATCAAACCCAGCCCTTCCCCACTCTTCAATTAGGCAAACTACCTCCTTCAAATAAATGCTCATCACCTCTTGATCTGTTATTTTACTCACCGAAATAATCTTCGGCTTCAAAAACCCAATCATTTCTTCAAGAAAACTATGATTATCAAATTCTAACAAGAAAGCCATTATCTTATGATTATTGGACATAAATGATAACGTCTGTACGTACAATGTCTTCAAATCGATCCTCTTGAATTTCAAAAGTCGTTGAATGAACCTTTTATATTTTGAAACCATGTACTCTTCATAATCCGGAACTATTTTATTAATGTTTTCATGATGACGATAAAGAGTAGAACGCGATATGTCAGCTGTTTTAATCAAGCGTTTTAAACAAATAATTTTATCCTTCAACACAAAAAATGCCATCACGATTGCTTCTTCCGTATCTCTAAATCTTTTGTCTTTGAGTCTTTTTTCGGTTATTCTAATCGGCACAATTATTTTTTTATAATCTTCTTAGTAACATCAAATTTTTCCATATACAGCCCAAGCATCAAACGAGTTTGAGCATAAAAAGCAGCTAAAGACTGATAAATAATTGAAGTAATCGGCATCAAAATCCACTGCAGAATCATCACAATATTCTTAGTCTTACGATATTTAGCTGGACGTTTCGGCAAAAGCTTAAATGAAACCAGCACCGAAACAATCAAACCCACCGAAGCAAAGGTTTCGACCACGCTAACGATGTTTGGCAAATTATATGCCACCATATTATGAGACGAAACATTCATAATCATCGGCACCCAACCACCAAAAGCTACAATGGGTGCCAAAATTGCCAGCGTTACGTGCCCGTCTAGCAGTCTCCAAAACTTCGGGAAAAGTTGCCAAAACGGCACCGGGCGGTTTTTCCTAGAAGTAAACAGTCTCGTACCGACATATGCCACATCAGAAGCTCCGTAATACCAACGACGAACCTGGACGAACTGAGCCTTCACTGTTTTTAAGAATGTTTCGTCAATCACCGCGTCTTGATAGATCGGAATTCGGATTGGCAAAACTGAATAGTCACCGCTAAAGAAGAACAAACTACGCCAAAATTGGTGCCCATCTTCCACGATGGTCCGTTTGCTCCAAAAATGCATCGCTTCAAGAGCTTGCAAAGGCTGAGAGTGCGAAGCAAAATTTCTTAACACGTGTGGGCGCATGGTAGAGATCACGTTAAAGAATGAATTAGACACCGCAATCACACGCGTAGGAGCAGGTGCGTCCCAAATGTTATTCGTAAATAGCGACACTGGCTGATAACTTAAACGTTGTCGGTTAGGGTGAGTAATAAACTCGTAAGCCACAGAATCCAAGTATTTCTCATGCATATGATTATCACTATCAAGAGATGTCACAATAATATTGGCCACTGAAAGGTGTTTATTCTTCACATAATCAGCAATCTTCTCGCCGGCATACGTAAGATTTGGCCCTTTACCAATTACCTCTCCTGGAATGTTATCAGGATGTTTAATCGCAACAAAGTCCTTAAAAGTATCTTTATACTTATTAGTTAGCGCCTTCGCAGTTTGCACCATTGCTTCCCCGCCTCTTTCTTCATAAGCAAGCGCCACAATAATATGGTCATTCGGAAAAGATGACTTCTTGATAGCTTCAATAGAAGGCTCAAGTATTTCCGGACCTTCATTATAGGCCGCAATAATCACTACATGGTAAATCTTGGACGGGTCAGGATATTCAGTGTCCATGGTCGCCATAAACTTAAGATTCTCAACGTGTTCTTCGAAATGATAACTCTTATCATGATGGTCTCTTAAACGTTCGTAAGCCGCGTGCGGATCTTTAAGGTCCTCAATTCGTTGACGCCAATCAACTTTTTCGGCTCGTTTGATCACCTCGTAACCCTGAACTGTGCGGTAAGCCACGCCAATCGCCTTAACCAAAGTTGAAGCAATCACGATGAAAAGATAAATTGAACCAACCACTGGATCAAGCCAAGATAGAATAAACAGCAAAATAATCGCCCCATAAGATATCAGCCCAGGAAGTATTTCAAAAAAACGATATGCCTTAGTGCGCTTACCCTGAGGAATCTCTAAATTCCGACGCATCCTAAGCCCCTTCTGTCAATCTGAATAGCAGGATAAAGGTACCAATAATAAGAGTAGTAGTAACAATCAAGAAAAACTTCGTCATTCCCGCTCCACGTTTTTCATAAATACGTAGAGCAATCAGCGTATGCAAAAACCCAAAGATAATAGCCAGAAGCGGAAAAACAAGAATATCAGCCCAAGAACCGTTACGATACCCTCCGATATCCCCATATCCAATTTTCACAACTGCACTATCTGGATTGAGCTTCAAAAGACTAACTATCAATAATGTTATAGAACCTAAAATATTCAAAATGATTAGGCCCAAAGTCAGTCTTTCGTTCTTGTAAATCTTTTTTATATCTTCTAGAAAATTTTTCATATTATTCATAACTATTATAGCATAACTATAAAAAATGGAGCCGTTGGCAGGGTTTGAACCTGTGACCTGCTCGTTACGAATGAGCTGCTCTACCAACTGAGCTACAACGGCACATCATTTATTATATCATACTTATCAGAGTTTACTTCTTTTTCAGCGGTGGGATAGACGTCTCATTCTCACTCGGACGAAGCTTCAACGCCCGCAGAAGCTTCTGACGAGCATGCGGAGTAATAATCCGATCCAGCCACGAAATCTTCGGGGTCTGGTTTTTAGAAGTCAAAATCTCCACAATATCACCTTGTTCCAATTTTTTATTCATATTGCTCATCTTGCCATTAATCTTCACGCCCACTACGTGGTCACCAATCTCAGAGTGAAGCCGATAAGCAAAATCTAGCGGCATCGCCCCAACCGGAAGATCGATAATGTCACCTTTTGGTGTATACACAAAAATCTTGTCCGAAAATAGATTGAGCTTCAACTTCTTCAAATCAACCTTCTTACCCTCACGTAGTCTCGCTGCCGTAGTTTGTAACTCAGTAATCCAAAGCAAATTAGTCGGCAAGTGTTCAATTTTCCCTTTCTTATAATTCTCGGTCACCTTTTGTTCATTATAATAAAAACTAGCCGCCAAACCTCGTTCCGCGTATTCGTGCATTTCCTTAGTCCGAATCTGGAATTCAACCACCCGTTTATCCTTAGTAATCACCGTAGTATGCAGAGATTGATAACCATTTTGCTTTGGCATCGCAATATAATCTTTGATCCTACCACCCATCGGAGTATATAGTGAGTGAATCACACCAAGCGTCAAATAACAATCGGTAATATCGTCAACAATCACCCTAAGTGCCGTAAGATCATAAATCTCGCCCATGTTCTGGTTGTGTTTGGCTAGCTTCTTATGTAGTGAGTAGACTGATTTCACACGACCAGAAATCGTAAAGTTAATCTTTTCTTTCCTAAGAGCCTCCGAGACTTCTTCCTCAATCTTTTGAAGTGACTTCGCTGCGGATTTGTTATATCTTTCAATCAAATTCTTTAGTTGTTCATAACGACGCGGATCAACATACTTAAACGCCAGATCTGCCATCTCTACGCGCAGAAGCCCCATGTTTAACCGGTCGGCCAGTGGCGCAAAGACCTCAAGTGACTCTTTCGCAATTTTCTTTTGCTTATCAGGCGGCAAAGCAGAAAGAGTGCGAAGGTTATGCAAACGGTCAGCCAGCTTAATAATCAGCACCCGAATATCACTACCTAATGCAATCATTAGTCTCAAGAAATTATCCTTCGTCTCCGGAAGATAAGTATCAATATCCCGCATTCCGTTTCTCGCCGTTGAAAGTTTCGTTACTCCATCAACTAGAAATGCCACCGATTCGCCAAATTCCTGTTTGATATCATTAAGAGTTAACGGTGTGTCTTCGATCGTATCATGAAGAATCCCCGCAATAATCGTATCTTCATCCATCCCCCATTCTTCCAAAATCTTTTTGACTGCCAAAGGATGCACGATATACGGCTCGCCGGTTTTTCTAAACTGACCATCATGGGCCTTTTTTGCCATTTCAACCGCGCGTAAAACACGCTCCGAATCTGGATTCTTCATGTATCTATTATAGCAAAGTTTTGATCAGAGCCTTCAAATCAGCATCAGTTTTGCATTTGAAAGTCAGTGAGTGATTCTTAATCACCACTGGAGTTTTGTACTTCTTGGAAAGAGCATCCTCATCCTTATGCGACTCGTGACGCTTGATCATTGAAGCGCTGGATTTCTTCTTATTATCCTGGAAGTAACGTTCAACTTTACGTGCCGTCCAACCTTCTTTAATAATCTTTGGCAAAACCTTCTTGATAGTCGCTTCATCACGAGAAACTAGCGGACGCATCACGCCTTCAGTAAGCTTCTCTTTGACCATGATTTTCTTCACGTCATCAGGAAGATTCAAGAGTCGCATCGTACCTTGAATAGAAGCTTCGCTCTTCCCCACTTTGGCAGAAATCTCTTCGACTGATAAATTAAACTGAGTCTTCAGCTTGGCATAGGCAGTCGCGAGCTCAATCGCGTTCAAATCCTCGCGCTGTGCGTTCTCAATAATCGAAAGCTCAAGACGGTTCTGAGAATCTAGCGTCCGGATGATAGCTGGTATTTTCTTTAACCCAGCCAACTTAGAAGCTCGCCAGCGACGTTCACCAGCCACAATCTTATACTTACCATCTTCTTTTGTCACTACAATTGGCTGCAATACCCCGTGTTCTTTAATTGAAGCAGCCAACGCTTCAATCGCCTCTTTACTAAAAACACGACGCGGCTGTTCTTCGTCAGGGATAATATCGTCGAGACTAAGCGATTTTAACTCGCTAGAAACCTTATCTTCTACTGCGGTTAAATCGAACTCTTCGTCCACTAAATCTGTAGGGATCAGCGATTCGAAACCGCGACCGAGACCTTTTGCTGTCATTTAATTCTTTCCTCCACTTCTTTAGTAAAATCTTTGTAGGCTTTGGCGCCTTTGCTAAACTTATCATACGCCCCGACTGGCACCCCATGAGACGGAGCTTCAGCTAGACGCACATTACGCGGAATAGTTGTCTTAAACGTCAAATCCTTGAAATACTTTTTAATTTCAGCCAGAACCTGAGCCGAAAGGCTGGTGCGCTTATCATACATAGTAGCCACCACGCCGAGTAGTCTAAGCTTCGGGTTAGCTTGCTTCATCACCAGCTTCATCGATTCTAGTAGCTGTGCCACACCTTCAAGAGCGTAAAACTCCGTCTGCACCGGAAGCAATAAATAATCTGAAGCGATCATCCCGTTCACCGTGAGAAGCGATAAACTCGGGGGCAAATCTATAATAATATAGTCATAGTCGTCTCTTACAGTGTTAATCGCATCACGCAAACGTACAAATTTTTTGTTCATACCTGTAATCTCGACCTCAGCATTCGCAAGCTCAGGTGTCGTAGGAGCAAGGTCATAATTCTTAAACTTCGTATGCTTGATACAATCCGACATCACAACAGAGCCAAGAATCACCTCTGTCATCGTAGAACCAAGATCATTGTTGTTCTTATCAAAACCAAGGCCAGACGTAGCATTACCCTGAGGATCAAAATCAACTAAAAGAGTACGTTTCCTGTTCTTAGCAAGATAATAGCAAAGGTTAACCGCAGTAGTAGTCTTCCCGACTCCACCCTTTTGATTAGTCACACATATTACCTTCGCACTCATAATGCTTATATTATATCATAAAAAATAAGTCCCGAAGGACTTATTTTATTAAGCGATTTTTACAATCTCTATTTCAGAGTATTTCTGGCGATGGCCAGTCTCTTTGTGAACGCGCTTCTTAGAATGATAACGAATCACACGAACCTTATCACCCTTTGTTTCTGCGGTTTTGACTTTGGCCGAAACCTTCACGCCTTTCACTGTAGGAGTGCCGACAGTAGTTTTGTCGCCATCGATTACGAGTAAAGCATCAGTTTCGAGCTCTTTGGTTCCTTCCGGGAGGAGGTCCACCCGTAGGGTCTCTTTTTCCTCGACGAGATATTGCTTCCCAGAAACGAGGATCACTGCTTTCTTCATATTGTTCCTTTATTAATTTGATATATTATATCACACTATTTAAGATTTGGGAAGCTTATCTATCACCAGAAACCTTATTCTCAACGGCCTTTAAGGTCTTACGAGTATGATAGAAGTAGTATCCGCCACCGATAATGCCAAGTATAATCACTATCGCTAAAACAATTTCAAGAGGACCAGTGCTAACGATTTCTTCTGGGGTCTCACAACCTTCCATTTCTGGATTAGTGTCGCAAGTTGGTTTTTCTTGGCATTCCGGTAGTTCTGGATTGGTTGTACAATCGGGTTTCTCCTGACATTCCGGCAACTCTGGGTTAGTTGTACAATCTGGTTTTTCTTGGCATTCTGGTAGTTCTGGATTAGTTGTACAATCGGGTTTTTCTTGGCATTCTGGCAAACTTGGATCAGCCTCACAAGGAGGTACTGGCTTGTCACATTTCACTGTCACGCTTGCACTATCTTCTTTTGATAAGTTCGAATTATAGCTTACCGTAATAGTGTTGTTCAAAGTATTTTCACAATAAGCTTTATCAGTAGAAACCTTATCTTGATAGATAATTTGGACAAGCGCAGAAGGAGCCACATCACCAACATTATAACCACTCAAATCTAATATATCGTCAATCTTTTTCCCATCAACATTATTAACATCATAAACCTTTGTGCTGCCAGATCTGAGACTAAGACCACCGTCATGCACATCTTTAAAAATTACATTAGTGAGCTTGGTGTTTCCAGTGTTTTTGAACACCACTTTATATGTAACGTAATCACCCGGTTTCACTGTGACATTCTTTTGCCAATTCGTACCATCAGTAGAAACATATTTTTCTAGCGATGCATCAACTTTTTCTGCTACGAGGGTGTAAGTAATATAGCCCGAATACTCCGCACAGCCTGGAATAGTACCAGCCAACTTGTTATATCCGATTGGCGTACCGTCTTTAGTAAACAGATTTGTCGAAAGAACCGAGCCATTGGCTTTACCGCCATTGTGGATCACCGCCGTACCAGTTTTATATCTCAATACTACATTGTCGGATTTGGTCGTAAGGTAAGCTTCGTCCCACACCGTACCAGTGTTCACGCTATCATCACTTGGGTTAACATAACTCCAGGAAATAATCCCAGAAATCATACCTCTTTCCCCAGGAGTGAGCTTTGTTGGATAAGATGAAGAAAGTTTAGTATTTGTAGCAATACCATATCCGCTAGCATTTGTGTTCGAGGCGGCATCATTGTGATAATAAATGTACACCTCATATTCCTTACCTGGGACGACTTCAATTTCGTCTGTGTATGGCGCGGTCGAATTGGCCTCACCAACTCTCACGAAGTTTCGTTCATCACCTACAGCAGCGTTGTTGGTAATCGAGTTAAATGTTGCATAAGTGGCTGGCGACTCATTGGTATAGGTCGTTCGTTCTGGGCCCCAAGCCAAGGTAGGACTTGCCAACCCAAAAGCAGCTAGTACCGCTAGTATCGCCACCGTTAGTTTTGTGATAATTTTTTTCATCTTTGGCTTCCTTTCCTTTTAATAATCTATGTTTGCTCTTTCACTAGCCGAAGCATTGGCATTTTCGTCAGCTTCTTTAGCGCCTCTTTGGGCGGCTTCATCAGCGGCTCTTTGAGCAGCTTCCCTCTTTGCTGCTTCATCATCAGCAGCACGCTCAGCTTCGGCAGCTTCTGATTGTTGCTTACTAGCTTCCTCTGTTGCCTTTCGAGCAGCCTCATCAGCTTTACGCGCAGCCTCTTCTGCTTCTGCTTGCTCAGCCGCACGACGAGCAGCGGCTTCCTCTTCTGCCTTTCTTTGCTTTTCAGCTTGCTCGGCAGCGATTCTAGCTGCCTCTGCCGCTTCAGCCTCATCTTTTCTCTCTTGTTGTTCTATTCCTTCAAAACCAGCTTGATCATCTTCTAGCTTAGTAGCTGGAGTTTTTTCTTCATCAAGACCTTGCTGATCGACACGTGGTCCAGCATGCTCAATTTCCTCTTCCGGCTTCTTTGGTTCTGGAGTCTCTGGCGTTGGAGGAGTTGGTGGAGTCGGTGGAGTTGGAGGAGTTTCAGGCCCCTGATCAGTAGTACCAACTCTTAATACCTCTAAACCACCTTCGTGCTCATCAACTTCGCCCTTCTCATTCGCAGAAGTACGACGAATATTCACGAGCATTGAACCGATTTCTTTACCATCTTTATCAACCCAATAGAACTCAACAACCTCAACACCTGGGCCAATACCTCTGTCAACAAGTTGCATGTTTTCATGCACCACAGCGCCTTTTTCATCGCCAAGCAACATGCCATAATGATGATAATCACGCTGCGTCACAGTGGCACGAGTATAAGCTTCGTCCAAAGCATGCATCGCCTGCGCCTTAACCTTCTTATATTCATCAGGGGTAAGGCTTTCAAGTTTCTTCTCTATCTCACGAGGGTTCAGTCCATAGAATCCTTCCGGACATAACTCTTCTGGGAATTCAGCCATATAATCAGCAAGGCTTTCAACCTGATTGTCGGCGGTGTATTTCAACATCTCAACTTCATCATGGTCGCACACTTCACCAACTTCCTTGGCGTCACCATAATCATAATCATGTTCCTTGTTCTGGGAAAGCCACATACCACGTTCGCCATATCCGTCTTTGATGCCTTTTTCTTTCTCTTCATTTTCTGTAGCGGAAGCATCTTGCTCATTAGCAGTAGTGCTGCCTGGTATTATTGTGCCATCCGGTAGTATTGCACCATCTGGCGATGTCGTGCCATCCGGCGATGGAGCTCTCTCTGGCTGAGCAGTTTGGACAATTGCAGTAGGGTTCAACGAACCTTGCGGTGCCTGATTATTGTTTTGAGCAACATTGAATCCATTTGTACCAATCGCCACGCCCAAAAATCCTGCTAAGGCAATGGTCGCAGCCCCTATTACAACATCTCTAACGCCTGAATTTTTCTTGGCCCTCTTCTTGACATATTCAATCTTAGCTCTATGCTGCCCCTCTGGTGTAGCGTTGTTCTCGCCACCTTGTGGAGTTGATGTACCACCCTCCGGTTCAGGCGTTCCTTCAGGGTCTGTTGCCCCACCTTCTGGATCAGATGTTCCTTCTGGGTCTGTCGCTCCCTCTGGGTCGGATGCCCCTTCCGGATCCGTTGTACCTTCTGGTTGCCCAGATGGTTCCGGCTCCGAAGATTCTGGCTCTTTCTGTTCATCGCTATCCAAAGCTGCAAGCTCTGCATCAATCTCGGCTCTCCTAGCCAACAATTCCTCTTTTTCCTTCAAAAGAGCTTTTCTCTCAGCCGCACTTAATACTTTTTCTCCCCTCTCTTCATATTTCTTAGTTGCTTCACCTTTATTTGCGCCAGCTTCTCCACTACCACCACTGAATATTTCTGAATTATGCATTTTCACCTCCTAAGAATTCCTGGCTAAACTTTGACATTTCATCTTTGATAACTTGTTCCAAATCAATACCAGCGTTCTTGAAAAAAATTTGAAAGGCCGATGGGTTATTTTCTTCTCGATCAAACATTGCATTTATCTCGTCAAGTTGTTCATCGTTTAGACCACCAAAAATAGCCTCGCTAATCTGATCGTCTAACTTCCTGATATTATCCTCACGAATTTCATTTAATGAATCCGGAGATTGATTGGGATATTTCTGGGCGATCAGTTGATCGACTAGCTTGCCGAGGGTATCGCGCCCAATGAGATAATTTTCCATAATTAAAGTTTTATGTTATTTGTTGACCTTTCTGTTTTTAAGTTTAGCATAAGCTTATAAAATGGTCAAACATTTTTTAGCAAAAAACCATCGTAAAACGTAAGAAAAAACCGAACGCTTTGTTCGGTTTTTACTTTTATGGCTAGTAGTTTTATATTGTTTTTACATAGAGTTAACGATAATAACTGCGACTTCGTAAACTAATTGTAAATTATTTACATTGGCAATCCTCCATGTTAAATTTGATATTTTTTCTTTCAAGGTACAACTCCTTTCTAGAGTAAACTGCTATTTAGCAGAGGTTATAAGTTACCGAATATGGCGGCCTTACCTAATTTAATATTTCTAGACTTGGCCTTCCTAATCATCTCGGTAGCTTCTTCGCTAGTTTCTGTTGGCGAGGCATAGCTAGCTTCATCGTTATAGTACTCAAAATTTGGTATTTTGTAGGTGTTTATATTCGCCATATTGTTTCCTTTTTGTTTTGGTTAGTTTTTATTTTTGTTTATTTGTTAGAATTTTTATTTTATTTTCTAACTTATTTTCAGTATAGCACACTTTCGCAAAAAAGTCAATAGTGTTTATGCTTATTTTTCACCTTTTTGTCAAATTTACAGAGGTAAAAATATTAAAAATCCAGTCCTGGCGCGATACGAACCGTAAACAAGAATAAGTTTATTATTATATTTTTTCTAATGAAATCGTGACATTTTCGCCGGAAACCTTAGCAATCTCATCGTGAGCGTAGTTAGCTCCCTTCTCAAACGAATCAGCTAGTACCTCAGATAATACTAATCCTTCAAAACCAGCTGGAAGGTCAATCGACAGCGACAACCTAATCCGATCATCCATATTCAGCTTAGCATTCTTACGAGCCGACTGGATAGCACGAATCAGGTCACGGGCATACCCTTCCCTCTTTAGCTCCTCGGTCAGCGTCTTATCAAGCGTGAATTCTGAGCCGTTTTCGACCTTCTTCACGTTTACTTCATCCATAATTATCTGCTCATAGAAATCCGGCAGCTTATCGCCAGTATAAACTAGTTTAGACAAAGGCTGACGTACCTTAATTTGGTCTTCGGTATCGGTTTTTTGCATCCGAAGCGCCAATGCATCGGTAATAATCTGACGGGTACGAGACATCTGGTCAAGCACCTCGGTGTCAATCACGCCCGCTTCTGGCCAGTCTAGGAGATGGATAGACTCACCACTACCAGTCATCTTCTGATATAGCTCCTCTGACAAGAACGGCGTAAACGGCGCCAACAGCTTAGCTATATATATTAATATATAGTAAAGCGTGGCAAAGGCCGCCATTTTATCCTGCTCGTCCTCATTTTTAGAGAAACGACGACGCGAACGACGCACAAACCAGTTGGAAAGATCGTCAATGAACGTTAAAACGTCCTCAAGCGCCTTCGGGATATTATATTCTTCCATTCCCTCAGTAATGGCATCACGAAGCTGATAAGCACGGGAGACAATCCAAGCATCCAGAGGATTCTTAGCGTCCAGTTTCAAACCATCGCTATCAATCCCCTCAATCTCGGCATAAGTCGTAAAGAAGTCGTACACATTCCAAAGCATCGCTAGCTTACGACTGACATCAGAGACATCTTTATCAAGCAACGCAAAATCCTCGCCAGAAAGCACCGGGGAGCTCAGTAGCAAGAACCGCAAAGCATCGGCAGAATACTGGTCCATCAAGATATTCGGATCAGTGTAATTGCCAAGCGACTTACTCATTTTGCGACCATCATTCCCAGCCAGTGTGCCAGTGGTGATCACATTTTTGTAAGCATTTTTAGCACCATTTTTAGCCTTCTCACCAAAGGCGCCAATCTCAGCCAACGCCGTATTCACCGCATGCACATAATAGAACCAAGCCCGCACCTGCCCGACATATTCCACAATGAAATCAGCCGGATAGTTACGTTCAAACTTCTCTTTGTTCTCAAACGGATAGTGGAGCTGCGCAAACGGCATCGAGCCGGATTCAAACCAGCAATCTAGCACCTTCTCAATCCGTGTAAAATGCTCCCCGTCGATATCAAACTCTATCGCATCCACCCATGGACGGTGATAATCCTCAAGGCGCTTACCAGACAGCTCATAAAGTTCATCATAAGAACCCACTACCTTAATGGACCCCCTATCGCCCTTCCATACCGGCATTGCCGTCGCCCAAAAGCGATCGCGCGACAAATTCCAATCTGGCGCCTGTTCGATATTCTTTGCAAAACGGCCGTGTTTTAAATAATCCGGGAACCAGTTGATATTCTCGTTTTCCGCCAGCATCAGAGGCTTCTGGTTCTCAATATCAAAGAACCAAGACGGAAACGCCCGGTACATAATCCGCTCTTTAGAACGTGGATTAAACGGGTATTCGTGCTGAATATACTCAATCTTATAAATAATCCCCTTCTCTTCGAGCACCTTAGCAATGAATTTATTACCCGCCCAGGCCTGAATACCGTGTTCGTCGGTATCACGTACCCCAAGTGCATGGAGCTCCTCTGCCATATCAGGAAGATAGTAGCCATTTTCATCCAGACAATCCACGAAATCCAGCTCGTATTTCTGAGCCAGCGCATAATCGTCTTCACCATAAGCCGGAGCAATATGAACAATGCCCGTACCATCCTCGGCCGAAACAAAATCACCCAGCAGTACCGTATAAGTATCCGGACGAGTAATCGTGCCTTTATCACCACGTAGGCCTAAGTCAAACAAACCATCCGCGACTTTTATAATTGGCTCATACTTTTGACCCACAAAGTGCGCACCTTTAAAAGCCTGCGTTGGCTTCACATCTTTGAACAAAACTTTTGCACGCTCTGTAGCCAAAATATATTGTTCGCCATCAATATTATAGACTCCATAATCTAAGTCCGGGCTGATAGCGAGTGCCATATTGGCCGGCAACGTCCATGGCGTAGTCGTCCAAGCTAGAAAGTAGGTATTCTCCGCACCTTTTAATCTGAATTTCACGTAAGCTGAAGGGTCAGTCACGGTCTGATAAGCGTCGTTATCCATGGTCACCTCAGCCTTAGAAACCGGCGTCGCAAACTTCGTATCATACATCAGAACCTTACGGCCTTCATATATTTTACCCGCTTCGTATAATTTTTTGAACGCCCACCACACGGATTCCATAAAATCTTTGTTCATCGTGCGGTAACAATTATCAAAATCCACCCAGCGGCCAATGCGGTCAATAGTCGAGCGCCAAGTCTCGGAATTCGCCACCATGGACTCACGCGCTTTAATAATATAATCCTCAAGCGACCACTTAGTGCCAATTTCACGACGATCAGTAATACCAAGTTGCTTTTCGACGAAGTTCTCTGCCGGGAGACCATGGCAGTCCCAACCCCATCTTCGCTCCACACGGTAACCATTCATGGTCCAGTAGCGTGGCACAGCATCTTTCACGATTGAACTAAGCAACGTACCATGATGCGGATTACCAGTAATAAACGGAGGACCATCATAAAAAACGTAAGATTTGTCAATCGGTCGGTTCTCAACCGACTTCTCGAAGGTTTGATTCTTCTTCCACCAATCTACGAGAGCCTTCTCGTATTCGATAGCCTTTCTTCGTGTGCCCGCTTGGTATTTCATTTGGTCTCCTTTAAATTAAAAAATCCAATGGTTTTGCCATTGGAACTCCTTTAGAAGCGGTACCATCCAATTTCTGGCTACTGCCAGCACTTAATTTATCTCTCACGCGGATTCACGAGCGGGTCTAATCGGGTTATTCCCTTTCTTCCGCCGGCTTGCAGGTGATAGCTGCTAAAACGCCTTACATCGTAAGTATAACATAAGTTTAGAAAAAAGGCGAGAAACAAAGGTTACTGCACAACGCAACGCACTAACCGACCGGTGCTCTTACTACCACCACTAGTATAAATTCAAGAATCAAAAGCTAATTAGAAGTCGCATTCTCACGTAACCACGAAATGAAAGCTGGGTTATATAAGTCTTCTCCACCCTGAAGTGTAATAGTTGGCGGCGAAACCTGTACATATTGTGCTGGTCTTTGGCCATTTCCGAAATACCAGCCAGCGGTGTAATCTATACCACTTTCCGGTATATTTAAATCTTCCGGCAAATATATAAAACCATCCCAAGCCTCATACGGAGCAGTAGTATCATAGTAATAAAAGCTCCATATAGGCACCCCATAATCTAAATTTGTATCAATTAAATCGAAGTGGTAAGCCGAATACTGATTACTATAAATTGTCCCCGTAACGTCCCATTCCATATCAGGATCAGATGGCGCATATTCATTAAACGTCCAGGTCTTATTAGCAGGAGAATCCTCAATGTACAATAACGTAGCATTATCATTCAACCACTGGATAAGCGCTGGATTAGTAACGTCATCACCTCCATAAATACTAATTGTACGGAATAATTCACCACCCCAAACACCTCCATCCCACCCATAGTATTGTTCGCTCACCCAAGCACCATTGGCAAATCCGCCAATTAAATCTCTAAACGAATTAAAACCGTATGATTCATTGTTAAGAGTAAAAGACATAGAGCCAGTGGAGGCTGGTATATATAACCAATTGCTTGTGTCCTCACTACCTCCATGCATATTATAGTATAGATAGTATTCTGGAGAATTAAAAACATAGAACCCTGTATAATCTAAATACGAATAAGATTGATCCTCATTTATTATATGCATATTAGATTGGATGTCTGTCGCACCAGCAGAAGCTAAAACGGTAGGTAAAGAATCAACGAACTGACTCCAGGTCGTAATGCCAGTAGCTGGTATTTCGAACAGAGCACATAAATCAGCGGGTGTAACTTTTACAGCAAATCGTAAATTTACACCATTGGCCGACATACTATCAAGAACGGGGACCAACGATTCCACATCAATATGCTCATTGAACCTCAAAGTTGTACCAACTAGATTATTTGGCATCGGAAATTCTCCATTCGGATGCACCAACGTATACTTCACCTGCCCTACATAGGTTCCCGCAGGCTGAGTTTGGGAGATGTAGGTTCTATAGGTAGTAGTGAGATTAGAGCCAGTAGCATTGTTGCCAGTGTCAGTAGAAGAAGTGAGATAGGCTACTTTAGTATATTCTGCTGGTACTGCATGATAGGATGCATAGTCAGTAACAATAGTAGGAGCATAGGTTCCTGATGTAGCTGTTAGTTTCATAGCCCAGGATGAGGTACCAGTAGTAACAGTAGATGATGTAATGATATCGTGAGTAGAACCTAGTGTTGAACTTGTTAATACAGTTTTACCATAGGTATCATCAGTATAGCCTATGGCATAGATGGCATAGCCGGAGTTATCATTACATATGACTTTAATGTTAGTGGTTCCGATATCACTGACTGTAGCACCATTCTGGACAGTGGCATTATGTGAGTTATTACCAGTAGCGGACATAGAACAGGAGACTGGGACGTTGATAGTTACATTATCGACCACACTATCACTAGCCTTGGCACTCGGCAAAGTCAAAATCAGTACCGAAAAAGAAACCATCGACAAAAGCACGCCGGCTAAAGCATTAAGTATCCTATTATTGCTGTACATGTTTGTATGGCCTTCTTATTTTTAATACTTATGCTTTTATAATAACACTTCCCCCATAAAAGTCAAGGTTAAATTACGTAGTATAGCACTTCATTCATCAGCGGTAAAGTCCGCCCACGCCAGATGTTCCGTACTTCACCAGTATTGCCAAGCGCAATAATCGTCGGGAACTCAACTATATCGTACGCCTCACAAAACCCAGTATTTTTATCTGGGTCCATTGTCTCGATCTCATGGCCAGTCTGACGGCGAAAATTCTCCAGCCACTCCTCAACACTTCTGGTATAGTCCTGCCTATCCTTATAAATACAAACCACCCTCATTTTTTCTTCTCTTTTTGCTCCTTCAATATTTTTTCAAAGTCCTCGAGAGTCTTAAATTCGCGAAATACAGAAGCAAAACGCACATAGGCAACTTCATTTACCTCAGCAAGTACGTCAAGAACTGCCTCACCAATTTGTTTAGAACTCACTTGATCGGTATTATAAGAATACAAAATATCCGTAGCGCGCGTCACGACATCTTCAATCTCAAGCTCAGAATTAAAGAACTTACCAACGCTGCGCTTCACAGCTAAAAGTAGCTTGTCGCGATCATAAATTTCTTTATTGCCACTCCGTTTTAATACGGTAAGTGGCGGAAGCTCAATTCTTTCGTAGGTGGTGAAACGGTGACCATCAGTAGACTCACGACGACGGCGAATCATCGTGCCATCGAGAGTTTCCCTACTCTCTAACACTTTGCTATCGCCAATTCGGAATCTATATTCCATGCCCCGCTCCTATTTAGTTTTTCTTTCTTTTGCCTCGCAAACGCTCACGTAGTGAAGGCGGTACATCCATTTCGTCATCATCGGATGGAGCCGGTTCAGGTGTTGGCTCGTTCTTAATTGAATCCCACATATTAGATTTGCTTTCAGCTGCAAAATCCTTTACCTCAGCAGTAGGTTTCTCATCTTTAGAGAAAGAAGAAATTGGTTCTTCCTCTACTGGCTGTTCATTGCCATTATTATAATATTCCGAATCAAAACCAGTTGCTACTACAGTAACCACAATTTCATCTTCAAGTTCTGGGCGGATAGAAGCACCAAAGATAATGTTGGCATCTGGCGAAACTGCACCAGTAATCACTTCTGCCGCTTCTTGGACTTCGCTCATCGACATATCAAAACCACCAGCCACACTAAACAACACACCACGAGCACCTTCAATCTTTACCTCAATCAATGGTGACTCAACGGCTTGTTGAGCTGCAATCACAGCACGGTTTTCACCAGAAGCACGACCAATGCCCATGAGTGCAGAACCAGCGTTCTTCATAATGGCTTTCACATCCGCAAAGTCGAGGTTAATCAATGAATGTTCAGTAATTAGCTCAGAAATACCTTGGACACCTTGACGCAAAACATCATCAGCAATCTTAAAGGTTTCAAGCAGAGGAGTACGAGGATCAATCGTCTGAAGCAAACGATCGTTTGGAATTGTAATCAATGCGTCAACTTGACGAGCCAACTTATCAATCGCTAAATCAGCATTCGCCCGACGACGTGCACCTTCAAACGTAAATGGCTTCGTCGCCACGCCAACAGTCAAAATATCTTTCTTGCGAGCTTCTTCTGCCACAATCGGACCTGCGCCAGAACCGGTACCACCACCAGCACCAAGCGTGATAAATACCATGTCAGCACCATCCAGAGCCTTATCAATGGCTTCCCTACCTTCCTCGGCAGCTTCGCGACCTTTTTCTGGATCGCCACCAGCCCCAAGGCCTTTTCCAATATGAACTTTAACATCAGCTGAAGAGTGATGAAGCGCCTGAGCATCAGTATTGATGGCAACAAATTCCACACCTGTGAGCCCTACTTCCTTCATTCTTTCAACAGCGGAACCTCCGGCACCGCCTACACCCACAACTTTAATGCTTGCTTTGCTTTCCACCTCTGTCGGTTTAACTTCTGGCATAATAAATCCTCGCTTTATATACTACTAGTATATATCTAAATTGTCTCTAAATCAAGAGTTAAAATTTGCTGAATAATTTTTTTAATAATCCAGGCTTTTTAAGAGATGGTTTGGAAGATTTTTTGCTCTTCTTATTTGAGGACGGAAGATGGTCTAAGCTTTCAGCCGCAAGTTTAGCAAGCCCAATAGCCACAGCATAATCTGGCTTCGCAATTGGCTCCGAGACCCCACCTAAATCTTGTGGTATGCCAATTTTCACAGACGCTTCTAGCACTTGCTTAGCAAATAATTCAATATCACGCATCTTGGCACCGCCACCAGTCAAAACAATTCCCTCTGGGAGACGTTGATCATAGTGAGCAGACTTCAACTTCTTACGAATTTCTGTAAAGATTTCTTCCAAACGAGCCTTCACTACTTCTTCGACTTCTTTTCTCTCAAAAGCACGCTCAAGTTTGCCTTCCTTGCCAATGCGAATCACGGGATTCTTCTCAGAATTAAAACTACCAGTGACAAAACGAGTCTTAATCTCCTCAGCCATATCAGGATCAATAGCTAGAACGATAGCAAGATCATTAGTGATATTGTTCGAACCTGCCGGCACTACACCAACATATTGCAAATCGCCTTCTTCATAAACTGCTATCGATGTAGTCGCTGCCCCCATATCAACTACCGCCACACCGTTCTCTTTTTGACGCTCAGAAAGCACGGCCTTCGCTGCCGCAACAGCACTCGGGACCAAACGATCAGCATTCACGTCCGCAGACAAAGTCGCTTTCTTCAAATTGTCGCAATTCGGAGTCAGAGCAGAAATCACATTTGCCCGCATTTCAAGACGAGCCCCGCTCATCCCTAGCGGATCTTTAATCCCTGCCTGCCCGTCTAAAGCATATTCAAGCGGAATCACGTCTAGTACATCGCGATTGGCCGGAATTCGGCCAGTCACCGCCACATCTTCAACTCGGTCAAGATCAGTCTCATTAATCTCGTGCTCCACCGTACCAACGGCAATCATACCCTCAGTATGAGTAGACAAAATTTGTGAACCATTAATCGAAACAAACGCCGAACGCACTTCGTAACCCGCCATTCGCTCTGCCTCAGCGAGCATCTTATCAATAGATTCAGCCGGACCAGTCAAATTCGCCGGAATACCCTTTCGCATACCTGCGGTCTTGCCTTCATTGTAACCAACTACTGCTATATGATTATCTTTATCAACTGTAGCAATTACAGCGCGGACGTTTTCGGTGCCCACATCAAGACCGGTTACAAAGCGTTTATCGTTATCCATAAGCTCATTATAGCACAACTAGTCTGGTAGAGTCAAAACTTCAAAACCATCTTTCGTCACAAGCACAGTATGTTCACAATGGCAACCAATGCTACCGTCATTCATCTTCACAGTCCAGTTGTCATCACCCTCAATATGGTTAGCCGGCTTACCAAGACAAGACATCGGCTCAATACAAATTGTATCGCCTTCCACTAGTTTATAGCCGTGGCCCTTCTTGCCATAATTTGGTACCTCCGGCGCTGAATGCATTTCCTTATCAATACCGTGACCGACATAATTTTCAATCACGCCAAGATGACCTTTTCTCAAAACCTGCTCTACCGCATGCCCAATCGTACCAATCGTAGCGCCCGGCTTTACTTGCTCAATACCCTCCCACATCGAGGATTCAGTCACACTAATCATCTTCTTCACGGCCGGTGAACCTTCACCGCCTACTAACATCGTAAAAGCCGAATCAGTAAAGTAACCCTTATAATATATATCTAGATCAAAACTAACCTTGTCGCCTTTCTCTAACGGCTCGTCCTTCGGCGCACCATGCACTAATTCATCATTCACGGAAATACAAATTGCTCCCGGGAATTCCTCATCCAACAAATCATAAGCCACCTTCGCACCACGTTTAACAATTTCCTTGCGCACCCAAGCATCAATTTCCTTACCAGTCACCCCCGGTTTCACATACTCTTTCAAATCGCGCAGCAAATTACCCAAAATCTTACCGCCTTCACGCATGGCGACAATCTTTTCCTGGACTTTGTCCTGGCTACTATTCTCAGTATTAATCATTCTATTCTCCGTAGCTTTTTTCAATCTCGTCACCATTGACGTCTTCGTCTTGCTCAGTGGCATCAGGGTTTAATTCTTTCACAACATCTACCAAACGGTCGGTCACTTCACCAATTGAACCCACGCCATCAACTCGCCGAATTGGAATATTTTTGGCCTCCAACAGAGGTAAAATTGAACAAATATTTTGTTCAAAGATTTCAAAGCGCCGATCAATGCTTTCTTTTTCTTTATCATCATCACGACCACGCAGCGTCAAACGTTCGTAAAGCTCTTCCTTTGGCACTTCCAAAATTATGGCCCCGTCTAATTTATCGGACATATGATCAACCAACCATTTGGCTTGGTATTCCGTGCGCGGATAGCCATCAAGTATCACATCAAAACCTTCAGCCTCAGATTTTTCAATTTGCTTAGTCATCAAACGAATCACGTCCTCATCTGGAATGAGGTTCCCTTTATCAATCGTGTTAGCATACTCACCAGTATCACGAATCACCTGCCCTACCGACAAAGCCCGCCATCCAAAAATCTCCGACAAGGCCTTGCCTTGTGTTCCCTTACCTGAACCAGCTAAACCAAATAAAATAATCATATTACTCCTTTAATTAAATTATAGCACAAAAAATCTCCCCTTAAAGGGGAGATTTTGTTATTTCAAGCCAAGCTTGATGCGTTCAGTCTTTTCGGCCTTGCGGGCTTCGCGAATGATAGCTTTAAGACGGCGTTCGCGCTTTGATATAGGTTTTGAAAAACGCATTTGCGACTTCTTAAGAGGCATCATACCGCTCTGAAGGACTTTGCGGTTGAAACGGCGAATAATGTTCTCGTTCGCTTCTCCCTGATCTTTTCTAGTAACTTTAATAGCCATATTGAAATGTATTATACCACAGAGTAAAAATTTATACAATACTTCGACGAGACTCTGCTCGACGAGACTCGATTCGAAGAACGAGTCTCCCTTTTTGTTGTTTTGCTGAAAGCAAAATGGCGGATCCGACGAGACTCGAACTCGCGACCTCTGCCGTGACAGGGCAGCGCTCTAACCAACTGAGCTACGAATCCACCTGCTGGTTATTATATCGCATTTAGATATGAAAATCAAGAGATTTTAAACGCCAGGAATCTGGAAGGAACCTGGAGCAGCAGCCTGTGGCTGGTATATTTGGTCTTGCATCGCAGGTTGTGGACCAAGTGGAGTAGGTTCTGGCAAATTAGGATCAATCGGTGGAGCTGGTGGTGGTGGCAAAATATCCTCACCCGCAGGCGGCATATAGTTTATTTCTGGCACGCCGTTAATCTCTGGAACACTCGCAACTGAAGGAGCGGAATTCAAAGCCGGATTATTGAAAGAATCAGCAGGTTCATCAGGTGTACTAGCAATCGTTCCTATTGGAGAATCATCTACACCTGCCTCAGCTAAAGCTTCCTCTAACATCTGGCCGTATTTATTTGTCTCTTCTTCCGTAGGTTCTAACGAAATATCGCCTGTTGGTGCTGGCGCAGCCACTGGCTCTAAAGCAGGCTCTGGAGCAATAGCACCTACTGGCTCAGGAAGCTTTGGTTCAGATGTCGTTCCCCCTTCGACTGCAGTCTTCAAATCTGCAGCCACAGACGCAAGCTCATCGTCAGCTTCATTATCTGTCTTCTCGTCAGTCTTTTCATCTTCAATACGAACTGGTTTCTCTTCTTCGGTCGGCGTTACTTCAGCGCCCGCAGAAGACAAACTAGCTTCAGCCGCCTTAAGATCAGCGAGCAAAGTTGATTCCTTGTCATTCACCGATGCGCTAATTTCTTTGTCTTCATCAACATCAGTTTCACCACCATGTTTAATATCTAATTTAGTAGCATCTCCATCGGCCTTTTCACCATCTCCAGCGTCAAAGGTAAAGAATTCATTCTCGGTATCTGGAGTAATATTCTTAGCAATCAATTGTTGGTTCGCGCCAAATTCCATCAACTTAGAAGCAATCTTCATCGTCTTCGATGTAGTGCCAGCGCTTGCAAAACGATTCGTCGCCGCCACAATACCAGTAAGGAATGCCGTAGCTTCCTCTTTTTCTGGCTTATTTAAATTCATACCAATAACTAGTTCTGCAATCATCTCAGAAACAGAGCTTGAAGTTTTATCGCTCCATTCAATCTCGCCCAGTTTACCTGGATTCCCAGTAGTAATATTAATCACTACAGCATCATGCATAATCCGACCATGCTCACGAAGCGCATCATCAAGATCAATCCCATTCGCGACATCAAGAGCAAGTACCAAGTCTACATTGTAATCACCATACGAAAATTCCAAATCTTCGCTAGTAATCTTCGAACGATAAGGAGTAATAAAAATCTTAACGTATTCGCCATCAAGTTTATAGCGCAAATGATCTGCCTTCTCCTTGTTCAAAGCAATCACAAAATCCTGCAAAATGTCAGCGGTCTTCTCAAAAGTCTCTTCCGGCTTCAAAAACTTAAGAGCATTCGGCGTAGCCCCCGAATAAATAGTCGTCACACGCTTATTTAAACGATCTAGATAAAGCGCTAAACCAATCGCTGCCGACATTTCATCTACTGAAGGGTCAGAAGACAAAGCGACAAGAATATTGTGAGCAGAATTAATCTTGGCTGCCACATCTGCTATCATAGCGGAGTTATCGGTATTATTCTCTGGAACATTAGCAGCAGCAAAATCTGGGGCTAAAGAACCCACTGGCGATTGAGCGGCCACACCATCAGAAGCCACTGGCGCTGTAGGCGCCGGAGCTGGTTCTGGGACAGGAGGAACGACTACATCTGCATACGACGCATCAACAGGAACACCATCCTGCCCGATAGCTGGAACAACTGGATCTATAATTGGTGTTGGGTTTGTGTCGTTTTGATCAGGCATTATTACCTTTCTAACACAAGATTACCATAAGCTTCTAAAAATAGCAAGGTCATTTTTGGCTGGGACTTTACTTTTTAAGAGAAAAGAGTTATAATGTGTAAAAGTCATTAATTTTTAATTATATAGGAAAAAAATGCCGATTATTAAATCTGCCAAGAAGGCTGCTCGTCAAGCGGAAAAGCACACAGAGCACAATGTAGAAATCAAAAAAGATATTAAAGCTGCAGTTAAGGCTTTCAAAACCAAACCAAGTGCCAAAACTTTGGCCAAAGCTCAATCTGAGTATGATAAAGCTGTAAAGAAAGACCTACTCAAGAAAAACACTGCTGCTCGTCGTAAAGCCGAACTTCACGCTTTCGCCAAAAAGGCTGGTGTCAAATTGACCGCCACCAAAGCTGCCACTCCAAAAGCTGCTCCAAAGGCCGCTAAGACGACTGCCAAGGCCAAGACTACTGCCAAAAAGCCAGCCGCCAAGAAGCCAGCTACTAAAAAGTAGATAATTCAAGCAAAAACGACTCCACGAGTAACCAGGGGTCGATTTTTGTGGTTTTCATTTTAAGATCAAGTTTAGACAGCGCCTTCAGAACCTTCTTTTCCTTATTTCCCTGCTTCATCGTATAATCTTTAATCACCTGCGAAACTAAAAGTCCAGCAAATTTAATTGGATCTTCATTTGGCCTAATCACTTCTAGCATTTTAATGGCTCGCGGGCCATCAGTCTTAGCCGTGCGGTAAATATTAAACACTTGCTTAAAATTCGGGTCTTCTGGCAAGCTAAACTCCCTCACTGAAATTTTATCCTTTATCTCTTTGTAGGCAACACTACGTTTATCCAATTTAGTCTCGAACAAAATAATCTCATGCGGAGTGTCCAAATATTTAGAGAGCTCTCCATAAGCTGGCTTATTTGCTGAAAAATCACGAATCAAAATCTTACGTTTCTCGCTAAACAATGAAGCTCCATAAAAAATACTCGGAAGGTCTGCCAAATTAATCTCGGCCCCCTCAATCACTTCATAGTCCTTACCCAACAGTTTTTTAATTTCCTGCTGCGCCCGAACACGGTCATCACCGGTAAATATCTGAATCATTTCTCACCCTCCTTCTTCTGACAATGCGGACAAATATGCGTACCGCGCCCAGCCACCTTGATCTTTATAATCTTGGTCCCGCAGCGTGGGCAAGGCTGTCCTTCCTTATGAAACACCTGCGCAAAGAAATCAAGATAATCGCCCTTCGTGCCATCGGCTTTCACATAAGTCGCCATGGTCGAACCACCAGAAGCAATCGATTTTTCCATCACATCCTTGGCATTTTCAATTAGTAGCTCGGTTTCCTCCCGCGTAATCGTGCCACATTTTCTCTCAGGATGAATCTTACTCGCAAACAGCGCCTCATCAGCATAAATATTCCCCAGCCCACAGATAATAGTCTGGTCTAGAATAGTCGGTTTAATCGCCGAATTCTTGTGACGTTGCAACTTCTCATATAGCTCATCGACAGAAATTGTCCAAGGCTCCGGAGCTAATTTCTTAATAAACGCATCCTTCTCTACCTCACTAGTCGGAAGAACCTTAATAAAACCAAACTTTCTCTGGTCATTAAAATACAAAACCCCATCATCAAACTCGAGAATCACTCTAGTCTGTTTATTCGGCAGCTCAGCCGTAAAATTCTCACTCGGATGGCCAGCAGCATAACGCTCCTCTCCATCATATATTAACTGCCCCGTCATCCTTAGATGAATCATCAGCGACTTCTGATTGTCTAAGTCGATAATGAGGGCTTTCCCAAACCGACGAATATCCTTCACCGCTCCAGTTACCGGCTCACCAATAAAAGATTTGGCACATAAAATCGTGGTCCTTATCAGTTTCTTCTTCACGATAAACTGACAAAGACCACGTTTAATTGTTTCTACCTCTGGTAACTCCGGCATACGCCTATTATATCATATCAGTGGGCGTAGGCGATGTTTTGCTCCATAGCTTGAGTTTCAAGCGCAGCCATGCGAGCAGCGTCATCAATTGCAGAGTTCACGGAATGTTTGACGCGAGCCTTTTCCTCGGCTTTCTTGGCATCATTCCAGCGGTCCAAAGTACCAACTAGATAACCAGTAATACGGCGAAGACGTTCAAATTTGCCTTCATCAAAGTATTCAGCATATTGCTCAAAATATTCCTTAGCGGCTTTTTCGTCCTTCTTCTCAGCAATGAGTCTCATGCCGGCCTCAACCAGACAAGAAACGTGCATTGTTTCGTATTGCTCAAAATCTTCCAAAACTTTCTTAGCATCACTTTCAGAAACTTTGGCATAACGATTCAAAGACTTTACAAAACGCTTGAGGTCGAAATTCTCGGCGTCGTTAGGGTTTTTGTAAATAATTTTCTTCATGATTTTCTGTCCTTTCACAGACTTATGTTTGTTATTAAGCATTACCTAAAAACCATTATAAACACCACATGTAGTGGTGTCAAGAACTTTTTAACACTAAATATGGAAAAATTGTGGAAAACTACAGTTCACCCCAATTCTTACCAATCGTCACCTCAACCGCCAGTTTAACTTCAAGTTCTGGCGCAACATGTTCCATCTCGCGCTGCAGTATTTCTGCCACTTTCTCAGCCTGCTCTTCATCACATTCCACGATCAACGAGTCATGAATCTGCATTACCAGCTCAGCACCCTCTGGCAAAGCTTTGTCCACGTGAATCATCGCTCGCTTCATCAAATCCGCTTCCGTCCCCTGAATCGGCATATTCATCGCCGCCCGCTCAGCCGCCTGCCGAATTACAAAGTTCGACGATTTCACGTCAGGAGTCGGACGACGGCGACCATAAAAAGTCTCCACAAATCCCTCTTCCCTAGCCTGCTTCAAAATCTGCTCTAGTTTCTGTTTAATCGGTGCTCTAAGCCTAAAATAATTCTCGATAAACTCTTTCGCCTCATAAAACGGCATCTTCGCTGCTTCCGACAAACCCCTCACGCTCATACCATAAAGTATTCCAAAGTTCACTACCTTAGCAGCCCGACGTTGCTCCTTAGTCACCTGCTCAAACGGAACGTGAAAAGCCTCCGCCGCCGTCTTAGTGTGAATATCGATCCCATTATTAAAATCATCAATTAAGCTTTGGTCTCCACTTAAAATCGCCGCAAGTCTCAGCTCAAACTGTGAATAATCCGCCGAAACTAGCACCTTACCTTCTGGCGCCACAAACCCAGTACGGATTCGCTTCCCTTCCTCAGTACGCACCGGAATGTTTTGCATATTCGGATCCTTCGAACTTAAACGTCCAGTCGCAGTCACATTCTGAGTAAAAGTCGTATGCACCCGACCGTCATCATCGGCCAAATCCGGCATCGGGATAATATATGTCGACAATAGTTTCGCCGCCTCACGATACTCAATAATCTTCGGAATCACCGGGTGAGAATCTTTTAGTTTCTCCAGCTCTTTAGCTCCAGTAGAATAGCCCCGAGAAGTCTTCTTAACACCCTTAGTCGGAAGATTCAAAGTGTTAAACAAAACCTCCGAAAGCTGAATCGGCGAATTTAGATTAAACTCTGTGCCTGCCAACTTATAAACTTCCTGTTCAAGACGACGCACCTCAGCAGTGTATTCCTTTTGCAAGTTTTCAAAATACCCGCGGTCAATCAGCATCCCCTTTTCTTCCATCTTGTAAAGCACTGGAATCAGTGGCAAGTCAAAATCAGTATATATATTATATAGTCGAGGATACTTACTAAACTCCAAGGCTTGTTTTTGATACTCTTCTTCCGGCACTACTAGCTGTGGATTCTCCCTAGCCAGCGGATTCAAAAGAAACGCCGCCTGATTCAAATCCCAAAACGACTTCTTCCCCGCCAAAATCTCCCCCGCCACCTTCTTATCATTGTGCATCAAACCTTTAATATCAAAATCGATAATAGCGTCTGCGGGTAATGAAACGGCGTTTTCGAGGGGATCCGAAGATAGCGCTACTCGAGGGCTTCCGGAGGTTACGACCGAGGATGAGGGCGCGAGCTCCGTAACGACGGGCGCGAGCGACCCGTCCCGAGAGAGCGCTGCTTCGGATCCCTCCTTTACGAATTTTCGAATCAACGAATTAAACTCAAGTTTCTTGAGGCCCGTGATAACCTTTTCGCGGTCAAACGAAAACTCAGGAAGTTCATTAAGATCAACCGGCGCATCAAACATAATTTTTGCGAGTTTGCGTGAAAGATAAGCCGAATCCTTACCCGCTTCTAGCTTCCCTCTCACAGAACCCGGAATTTGCTCTATATTATTATATATATTATCAAGCGTGCCATAATCATTTAAAAGCTTCACCGCCGTTTTTTCACCAATCCCAGGAACTCCAGGGATATTATCAGAAGCATCACCCTTCAAAGACTTAAGGTCCAAAAACTGCGCTTTCTTTATACCATATTTAGTTTCAAACTCAGACACATCAATCTGCTCAATATTCGAAAACCCTTTCAGAATCCGCCACATATGCGTGTTGTCATCTACAATTTGCAGCATATCAAGATCGGACGAAATAATATAAGTCTCCCAGTCACCAGCTTCATCCGCCTCACGACTCAATGTCCCAATAATATCATCTGCTTCATAATTATCAATCTCCACGAAATTCCAACCTAAGTCATGAATCAACTCCTCAAGCAATGGAATCTGAGTATAAAAATCCTCCCCTGGCTTCACCCGCCCAGCTTTATATTCAGGATAAATCGCCCGCCTTTTTGAAACCGATGTTTTTGAATCCCAAGCCACCACGACTTTGGTCGGATTAAGTTTCTTCACAATTTCCATAGCAATCGCTGCAAAACCATAAACCCCACCCGTCGGCGTACCATCAAAAAGCGACAACGCACCCATAGCATAGTACCCCCGGTAAAACACTGATTTACCGTCAATTATTACTAAACGTTTCATACTAAAAACCTATGTATTCGCGACCAATTTTCCGCGATATTAGATTCTTGATTGTGGCTAGGATTTTTGGCTTTTCACGGCAAGCACCCAGCTCACATAACTGAATTGTTTCTTCATCATATTGGAGCCCCACCGTGTTCACATTGTCATATATTAAAACTGTGCGATTCACCTTATCTTTTTCAATACTCTCATCCTCCACCACAATTTTATCATCGTAAACATAGTACCTAGTTCTCACCTTACTGCCTTCAGTATAATTATCAGTCACTGAAAAACGATAACCATCTGGAACTGCCGCAGACACTTCACCATTCATCGTACTAACGAAAGTGCGTATTAAAGCTCCAATACAAATTGCCGCCAAAACCCAAAGCGTATAACGCATCCAGTTCCCCTTTTTGTAGGCCACATTTGATATTTTTGCTATGTCTGTCAAAATTCAATCTCCTTCAATATTTCTTCTACACGATTCTCAGCATCAGCAATAGTACCATTATTCAAAACATAATAATCCGCGGCAACTATAGGACCGCCCTTTTCAAGGTTTTCAATTTCACTGCGGTCACGTTCACGAATGGCGGCACTATCAAAGGCACGACCCGGGCGCTTTGCCACGCGATCGTAGCGGAGTTTTTTATCAACCACAATAGCAATAAAAGTCAGATTTTTAGGAAATTCATGCTTCAAAATCTTGTATTCGGTCCATGAATAAACGCCATCTAGAATAATACGTTTCTGACCAGCAGCAATCAAGTCCTTAGTTTCAGCAATGACTTGACGCACGACCCAGTCCTTGCCTTCCTTTTCTCGGATTTCTTCTCGGAAAATTTTTTCAGATTCACCATCTTCAGTGCGAATAATTCCACGCTTTTCCATCTCCTTGTAGATCATGCCCCCAAAATATACCTTAGGATAACCCTTCTTAGTCAGATAATCTACCGCAACGGACTTGCCACTGCCACTCATACCAACGATGGCGATAATTTTTACATTGTCCATGGGAATATTATAGCATTATTATAGAGCAGTAGTAAGATATTTTATTTTTGCATCACGACGCTCGTCATCATCTTTTTTCGGTAACTCCTCGCGTGAAGAATAATCAGCAAAAACCTTCAGACAATCTTTCACCGGACCATCATAAACTGGTGGCTTATCATAAACGCTCCAAATAATAATCCGAGACTCCGGTGAATTCTCAGCATAAAACTCTAGAGCCTTAGAAGTTGCCCGAATGAATTCCAGTTCCGTCTCGCGACTATGCCGCCAGGCCCGACCAGACAAATACTGTTCTGTAACCGTAGGCGAAACCGCAATCATCAGAAGCGAAAACTTATATTCATTCTCCTTCACCATCTTAAGTAGAATACCTTCCATTTCAGGATCAAGCAACGTCACATCGAGCACAATGTCATAACCTCCAGTAATCAGTTCTGAAAGAGTTAAGAATAGCATAATCGTCGCGAACTCATCAGTCATTTTGCGTACGTTTTCGTCGCCGTAATATTCTTTGATTTCCTGGTAGTGTGGGTGATATTCAACAAAACGCCGCGCTGCCATCAAAATCGGTGAATAATTATTTTTCTCACAATAAGCTTCAACGCCCGGCAAAATCTGCGTAGTCTTCCCTGAGCCAGATAACCCCGCAATCCGTATCAAGTGCCGATTCTTAGTCGCCGCCAACGTTAAATCATCTACCACTTTTTTCAGAATCGCCGGATATTCAGCCAACCCAACTTGCCATTCTGGCTT
Organism: uncultured Candidatus Saccharibacteria bacterium; assembly: GCA_946408595.1. GTDB lineage: Bacteria > Patescibacteriota > Saccharimonadia > Saccharimonadales > Saccharimonadaceae > Nanosyncoccus. The sequence goes on along the minus strand of CAMJSX010000001.1, from coordinate 120,801 downwards.
CACTTCTGACGGCCAATGTGATTTCATGTATTTAATAATCTGCTCTAATTCTCTATTACCTTCAGACATACTTCACCTTTCTTTATTTCAATTTTCTTAACATTTTTTAACACTTCGCTTTCACCTTCAGCCTGAATCGCGACACTAGATGGCTCCGTAAATTCCAAAACATCACCAGAAGTTGATGAACCAGGAATGCGCACGGTAACACTCTTTAGCATCAGTTTTGCTAAACGATAAAAACTCGTTAAACGATCAGTCTCGCTGCGAAAACGCTTTGGATCGCGATAATCATCTCTACCCTTCATCACGCGCGCCATTGATCGCCCATTAACCGCCGCATAATCCGAAGTTTTTCTGTGCATTAAAGCACCGTTTAGTTTAAACTCCGGAAGAATGCATTCCTTACGATGCTTAAAATACCAACTCGCAAGATCGGTATAAGAACTCACCTTTCGGCCAAACTTCTTCTTTAATTTCTGACGCATCTTTGGTTGATCGTAAATGCTCACCGCCGCCGCAGTCATACCTATAGTCACATAACATGTAGCGAAGCGCCAACGCTTACCGTCAATGATGACATCGAACGGATATAGCTTTTTAGTCTTCCCCTTAAAAACGTCATCAAATTGCGTCGTACGAAGAGTCCGAGAAAGATCATTGAAATTACCATACGGAAGCACCGCCAAAGTAGCATCCTTCCCAGATTTAATAATTGCGTTTGCAGAAATAATTCCAGTTGCATCGCCACCGGCCGACAAAACAAGATCGCCATCCTCCAAAACTTTGGCCAGTTTCTTAATGTTATCACCAAGGTTCGTCGGTGCAACTTCATATTTGCCAATTATATAACCCTGTAATTCTCTCGCACGAGCAAGCACATCTTGTTCAACCTCGGCAAAACGAGAAGAACGAGGATTGAAAACAATTATTACGCGATTCATTATTGTTCGTACTGTTGAGGTCTTTCTTCACTACTAGGAGGTGTTTGCACAGAACTACCACCCCCACCACTACTGCTACCGCCGCCATTATTCTGTTTAAACCCTGGAAGCAACCAAGAAAGAATCGAAGCGACAATAGCATAGGCTACTAGTCCAATAATTATTTCAAACAAACGACGCTTGGATTTTTTGACCTGCTCCTCATTCCCACCAGCGGTGAGATACTGAACACCAGAAACCACAATGCCGATTGTAGCGAGTATAGCAATCCCAGCGGTCATAATATTGATTACAAGCTGAAGAACCCCTTCAATACCTTGGCTACAATCTAATATTGAACAATCCATGTTCCTCCTACCTTAAATATTCATGAAGTTTTTTTGTATCTTTATTCTTACGAAGTTTAGAAAGGGCCTTTGCTTCAATCTGACGAATACGTTCGCGGGTAACATCAAATTCGTTACCAACTTCCTCTAGAGTATGTGGTCGGCCACCACCAATACCAAAACGAAGACGAATAATTTTTTGTTCCCTATCAGTCAAGGTCGCAATTATTTCAGAAAGTTGTTCCTTCAAAATCTGGTTTGCAGCAGAATCTTCAGGGCTATCACGTTCTTCGTCCTCTACGAAATCACCAAGTACAGAATCCTCATCATCACCTTCACGTCCAATAGAAGCATCAAGCGAAGCGATATCCTGTTTGATGCGCATCACATAATCAACCTTTTCTGGTTCCATGCCAAGCTCTTCGGCAATCTCTTCGTTAGTCGGCTCACGGTTTAACTCGGAAGTTAATTTGCGTGTTGTACGAAGAACCTTATTGATGGTTTCAACCATATGCACTGGAATACGAATTGTTCTAGCCTGATCAGCAATAGCACGAGTAATCGCCTGGCGTACCCACCAAGTCGCATATGTAGAAAACTTAAAACCTTTGTCTGGGTCAAACTTATCTACTGCGCGAAGAAGACCCGTATTTCCCTCTTGAATCAAATCAAGAAAATCAAGACCACGCCCACCGTAACGCTTAGCAATAGAAACTACAAGACGCATGTTAGATTCAACCATCTTATCCTTAGCCTTCTTATCGCCCTTTACAATACGTGCAGCAAGATCCGCTTCTTCCTCAGGTGTGAGCAAAGGGATCTTTCCAATCTCTCTCAAATACAATCTTACCGAGTCATCAGCGAAAGCGTCTACGTTTTCTGGCGTAATAGCTAATTCTTCATCGCTGAACTCTTCTTCGTTCTCTAGATCGTCACGCTCTGGCTCATCAAAATCAAGAGCCAAATCTCTCGCGTTCAAAATATCATCACTATTTGAATCCATTAATAGCAATTATAATCATTTTTGCATTTTTTGCAAGCTACTAATCTCACGAATAACCTCTTCATACTCTGCGTCGTTCTCGTCTAAAGTAGCCAGTTTTTCGGTCAGCTCAACAATCTTTTGCTTATTTAACTCCACCATGTAACGCTTCATCAACTCAGTGGCTTCCTTCTCGTAGTTTACTTCTTTAATTCCCTCGTGATCATTGTCAAACACTAACTCTAATTCATTTATTCTTACTTCGTCCTCTGGCACCTCCAAAGGAATTTCAGTCTCCACTATGCCGCCAAACAGTTTAAGCGCAAGAAGGCTATCCTCCAACCTTTTTAGGTACGCCGAAGTTACCACAGTTTTCGGCTTTTTTAGATATCTGTTTGCAGCGGCCTGTTCTATTTTTTTATTCAAACGATCGCCCTTCTCACGAAGAACCTTTATCTCGACACCAATTCTCTTTGCAACCTTTTCTTCATAGCTAGCTCGTTCAACCTCATCTTTAATATACGATAGTAGTTTAAGAGCTACATCAGAATACTTCTTTTTATCAGGAGCTAAACGCAAATTAAGATTCTCTTCATATTTATTTAATAACCAATCAACCGCCGGGACACGCTCTTCCACTGCTTGCTGCCAAAGCTTCGCATCCTTTTGAATAAGTTCATCCGGATCCTTAGCGCCATGATAATCTGAAATCACAGTTAACTCAATGCCAAGATCTCCAGCCAACATGATTGCGCGTTCCGTAGCTTTAACACCAGCCGCATCGCCATCATAAGCCAAGCGAATATCAGAAGTGAGTTTAGATAGTGTCTTCAAGTGTTGCTCGGTCATGGCAGTACCAGAAGTTGCCACCGCCTCCTTCACACCAGCCTGGTGAGAAGAAATCACATCCATATTCCCTTCTACAATTACTACAAACCCATTTCGCCGAATTGCTTCTTTTGCATTATAGAGCCCGAAAATAAAACGAGACTTATTAAATAACAACGTTTCTGGAGTATTCAAATATTTTGGCTCAGATTTATCCAGCACACGAGCAGTAAAGCCTATAATATTACCAGAAGTATCAATAAACGGAACCATCATTCGATTCCGGAAAAGATCAGACTTATACTGATTCAGAAGTCCTGCATCGTCTAGTTCTCCTTCAGTAAAACCACGTTTTTCTAGTACTTTACGTAGTGCCTTACCTGACGCCGGCGAATAGCCAATTCTAAACTCAGAAATAGTCCCACGATTCATATGTCGCTTATAAAAAACATAGTCACGAGCAGTCTCATTACGAACAAGACAAGCTTGGTAGTATTTCGTTGCAAGAGCAAGCGCTTCTTTTAGACGCACTTTCTTTTTGGTGACATTTGAATCCCCGCCACGGTATTTTGAAAGATCAACACCAGCTTTTTCAGCTAGCTTTTCCATTGCTTCCTTAAAACTAATTCCCTCAACTTCCATCACGAAAGTAAAAATATCCCCACCTTTATTCGCGGAAAAATCATGCCAAATCCCTTTTTCAGGAGAAACCATAAATGAAGGCGTTTTGTCGACACCCCAAGGCGAATGGCCTTTTAAATTCCGGCCAGCCCTCTTTAACTCCACATATTGCCCGACTACATCCTCCACCGCGAGACGAGATTTGATTTCTTCCTTCGCGTCGTTCATATGGTATAATTATACCATATGGACGACAAAGAATATCTGAAGCACATTTCTTCAACAGTACGGCCACAAAAGGCCCCCAACACTGGCTTCACATCATCTCCACTTTTTAAAGTTATTCTATTTGGAGTAATTGGCCTAATTCTAATCATTGTTCTCGGTTCATTTCTCGGCGGCGGCGGCGACGGTAAAACCAAACTCGCTAGCCTGCAACTTCATCTCGATAACACCTCTGAATTAGTTTCAGTTTATCAAAAAAGCATCAAATCCTCAGATTTACGTTCTACCAGTGCATCCCTTTACTCAGTGCTCACTAATACTAGCCGCGAAATAGAAGATTTCCTAAAGACCAACTATAAATTAACTGTGAACTCATTGGAAAAAACCGTCAAAGATCAAGCAACCCAAAGCAAAGATGAACTCGATGCAGAACTATTAGAAGCAAAAATTAATGGTCTCCTAGATAGAGTTTTTGTCTTAAAAATAAAATACGAAATATCAGCATTTATGGCAGAAGAAACCGATATTTATAATTCAACCAGCAATGAAAGTCTACAAACAATCATAGGCTCATCATACAGCAGTTTAAGCACCCTATATGACAAATTAGATAGTTTTTCGGAAACTAAATAAAAGAAAGGAATAATATGGCAGAAGCCAAGAAATCGGTGGACAAGACAAAAACTGAAAAAGCGAAAGAAGTGCTCGCAAAAACCCGCGAAAAAAGTGGCGGTTTCCGCAAAGAGTTTATCGAATTTATCAATCGTGGCTCGGTAGTAGATCTCGCGGTAGGCGTTGCCGTCGGCGGTGCCTTCACGGCAATCGTTAATTCCCTTGTCAACGACATCATCATGCCAATCGTCGGTCTCATTGCCGGTGGCGTAAATTTCACTGGCCTAGTCATCCGCATTCCAAATTTCTTTGGTACCGGCGACGAAGCAGTCATTTCCTACGGTAATTTCTTGCAAAATGTCCTCCAATTCTTAATCATCGCCTGGGTTATCTTCCTAGTTATTAAAGCGATGAACCGCTTAAACCGCAGAAAAGAAGCCCGCGAAGCGAAAAAAGCCGAAAAAGCTGCTTAATATTTTGCACATATAACCTGTTTGCCTTATAGGTATAGCATAAGCTCAAAAACACTGTAAAGAGTTTTACTAGAAAAACTTCATATTTTTTCAGCTTAAATTATAACTCAGACGCACCAAATCGTTTAAATCATCTACCCCAAGTTGTCTAGCCAAAACTATCTCTATCCCACCACGACCAAAATACCGCGATTCCATCACCGATTCATACTTTTCAGTAAGCAATTTCTTCAATTCCCCATCAGTGCGAACCTCAATAGTGTTTTTGTTAATTACCAAGAAAACCTTATCACCTTTAAGATACAGTGTACGTTCCTTTTCTTTTTTTTCTTGGTAATCACCAATGCCAGTTACTTGAGAAAGGTCAAATACCATTTAAACTCCTCTATACTACCATTAATATCGTCTAACGCTCGGTGATTTTCCGGCTTGACAAACTTCTTTTTTAAAGCATTTTCAAAATAAATTTTCCAAGCAGAAACATCAAGCATCCGGTAATGTAGCTTCTTATTTAACTCCGGCATCTCCTGCTCCAAAAACTTCCGGTCTTGATGAATTGAATTCCCTGCTAGATAAATCTCCTGCCCAAAATTCTGACCAACAAACTCTAGCAATTCCTTCTCTACTTCAGCGACCGGTTTACCATCACGGTTCTGCGCCATCAGCGCATCGCGAGATTTGCTATTCTTCTCCCAAAACTCACCGACCATGCGGCTTTTCATCACCTCTTCATCAACCTTCACCACCGCTTCAAAAGAAGCGATCTCGTTCAGCTGCATATCAGTCGCAATCGCAGCAACCTCAAGAATCTTATCTTTTTGCGGGTCCAGCCCGGTCATTTCTAAATCAATCCACAAAAGTTTAGCCTTTTTCATGAGGACATTATACCAGAAATCAGCTATCTGGCCAAGTAACCCTAGATATCAACTGTTAGTTTGTTGGACAAGTGATATTCGTCTTTATGTGTAAATATCACCGGCTCAAATTCGTAATTCCCCTGAGCAGAAACATACAATGGGATCCTAATGATATCATCACGATAATACTCAGAAAGTGAAAGCTTGATGTATTCATTGTTATTGCGAATCAAGTAGACACCATTTCGGCCAGAGAAAGTTGCCGAGAATTTAAGGCTAGTTGGCAAAGCAATGCTAAACTCACCGTTCCGTTCTTCACCCCCAAGCTCCGAAATATCTAAGATCAAATCTACATTTCTTCCAACTACAGGAGTCCCCTCAAGACGTATTTTGATGTCAGTTTCAAAGCCATCCTCGAGTTCAGTAATCGCACCTTGATAATAATATGTCGCCAAGAGGTTATCGGAACTAGAATCAAACCTTAAGTTAGCAAGATCATTGGAATAGTAAATGCGTCTCACGACATCCAAAGGAGAAATCTCGAATTCCTCAGATTCATTATTCACGACAATCCTAACCTTATCTTTATTGCTTAGCTCCACTTCATTATTGACAAAGAATGAAACAATCGCAAATGGCAAATAATCTGCAGTCTGTTCAGAATCTACCACGTTATCGATGCGCCAAGAAGCATTCTCCTTATCAATCATTGTAGCAAGTACGGCCAAAATGCTACCATCATCCTCGTCATCGCTCAAGCTTTGGTACATACTTTTTGCGGTATCGTAATCACCTAGCATAGCGAAAGCAAGTGCGATATTCACTCTATCCTCGTCAGAAAGATTTTCTAGACTACTAGCGGCCTTCAGGTCTAGCAACACTGGTTCTTTGAAACTGGCCAGAACCAGAAGCTTTTGAATCACCCTAGAAACATCGTCATCTAAATTAGGAGTAAAGTTTGATGCTCTTAATTCAAAATAGTCTGGAACGAAGAAATTAACTAACGCCGTCAGCACATAGTCGCCCTCTGCATTCTCAAGCGGTCTCAACATATACTCAGAGTATAAATAACCATTGAAACTCGGAACACGCACAGAAGCTTCTTCATGATAGTATTTGTTCTGAAACTCTAGCGACTTGTAATAACCCACGAGCGTATCAAGACGCACAGTACGATTTGTCTCTAGGAAATCAAGATATGAAAGATACTTTTTAGTGTCCTTATTGTAAATCTCAACAACGATTGGGTTCTTAGACGGAGTAACCTCGGAATTGCTCGAAAGCTCAACCGTCTTTTTGACGGCAATTTCTTGAGCAGTCTCGATAATCTCTAGCGGATAAATCATTTTATCTTCATTTCCTGCCGAATCACGAGCGGAAATTTCAACAGTATATTGTCCAAGCTCCAACTTGCCAAAATTGACACTGACACTTTGGCCTGGTAGCCCATTGGTTGTTAAAGTTTTATCGAGCTCCTTGATATAGAAGGAATAATCTATTTGTCCATCTGCAGAAACTATTGAAGAAGCATTAAGCACCAAATCGTCAGTATTCTTTACCTTCTTTGGCATAACTGTCGAGATAGCTAACGGCAACGCAGAAACAACATTGGAAGTACCAGCACCAGCATTAATCACTGTACCATTCTCAACGGTAATAGCAGTCAAACGGAAAGAAGTGATACTATCATTCAACTTAAACTCGAATTCCGCCTCGCCATTTGATAAATCTTTAGTGCCGAAGAATAAAGTATCGCCGAAATCCGCCCGACCTCCTCTAGCTGCACCCATGCCACCACCACCATATAATTCATAGTCTCGGTAGGTCGACATCGAGTAAGATTTGAAGAACTTATTATCATAAATATTCTCAAGAATTGAAGTGTCATCATCCATGGAACTAAAGATAGCCTCATTCACAACTGAAAGATTGACCTTGCCACCAGCGCGTGAGCCATCTGGCCGCGTCACGATAACCTTGGCTTTCACGGTATCGCCCGGCTCATAAGAATCACGATCGGTCTCAATAGTAACATTGAGTTTGGAGTCTGCTGCCTTATAATCTCTAAAGGATGGAGCAATACGATAGAATCTGCCGTTCACGAAATACGCACCCGCCACTTCTGCACCTGGATACATATTTTGGTCAAATTCTAAGTCCAAAACATTGTCAGTAAAGACTTGTGTTTTTATCACGCTTTCTTGATAGGCCACCGCCAAAATTGAACCTTGATTTTCAATTTTTTCTTTATTGTAGTCATAAAGGCTAAGAGACAAATGATCACCAATAGAATATGACTCCGACATTCTCAAACCATGTGAATAATAGTCTGAGGTATCCTTGAGCTCAAAACGATAAAGATTATATTGCCAACTAAGGTTCCCCGGCGTATTACTATAAACCTCAATAGCATAAGGTCTGTAGTATGTCGTTGTACTCTCTCCAAGGTAACTATTCTCATAATAAGTATTCTTATATGAATATGCTGGTCGACCACTACCATCAAAAGTGGAAAGAACTGCATAGTAAGAATAACGAACATTAGTCTCCGAATCTTTAAAATCAGTAGGATACTCATAGGAAACTTTGCCATTTTCAAAATTGACTGACACCGTATCCACTAATGAGGCCGAAGAAGTCACAGAATAAGATGGCACCATTTCTTTCAAATACGCATTATAATAATAGCTTTCAATATGACGCTCAGTTCTCTCTTCGTAAAAAGATATTGTTGCAGAACCATCATACTTACCTTGAACTAGATTCTGAAAACCAGACGTCGTCCTCACGTTTCTGTTAAGATCTAGAACATCCACTCCGAATGCAACTGTCTCATCTTCTGGACTATTACTGCCAGAGATATTAAGATTGTTTTTGAAAATCCAAATTGTAATACCATTAGAATACTTATTATATTCTGCCCCGCCAGACCTAATTTGGAGATATTCCGACGTATAATTTGATGGACTCCCAGCAGTAGCTTCTTCTGGCACCGTCTGTATATTGAAAACGGCTTCACCAGAAGCATTGGTAGAGCCATAATAGTCATGATCATCATAAGTCACTACTATATCCTTATTGGCAGCCGGAAAACCCGTAACGTGATTTACTTTAACCTTGAAGCTAAGCGTTTCCCCAGCAATAATATAGTTTTTGTCAGCAATATATTCATAAGTGTAATTCTCCAATGAATAATTCTCGACCGAAACAAACCGCGAAGCAAGTCGTTGATCATTATATCTCAACGTTATATTGCCGTATGGGCAGTCTTCGTGGTTGTCGAGTGAAATTTCAAGAGCGAAAAAGCCATCTTTGTCCACCGTAATCGTCTTTTTGATGTCCTCAAAAACGACACTAAAATTATCACGTTTTGGTGCATCCTTAAAGAATTGTAGTGGGACATAACCCCAAACCTTAATAGTATCAGTTGGCTTATAAAGCAAACGGTCAGTATAAATAAACCCTGTTGGATAAATATCATTCTTGAAATTTGTTAGCGCAATCACAAGTGGTTGTTCAGTGTCACCAATTTTTAAGTAATCGTTTTTGTCGGAAAAATCAGAAATGTTCTTAATCTCCAACAAACCATTTTCACCAGTTCTAAAATCACGATCTTTAAAATTGACTTTAACGTCAGACTTTAGCTCACCACCTTCAGCCACCCAAATAACTACATCACGTTCTGACTCAATAGCATATGCAGCTAAATTATTAACTTCAACGTTTGCCTTGTAGAGGTTCTGTCCAGCACTAGATTTAAAATGGAAAATATAGTATCCAGTAGGCAATGTCTGATCTAAGACGCTCATTTTAACATAGCCACTATTGTCACCAGTTTTCTCAAATGAATAGTTCCCTATTATTTCACCCTCAGCCTGTCCATCCTTTAAATACTTTATATAATCATCCGCAGAAGCAATTTTTTCAATATCTACCGAAGCAGACTCGTCATAATACTTATTATCATTACCGTCAAAAACTATAACTGGTTTTTCTGATTCAGTGAATGTCGACACACCATCTAGCGTAATACCTCTAATCTCAGTATCCGACGAAACCGCCGAACGCTCATAAGTAGAAAAACTGGAATGGAAATCCTTGGTCATAGTCTCTTCGCCATAGGTTAAACCGGCCTTGATTGTGATTTCATAAGTAGTGTTAGGCGAAAGTGACGATGACGGAGTGAAGCGCCAAACGCGACCATCCTTCTCTAAACTTCCTTCAATTTGCGGCTTGATGGAAAAATGAGATTCTACGCCATCAACGTCCGGGTAAGAAAAAGAAAACTCAATCACGGAATAAGCAGAAACATAATTTGCGCCATTTGCAGGATACACTTTAGAAACTGAAAGATCCTTCTTGGTTTGAAAAGCCCATTTATATGCAATCACTTCATTTGAAACGGAGTCAACATTAAAAACAGTATTATCAACAAGTTCAGAAGTTGGAACTATTTCATACTCAGAACCAGGCGTCTTTTCGACAATTTCATAATCAATAGCTGGTTCAAGATAAACCGACTGGCGAATACCATCAATTGAACCATGGTTAGTGGTAACAAGAAAATGAGAGCTCGATTTAACAATATCGCCATCCATATCAGTGGCGGTAACACCCAAGATTTCAATGGCATAATGCTGCCAAGGCGCAACCCCAAAAGCCGCAAGAATTGCGAGAGTGCCTAATACCAAAGCTAAACATAATTCGCACGCCAATAATACCTTGACACGAAAAGTATCATTTTTGCCCACTTTTTTCTTCATTTGCATATAACCTCTTTTAAGCTTAATAAGATTATAGCATAAGTTTAATAAAAACTACATTGACTCCGGGATTTCAATTCCCAAAATATTCAGCCCGTGTGTCATAGTGTTCAAATATACTTTCACCAACCTAACACGCTCAGCCTCTTCCTCCGCGCCCGCCACTGGGCAGTTTTCATAAAAGCGTGAAAACTCTTGTGCCAATTCATACAAATAATTTGCCAATTTATGCGGCGCCATTTCGGAAACAGACTCTTCTAGCACGCCTTTATACTCTAGCAACTTCTTAGCCAGATTTTTCTCATATATATTATATATATACTCCACCTCTTGACCATCATGACAATTCGCCAAGATTTTCTTAGCCCGAACCGCTGAGTATAAAAGATATGGCCCAGAATTCCCCGTCATCTTTACGGACTCTTTCGGATCGAAAATAATATTCCCACCCATCTTGTATTTCAAAAACGCATATTTCGTCGCCGCAAGAGATACTTTTTCATCAGTAGAATTATACTCGTTCTTCAGTTCCTCTTTCACCATTTCCAGCACGTCGACAGCCTTCAAAAAATTACCTTTACGAGAAGACATTTTCACCCCGCCAGGTAGCTTCACCAATCCGTGAATCAAATGACTCGTCTTTGCCACTAACTCTGGCGCGTATTGTTCAATCGACTTCAGCACCACCTTCATATAGTCCAGCTGTTCAGAACCCGTAATCACAATCGATTTATCAAAATGCCAATCTTGCCACTTGGTAAATATCAGCCCCACGTCCTTCGTTTCATAAGTCGGCACCCCTTCCCGATTAATAAAGACACGCGTGTGCAGGCCAAATTTCTCACCGTTAAATATCACCGCCCCATCAGACACTTCATAGACACCATTATCAAGCTGTTCCTTAACAGTCTTTAACCCAAGCGCCGCCACTGTAGATTCCGGATAATACTTATCAAACTTCACGCCGATAGTATTATAAAAACTATCAAAATATTCGTAAGACAATTCCCTGCCTCGCCAATACACTTCCGCAAGTTTTGAATCATGAAGATCCTTCGCATTAATCTCATAGATTTCTTTATTCAAATTAGTAATTGCCGCATGTGCATTCTCATCCTCGTCATAAAGCGCCGTTCCTTCAATATAGCATTTTGCGATGTCTTCAATTTTTAAATCATCTATGTCCTTCTGTAGTAAAGCATACATGGTCTTCGCCACATGAAGCCCCACATCGCCACCAAAATTAGCCCGAATCACCTTCGCGCCAGCATATTCGTAAAGCCGTCCAATAGAATCGCCCACGATAGAAGTATAAAGATGCCCCACGTGAAGCACCTTGAAAGGGTTCGGATCACTAAACTCGCAAATTACCGTCTTTCCTTCATATTCAGTCGACCTCACTCTCTCCTCAAAATTATTGTTCAAATTTTTTATCACCACTCTTAAATCATTATCCGACACCTTAAAATTCAAAAATCCAGGATTAGATATTCCAGCCTTTAATTCCCCGTTCAACGTCTCAGCAATTTCCATCGGCAACTTATGTAGTTCCTTAGCAAGTTTCAAAGGCGCATTGGACGAATAGTCAGCATCAATATTTGCCGGAGACACGGTAATTTCCGGTTCAAAATCCAGATTGTACAAATTTTTTATCGCTTGTTTTAATTGCGCTCTTATCTCATCCATAGCTACTTTAGATTATAGCATATCTTAAAGTAAAATATGCTATAATAGGGGTAGTTGCGGGTATCGTATAACGGCTATTATGTATCCTTCCCAAGGATGAGACGAGGGTCCGACTCCCTCTACCCGCACCAGAGAAAGAAAAAGAAAAACGCCCTCTCTAGGGCGTTTATGTTTAGGATATTTTGATTATTTCACTTCTTTAACTAGACCAGTAAGTAAGTTTATCATACCGTGAAAAAATTGGAAGTCTTTTTCATCGTAACTCTTTACCTTGTCTTCTTCCCACGCACAGGGGACACGTTTTCCTTCACCAAAATATCCTGTTAAGGAACTCCCTCACGGGTATGATGCCATTATAACATTATTACTCGCCAATAGGGATCTTGATATGTTCTTTGATTTTGCCTTCTTCACGAAGGGCGCTAAAGCGACTATCAAACTCGGTAAAAGGAACTTTGATAGAAACAAAATTAACTTCTGTCTCGGTTTTCTTGATAAGCTTAACGAAATAATAGCCATCACCGCTTACTGAAACAAAGCGCCCAGATTGCCCACCTGGTTCCAGCTTAAATGCTTCAGAAGCACGGCCACCATCAATGTTTTGATTAGAAACCATGCCTCCAGTCTCCTGGAACTCAATTTCGGCTCCCAAAGACTCAGCAACTGCAGAATAGTTCCCCCCATTCTCTGCCAGCAACGCTTCAACCTTATTAGCGATCTGATTGGCATGCTCATCAATCTCCGTCTCAACCTTCACCTTAATCAAGGTCAAATAGAGCATATGTTCATATTCACTTTTATCCAAACCAAAGTTTTCTTCAATAATTTTCAAAAAACCTTCTTCGCTTCGCTCAACCCCACCAATAGAAAGATGACGAGTAAATTCGTTTGCAATCTCTTCGTCCGTCACTTCAATACCTAAACTCTTTGCCAGCTTCAAAGCATAAGTAAATTCCTCAGCCTCACTTAGCGCTGCTCTTTTATACTGCAGACGCAAATCGGCGATAGAGCCATCATTGTCCACCTGTCCAGACTGGCGTTCGATAGAAATCACACTGCTACGATAAAACATAAGGTAATCAGAAAAACCAACATTTTGCCCATCCACAGATGCTACAGAAACTGGGAAAATCTTAGTCACACGATAAAGCATCTCATCGGTCATGCCAAACTGATAAAGCGCTAACCAACCACTAACCACTAAAATGCCGATCACGATCACTACTATCATTATTGTATTTGTCACAATACGGTATTTTGTCCACTGAAGTGGGTATTTAAACTTGCGACCCTTAGCGAGCACCTCTTCGCGACGCTCTTCGACCTTCTCTTGTTCAGTCTTCTTGTTCTCTTTATTCTTAAACAGTTTCATGGTATAATTATAACATATATTTTGGCTGGCCCGGTAGCTCAATGGATAGAGCAGTTCCGTCCTAAGGAAAAGGTTGTGCGTTCGACTCGCACCCGGGTCACCATTTTTTATACTAACTTTTTTATGCTATAATAATAACGTATATGCTTAAAACTAAAAGGTCATCATGTTTCGGTTTGTTATTAGTCTTCATCCTCACCGTGATTTTCTGTACTAATTTTGTTTTTGCCGATGACAACGATATTATCGACGAAGTATACATCGCCATCCCAGTTTCCTGTACTATGTCTGGCACCGGCATGAATACCCACAATGCCGAAATCGTCAACGGTCTCTACCGAGCCGACATTGGCACCACTACTATTCACGCTTTTTGCAATGATATTGCCGGCTTTGCACTTTATGCCACGGGGTATTCTAACAATGAAATCGGCACTCAAAATAGTAATAAACTAATTGGTTCTCCAAGCAGCATCGGCAATATAGCCACCGGACTTGCCACTTCGGCTGGAAATCCTGACGTCTCCAACTGGGCTATGAAACTAGCCATCACCCAAGATTCTGGCAATATTACGGGAAATAATACTGTTACAATAGATAATGGTTTTAGCAGCTATCATCTAGTACCAAGCGAATATCTCAAAGTCGCCCATAAAGACGTCGCTACAGACATGACGCCTAGCACTGGCGGCGTCAAAATTACTACCACCTATGCTGCTTATATCTCTAGCACTCAGCCCGCCGGCACCTACACTGGCCAAGTGAAATACACACTCGTACATCCATCAACTACTCCTACGCCAAATAGCACAATGCTAGATACTGGGCAAGTAGTCAGTGCAAAAATGAAGAGTCTCGCAGCTGGCACTGAAAAAGCCTATAATGCAAAAACTAGCGATATCAAAGCTATCCGTATGGCATCTTCTCTCCCAAATAACTTTGTCGCTACCGAAGCTAACACGGTATCTACCGACGCATCAAGACATCCAATTTACATCTTCTTTGATAATACTAACGATGCCGGCATCATGTACTTCTATTCTGGAGATTATCAAGTTGTGATGAACCCAGATTCCTCACACTTATTCAGATCCAATCTCGCCTTAGCTGATATTTCTGGGCTTTCCACTTGGGACTCATCCAAAGTCACTACGATGCGAGGGATGCTATTGGATAGCCTCATTTCATTAAACAACGTCGATGCGTTATCAAGATGGGATACCTCAAATGTTGAAAACATGTCTTTCACATTTGCCATGAATAAAAGTACCGATGAAGCTGGTTACGTATCGATTATAAACAGTCTCTCTGGACTTTCAAACTGGGACGTCTCTAACGTAAAAGATATGAGTTATATGTTCCAAAACGCTAAACAATTGTCTTCGCTCCATGGGTTAGAGTTCTGGGACGTATCTAGTGTAGAAGATATGAAATATATGTTTGTAAATAACTATTCTCTAACTTCACTCCGTGCCCTAGCGAGCTGGGATGTGTCTAGTGTAGAAAATATGAATACTATGTTTGGTAGCACTTATTCTCTGGCCTCTCTTCAAGGCTTAGAACAATGGGATGTTTCAAGCGTTACCGACATGCATTACATTTTTGGCATGGGCCCAGGACAATCAAGATACAATAATGTAATTATGGATTTAACCCACTTATCGCTATGGGATGTTTCAAACGTAGAGGATATGTCATGCTTGTTCCAAAACAATAATATTGCCTCCTTCATCCCACTCAGCAATTGGGAAGTAGGTAAAGTCAAAGACTTTAGTAATGCTTTTAATCAGACCAGTTCAACTACTATCAAAACTTTAGATGGTCTAGAAAACTGGGATGTATCTAGTGCGGAAAACATGAGTGGTATGTTTTCCGGTACGCCATCATTAACCGATGCCTCTGCCATCAATGGTTGGGACATTAGAGGCGTTGTTTTAGGAACTGGTGACGAAAGTATCACTGAGGGCTTTAATGAGATGTTCTCTGGAACCCCTACTCGTCCAACCTTCACCCTCCGCCCCGGCACCTGGAACAGTAACGGCACCTTCATCCCATCATCATAAAACAAACCCTTAAAAATATATGCTATAATACTAATATGGTTAAGGTTAAACGCATACTTGGGCTAATTGCATTTATCTTAGTGACCATCGGAATGGGCGTAAGCGTCTGGTGGTCTATTCGTGGCGAAAAAGAAGCTGACTACGTAGTAGAAACCAACGCGTTTTTTGCACCATTTGAATACTACGAAAACCGCCAAATCGTCGGTGTAGACGTTGACATCGTCAACCGCGTCGCCGAAAAAATGAACAAAACCATTCAATTAAAAAACGTCGAATTTGATGTCATTATTGACAACGTCGAAGCTGGCAAAATCGCTGACGCCGGCGCCGCAGGCCTCACCATCACTCCAGCCCGCGCCGAAAAAGTTAACTTCACCATTCCCTACTATTCCTCAGTACAGTATGTGATTTTCAACCGTGACATGCCACCTTCTCTTCGCGATGATCATATCGTGTGGGAAGCCTTAGCCGGCCACAAGCTCGGCTCACAAATTGGCAGCACCGGTTATATTTTCGTAGACGACGAGATTGAAAACGGCGTGCTCTCCGGCACTGGCACCACGATTAAAGGTATCGACTCACACCAGCTCGCCGCTGATGCCATTCTCGCTCATATTATTGATTACGCGATTGCCGACGAACTAGCCGCCAAATTCATCGTGGAGAAAAACCCAGGTCTTGATGCTTTGCCACTTTATTATTCTGGCGCCACGCGCGAAGAAGACTATCCAGTCGAGGAGTCCTACGCTATCGCCGTTAACAAAGACCGTGACGAATTACTCGAGGCCTTTAACGAAGTCCTCACCGAAATGCTAGAAAAAGACGACGCAGGCATGTCAGAAATTGACCACCTCGTCTTAAAATATATGGGGTTAACCGATGAATGATTTCTTTTCTAAAATAGCCGAACTCTTTAGTACGCCAGAGTATATTGATTCCCTACTTCACGGGTTTCTCCTCACGATGCAAATCGCCTATTTCGCAATTCTAATCGGCGTAGCACTTGGTACCATCATTGCTTTAATTGATACGGCTAAACCATCAAAATGGCTCACCATCCCAAAATTCATCTGCACAGTCTACACCACGGTTATCCGCGGCACACCAATGGCACTCCAACTCTTTATCATGTTTTTCGTTATCTTCGCCGTTAAAGGCTTCCCAAGTATCATCACCGCCATTATCGCCTTTGGCTTAAACTCCGCCGCCTACACCGCTGAAGTGATTAGAAGCGGCATTCAATCAGTAGACATCGGACAAAAAGAAGCCGGTATGGCTCTCGGCCTCTCAAATTTCACCATCTTCACCAAAATCATCGCCCCACAAGCCATCAAAAACATCATTCCTGCACTCGGCAACGAAATTATCACCGTAATCAAGGAGACCGCTATCGTCAGCATGGTCGGGATGTACGATCTCAACATGGCTGCGAAAGATATTGGTTCAGGCCAAAACATGGCCAGCTACATCGTACCAATGTTTGTCGCTGCACTATTCTATCTCGCAACAATCTATCTAATTACCTTCATCGTCCGTCGTATTGAAGAATCATTAAGAAAAAGTGACTTAAGGACGGAGGAATAAATGGACAAGAACACCGAACTAGTTATCAAGGACCTTAGAAAATCCTTTGGCAAGAATAAAGTCTTAAATGGCATTAATTTCAAACTCACCGAAGGCGAGCGCGTAGTAATTCTCGGTCCTTCCGGTTCCGGTAAATCCACTTTCCTCCGCTGTATCAACTGGATGGAAGAGCCAACTTCAGGTGAAATGCGTTTTGATGGCGAATTAGTCACCGCCAAAAACATTCGCAAAATGCGTCGTGACATCGGCATGGTATTTCAGCATTTTAATTTAATTTCCAACATGACAGTAATGGAAAACCTCACTCTTGCACCATTAAAACTTAAGGTCATGAAAAAAGACGAGGCCGAAAAACGTGCCAGAGAGCTCTTAAAACATATCGGCTTGTCCGAAAAAGAAAACGCCTACCCTGCTTCCCTATCCGGTGGCCAGAAGCAACGTATCGCTATCATCCGCGCTATGATGATGTCACCAGAAGTCTTATTATTTGACGAACCGACCTCTGCACTTGATCCAGAATCAATCGGTGATGTCTTATCGCTCATTCGCGAACTCGCCGACCGTGGCATGACCATCATGATTGTGACACACGAAATGAGCTTCGCTAAAGAAATCGCCACCCGCATCGTCTTTATCGACAAAGGCAAAATCATCGAAGAAGGAAAACCAAACGAATTCTTCGCCCATCCAAAAACTCCCAGAGTCCAGGAGTTTCTAGAAAAAGTTTTATAATCTTTTATTGGTCATCAATACAATAAACGCTCTGATCTTCCAAAAGATAAAGAATCGCGAAGTGACGACGCTCAGATTTGACAACTGAAGAATCAGAACACTTGCCACCTGGAACGATGTAAATAATGTGCTGTGAAAATACATCATCACCACCAATAGTGTAGCCATTTGCAACTTCGCTAGAAATAAGCTTACTGCCAGTTATCCCGCTAGGTGTCAAAGTAATACTATTAGACACACTCCAGTTTTCTGTGATGTAGACGCTATATGGCTCACCATCTGGATCACGGAACTCATTCTTCTTATCAACGTCTGACGAACCAATATTCATATAATCACGCACGAACACACAGGCAACGTTAGCAGCCGCACCGGTACCACAACTATCCTTGTTGATATAATTAGACCCCATATAAAAGCTCGGTCCACTTGGCAAATTATTTGCCTGCGTAGAATGATTTGTTTGATATTGGATAAGCGACGTATCCAAACGCGCCATATCGTTGCGGCGTTGGATGTCCCTCTGCAATGCTTGTTGATCAGTTTGCTCACCTTCTTCTTTTGTCACCCAATTACGATCCGGATACCCTATCTCAATTAACGCAGCTCGCATAGCGTCATCGTCGCCCGTAATAGTAATATACGCTTTATCCTCTACAATGATATAGCCAGAAGTAGTCCCTCCATATTTACTAGCATCTAGATAAAACTTCTTATACTCATCAGTATCTTCAAGCTTAGTCGATAGACTTTCGGCTAACGTATACACTGATGAAAAATCACTGTTGTCCTTCAGCGAACCATCATATAAAACCGTATAAGTAATGGAGCTTATCGAATAGTTGCCACTAGCGGCAGTACATTGGATATACTCAGCCTTAGGATCATCGTTGGTATCCTGAGCTATTGCATAATTATTCTTCTCACAATATTTACGTACTTTACTAATGGACACTTTACTACCACTGAGTAAAAGTATAACTACCGCAACAATTGCAGCGATAACCACAATCACACCGATAATAATAGGAACAAGTGGTGCCTTCTTCTTCTCAATCCGAATCGGCTCACTTGGTCGAGCAGCTTCAATTGATTGAACTGGCACACTCGGTTGAGCAGGTTCAATCGGCTGAATCGGTTCACTTGGTTGGACCGGTTGCGGTTGCACCTGTGGTTGCGAAGGCATCACCGGTTGCGGCGATGGTTGCGATAATGGTTGTGGTGGAACCGGCTGTGGCTGCGGCTGCGAAGGCATAGCCCCCGGCGCAAAAGATTTATTATCCATAAAAACCCCTTTTATACATTAGCATTTTGATTATACCATAAAAATAGCCCGAAACGGGCTATTTTCAGTACTGTGCGAACTCTTCTAGCGAGTATACTTTTCGTTCAAATCAGAATAATCGTATAGCTCATTAGCATTGAACCAAAGGTCAATCTCGGCCTTAGCCTCTTCAAGAGAACCAGAAGCGTGAACCAAGTTTGGCACACCGGTACCCTTAGCGTCAGAATAACCAAAGCTCATGTGTGAGAAATCACCACGAATCGTACCCATTTCAGCAGATTTTGGTTCAGTCGGGCCAACAATCTTACGGACCAAAGGCTGTGCTTCCACACCTTCTAGTACCATCGCGATCACTGGACCAGTCATCATGTATTCAACATTATAGCGGAAAGCTTGTTCGCCACGGCGTGTAATCATCTTACCAATGTCTTCGTAATGCATACGATATAGTTTCTCGTCTGGCATTACCATCTTCATCCCTACGATTTTTAAACCCACACGCTCAAAACGTTGAATCACTTCACCGATGATACCACGTTGAACCGTATCAGGCTTTAAAACTACCAATGTACGTTGAATATAATCTTCTGTTTTTGCCATAAAAACTCCTTTTTGCTATTATAGCATACTATAATATAAGTATGTATGTAGCAGATTTAATTGATGAATTTCTAGAACATCTTGAAATCGAGAGCGGACGCAGTAAAAAAACTATCGATAATTATCGCCTTTACCTAGAAAGGTTTTTGGAGCTATCACAAGAAATATTAAATAAAGACGATATTAAAGCTAGCGACATCACTAAAGAGCTACTTCGAAAATATCGGCTAAGGCTCAATCGTTTTGGCTCCGATAATGGTGGCGACGACCTAAAAACCATCACCCAAGCATATTATCTTATTGCCCTTCGTGGATTCTTGAAATATCTTTCACGCCGAGAAATCAAATCCCTCGATCCATCATTAGTAGAACTACCTCATGTAGTACGAAAACAAGTCACCTTCCTGCATTTCGATGAAGTCGAAGATATGCTCGAAGAAATTGACCTTTCAACAGAATCTGGCCTAAGAGACCGCGCCATTATTGAATTGTTATATTCGGGCGGGCTCCGTGTTTCAGAATTAGTCGGGCTAAATCGTGACTCCATCAATCTAGAAAAAAGAGAGTTCGTAGTACGAGGAAAAGGTAGCAAAGACAGACCAATCTTCATTTCGGAAACTTGCGCCGATAGAGTACGCGATTACCTTGACGCCCGCACCGATTCCCTACCAGCACTTTTCTTAAACAACTCCAAAAATCTCCAAGCCGTGGACACCTCCGGAAATTACCGTCGTATCACTCCCCGCTCCGTTGAGCGCATCGTTGAAAAATACGCCCGTCTCGCCGGCATTACCAAACACGTCTCCCCACACACTTTACGTCATTCATTCGCCACGGATTTATTGATGAACGGAGCCGACATTCGCGCCGTGCAATCAATGCTCGGCCATGCCGACATTTCAACCACCCAAATTTACACTCACGTCACCGACGCGCATCTCAAAGAAATCCACGAAAAATTTCATTCAGAAACAACTTAATCTTCTTGAGGATATAGCTTAATCACATCAGGATTATATAGGCGCATCAGCGTCGATATTGTTGTCGGGTTAGTGGCACCAGATTCATACCAACAGGAACGAATATAAAAATCGTAATAAGCAGGGTCAGTTTTCTCTAGTAATGCCGTACCATTATCATTCACCACCACAGTCTGCGGACCAGACACAGCAATTACATAAATACCCTCCGCCCTGTATACTCCTTGCCCAAACGTGTTATCCACTAAACTTTCGTCCGCATTTGAACCATAAATAATGTGCGGATAGGTAGTTGCAGCTTTAAACTTATCACGATTGCTCACGGCAGGGATGATAATTTCATCTATCCAATTAGCAGCGCTCATACTAACGCCCAGCTTTTGAGGATTAATCACAAACGCCCCCTCACGCATTATTTGGTTAGTGCCCTCTGAACCTTCAGGAATATTGTACAAATCTTGGCATTTCTCTGGTTGATAAGTCAAATCACCAGCATTGATATCAGTAGGTTTCTTGGCGATACTCTTAATTCTCTCCCAAAGAAGTCGGTATTTATACTTCGGGTTAGTCCGATCAATAGTCTCATCATCAGCGGTATTACTGTTAATATAAGAAGACTGGATAAACCGTAACACCTCTGCTTGCGTGTCAATCTCTTCACGAGCAAGGGTAGTTTCAAGTGCGGTTTGCGCTCCCGAAGTACTTCCATTAACCACTGCAACTACAGCAATGGCCACCAGTGAAAAAATACCCACCGCCAAAGTTACTTCAATTAAAGTATCTCCATTACGCTTACGCATATTATCATTATAGCACATTAAACCAACGATTAACAATCAAGTTTATTAGCCACCGATAGCATAATAAAAGAATTCAGCAAATGAATAAACTATCACAAAAGCTACCACCATAAATGGCCCAAAGTAAATTTTTTTATGATGAGTCTTTTGAACCACCGGAGCCATCACTAGACAAGCAGTCAGATTAGCAATAAATAAAGTATTGATGGCCAACCATGGATTACCAAGCGCGATACCAATGGCCGTGCCAAGAATCCAATCGCCATCACCAACCCATTTCCCTTTAGAGACAAGATATAACACCAAATAAATACCACCTAAGATCAAAACTGAGTAAAGGATATCCAAAAAGTCCTGTGGCATAGAGAAACTACCCCATTTGCGCAGCACAATAACTATAATTGCACATATAACAGCAACTATCAGTATACTCACGGGTAATTGACCATAGATTCCATCATAGATAGCCAAAAAAGATAACATTAATATAAATACCAGTAACATTATCAGACTAAGCCAAGCAGTAACTGGTTGTTGAGAATCAAGTAAAACCTCAATTGTAGCACCACTAAACTGTAAACCTAAACCAATCGTCAAAAAGGCCAAAGCCACGCCAAGTTCCGATAATAGTTCCGCAATCCCAATCTTCTTTCCACATTTTCTACACTTCCCTTTCAGGATTAGCCATGACATTATCGGAATATTGTCATACCACTTCAATTCACTATGACAATGAAGACAAATTGAGCGTTTATTTTTCACCTGCTGCTTAATTGACTTAAGGTGAAGACGGCGAGCCATACAACAAAGAAAAGAACCTAGGCACGCCCCCATAATAAAAATAATTACATAAAAGAAAATTTGCATAAAACCATTATAGCATGTGGGTTGTGTTTTAGGCAGTTTTGGCCTATAATTAGCATAAGGAGAAATATGAAAAAGGGTGAATCTAAAACAGGTTTTACAATTATAGAAGTAGTCTTAGTGCTAGCAGTTGCAGGTCTAATCTTTATAATGGTCTTCATTGCCTTACCAGCCTTACAACGAGCACAAAGAGATAATAGCAGACGCGACACTTTAATGAATATCGTCTCACAGGTTAAAAGATATCAACAAAGCAACCGTGGTGCCCTTCCTGGCTCATCGGATACCTTAAACACCACTGCTGATGTAGTTAGAGTTGAACCAGATGAGGGCGGAAACGTAACCGGTAGTTCCACCAGTACTAAATGGGCGGGTTTTTACAAAGATTATCTTTTGACAAGTAAGAACTTCATTGACCCTGATGGCAGTTATTACAATCTTGCTGTAATGCTTTGCAATAATAGTGTCGTGGAAGATTCAGCCTGTACAGGATACCGAGATTGGCTTACTGGCCTGCCAGATACATCCTTCCCGAATGATCATAGAATTATAGTAGTCTTGCAAGCAAAATGCAAAAACACAGAAGCCGTCGGTTCTTCAAACCCACGAAATCTAGCCGTTATATATCGGCTTGAAGGTTCCGGTGCTTACTGCTTCAATACATAATAATTATTAAACCTTAAAAAATACTCCCTTTCGGGAGTATTTTTAATGTCAGCTAATTCTACTGATCGTCGATACAGTAAGTACCAGCACCTTCCAAGCGATAAAGAATCGCGAAGTGACGGCGCTCAGATTTGACAACTGAGGAACCAGAACACTTACCACCCGGAACGATGTAGACGATGCGTTGTGAGAATGCATCATCACCACCAATGGTGTAGCCATTTGCGACTTCACTAGAAACAAGCTTACTGCCTGTCACACCACTAGGTGTCAAAGTGATGCTACCAGACACATTCCAGTTTTCTGTGATGTAGACGCTATATGGTCCACCATCTGGATCACGGAATTCGTTCTTCTTACCAACATCTGACGAACCAGAGTTCATGTAATCACGTACGAATACACAAGCAACGTTAGCGGTTGCACCGGTGCCACAGTTACTGTTTGTTTCACCTTGAGGCGCATCTGTTTTGTCAATATAGTCAGTACCCGGCCAGTATTTTGGACCTGCTGGGAGGTTATTGGCATCAGTACTGTGGTTTGTTTGCCACTGTACAAGCGACGTATCCACGCGTGACATATCGTTACGGCGTTGAGTATCACGCTGTGAACGCTGGAGCGCTGGAAGTGCCACGAAGACCATCAAGAAGATAAGACCCGCAATAGCAAGCACGAGCACGACTTCGATGATGGTGAAGCCTTCTTTAGAGTTAATATTTTGTTTTGCCATAAATAAATCCTTTCTAAGATTTAATGCTCATGCTTATCATAACTTAAAATTAACTAAAAATCAAGAGTTTTTTATAAAATTATTATTTAGCAATGCTATTAACCAGTGAGTAGATCGGAAGAAGCGTACCGCCAACCACCACGCCAATGAGGCCAGCCATAATCACCATCAAAATTGGCTCAATCATCGTAGAAATATTATTAATCTGCTCATCAAGCTCATTCTCATAAACCGCCGCTGCCTTACCAAGCATTTCGTCAATCTTACCAGATTCCTCACCAATTGATGCCATCTGCGGGACCAACGGCAACATATATTTTCTTTCCTTTAGAGATTCCGACAAAGCTTTCCCGCCTTTAATGATTTCAAGAGATTTACTATATTCTTCTTCAATTATCACGTTATTTGTTGCGTCAATTGCAATGCGAATCGAATCAAGCATTGGTACACCAGTAGCCAACATCATTTCGGCAGTACGTGCGAAACGCGACACGTATAACTTGCGGAAAAGCCCACCGAAAATTGGCACATGAATCTTAAAGGCATCCATCACTTTATGTCCAGTAGGAGTTTTTTTCACGAAGAAATAAATACTACCAATCACGGCAACTAAAATCACTAGGAGTAACATCCAAAAGTCAGCAAAGAAGTCAGTCAAATTCACCAAACCTTGAGTAAGACCCGGAAGTTCCTCGCCCATATCCTCATACAGTTTCTCAACTTGTGGAACCACTGCAACCATCATAAAAGCGAGCACTGCGATAATCACGAACAAGATAATAAACGGATACACGAGCGCGCCTTTAATCTTGCTCATCATTGCAGCATCTTTTTCCTCTTGGTCAGCCAAACGCTTTAGCGCAAGATCTAGCGTACCAGAAGTTTCACCAGCTTGGATTAATGCACGATAAACACCATCAAAAACATCAGGATAATTAGAAAATGAATCGAACAAGCTCTTCCCTGACTCAACACTAGTCAAGATTTCCTCGGCAATTTGCTTCATTGCCTTTCCTTGGGTTTGCTCAATCACCGTACGCAAACTCGTCGCAAGCGGAAGACCAGCGCCAATCAACGTCGAAAGCTGACGGGTAAACATAATGCGGTCCTTTGTCGTCACACGACCTTTACCACCAAAAAGCCCACTTCCTTCCTCGACCACTGATATCGGAGTATATCCTTGTTCAATCAAAAGCTTGCCGGCAGTAGATTCATTTTCTGCTTGAATACTACCTTTCAAGACTTTACCAGTCTTTTTGTCCTTTGCTTTATAATTAAACCGCTTCATTCTATCCTCTTACCAAACGATTAAGTTCATTAATATCCACTGCATATTCACGAGCAGAATCGTAAGTTATCACGCCGGTCTGAATTAGCTTTGCAAGAGTACGATCCATCGTCTGCATCCCTTCCTCGGCACCTGTTTGAATAGCTGTATCAAGCTGGAATGTTTTACCATCACGAATTAGCGAACGCACAGCAGTATTAGCAATCATGATTTCTGCAGCCACCACGCGACCACCACCGATAGCCGGAACTAGACGCTGTGAACAAATTGCCATCAACATATTAGCGAGCTGTGAACGAATCTGTGGTTGCTGGTGTGACGGGAAAACGTCAATCATACGGTCAATAGACTGAGCAGCAGAGTTAGTGTGAAGGGTCGCAAAGACCAAGTGACCAGTTTCTGCAATCGTAATTGCCGCCTGAATAGTTTCAAGGTCACGCATCTCGCCAATTAACACTACATCCGGATCTTCACGAAGTGCAGAACGTAATGCCGCAGCAAAACTAAAAGTATCATAATGCACTTCACGTTGAACAATGATAGAACGTTCAGACTTATGCGTAAACTCAATTGGGTCCTCAATCGTAATAATGTGTTTGCTTTTTTCACGATTGATCTTATCAATCAAAGCTGCCAAAGTAGTAGACTTACCAGAACCAGTAGGTCCAGTAACTAGCACCAACCCACGTGGAAAATCGGCGAAAGTTTCAACTATGCCCGGCATACCAAGGTCATTAATCGACTTGATATCATTAGGAATCAAACGGAAGGCCGCCGCCATCTTCCCACGTTCATGGAAAGCATTCACACGGAATCTAGCAATATCACCAAAGGCAAAGGAGTAATCAAACTCCTTATCTTTCAAATAGATCTCTTGCTGATCTTCATCAAGTGTAGAAAAGATGAGTTGCTTTAAAGAATCTTCATCTAGAGTTTTCTGATTATTTATTGGAACTAGAGTACCATCAATACGTAAAATCGGAGGAAGGCCATATTGAATATGAAGGTCAGAGGCATTGCGTCGCACGCATTCCTCAAGCAAATGTTCAATCTTCGGTTGCGCAGGTGCTGTCGAACTAACCGACGCCATCGGCGCAGCTACTGGCTGAACTGGTTGAGCTGGCTGAACAGGCTGAGCTGGTCCTCCCGGTTGTGTCAATTGTGTTTGTGATTGTTGCCCACTATTTTCCATAATCTTATTATACCATATCCTTTATGTTAAATCACTTGCTACACGATTTACTTCCTCGATCGTAGTAATACCAGACAAAACTTTCAACATCCCGTCCTGACGCATAGTTACAGTTCCCTTTGATCTTGCAAGTCGCATAATTTCAGCAGAAGTCGCATGCGAAATAATCAATTTCTGAATGTCCTCATCAACTTCAATCGTTTCATAAAGACCAGCACGACCTTTATAACCGCCTGGGGTTTCTTTAGAAGCCATACCTTTAGACAACATATAATACTTGTCGTTCTTGATTGGGAGACCAGGATAACCTAAATCTTCACTCACTGGTGCTACATCAGCGTCTGTCTTTGGTAATAAATCACCAATTAATTCATTAATACTATTCGTTTCAATATCATTAGACTTAAACGTTTCACGCTTCTCAGTAATACGACGGACCAAGCGCTGGCCAATCACCACATTGAGAGTTGAAGCTAGCAAGAACGGCTCAATACCCATATCTAGAAGACGTGGTAAAATACCGGCAGCCGAGTTAGTGTGCAGCGTAGAGAAAACCAAGTGGCCCGTAAGTGCCGCCTGGACAGCCAAACCTGCGGTTTCTGAGTCACGAATCTCACCCACCATCACTACGTCAGGGTCTTGACGGAGGATTGAACGAAGCCCAGAGGCAAATGTCAAACCAGCATCAACATTAACCTGAATCTGATTAATGCCATCCATCTTATATTCCACTGGATCCTCCAGGGTAACGATGTTAATTGCTTCCGATTTAATTTGTTGAATCAAGGCATACAAAGTAGTAGACTTACCAGAACCAGTAGGACCTGAAGTTAAAATCATGCCGTTTGGTTTTTCGATACCGCTAAGCACCGTACGCAAAGCACGACCGCTCATACCCATTTTATCCACTTGCATGTTCATACCAGTTTTATCAAGCAAACGAATCACCACTTGCTCGCCCCAAGTAACTGGAGAAATTGCAATACGAAGATCAATTTCCTTATCATCCACTAGAACCGTAAACTGACCATCCTGTGGTATACGATGTTCGTCAATTTTCAGATTACTTAAAATTTTAATACGTGAAACTAGCGCCGGAGCAACATTCTTCGGCAAATCCATAATCTTGCGCAGCACACCATCAATACGACAACGAATAATTAGTGAACCTTCAAGTGGTTCAATATGAATATCCGATGCCTTTGTCTTAGCTGCATAACTTAGAATCGTAGTTAAAGCCTTTGAAATCGGCGAATCCTGAACAATTGTCTTCACATCTTTTTGTTGTTCACTCGCCGCTTCAGCATTTGTTTCGCGCACAGCTTCTGTCACACCCGAAAAATCGCCGTGGTTCTTTTCAATCATTTCACGAATGCCACTCTCAGACGACATCCACACGCGAATTGGTCGATTCACAAGATTAGAAAGATAATCGGTCGCCTGAACGTTGGTAACATCCGCCATCGCAACATTCAAAATACCGTCTTTTTCACCAAGCGGAATAGCCAGCACGCGCGTCTGAGCTTCCTGCGGAATAAGCATCAAAACGTCTTGGTCAATGGCTACATTTTTTAGTTCAACATACGGTACATTAATCAAAGCGGCTGTCGCCCGTGCCACCATGCTGTCATTAATCACGCTCCTCTTAATCAATTCCGTCAAAACCGACTGATCACCAGAAACCTGATCCGCAACACTTTTAACAAGGTTACCATCAGCCAACCCCTCAGCAACTAAGAGACTAGAAATTTTATTCTCGGCTTCTTTAGTCAGTAACGCCATTTTCAGACTCCTCGTTTGGGCCTGGGGTTACCTCTTCTGGCGTTTCAGCTTCAGGAGTTGTTTCTGGCTCCTCGTTAGTTTCAGTATCTATGATGATGGCAGTATCACAATTATCACCAGAGCATTGACCAACCCAAACTTCAACAGTAGGGTCGACTGCACGATAATTAAACACTTCTATATCAGGGTCGCTCAAAGTGTAATTAAGATTAGGGTCGAGAGTAGTGTAAGAAAAATTCTCAATCTTTGGTATAAGAAGATTACAAAGGAAAAAGGCAGCAACTGTGCCGACAACAGCAGCGATAACCGAAGTAATTAAATCAGTTTTCATTCCTATTCATCTCCTTTAATAATCTTATCAGTTTCTTTTAATTCTGAAGGTATCATATAATATGACTGCGCCTGCCCATTTAAGGACAATCCGCCAGCCCATGAAATCGTTGCACGCTCAACCCTAAAATCCCGGATAGAGCGTTCCATATTATTCAAAAACTTAATTGTTGTATAAGCAGAATCTCGCGGAACATCTAACATCACAGCAATCAAATACACCGAATCGCTAAAAGAGGACATCTCGATATTCCCCGTTGGGCTAATTGTATCAGAATAAACGCCAGAAATAACATACAACTTACTCAAGCTAGAAAGAAGAGCTTCCTCGTTTTTCGAAGTAGGCAGTGCGTCCGGAATAATCCGAAGAGCCGAGCAACGACGAATTAAACTACTTGCCGCCCTTAAATCATCACTATTAGTTGCATTATTATAGAAACTCATCATTTCAGTATAAGTGTATTTCTTGCCAGTAGATGGATTAGCACAAGAACTATCATACTCCTTAGGCACAGCACCTAAAGCCTTACTTGACGCCATATTCTCAAGAATATTAGCACGAAGAGTGCCAGGAATATCCTTAACATCAATACTACTAGGATTACAATCCTTCAACTCCTTATCGGTATAGACAGAACCCTTAGGAGCCTTGCATACACCGATTCCTTTAATCGCATTAGAATATGTAACAATCGACGCCTCTTCAGCAGCAATCACATCTATATTAAACTGAATCAATTTAACAAAGTGCAAAGAAAGACTAATTGCAGCACCTAGAAAGAGTGATGCTCCAAGCACAGAAAATAAAACGTATTGTTGTGCTTCAGATATTTTTGCACGTTTCGAAATAGCAATCTCTTTGGCCATTCTATTTCTCTCCATTCTTGTTAACTTCGTTGAGACAGGCAGTATCACCTTCGGCACAATCAGTCGCACGTTCACCAAACATGTTCTGAATCTGGACATAAGAATCAGTCACGTTGTAACGCCCTGTAGGACCAATTGCCATCATATGATGATTTCTAAAATCATAATACTCCGGAGCAATTACAATGGTGGCCGAAAACCTAAGGACCAGTTCTTTATTGGCATCACGACCATTAGACGAGTCAGAAACTTTAATTCCGTTTTCAGTAGATCCGCCTGGGACCAACAAACATGAGTTATTGGAACTAGCCCAAGTTGTCGTGTTTTTTGTAGCATCCTTTATACCTATATAATTGATACATTTACTTTCAAAATGAGCAATACCAGAAATAGTACCATCTAGAGTCATATTTTCCGTAGCTAGCCAGTCATTAAACTGTGGGGTTCGCCAAATACGAACTACTTGCTGCCCATTATATTCTTCAGTGACATAATTATTATTGGTGCCCCCCTCGCTTGACTCAGTTGTCGTTTTGCAACCTTCACCGTTTATCAACCAATACGCATAATTTGATTTTCTGTCGACATCATAAAGCAACGCACCATCTGCACCAGTCTCAACAATACAATAAGCAGGAATAACATTACCTTCTTTATCAACATAATCACCATAATCATAACGAAGATAATCCATACTTTTAATAAAGGACTCTAGCACAGCATAATCAATAAACGGTTCCTCACCAGCATTAGCCTGAGCATCGAATCTTAAAGTTGGATAATCACTGGCCAAATCCACATTCAATTCAGATATTATAATCGTGTCAGCATTCTTTGGCTTCAAAGCTGGAAGGATATTAAATGTACGCGAAAACATTCTCTTGTTGCTAGAAATGCTAGACAGATTCCCTAGCTGATCTTTAATGGTCAAGAACGCATTCAAATCTTCATAGCTATTAATCTTGCTCGAAAGAGTTTTGAGCGTCGCCTTTTTACCATCTACAGCAGCTTGTTGGCCACCAGCAATCATTGCGAGGAACAATACTACAGCCACACTAGCACCAGCCACAATAATACAAATGAAGAAAATAAGATTACGGAGCTTCAAAGTCCTAATCATTTCTCCTTTAATATCCGGGACTAGGTTTATTTCACGAGCCATTAGTCGTTACTCCTTTCCGACAAACCAATCACCACTGCAAATTCACTAGCAACTGGAGCAAGCGTTTGTTGCTGCTCAGCTGTAATACGAACAGACTGCCATGGATTCCCCTTCATGGTTGGTACATTAGTACGAGCCTCAATATATTCAGCAAATAGTGGGATTCGGCTAGCATAACCAGAAAGCACAATGCCACCAACTTTCCCATTCAAGTATTTAGTCTGGAAGAAACGTACGGATTTAGTCAATTCAGAAGCATACATTTCAAGCGAATGGCCAAGAATCTTAAACACTTGTCCATCCAACTTATCTTCTGCAAGACCAAATTTAAACAAGAACTGGCTAGATTGATCTTCACGAACATCCAAACCACCAGCTAATGTCTTATTCAAACTCTCAAAACCACCCGGGATAGAGCGAACGAGACGCGGCTGGTTCTTATACACAATCACAAGATCAGTAGATCTTGCACCAAAATCAACCACCATCGTTGCGTCCATCGCTCCCGTAATAGCCAACGAACGAGCCATCGCAAGAGGTTCTGGTTCCATCGCAATAATATTAAGACCAGTTTTCTCAATTATTTCCATCGTGCCTTCAGCATATTCTTTTGCTACCGAAGAAACCAAAACTTCAGTCTTAGCCGGATCATTAGGGCTTGGCCCAAGAACCACAAAATCTGCCTTCGCTTCACTCATCGGCATTGGCACATATTTATCAATTTCATACTTAAAAGTTTTTGCGAGCTCCTTATCAGGAAGAGTATCCGTCTCAACAATACTAGTAAACGTCTTGTTTGCAGGTAAACCAATGGCAATATTCTTTGTCTTAATACCAGCCTGATTAACGGCACCCATGATTGCTTCACCTAAACGCTTACGACCCAAATCAGACGAATCAGAAATCAACCTCTCATCAATTGGAACATATGCAAATTTCTGCAAAACCCAGCCATGTTGGCTGCTACCAGATAATTGGACTATACGCATCGAACTCGTCCCTATATCAAGGGAGAAGAAGTCGCCCACGCCATGTAATAAGTTCATACTATATATTATAAGCACTTACTTTTTATTTTGCAAGTCTTAAATAGTAAAATCTTTCGATGTTTCCAGTTTTACCATGAAGCTCGTTGTCATGTTTTTTGACGATAAGAAAACTATTCTGTTTCAGCCAGTACTCAAACTGTTTGATAATGTCACGACGAATGGTTTCGTTCTTCACTACACCATTTTTCAGCTGTTCTGGTCGCGCTTCAAATTGCGGCTTTAACATCACTAGAAACTCCGTGTGGGAATTAGCTAAATAATTTTTCGCGTATTTCAAAATCTTAGTAAGGCTCAAGAATGAAACATCCGCCACGATAACGTCAGTTCCCTTCTCCAGCTCAAAATCAAAAATGTCAGTTTTCTCATGTAGCTCAATTTTTGGATCGAAACGCAGAGGGGCTTTCATTTGATGAGAACCCTTCTCCACCGCGATCACTTTTTTAGCCCCGTGTTTCAAGGCGCATTCAGAAAATCCTCCCGTAGAAGAGCCTATATCGAGCACGGTCTTATTCTTGAAATCAAAATTGAAGGCGCGGATTGCACCTTCAATTTTGAGATATCCCCTATTTACGCCCGCGATATTCATAAGTGTCCGTGTCAATTGACACAACATCACCTTGCTTAATGAACGCAGGGACCTTCACCACCACACCAGTTTCGAGAGTTGCATCTTTCATTACTGAGCTAGTAGTGTCACCTTTCACAGCAGTTTCGGTATAAGTCACCGTGAGCCACAAATTCTTTGGAAGCTGGAGATTAATTGGAGTTCCGTTATAGAACTGGATTTCCATTTCATCACCATCTTTCATAAAATCTTTTTGGTCGCCGACCATATCAGCGCTCAGCTCATATTGTTCAAACGATTCTGGGTCCATGAAGTAAAACTTCTCGTCATCACGATAAAGATATTGTACCTTTTTCGTGGTCACTTCTGCTGGCTCAATTTTTTCCTGACCTTTAAAAGTCTTCGGGAGCAAAGCACCAGTTATAAGATTTTTCACCTTCACGTTGACGATTGAACCGCCTCGGCCCATCACTTTTTGTGAGTATTCTACCACCTTATACGGCTGGCCGTCTAAAGTGATAAGGGTATTTTTCTTTAGATCTGTTGGTCCGTACATAATTACTCCTAATTGTTAGAAACAAATGGCAAAAGTGCTAGATGGCGTGCACGCTTCACTGCCACAGCGAGTTGACGCTGTTGTTTAGCGGACAAGCCAGTCTTTGAAATTGGTTCAATGTGACCATAGCTATCGATAAACCGTTGCAAAGTCTTTGTATCGCGGTAATCGAAATATAGATTTGGATCATTCTTGTATTTTTTCATGATAATCATCCTTTCTTCGCTTAAATTTATTAAAATGGAACTTCACTTAAATCGATTTCCTCTGGGATGTCGTCTGGAATATCCGACGCGTTGTCATCACCAGCACCTGCATTATAGCTTGAAGAGCCACCATCACGAGATGGAGCAGAACCAGTAAAGTTAAAATCTTCGACGACGATTTCGGTGCGAGAACGCTTGGAACCATCCTTACCTTCAAAACTGCGTTGGCTGAGGCGGCCAGAAACTAGCACGCCACTTCCCTTTTTAGCATATTGAGAAATCATCTCGCCAAGCTTGCCCCAAGCGGAACAATCAATAAACGAAACGTCTTCTTTTTGTTCGCCACTTGCGTCCTTATAGACACGATTAACGGCAACTGAGAAGCTACAAACTGAAGAACCACTTGGCGTGGTACGAAGCTCTGGATCACGGGTGATGTTACCAGTGATAATGGCTTTAGAAAATCCGCGCATTAAGCCTCCTTTTCTTCAGTTACTTCTGATTCTTCCTTGCCCTCTTTACGACGTGCAGCCATTTTGACTTTGCGTTCGTCTACACGAACGAGAAGATAACGAAGCACTTCATCAGTGATGTTGAGCGTGCTACTAATCTTCGCTGGAGCTTCTGCTGGAAGCTCAAGGTCGTAAAAGTAATAAACGGCAAAATCTTGGCCATTGATGGAATAAGCTAGGCGCTTCTTGCCATCGTTGTCCTCTTTTTTAATTTTGCCACCAGTCGACTCGATAAGTTTCTTAACTTTGGCGAGTGCTGGATCCAGATTCGTTTCGAGATCTGGATGATAGAGAATAGAAAGTTCGTAATCTTTCATAGTACTCCTTTGGTTAAAGCAAACGCTGCTCTTCCCTATCAACGGGTAGGGGGTTGGCTCGTTTGCTGAGCTAATAATGGAGGTATTATATCACGGATGGGGAGAAAAGACAAGGGGTAAGAGAATTATTAGGAACCGGCTACACAGCGGACTGAGAGCCCGAAGTACTTGAAGTAGTTTTTCGTCCCGGGTTTGACGTTACTACTTTCTAAGATCAGGTAATAGGCGTAGTGACTATCACCAGCGGATGACGACCAATAGTCGCCATGCGTGCTACGAGTGTACGCCCGGGTACTACTCCAGTACCCAGAGTAAACAAAGTTATTAGGATATGTACGCCAGTCTTTAGAGCCTTGGGCAGAAGTATCATTGGACATCTGAGTATTTAAGTAATAGAAACCACCAGCAGTGTTACCGCCACCTGTGCCAGTGCCATCACCGCCGTATGGTAGATGCCAACCCGTTGGACAAAGGTCACCGTCTACGTTACCAGGAGATTTATCATAGGTGCCATTACCAGCTGTAGCAGAGTACCAGTTGTAGTAGTTGCCATAGCCATACCATTTAGAAACGGCATTGTTGGCGCTATAGCTTGGAGTAAGGCTAGAATCTGAAAGTCTAGTATTATTGGTGTTTAGCATAGTTTGGTTATCGCAAGCGGAAATGTTGTTACTACACCAAGTGCCACTATATGAAGCGGCTAAATGAGAAGCGGTAGTACCATTGGCGTTAAGTATAACAGTATTATTTGTATCGTGCAGTGGGTTATGGGTATTGGTTGTAGTAAGAGTTGCAGAATCATCCAGCCTTAAGTTTTCTATCATCCAACATTTGCCATCAGCTAATCTAGCCACAGCATAAATATTGCCATCTCGTGTATCAGTAAGAGCAGTTACGGAAGAAAGCGTAGCTCTAGTATTAGTTGGAGCGGTAGTTAAACTACTACAACCATTCCAACCCTGAAGATTACCGGCATTAGCTACCCAGACTGGGTAGAGTATCATACCTTTTGTAGCAAGAGTATCAGAAGGCACGGTGAGAGTTTCATTTGGACCGTAGATAGTACTAGCATTTGTCGCAGTAAAATCTGTACTCCAGCCAGCGAAACCGTAACCTTCACGCTTGTAGTTCGGTGCAATAAGGTTAATGGTAGTAGCGGAAGTGCCTACGCTAATTTTACCAGCAGTAGGTGAAGAAGTAATAGAACCGAGTGAAGACATGGAGCCTTCTATATCGTTGGCATTTGGAGCATAGCAAACATAGCCGGCTGGACAATCTGAGTCTTTGAGCGGAGCCATTGGAGCAGCTTCCGTACTTGGATGAACTAGTGTGTATTTCACTTGCCCAACATAAGTACCAGCAGGTTGAGTAGCAGAAACATAGGCATCGTAAGTAGTAGTTAAGGATGAACCAATACCAGAGCCACTATGATCTACGTCAGTACCAGATGTTCTATATGCTACCTTAGTGTAGGTTGATGGAACCACATGCCAAGTAGTGAAGTTTTCTAGACCATTTGTACCATCAGCAATAGTAGGAGCATAAGTGCCTGATACGCTAGTGAGTTTCATAGACCAAGTAGAGCTTGATGCTGAACTAGAGTTATATATACCAGTATTAATATCATATGTAGAACCAAGGGTACTTGAATGTAGTTTAGTATTACCATATTCATCATCAGTGAATCCTATAGCATAAATAGCAAAACCTGCATTATCATTACAAAAAGCCTTGAGTGTAGTTTGGCCAATACCATTTGGATAGCTAGAGCCTGAATAGGTACCATTGATGACAGTAGCATTGTGTGGAGTGTTGACTGTACTAGTCATAGAGCAAGATTGCGAAATTGTAATAGAAGTAGTGGTGACGACAGAATCTTCGGCGTGGGCGGAAGGCGCAATACTAGCTAGAGTAAAAGTAGATACGACGTTAAGAATAACACAAAATAGCACTATTCCCTTTGAACAATCATTCCTCATTTTTCCCATTTTCGCACCTATGACCTCCTAACAAAATATAAGCACTTTAATTGTAGCAAAATCAATAACCGCCGTCAAATTATTACTTATCCCAAGGAAAAGCGTGGCCGTAATGACCGTAGCGAGCAGTCTCTTCGTAAATCGGGCGTTCTAAATCTAAGAAATTAATAATACCACGCGGAGTGAGATCATAGCCTTCGATTTCTTCAGGCTTTCCATCAATAATAACGGTCTGTTCGAGTGGTTCAGCTTTACCGATGGCATAAGCAAGACGCACTAGCACTTCATGAGCATGACGGCTCCTCAAATAATCTACGGCGATTCTACGCGCCATATAAGCAGCCGAACGATCAACTTTAGTGGCGTCCTTACCAGAATAACAACCACCACCAATAGCCACACGTGGACCGTAATTATCAACTATAAGTTTACGACCAGTAAGACCGGTATCGGCGTCAAAACCACCTTGGTGCCAATCACCAGCAGGGTTTAAATGCAGTTCAAGCTTACCTTTAAGATCATGCTCTCTAACAAATTCATCGACAAGTTCCTTCAACTCAGCCTGGCTGACGTTTTGGAAACTAGCCACGATAGAATCAATCGTGCCATCAGGAGCGATGGTAACTTGAGTTTTACCATCATATGGGTGTTTGGCATAAATGAATTCATTTAATTTGCGAGACAACACCACTTCAAGTGGTAGCATCTCAGGTGTTTCATCACAGGCATAGCCAATCATAATTCCCTGGTCGCCGGCACCACCAGTATCAACACCATTCGCGATTTCAGGTGATTGCTTGACGATTTTGGTGTGAACTTCGATATCATCACCAGCAATACGGTGAACAATTCCTTCAATATCCACGTCGCTCGCGGTACTGGTAATTTCACCAGTCACAAAAACTACCCCGTGACCACCACAAGTTTCGGCCGCCACACGGGCATTCGGGTCTTCTTTTAAATAAGCGTCCAAAATCGCGTCGCTGATTTGGTCGCAAAGTTTGTCTGGATGTTTCGGAGAAACACTCTCCGCGGTTCGATAGAACATATCTTTCCTTTCTGGACGGAATTACCACCTTGGCTTAAACTAGGTTGGCAGGAGGTCAACGGGCCGTTCCCTCACTCCTTCTTGATATTTTGTTAATGTGCATCTATTGTAGCATAAAAAATGTCCCGGCACTAGACCGGGACAAGACAAATCACACATTTTGTTTAAGTTTTTTAATAACAATGAGGGTAAGCGGCAAGAATATTACCACTGTAGCAAGTAACCCGTACTCTAATTTGACATCGGAAACGCGCCCAATTATCCAAACGGCTGGAATATAAAGTAGGCCAGCAAGAGTCTTAGTAATGGAAATCACTGAGGTCTGTTCGGACATTTTGGCATGTTTTTGGACCATGGGCATCAAGGTTGTAGCGGTCCAACCCTGGATGATACCCATAGCACCGTAAAACCAAACTGTAACGAAATTAAGTTTAAAACTGAGGATGAGCATGCTGGCAGTCATTAATATAACTGGGGCCAGCAAGGTTTTAGCATCGGACAGCTTTTTACCAAATCGCACGGCTAGGCGGGCACCAAGGATACACATCAAAGCGTTGAAGGCCCAAACGAGAGAAACGAGTTCAATCGGAATGCCAGCTTTAATAAACAATGGCGTGGCAATCCAAATGATACCATGAGTCATCTCGCGACCGACCGCATAAGCAAAGATTCTGTAGCGAAGAGACGGGTTTTTCATGGTGGATTTTGCAACCCTTGCAATATCCTTCATGGGGTTCTTGTGCTCAGGCTGAAGTTTTTCACTGTCGTCTTTAATGAATAGGCTAAGAATGCCACCGACAAAGTAGTTAACGGCCGAAAGGGCGATAGCTAGTCGAAGGCTAATCGCACCAATAGGACCACCGAGAATAAGCAGAACCAAATTAATGATTTGCTTATAAATTTCGAGTTTGGCGGTTTTTGACCTTAAAAGTTTAGTGTTAGATTCCTTGGTGTGCTGACATATTTGGTCAACATAGTGCTTGATGAGAGTTTGATCAACGCCATCTGACAAGGCAGCGGTGATGCCACATAAGCATTCACAAATCACCGCACCGGCTATAGTAGCCACCTGGGAATATAACAAGAAAACGATAGCGTGACCAAAATCACCAATGACATTTGCCCATTTGCGGCTAAAACGATCAGCAACATAACCGAGTGGGATATTTAACAATAACATCACCACAGTGAAGTAAATCTGTACTTCGGCAATTTGCTGGTTGTCTAAACCAATGGAATTAAAGAACGGAGTGATAATCGACATAGCAAGCAGCCCAGCGGTAACAGCAGTTTCTGCCATCACAAGGCGCAAGTTATGCCGAGCAGTTTTTAATTGTTGTTGCATAGTTTTGCTCCTTTCTTGTGTGATTTGTTAATTTACTAGCCGCGGCCTTTGTAATTTGGCGTGTGCGGCTAGATAAATCCCGAAACGTTTGCTTCGGGATTTATCTAGTTTATCTAGTGATTCAAATTGTAAGTCTTAGATATTTCCCGCGCACGCAGTCAAAAATGCAGAAACAAGACCGAAAGAATTGGTCTTATTAATCCACGACTGGTGTGTAGGATTATATCTGTTCATGCTATTATTATAGCATGATTTTTGTAATGTGCAAGTGCTTTATTCGCCAAAATTTGCTAATTGGTCAAATTCTTCCATGGAAGTAATCAGAAGGTCACGAGGTTTATTGCCGTTTTGTGGGCCAATGATGCCGATTTCTTCAAACCAAATAGCGAGACCAGAGACAAAACCGTGGCCTTTGCCTAGGTAAGTTTGAAGCATAGCAGTGCTAAATTTACCCTTGTTCAAACTAATTTCAACGGCTTTTCGGACCACTGGGTCGTTTGGATCAAAGCGACGGCCAAGGTCACCAATGGCACCACCATCAGCAGGACCCATACCACGAATAGCGACGGCCTGAGCAATCACTTCATTATTGTACTGAGGTGGACGCTGTGCACGGAGGAAGTCGGCAACCTTTTCGATATCCTCATCAGGCGACCAGGCACCCTGGATACGTTCTGGGCCGTTCAAAGTCTTCTCAGTAGAGAGAAGCATATCACCTTGACCGAGAAGCTTTTCGGCACCGGAAATATCAAGAATAATACGTGATTCCATTGAAGTAAGCACGCGGAAAGCAATACGAGACGGAATGTTACCCTTAATCAAACCAGTAATCACCTTAACAATTGGCTTCTGAGTAGCAAGCACCAAATGCATACCAGCGGCACGCCCAAGCTGAGCGACACGCACAATGAGCGGTTCGAGCTCCTTGCCAGCCTGCATCATCAGGTCGGACATTTCGTCAATCACAATGACAATATAAGGCATCTTACCAGTGTTTTCGGCCGGTTCTTCCCCTTCCTTAACCTCAGCAGGATGAGCGGCTTTTTCAGCCATTTTCTTGTTATATTCACTAATTTTCTTAACTTTTTCTTCGGCCATCAAGGAATAACGACGATCCATTTCGTTGACGGCCCATTTCATGGCGGAAAGGGCTTTAGATGTGTCAGTAATGACAGGGGTTAAGAGATGCGGAATGTCGTTATAGGCGACCATTTCAACCTGCTTCGGGTCAACGATAATGAGACGCATATCAGACGGAGCGTTACGATAAAGAAGCGACATGATAAGAGTGTTCGTCATGACGGACTTACCAGAACCAGTAGTACCAGCAATTAAGAGATGCGGCATACTGGCAAGATCGGCAACCACTGGTTTACCAGAAATATCCTTCCCGATAGCAAAAGTTAGTGGGTCATGATTCCCTTTCCACTCTTCGCTTTCAATAATACCTCTCAAAGAAACAGAAGCTGGGCGGACGTTTGGCACTTCCACGCCAATCAGCTGAGTACCCGGAATTGGCGCCTCAATACGCACAGTCTTAGCGGAAAGGTTATAAGCTAATTCCTTATCACGTGCGGCAATCTTAGCAAGGTTGATACCACCTGGCGCACGCAAAGTATACTGAGTAACGCGCGGGCCAACGTTGGCGTCTTCCATCTCCACTTCAATACCGAACTCGGCAAAAGTCTTCTGAATAATATAAGCATTCTGTTTAACATTGCCCGGATCTTGAGGAGTTTGCTTCTTAGATAATAGAGCAGTAGTCGGCATCTTCCAGTCGGGATCGGCAGCAGAAATAAGTGCTTTTTCTTCTTGTTTTTCCGGAGCCTTTGCTACTTCAGCTTTAGCCGGCATATTTACCTTTGGCGCCTTATGGGAGAAGAAGCCTTTTTTCGTTTCAACCGGAGCAGCAGCAGCTAAACCAGAATTCACTTTAATCTCTAATTGGCCCAGCTTTTCGCCGTCCTTATCGTGAGCAACTTTTTTACTCGGCTTGACTAAATTTTTAGTGTCCTTAAAGAACGTAACAGGGGAAAGTTGCAGGATAAAAATAGTCGTGATGAAGATAAGCACAATATAAATACAAATTACAAATCCTTGATCAAGCGCCTTCAGCATCAACTCATTGAGCCACTTGCCGACAGTACCGCCATTGTGCCAAATTGCTGCCACACCAGAAATCCAAAGCAGCATCAGAATACTAGCAAGATAAACCGGAATCGCTACCCGGTTATTCTCAGAACGGAATATCTTCACCGCTAGATAAGTCAAAATCACAGGAATAAAGTACGTAGCAAACCCAATGCCTGAATAGATAAATTTATGTACAAGATTCAATGCCGAACCACCATGCCCAAACCAAGTAATCACAAAAAAGACTGACAGTGAAATCATTAAAATCGCAATTATTTGTCGCCAAAAACCACCAGGTAGCTCATGCTCAACGGGAGCTTCCTTACGTTTGGTTCTGCGAGTAGTTTTTCGTTTCCTTTTAGCCATAAGTTAATTATATCATGTTCCTTCTTAACTAGTTAAAAAACCACCTCAAAAGGCTGTGCGCCTTTAAATTCTATCAAAAGGTGTTCCTCATCACCATATATATTATATAGTACCGTCTCTTTTAGCATCAGTAGCTCATCATGCTCCGAATTATCCCCCTCTATTAACGTCAAATGCAGACCAGACTGATGAGTCAATTTATATGCCATCCAAGGCACATATTCACTATAACTTGGCATCAAGAGTCTTTGCATGATCGTATAATCCGTCGGCATATTTAACACTATTGGAGAGAATCCCACATTACCACGTAGTATAATGTCCTTTGTTTTTCCATCCTGCATCATCGGTAGTTCGTTTATATCCGCTATCGCCATATCCATCACCATATTTCTATAACTGTCTTGTTCCTTCAAAGCATTACCATAAGTTAAAGCGAACACTACAAAACACCACGACAGCACCATCACCGGCACTTTAAATAATGCCTTTTTTCCTTCCCCGCTCGCCACGTAAATCGCAAATATCGCAATCGCCACTCCCAACGGATACATTGCTCTCGTCGCATAAAGTGGTTTATCAAGCACCGCATAAAATGCAAACGACAGCACCGTAATTACTAACCCGCCTAAAACAGCCACCGCGAGAGCCCCCACTTTGTTTCTTTTACTCCTCATTACAAACAGCACTACAAAACCCACCATGATTAAACCAATCAACACCAACCACCACACCTTCAAATCTGAAAATACCAAAGAAAAGTATTGCCCCAAGTGTTCAAAAAACTCTGGTATTAAGTTCTGTATTTCCGGCAAACTGTTTGACGCATATGCCTCACGCGGCTTCATCAATATCTTCTCAAATAAAACCAAAGATAACACAAACACTACCGCCGAAAAGATTAAAAACTTCCAATTATCTTTATTCTTTAATTCCCTGTTCTCATTCCATTCTCGCATCGCCACCATTATCACCACCATCGGCAAAATCCCAATCGCCGCTTGATAAGTCATGCAAATCACTAAAACTCCCGTGAGAATCGCCAAACCATACACCCACTTCCTACTCTTTCTAAATAGCACCGGCAAAATCGCGAACAACACCGAAATTACCATATATGGCGCATCGTATTGATAAGACAAACACTCTAGTATGTATGGCGATAGCCCCAAAGGCACTGCCGCCACTAAATACCAACCCCATTTTGGCTTTTTAAATACTTCCTTCCCTGCCACCAAACCAATCAAAAGCACACTCGCCACTGCTAAAATTAATAGTGCCAAAATCTGCGGAAGCGGCGCAATATTAGTCAAATACCCATCCGCATGAAAAACGTGTGCAAGAACCGTCGTAAGATACCGCGAAAATCCGTTCCACCCCGCATAACCAAAAGTCGTCCGCGCAATATCGTCCGCAAAATGCACCCCTGCAAGAATTATCGCGAGCGCCCCTACTAAATAGATTAAAAACATCCAAAGTATCGGTTTAATTAAAAACCGGTTTTCGCTAAATTTTTTCTTTACCTCTTCCATGATTTGCATTATACCATGTTTTAGAAAACTCTGCGTAGGTCGAAAACTCATACCCACTCTCTTGTAATTTCCGAATCACCCACGAAAATCGCCGCCCCATTTTCCCGTGGCAAATCAAACTCTTCAATATCAAAACTAATCAGAACCTTTGATGCCATATGATTTTTTCTTATCGATAATATAAAGTGGTCTTCCCTTCGCCTCTACATGAATCTGCGAAATATACAGCGCCGTAATCGCCTGTGAAATCAACACTAACCCCACCAAAAACGATACAAACACGCTCATCGCCACCGCGCCACTCCAATCCAACCCCAACGGATCACCCAAAATATACTGTTGAATCAGGATAAACAAACCAAACAAAAACGACACCACCGTAATAAACACTCCAATATACCCAAATATGAGAAGCGGCGTCCTTGAAGCCGAAACCAAACTATCCACCGTCAGTCTCGCCAACCTCTTCGCACTATAGGTCGGTTTGCCTTTAACTCTATTTTTAGTTTTCACCTTAATATAGGTCTGTGGCACCCCCATCCAATCAATCAAGCCCCGCGCCAGGCGGTTTCGTTCCGTAAAATCGTTAAACTCATTCGCCACGTTCCGAGAAATCAGCCTAAAATCCATCGCCCCTACCACTACTTGCTTGTTCCCAAACATCCGCATCGTCACATAATATAGTTTCGAACCAAGCTTGTGCCGCGTAGTGTTTTCCTCTCGCACTGCCGTCACAATCTCCGCCCCCTTCTCCCATTCGGCAATCATTTTCGATATCATTTCCACCGGATGCTGTCCATCCCCATCAATCAAAATCACCGCATCGCCCGTCGCTTCTTTTATCCCCGCCGACAGCGCAATTTCCTTCCCAAAATTCCTCGTAAAAGACAGCAGTTTAAAACCTTTTCTCTTCTTTGCCTTACTCTTATCAATTTCTCTTAAAGTATTATCTCTTGAACCGTCGTTCACGACTATGATTTCTACCTCGTATGACAGACTATCAACCACCGGCAAGAGCTGCCCATCCAAAAAATCTAAGATCCCCTCTTCCTCATTATAAGCCGGCACCACCACCGAAACTAACCGTTTCTTCATACCATGATTATACCATAAAGATGGTATAATATCCCTATGAAGAATACTAAGAAACGCGTCGGCAAGTTTATTATCATCGGCATCATTCTCACTATTTTTAATTTCCTGGTTTACACTTTCATCGGCCGCGTAATTCTAAATAACAATAACCTCCTTTGGCTCGACAGCATGATTTCCTACGCTCTCGCCACCATTCTTGCCTACATTTTACATTCCAAAATCACCTGGAAGGAGCGCCACGTCACCAAAACCAGCGTTCTCATGTTCTTTTTATGGAATGGCATCACCGCCTTTCTCATCAGCCCGTTCTTCACTTGGCTCTTTGGCTTCCTCACGCCATTTTATCAATCTATCCACCAACTCTGCGCCAATCTAAATCTTCCTTTTGACTATAATTTTGTCGAA
The DNA here is from genome assembly GCA_946408595.1 of uncultured Candidatus Saccharibacteria bacterium. Lineage (GTDB taxonomy): Bacteria > Patescibacteriota > Saccharimonadia > Saccharimonadales > Saccharimonadaceae > Nanosyncoccus. The sequence goes on along the minus strand of CAMJSX010000001.1, from coordinate 77,079 downwards.
AGTACCGGCATCTACCTCCTTGTCGCCATCGTCACTGTCATTTTAAACTATCTCTTCTATGACAAACTCGTCTTCGGCACTTCCAAAAAATCATACTCAACAGAAGAAAAAACATACTCTGGAAAAAATCAACCCAAAATATCCATTATTATCCCTGTTTACAACACCGCCAAATATTTACCTAAATGCCTTAGCTCCGTCACCAGCCAAACATACTCAGACCTTGAAATCATTTTAGTCGACGACGGTTCCACTGACGACTCTAAAAAAATCGCCGACACCTACGCCAAAAAAGACCCGCGCATTAAAGTTTTCCATCAAGAAAACCAAGGCCAATCCGCCGCAAGAAACGCGGGGCTACAAAAAGCCACTGGCGACTTTATTAGCTTCACAGATTCCGACGACCAACTGAAACCAACCTTTATCAATTCCCTCCTAGAAATCTACGGAGCCGATACTTCTCTTGCCGTTTGTGGCCACCAATACCACTGGGTCAAAAAGAACACTTCAAAAAACTTATACCAATCCCCCTTAAGACCACGCCGTCATCATGAAACTAAAAAAGTCTACGTCCTAAAACTTCTAGCAAAAGACGGTCGCCTGTATTCTTGCAACAACAAACTTTTTAAAGCCTCCGTCATCAAAGACCACCAGCTCAAATTTGACCAAAAACTCAATTTCGCCGAAGACACCAAGTTCGTCCTAGATTATTTAAAACACGCTGAAGGCGAAATCGCCTATACCCCACAGCCACTTTATATTTATAACTTCGGCACTGACAGCAGCACTATTAAAACCAGCGCCACTATTTGGCAAAACTGGCAAACCTCCTATAAAAACCTTAAATCTTGGCTTGGCTCTCACCCCACTCCATCCGAAAAATTCTGGCTCCACGTCATTCATCTTCGCTGGCGCATTTCTTTTATTCGCTCCAAACGTCGCGCCAAGTAGTAAACTACAGTTCTCTTTTTGACTCTTGCAAATCAAAACGCCTTATCACGTATTCATCGTCAAAAAACTCAAATCTTTTCTTCACCCAATCAACTAAATACTCAATCTCCTCATCAAAACTCCTTTTACCCCATATTTCCGCATCATGAATTGCTTCTTCCCTAATTCGCTTTGCAGTCAAATCAATAAATTCTAGTATTTCATCCTTTTTCGCTGCTATCTTATCTAAATATACCTTGCTCACCAATTCGCGAAAATCAGGCAGTTTCAACAAATCACACATCACCCACGAAACATTTATTGTGTTTGTTATCGGCTTATTTTTATTATAACCACAATATTTCGTTCCATCATGCTCGAAAGAAAACTCGAGTCTAGCCAACCCCACCGACGGACTATAGAATTCATCAGGCCATCCCGTCCAGTCCGTATTGCCAAATGCTGCGTCGAAATCCCAAGCCAGTCCAGCATGTATTTTATCCGAAAAACCATCCTTATATAAATACCAACTTGTCACATAAGCATCTGGGTTCGCAGTAAATTCGCTTAAGACAAAATATTTCGCGAACGACTCTATGTCTATTAAACTGTCAATTTTACTTAAATCTTCTTTCTCTAGCGCTTTCAAAAAACTATTGTAGTTGTTTACAAAATCTTCCATCGCCGCTTCTTTTTCATCTTCTGCCATCACGTCCTTAATCGACAAAAAATCTCCATTTATCACCTCATAACACTCTTCATTGCAATAAACATTATCCACCTCTACTAAAATACCCTCTGGATTCTTCAAATCAACCGCCTGTTTATCTATACTCATAGTTTTAATTAAAAAATATAAGCCCAGGTCATTATCATCCACCAAAAGATGCACAAAGTCGCCTTTGATCGGGTACCCACCATCGAGTAGCCCCGCTACATAATATGCTAAATCATTCCTCATCAAACTCGCATCCACACTGTTCCCTACTAACGCCCATTTTTTCTTCTTACCCATATTTAAAAGATCCACCTTGCTCGCAAATTTTAGTCGATATGATTTTTTATCGGCTCGCCACGAAAAATTTCCTCGCCCTCTAATCTCAACTTCCTCATACGTCTGTTCTTTATTGCCTTCCTTTAACACCAAAGTGTTACCTGGATATTCAGTCTCCTTACTGCCGCTATTAATCTCCTCCAGCGAAGTATCAGTTAGTTTAATTTCAAGAGTTGCAACTGGTTTTATCCCTGCTCTTTTTCCCGGCTCAACTAACAACCCACCACCTATCGCCACTGCTAGTAATGACAACATCAAAACCCCAAAAATAACTCGTCCGCACTTTCCAGCCGTTCCTTTTTTCTTTTTGCGAGACCTTCCACTATTTCTCATGAATCTATTCTATCATACTTAAATATGGTAAAATATAGCATATGAGTATCCCTCGCGTTTTAAACCGCAAAAATCGTATTCTTCTAAAAGAACTCACTAAGACCGATTTCAAAATTCGTTATCAAGGTTCAGTGCTTGGCTATTTATGGGCGCTCCTTCGCCCACTTATGATGTTTGCAATTTTATACATTGTTTTTGCCAAACTTTTAAAAATTGGCAACGATATTCCTCACTACCCAGTCTACCTACTCTGTGGCACCACTATGTGGAGCTTCTTTACTGAATGCACTTCTCAAGGCATTCAAGCAATTGTTATTCGTGGTGACCTCCTTCGCAAAATCAGCTTTCCAAAATACATCGTCGTTGTTTCTGCTACCTTAACCGCCGTCATTAATATGCTCATCAACCTCGTTGTCATCCTTATCTTCGCGCTCATCAATGGCGTCACACCAAGCTTTAGTTGGCTTCTTGCTATTCCAGCCATTTTGGAACTATACCTCCTTTCTCTAGGTATTGCCTTCCTCCTTGGCTCTATCAACGTCAAATATCGTGACATCACTTCTATCTGGGACGTTCTTATTCAAGCCCTTTTCTATGCTGTCCCGATTATTTACCCTATCACCATGGTCGCCTCAAGTAGTGAAATTGCCGCTAAAATCATTCTTTTAAACCCTATTGCCCAAGCCATCCAAGACATTCGCTTTAATCTTATCACTCCTGAGACAATCACGGCCTGGAATTATATAAACAGCCCGCTTATCATTATCCCAATTCTTCTTGTCATTACTGCCCTCATTCTTGGCGCCATTGTCTTTCGTCGAAAATCTAAATTCTTTGCGGAGGAAGTCTAATGAAACGTTCTATCGGTACTCGTACAGAAATAACTGATCTTAACGCTCCAGCTATTACAGTGAAAAATCTTCACAAAAGCTTCCGCCTCCCTACTGAACAGGCTTTCGGTCTAAAACAGGCTTTCTTCAATCGCTTGCGGGGTATTAAAGGTTACAAAGAACAAAAAGTCTTAAAAGGCCTCGATTTCGAAATCAAACAAGGCGAGTTTCTTGGTATTGTTGGTCGCAATGGTTCCGGCAAATCCACTCTACTCAAAATTCTCGCCGGTATTTATTATCCAGAAAAAGGCGAAGTCACCATTAATGGTAATCTTGTTCCTTTTATTGAACTCGGCGTCGGCTTTAACCCAGAACTCACTGGCCGTGAAAACGTCTATTTGAACGGTGCCTTGCTTGGTTTTTCTAATACTGAAATGGACGCTATGTATAATGACATTTGGAAATTCGCTGAACTTGAACCTTTCCAAGATCAAAAACTCAAAAACTACTCTTCCGGTATGCAAGTCCGTCTAGCCTTTTCCATTGCTATCCGTGCACGTGGCGATATTTTACTCCTCGACGAAGTTCTTGCTGTTGGTGATGCTGCCTTCCAGCAAAAATGTACTAACTATTTTGAATCTCTCAAAGAAAACCACCAAACTGTAGTTCTAGTCACCCATTCCATGGAAAACGTTCGCAAATTCTGCACTCGCGCCATTCTCCTAGATGACGGCAAAATCGTCAAAGACGGTGATCCAAACAAAATTGCTGATGCCTACCTTAAACTATGGTCCTAAAAGCCTTATAAAGTTTTAAATGATTCAAAGAATTATACAGTTTTAGTTTTTTTGTCATCAATTTATTATTCTGATACTTCTTTCTATTCTCATCCACCCATTTAGCATTAGGCGCGAAGTATTTCTTGCCAATTTCGCCATGTATCGCCGCATCCATAAAAGCATATCGGGCGGTCAAAACTGCAACTTCCGCCGCCTGTTTCAATTGTGAATTATCCGCAAAATACTCTACTGCTTCTTTCGCTGCCTTCTCCCGCATTTCCAGCCTCCCCACTATATCCTTCTGCCCCATAATACTATCTTCTCGCTTCACGTAGTGGTAGAGTGATTCGGAAACATATGACACTTTCTTTGCTTCCGCGAATAACTTGTAGGTAGTCAACGCGTCCTCGTGTTTCTCGCCCACTGGATACTCTATTTCTTTTTCAAACAATTCTTTCTTATATAGCTTATTCCAAGCCACAATTTCAATGTTTTCTTGTTCTACCAGCAGTTTTTTCGTCGCTTCTTCCCCACTCACTACAAAGCTGCTCGGAATATTATTATCAAAACCACACACCACTATATCCGAACCATCCTTTACCATCACCTCATACATCGCCTTAATATAATCAGCATCAACGTAGTCATCACCATCAACCAAGGCGACTATCTCACCTTGGGACTTTTTTATCCCAAAATTCCTTGCATCCGACAACCCACCGTTTTTCTTGTGAAAGACCCTTACTCTTTTATCTTTTTTTGCAAATTCATCACATAGTTTTCCGGATCCATCCGTCGACCCATCATCCACTACCACAATTTCTAAATTATCATAACTCTGTGAAACAATAGATTTTAAACATTTCTCAATATAATCTTTAATATTATAAACCGGCACCACCACCGATACTAAAGAATCATTTTTCATGCCTCATCCTCCGTATAAAGTGGCGCCATTTTTTCTTCAAAAATCTTCTCGAAATTAAATTCTCGTTCAAATTCCTTTCTCACTTCCTCCGCCATTTTCTCTGCTCGTCCTTTATCCCTCAGCATTTTCTCCATCGCCATAGCCAATTTATCAATATCCTTTACTGGTACCAAAAGCCCAGTCACACCATCTTTTACCACTTCCCTATTTCCTTCAATATCGGTAGCGATTATTCTTTTCTTCATCATCGCCGCATTGAGCAGCGCCAAAGATAACCCTTCATGATAACTTGGCAAAACAAAAATCTCATTTGATGAAGCAATCCGAAGCGGCTCATTCACATACCCATGGAACACTATTCCCTTCTCATTCTTCGCCATTTCTTGATACTTTGCTAAATCTTCACCTTCACCATAAATATTCAGGACTGCTCTATTATTCTTTTCCTTAACCTTCAAAAACGCTTTAATCAACTCTCTAATTCCTTTATCCTCCACCACACGACCTACAAAATAAAAACTATCTTCCTCTGCTTTATTTTTCTCACATTCTTCATACTCGTCAATTAAACCATTTCTAATCACTACCAAATTATTCAACTTCAAAGGCTGAATTCTTTTTTCTAAAGACTCTCGTTCGTGCTCGTTTATCAAGATTATCTTATTAACTTTCCTTGCGCATCTTAAAATCCATTTACCAATTTGGTTCTTCAATTTTTTATCTACATTCACTAAAGACCATGTTCTAAAATCTGCATGATCTGTCCAAATCACCTTCCTACCACACTTCAGCCCTGCTAAACTTGCTCCAATCAATTCATCACGTGATTGAATATTTAGCACTATTGGATCATACTTTTTTATCTGCTTTTTATACCAATTCTGCAACTTAACCTGCCACGCTCCATACACTGGCAGTAATATATTACGCCAACTACTCCAATTCTGTTGTTTCAAATACGGCGACCTGACATATTCTATCTCGTTCTTTTTCGCTTCTTCGATTAGTTTCTCCGACGCTGTAAAAATAATTGGCGTATAGTTATTTTTTTTTAACACTCTCGCGAGCTGAATTTGGTACATTTCACCACCACCAAAACTCTCAGGAGCAATATTACGGATTAAAAATACCACTCGTTTCATTTATTCTACATGCTCTAAATAATTAATCGTATCATTCATCGCATCTTCAATCGTTAATTCAGTTTTGAAGTCTAGCTCTCTCCAGGCCTTTTCAACGTTAGCATAAATCTTACCCAAATCTCCTGCTCTTCGCCCGACTATTTCATAAGGTAACTTCTTTCCACTTGCTTTTTCGAACGCCGCCACCATTTGGAGCACGCTTGTCGCTTCCCCAGTGCCAAGATTGTAAATCGATACTCCTTCTTCCATCTTCATCATCGCTGCCACATGGCCTCTTGCCAAATCCACTACATGAATATAATCTCGCATTCCTGTCCCATCTACCGTATCATAATCATCACCGTAAACTTTGAGCTTATCTAATTCTCCCGTCGACACCTTCATAATAATTGGCATTAGATTATTTGGAATATCATTCGGGTCTTCTCCAAGAAGCCCAGATTCATGTGCACCTACCGGGTTAAAGTACCTCAAAATCACAATCTGAAACTCAGGGTTAGCCACCGACACATCTTTTAATATTTCTTCAATCATAAACTTCGTTCGGCCGTATGGGTTCGTTATTCCTATACCAGTCTGCATGTCCTCTTTAACTTCCTCTACGCCCTGATCACCATAAACTGTCGCCGAAGAAGAGAAAATAATCTTACTCACATCATACTTTTTCATACTATTAAGTAGATTAATCGTACCACCGATATTGTTTTCATAATATTTTAGCGGCTTTTCTACTGACTCTCCAACTGCCTTCATCCCTGCAAAATGAATCACTAAATCATAATGCCCCTCTGCCATTACTTTATCTAAACCAGCCCTATCTAACAAATCGACTTTATGAAACACTGGTTTCACGCCAGTTATTTCTTCAATCTTATCTAATACCGTAATCTTGCTATTAAAAAGATTATCTAGTAGCTCTACTTCGTAGCCTAGGTTAATTAGCTCCACCGCTGTGTGTGAACCAATATACCCAGTTCCACCAGTCAATAATATTTTCATTTACTTTGCCTCATTACTACTCTTAGTATATCATATCTAGTTGTAGCAATCTGCACCATTCGCTAGTCGCCGTAATAAATAACCCCAGCCGTAATTTTTTTCGCATCGGATTTTTTTATAAAATCTTTAAGCTTTTTATTTTTAAATGCCACATTACGTTTTTCTATAAAAGCACGCATCTCATCTGATTTTAAATTTTTTAACATTTTCTTATAATACTTACATTCAAAAGCATTCATTATTAAACTATACGCATTCTTGTAAATATAATTAATGGCTTCTTCCAAATCCTTATCCTTCATTTCGTATAAAGGATTAATAATATACTCTTCAATTCTCCACGAATAAGTATAGTATTTTAGCTCACCCATATTAATATTGTCATTATCCGTCTGCATTCTCTTATCTAAATAAACTAATGCGTCCACCATATGATTAGGGTTTATCTTCGAACGCATTAACGAATTATCGCGTAAATAATAATTATAATATGGTTTTTTAATGTATTTTATTGTGTCGGCTCTTAAAAGCGCCAATGGGTTTGCCGACAAATCCTCATATTTTTGTTCTAAATATTTAATATCATTGTCTACAAATAAACTCGTCTTAAAAATCTTATTGCAAGTTGATGGCATTATTGTCGTGTATAGCAACCCTTCCCATTCCTTCCTATTAGAAAAAACTTGATCAAATGCAACTGTTTCAAATTGAGTTTGGTCTGTCACGCTCATCCAATCGTAAATAATAACGTCTGTATCAGACAACATATATAGCAACGCTTTTTTAAAGGTCTCACTTGCAATCGTATCGTCCGAATCAACCGAAGTTATATACTTTCCGTTAGCCCTCTTCAGACCAACATTTCTCACATTGCCCAACCCATGATTCTTTTGCTCAACATCAATAATCAAATCCGGATATTTATTCTTATACTCTTCAATCACCTTTTTACTATTATCCGTCGACCCATCGTTAACTACAATTATTTCCATCCCTGGCACCGCAGCACTTATTACAGAGTCTAAACATCCAGCTATAAATTGCTCGGTATTATAGACAGGAACAATCACGGTTAGCAACTTCTCATATTCTCTCTCTTCTTTTCTTACTATCTTTTTGCCAATAAATTCAGTAGCCTTTTTTCTAGCCTCATTGCTATAATGTTTACGGAATTTTTTATACTCACGCATTATCTTTTCTTTGTTTTTTACGGCTTTTTTTACTATTTCAGCAATCTCATTAACGTCATCATCGCTCTTCACCACGAGATTCTCGCATAGCAAAGGATAGTTCTCTGTCAAAAAAGCATTATTTCCTACAACACAAGGTATGCCAGCATCCATACTCTTTATAAAATCTAGTGAGCTCGAACCAGAAAAATTAATGTCTAAATTACAACTATTATTATCAAATAATGTATCACGACAATTTACGGTCTCGGCCTTGATTTTATATTCCTTAATAAACGATTTAGCTATCGCAGTAGGATTAAGTAATTTAGCGGTATAACCAGGTAAAAAAGTAAAACTACATAATTCATTATAATAACTCTCGTAGTCTGAAGAATCAGAGTTTAATATTCCAATCCTGTTTCCCTCACCAGTGGCAGCCTTCTCGCCTACATTAGTGTCCAACAAAACATGCATCGTATTACGCATCTTACTATGCACACATCGATACAAATTGTAATCTAAAAATCCAATCCCATCGATCGCTCCGCTATCATACTTAGCGCAAATCTTATTAAACTTCCCCAATTTAAATTCATCAGAAAGTTGTCCTAAATAACTAGTACAGATAAACTTAATATCAAGTTCGTCTACTAGCGTACTAATCATTTCTTCATACTCTGCATAATAATCTACAAAAATAATTGTCCCAATTGTATTTTTACGCAAAAACTTAATAAAGAATTCAGTATCCTCCACTGTGGCGTTAAAAAGTATCGTATTGCCAAATGTGAAAGAAAAAGCTTCCATACTATCTGCGTACTCTTTTGGCACAATAACGATATAATCTAGGTTGTAATTGATGTCTAATGTTTTTTTAATCGTCCCGTCTACCATCGTTACGCCTCCAAAAAGCTTTTTACATTTTCCTTAGCATGTTCAGTATTGCTTCTTCTAAATTTTTTGTATTCGCTGATAATTACTTTCCTGTTATCAATACACTCTTTAATTTTGTCTCTTATTGCTTCTGGGCTATCCTCTTGCGATACCACTAAATATTTTTCTAGCGCTCCTTTATCAAAATAATGATGATTGCACCCCGTAATACACGGTACACCAACTTCCAAACTCTCGAGTGGCAACATCGGAGAACATTCAGAAAAGGTCACATACAAATTTACATCATTTTTAGCCATCCGTTCGACCAACTCTTTCCTCGGTAAGTTTTTCGGTTCCCCCGTCATTTCAACTCCCAGCCTACGTGCAAAGTTTATTGTCGCCCCATCATATGGCACCACATCTAAAACTGCATTCTTTAACATTGACACTGCAGCTATCTGGCTAAACATATTTTTTCTCCAATTGCTAGAACTCGCCGCGTACAATCCTATCCTTATTGCTCCATCCTTATTCCTTTTGATAGTTGGCTTCTTTGTCACTTGATCAACCTTATTTGTTATAAAACACGCTCTAATCCCCTGAGCTTTATAAAAATCAAACAAACTCTTTTTACAAGTTGCAAAAAGAGTTATGTACCTTTTTTTACAAAGGCTCATTATTTCCTTGTGCATAGACCACCCGTATTTGTCTAAAACTTGTGACATACTACCATGCCAAAAAACTTTGACCTTTATCCCAGGCTTAGCTTCGTGAATCATCTTGATTAGTTGTGGCCAACCCATAGAAACAGCACTAAAAATAACCTGCTTTACGCCTGAATCTATAATTGCCTTTTTTATTATCTCCCTATCTTTTTTTCTATATAATTCTCCGCAGTCAATAGTATTATCGAAAAGCTCTTTTGTAGCACTAGTTACCCCAAACCAATTTCCGTTATGTAAAACTATGTATGAAGCATTCTTTTTATTATTAATATTCTTCACGGTATTATCTAATCTATCTAAATATGCCTTATCTATTAAAGCGCTCGCCTTTTTATGCTTTCTATATAAAACAACCGGATAAAGAGTAATCCTGGCAATCTGCCTAGTTGTATTAGTTGTTTTTTGATAAGCTTTTATCATCTTAATTGCGTTTTCTCGCCCATATCTACGCACCAAAAAGTTTTCAATCTTATTTTTCGTCGGTATCCAGCTAGCATCATAATAATGGATCATATAAGTATTTTTGGTAAACAGATTATTCGTACGATTATAAGAATATGGGTAAAAATACTCTCTTGGAAAAACCACAATGCCATGCTCCAAAAACTGCACTCTACGCTTCTTATAATCAAAACCACATGGTTCTAATATTTCTGTAATTAATAATGGTATACTGAACTCGCTTCTCTTTTCAAAATCGATATCTTTAAAACTTTGGTATTTTTTGAGAAGTTTCTCTGCAAGATAACTCTTTGGGTTCTTCTCATACCATACGCCACAACACACCTTCCCAGTATCTTCAACACCTAAAAACGAGTCATATTTTTTTATCAACCCACTTGGGTCTTTTACTACCTCCATATCAGTATCAAAATATATCCCCCCCATTTCATAGATTGCTTTAGTCCTAATATAATCAGCTACGAAAGCATATTGCTTCAATTCGTAAGCTTTCTTTACGAATTCACACTCATTAAAATCACAGTTGGATTCATTCCAACAAATTATTTCATAATCCGGGAAAAACCTACGCCAACTTTCTAAACACTTACGCGCTAATTTCGGTAACGGCTTCCCACCAAACCAGCAATAATGAATATACTTTTTTTCTGGCATAACTAACTCCGACCAATTCTTATCTATTATAACATAGATAGACTTTATCTCTCTATCAAATACCACTTTTGTTTGGTACTATCACTTTGCCCACTAATCACTAGTTCAGGGTAGCCTCCAAACTCCTTGTTCGACACAGATAGTAACTTTTTAGAACACGTTGATTTAATATAATATCCCTCGCCATCCGGCTCAACATTCCATAATTGGTTGCAATAACCGCCATTATCATTATAACCAATAACTGCTGAACCATCTTTTACGCCAGAACTCTCAACGTCAAGATACAGCATGGTTTTTTCATTTAATATACGATAAGCCTTTTTATCGGTATCATATTCAAACTTGAATAATTGATTATCATTATTAGTTGTTCGTGCTGGATACGTTATCAAATGTGCTAAACTCATATTGCTTGTTATCCCACCATAAATATCTACCGTAGTGTTATCTTCTAGTTGTATTTGGAAAGTTTTATCTTTAGAAAGAATGGCCGTGTTCTGGAAAGCATTAAAATCAAAGTTGTCAGGCTCCTCCGTCAGACTTACATGGTCTATCGCGCTATCTTCACCCTTTACTATTGATACTGCTTTTTTACCACACGTGCTGAAAAGCTGATATTTATTATTGTTTTTCTCTATAATCCATTCCTGTGAACACGAGCCGTCCCATTTTTTCACCATTATTTTATCATCGGCCGTCAAATACAAGCCAGACAACGGATTTTTAATGGAATAGCTCCTTTCATCTTTATGATATGTTACCTCAAACTTCTGGTTGTCTTGATTTTTCCTCTCATATAATATCACGAGACCAGACGTCATATTTCTTGTCACTCCACCAGATATATCAAAAACCCTATTATCAGAGCCAATTTGATAATTACCATCTTCTATCACATTCTCATCGGACTGTACTGCTTCTAGTAACCATTTTTGATTATCGCCTCCATGCTCCGAATAAATTACTATCTTACCATTTTTAGTTGCATCAAGCGCCTTATTTGAACATCTTGATAAGAATGAGATATAACCATCTTCATCCTTTTTTACTATCCAGTCTTGGTTGCAAGAAAAGTTTTGGCTAAAGACAATCATTGGAGTTGAATCATCCTTACCCCCACCTTTTACATCAATATAAAGGTCGGACGCCGGGTTAACAATATTGTAATAACTTGTCTCTTGATTATATTTTATATAAAATATCTGATTATCTGTCACGCCGTAATTTCTATCATACATTATGATATCAGCTATACTCATATTTTCTTTAATACCCCCACTAATATCTATTACCTCACCAGAGTATTTCTTTGAATATATTTGGTACCAACCATCGCTTATCACTTGCTCTGATTTGATCTCCTCTTCTAGCATTTCAGCTTCCTCGGTGATCCCAGAAAACCAATCTTCAAAATAATGATAAAAATTCCGGTTACCATATGATCCGCAATAGGCAGTGCCATAACCGGCTGCAAGAGAGCCTTCATTTGGCTGATATGGCGTGTACCTATATAAGGCCGACGTTGCTAGATTTTGAACGTTCACAATTGAACCACCACAAGCCGCATTAGGATTATACTGAATGTAGTTTTCACCCAAAGGATAGTTCGTCCACCCACCATCAAGCACCGCCCTGAACATCTTCGCTGCATTTCTTACCTGGTTTTTAAACCCATAATACTTTGATGAACAAGCCGCCGTATCCGGACAACCATACCCAGTCGCCTTTCTATAATCATAATTATTTGGTATCCTATCCGTTATCAACCCAGTCTCTTTTTGCAATAATACTATTATCACTTGTGGGTTAATCTGATAATCTTGCGCTGCCTGCCAGATCACATGTGCCGCAGTCTCTCCTTCGCCTATTTCTTCTCCATCACCAAATAATTCCTCAGATAAACAAATAAAATGCCCGTCTTCAAAATGCCATTTTGCTCCTGGCGAGGATTTCGTTAACGCCTGGTAGTAACTCTCGTCGGTATTGTCGCACGGATTTTTCATTGTCAAAAAAGCCTGAATTTCTTCTTCCGTCATTGCATCGTATCGCCCCATCTGATAATCAGAAATAATATATCCAGGGTTAAAATTCGCTAGATTTGCTGCTTCCACTTCATCTGTTTCTTTAAAACTCTGCCTCAAAAATGTGAACAAAAATACTGCAAAGAATAACGAAATTGCCATAAACCATATTCTGGCGTCTCTCCTTCGCACTCTCATTCCACCGACTTCTTTGTTGTCGCACTTTTCTATCCACATCATAGGCTTATTTCCCTACTGATTACGCCCCCTCGGTCCCCGGAAGTCACATTAATATCAACTCGCACCGTTCCAGTCGTAAGTTTATTTAATGGTATATTAAATCCTTCACAAGTTGAGGTCGACGCCGAATCAATAACTGGCGCAGTATCGTTATATATAATTGCTCCATCCTTAACAATATTTATTTCACAATTCCCATCTGATAAGTATTGATCAATATTAACTCTTGCTACCAAATTATCACCTGAAATACCGAGATATGTGATCACGCCAGTCAGCGTCCCGCCATTATTTGGGTTTTCGCCCTCATATTGCACCACTTCTTCCTTTTGTACTACCTCTTCTTCTGGCGTTTCATCTTTTTCTTCCACTGGCTGAACAACCTTAACTTTGTCCTCACCTTTTTTCGGCACATCTTTTTTGTCTTTAAAATATGCCTCATATACTAAATAACACATTACTACCGCTACTATAAGCAACATCAAAAAGAATAACCGAGAAATCCATTTCTTATTGCGTTTTCGTCTTTTTGCCATGCGAAAAACCTCTCTTTAATCATAACAAGTTTATCGCTATTTGTAAACCTTATGCTAAATCTAGTCCAAGAATCTCGGCTGCTTTTTCTAAAATTGTCTTTTCTTCTTCGCTTGCAACCAACATTTTCGTCTTAAACAACTCTACCGTCTTTTCGTGTTTATAATCTAAAACTTCCAGACTTCTCGCCTCGCCAGAATTCTTTCTTAAAACGCCTTTTCTTACTAAATTATCGATGTGTTCTGCCACTGCTGACACACTGGAAAGCTCTAGCCCGGCCATTATTTCTCTATAAGATGGCGAATAACCTTTTTCTTCCTCAAATTTCTCAATAAATTCAAGAACCGCTAATTGTTTTTTCGTCAATTTCATAATTGTCATGTTATAATTATAAATAATGAATAAAAATAAATCAATTGATGGGCTTAAGGTTCGCGATGCCGAAAAAACAGTAGTCCAGAATAATAAACCAGCCAAAAATGCATCTAAGCCTACCAAGGTTAAAGTTTCTGTAAACCAGAAACCTACTAAAACTAAAGTAAAAACTAAAGCCGTTCCGAAAGACAACCCCATCACTGAACCTACCGAAAAAAAGGCGCCAAAAGTCTCCCACGAACAAGCTGTAGAAGATTTTCTAAAACCCGTCCAAGCCTTTAATTTTGATAGTGAAACTGGTGAATTAACTACATCTGATGAAGAACCCGGGAAAAAATCTAAAAAAGAAAAACCAGAAAAAAAGAAACCTGGTAAAGTCCGTCGTATCATTTCAATCATTGCCCTGCTTCTCGTTCTAGCAATAATTGGTCTTGTCACTTGGGCCGTCTATTGGGGCAATGACATTATTGCCAAAATCACTGGTGGTCAAGGGAACGTTCTCGATCTTATTAAATTCATCGAGCCTACCTATGACCCTCTCAAAACCGATTCAAATGGTCGCACTAACATCCTCGCCTTCGGCACTAGTGGCTATAACATGGAAGGCGACGAAGGTAATGGCGTCCACGCCGGAGCTCAATTGACTGATTCAATTATGTTAATCAGCTTGAACCAAGATACTGGCGACATCGCTATGGTTTCCTTACCACGCGATCTCAAAGCTTCCCCAACTTGTACTGCTACCGGCAAAATTAACGAAATCTATTGGTGCCATAATATGTATAAAGAAAACGAAGCAGCCGGTGCAAATGCTCTTGTCGAAGAAGTTAGCAGTATCCTAGGTGTTGATATTCAATATTATGCTCACTTAAACTGGGGTTCTCTCGTTTCTATCGTTGATATTCTCGGTGGCATCACTGTCACTCTAGATGAAGGTATTTACGATTATTGGTGGACTGGCGCAGTCTACGATCCGGGCGTTGCTTATACCTTAAATGGCGAAGAGGCGCTTGGTCTTTCTCGCGCTCGCCATGGTACTTCTGGTGGTGATTTCTCCCGTGGTTCTTCTCAACAAAAGATTCTTATTGGTATCAAAAATAAGATTCTCGAAAAAGAGCTTTCTATCACTGATATTATTGGGCTCGCTTCTGCCCTTGGCGACAATTTCCGCAGCAATTTTTCGATTGATGAATTGAAATCTGCCGCCCATCTCACCTTTGATTTCGACTTTGAAAGTATGCGCGAAATTTCTCTTTGGCCAGATTATATGAGAACTGGCACTCTCGATAATGGCATTTCTTATGTCTTCCCTCGTGCCGGCGTTGGTAACTACAGCGCTATACAAGAGCTTGTTGCCGAAAACCTCAACAACGATCCTCGTACCTACGAACATCCTACTATCGCAATTTTGAACGCCACCGGCGAAGCTGGTCTTGCTAGCTCCGAAAAAACTAAGCTCGAAACTGAAGGCTATAAAACTAGCGCCATCGATAACGCACCAGAAGGCACGAAGTTTGAAGATGAAGTCACTATCTATAGCGGTCGCTCCAAGCCTGGCACTGAAGATATGCTTGAAAAACTCTATGATTTAAGAATCAAACCACTTTATGAAGCCCCGGAATCCGTTACTCACGATTACGATTTCGTTATCATTCTCGGCCCCACCCCAGCCGAAGAACCAGAAGAAGAAACACCGTCAAACGAGTAAAATCTAGTAAATCTTTGAGCATTGAACGAGCCCAATTAAAAATAACAATTTCACAGAACGAGCACGAAACTGGTAATTTCGGCGCAGTTCTGCCTGAAATTGTTATTTTTTATCTGGCGCGAGTGAACCGCGAAAAGGTTTACTAGATTTTACTAATAATCAGTTTTCTATCTCTGCCCTCCCCCTCAGAGTGTGTATCAATATCCGAATAATCTTGTGCAAGTTTATGCACTACGCGTCGATCTGCTGCATTCAAATTAATTTCCATTGGTTCACCAGTTTCACGAACTTTTTTGATCCAACCCTCGGCTTTTTCTGCAATTCTGTCTGCGCGTTGCCTCTTATAGCTTGCTACGTCTACACTCACCCGAACCACTTCTGCGTTATGCGCAACTAAAGCCATTGATACGATGTGTTGAAGCGCTCTCAAATTATCCGCGTTTCGTCCAATTAGAAGCGAGTTTAATGAGGTCGACGGCACTGAAAGCTGTATCACCTCATCATCGATTGTTGACGATACCGCCACATTAATGCCGAAGAAGCTCAAAAGATCCTCTAGGTATTTGGCCGCAAATCTGATTGATTCGTCTTTATCCATTTGTTATCTCCTTTTCTTTTTAATATCTTTTGCGGAGATTCTGGTTATTTTTGTTCCTGTTTTTTTATTTTCTACCACCTCAGCTTCTTGTATTTTTTTAAGCTCTTTTGTTATAGCTTTGTCAGTTGCATCATCCATATCATCTCGCATTCGTGCATAGATAATCTTCTGTTGCAAAATCGTAATCATATTAGAAAGGAAGTAATAGAATGCCAAAGCGCCATGTAGATTCACCATAATGATAAACATCATAATTGGCATCATCTTGGACATTTGCCCAGTCGTCATACTATTAATGTCGCCATCATCAAGTTCTTTACCTTCTTTAGCTTCCTTAATCAAATCACGGAACTTTTTGCTTTTCTCAGCCTTACCGGACGGCATTTGTTGTTTAGTTACAAAATATTGTGCAAACGCTGCAAATACCGCACACGCTAGCATAAATACTGCGCTCCAACTAAACTTTGACGGATTAATCACGTCGCTAGCTTTTGCGCTCATATTAATCACGCCAAAAAGTTGTGGGTGAAAATCATACAAGCCCTGCTTTTCTTCGGCCGACATATTTTCGTCATTATAGTGTTCTAAATATACAACTTGTTTTTCTTCCAGTGCTTTAATCTCTGATCCTTCATACGCTACAATATCATATGCCCGATTCATTAAATTATCTATTGGCAGTGGCGTTGCAATCACCCGGATAGCTGAGAAAATTGCAATAAAAATTGGGAGTTGAATCAAAAGCGTCGCAATTGAAGCAAACGGTTTAATATTATATCTCTTATAAAGATCCATGGTTTGGAGAGATTCAAGCTGCTTATTCCCGTTACAATTCTTCCTAATTTGTGTCAGCTCTGGCTGAATCTTTCTCATTAATTTTGTCTGGTTCAGTTGCTTCTTCGTAAGAGGCCACATTAGAAGTTTTACTAGAATAGTAAATATAATAATTGCTAAACCAAAGTCGTGTACTAAATTAAAGATAACAAACAATATATTAACAATCGGGCGTACCAAAATCATATCAATAAAATTAAATGGCCCACCTGCCATTATCGAACCGACAATAAACGCAATAATTAGCCCCCAAGTTATAACTTTTTTCACACTCCAATTTTTCATCTTACTCCTTATTATAACATACTTTTGCCTCAGCGACTAACTCCCCTAGCTGCTTCTCTAATTCAGAGAAAGGCAAAGTTAGTAGACCTTTTGAAAACACCACGAATACATAATCATATTCTTTCGGGATCAAATCAAAATTAATTCTGAGCGCCTCATAAACGCGCCTTCTGATTCGGTTTCTTTTCACCGCAGATTTAACGACCTTTTTTGACACCACCACCGCAATTCTTGTAAAATGCCGTTCATTCTTCAAAAAAACTAACGACATCGTGGGTTTTCGAATCGTTTTCCCTTTCTGATAAACAAACCTCACTCCACCTCGCGAGTGAAACCGATACTTCTTGCTTAGCATATATATATATTATAGCATAAAAATACCCCCTCTTAAGGGGGGATTTTTATGCAGTAAGACGGGCGCGGCCTTTAAGACGACGTCTCGCTAACACCTTACGGCCATTAGCGGTAGCATTTCTTTTCATAAAACCATGCTCAACCTTGCGTTGGCGCTTGTGTGGCTGATATGTACGTTTTGGCATATTATTCCTTAAAATTTATTATTATTCAAATTCTTGTCATAGTATAGCGCATTTTTCCACATTTTTCAAGCAGTTTTCCACACACTCTTCGCTAATATTATCGTCTTGTGGATATTTTTGCCTCTGTTTTATAAAACACATATTATAAAACAATTTTTCACACCTAAAACCTGTGGAAAACTTCAAACATCTATGCTATACTAGGACTAATTAAGGAGGATTCATGTACAACGCGTGGGAAAACGTCCTAGCTGAAATCGAGCAAAAAATTTCACCTGCGAACTATTCGACTTGGTTCCAAGACACCTCACTCATCACCGCCGAAAACGGAAATATCATTATCGGTGTTAAAAACAGTTTTTACGTCAAACAATTGCGTGCAAAATATCTTACTATTATCACCGATGCCCTTACTAAAAACGGCATTACCGTAAAAACCATCGATTTCGAAGTTAAATCCAACGTCAAACCCAAAGTTCATCCTCGTGAAGTCTCCGCTATTATCGATATCAAAAAAACGCTTCCTAAAGCCCCTAAATCCTCTTCTAGCACTAATGAAAATGGTCTTAATGATAAATACACTTTAGACAACTTCGTTATTGGTAGTAACAACGACGTAGCAGTCGCTGCCGCCAAGAGTATTATCAAAAACCCCGGCACCCGCTGCAACCCATTCTTCCTTTATGGCGGTCCTGGCCTCGGTAAGACCCACCTTGTCCAAGCTATTGGTAACGAGCTTTTAAAGAATAATCCTAACTATAAAATCCTCTACACGCCAGTCTCGCGCTTCTTTTCTGATTTTATTGACGCCATCCAAAGCGGCAAGGGTAAAGATTTTAACCGTAAATTCGAAAAACTAGACTGTCTTATTATTGATGACTTCCAGTTCATTATGAACAAGGAAAAATCCCAGGAAGAATTCTTTAATATCTTCAATAATCTTTACCAACTAAATAAACAGATTATCGTCACTTCCGATCGCCTTCCTAGCCAGATTAAAACCGTTGACGAGCGCCTTGCTTCTCGTCTCACTTGGGCTGGCGCTTTTGATTTAGGATTGCCTAAGTTTGAAGATAAATGTGCCATTCTCCGTGCTAAAGCCGAGTTTATGGGTGCCGAAATTGAACCTGAAGCCATCGAATACATTGCCGAAAACGTCAACACTAATATTCGTGATCTAGAAGGTGAACTATCTACTATTCTCTTAATGTCAGAAGTACGCGGCCTTACTCCATGGGAGCTCATTCAAAACGGCGCCGCCAATATTAATAAAAGCAATAAACTTCGCCCAGCTTCCAGTAAACAAATTATTGAGAAAGTAGCCAAGTATTATAATCTCACCGTTAAAGAAATGTGTGGCAAATCCCGTGTCAGTAATATTAAAACCGCCCGTCAAGTCGCCATGTTTATCCTTTCTAAAGAACTATCTATGAGCACCACTAAAATCGCTACAGAAGTTGGTGTCAAAGATCACACCACCGTCATGCATGGCATTAAAAAGATTGAAAACGATCTAAAACTAAACTTTAATCTCCGCGATCAGATTGAAGCTATCAAGGAGAAAATCTATGGCTAATATAACTAATAATGTGGAAACAATGTGCAAAACCATGCGCAAATCCCTGCGACTTTTCAAAGCAAAACTTTGTGTAAATTTAAAAACCATTTCACCAACTTGTTTAAAAAAGTCCTTTTCCACTACGTTTTCCCACTTTCTTCACAAACTTATAAACAACAAAATCTTCCCTGTTTCATACCAATCTTTTCCACTTTTCCACCAATACTATAACTACTATGACTTAAATAAATTAATAATTATTAAATAAAATAGGAGACTAAAAATGGAAATTGAAGTAACACAAGAAAAACTCGCAAAAGCCTTAAATAATGTTAGTCGTATTGCTGTCGGCAAGGTAACTCTTCCTATATTAAACAATGTCTTGATTAGAGTGAACAATAAAAAAGTATCCCTCACCACCACTAATCTAGATATGGCTATTGTAGATTTCTTACCAGTCTCTAATTCAAAAGACGGAGTAATCACAGTACCAGCCAAGCTTCTCGCAGAGTTTATTTCCAACCTCCCAAAAGGCGAAAAGATCCATATTACTGAAAAGAATCAAAAAATTACCATCTCGGCCGGTAAATACCAATCAGTTATCAATGGTTCCCCCGCTGACGACTTCCCAGAATTACCAGAAATCAACGAAAAGAAAGCTGTAGTCTTCAAACTCGGCATCGAGGAATTTAAAAACGGCGTTTCAAGTGTGGCGATCGCTAGCTCAAACGACCTAACCCGCCCAGCCCTTACTGGTATTTATTTCAATACCTACGACAGAACCCTCGCCATCGCCGCTACTGATGGTTATAGACTAGCCGAAAAGAAGCTTATTAAAAACGTTCAGAGCGAAATCGCCGTCATTGTGCCAGCTAATTCCCTTCAAGAAGTTTTGCGCTCTATTAATGACGAAATGGAAGAAGTTGAAATCTCCTTCAATGACGACCTTGTTCGTTTCCGCCTTGGTGAAGTAGAGATTATTAGTAAACTAATTGACGCCAGTTATCCTGATTATCGTCGTCTCATACCAAAAGACAATGATATTAAAGTAGAGTTAAACCGTGATGAACTAATTCGTGTCACCAAACTTGCTGCCCTCTTTGCCCGCACTGTCAACGGCGCCATTGTTTGTGAAACTAAAAAACCAAACATCTTCTCTGTTAAATCCCTCGCTTCTGAACTTGGTGAAAACGATTCCACTATCGAAACAGAAGTCAAAAAAGAAGGGAAAATCCGTCTCTCTGCCCGTTTCTTAACTGACGCTCTAAACGCACTCGACGCCCGCGAAATTGAAATTGACTTTTCTAGTCGCATCACCCCAATGGTTTTACGTAATAAAAAGAACGATAATTATACCCACATTATCATGCCACTCAACTCATAATGATTATTAAATCTATCAACCTAACTAATTTCCGAAATCACGACACTTATCATCTAGATTGCAACGATGATACTACTCTAATTCTTGGTAAAAATGGTTGCGGTAAGACCTCGGTTCTCGAGGCCATCTATATATTAACTCGTGGAAAAAGCTTCCGTGCCACCGATCAAGACATTATTAAAAGAGAAACTGAGTTTTATCGTGTAGAAATCATTAATAATAGTGGCGAAAAAAGCACCGTCACCTTTGATGGTAAAACCAAAACCTTTACAATCATGGATAAAAAAACCCGCCGGCTCCCCAAAAATCACAAATACCCAGTTGTGCTATTTCTTCCTTCCGATCTCAACCTTATTAGTGGCTCCCCTTCTCGCCACCGCGAGTATTTTGACCGACTTTTTTCTCAGCTCGACGAAAAGTATTCAAATTACCTTTCGCGATACGAAAAAGCCCTTCGTCAACGCAATGAAATTTTAAAATCCGACTATGTCGAAACTTCCAGTTTATTCTCATGGAACCTTCTCCTAGCTAAATACGGCACCTATATTTATCAAACCCGCCAACAACTTGTTGATAGGATCAATTCATCATTAGAAAAAACATACTTTAGTATTGCCAAGAAGAACGACAATCTTACTCTGAACTATCAAACCGAAATTAGTATAAAAAATGAAGATTCTTATCTTAAAAATCTCGAATCAAATTTAGAAAAAGATTTATACCTAAAACATACTTCTTACGGAATACATCGTGATAATTTTATCTTTTATTTTAATGATAAACCAGCAGACGGCTCCGCCTCACGTGGTGAGACCCGTTCCATTGTTCTTGCCCTCAAATTTATCGAAGCTGAAATCATCAAAGAAAAAACCGGCAGTAAGCCGCTAATTCTTTTGGACGATGTCTTCTCTGAACTAGATGAATCACGCCGCAAAGCCCTCGTCCAAAATTTCAAGCATCACCAAATCATCATCACGAGCGTCGAAAATATCGATCTTACTTGCTAGCAAGGCTGTTGTAATAATCAATAAAGGCAATGACCGGGTTTTCGGTGCCCTCAAAGTACTTGATTGTGCTATAAGCCGTCTTGTCACCATCATATTGCCTCAAAGAGTCCTGAGCTCGCGCTAGCGACACATACCTTTGCGCGTATTTGTAAGTCTCCCAATCACTGTTAGAAGTTGAATTCACAAAAGCAGCGCCCGAAGCTAATCTCTTTGTGTTACTATTTGCGCCCAAAAATTTCTTTATCATTTCTAAAACATCACTCACAAAGTATAACGAGCCGCTATTATTTGATTCAGATTCTAGTATTCCACCGTCTACCACGCCCACAGGCGTAATTCTCTCATCGTTATAAATAATAAACTTCGCCAAATCCGAGTTATTCTTAATTGTTCTTACGCCATTCTGAAGCACCGTGTTCTTTTCTACAAAAGCAATAAATGCCTCATCGTTATATATATTGCCAAGTGTGGTGGTGTCAAAAGTAGCCACCATTGTACACTCAGCCGATCCCACCGCCCCGACCGAACCAAGCGTTTCACAATTACCAAAATTAGTCAAAAACGCCTCTTCGTTATCATCCGCAAAAGCCACAGGTAAGAGCTTCCCAAAAGAGTAAGCCACGGTTTTAGAAAGATTTGTTAAATTCTTTAAGAAAGAGTTAGTTTTTGTACTCGCAATAGCTAACCGATAAACAATCGATCCTAAGAAGGTGTTTTTAGAAGTGATATCAAATGGACTCCGGTTCATTCTATCTACTTCTGCCTCCAAAGCTAAGATAGAATTATTTAACCTTGCATAAGTTTTTACTGCTTCCCCGTCACCGGCTGTCGCTCCGCTAGCTTTAGCCAGCTCCTTGCCAACATTCACTGCTCCCGAAACTAATAGTTCGCCTCCTGCGATACCTTTAGTATTGTTAAACCCATTATCCACCAAAGAGTTTTTGACGGTTGGTGTGATTCTAGACAAGACACTGCTAAGCGCCGATTCTCCCCAACTAATTAAACGCCCAATCGCTCCCCTTATCCCTCGACCCGAAGAAGCCACCGTTTGTTCAATCGCTCCGCTAGCACCAGACGTCCCTAATTGGTTCTCCACGGTTTTTAGTATTCGGTCTGAAGAATAATTTTCAACCTTATCGATATTCACTTTTTCTCCTGACAAAACAGAATACAAACTATGAGACTCGAGCATACTACCCTTTACCTTTACAACTTCGCCAGTTTTTACATCTACTACCTCCGACTCCTCGTTTTTGTACAAATAATTCATCGCATCATTAATCTTTGATTCATTACCAAGCCCCGCTTTCATCTTGCTGATGTTTTCCATAAAGGCTACGAAGAACAGACTAGATTTCTGCTCTTTTGAAATAGTATCAGCAGTATTTAA
This sequence comes from uncultured Candidatus Saccharibacteria bacterium, assembly GCA_946408595.1. Lineage (GTDB taxonomy): Bacteria > Patescibacteriota > Saccharimonadia > Saccharimonadales > Saccharimonadaceae > Nanosyncoccus. Next base: position 53,719 of record CAMJSX010000001.1, on the reverse strand, counting down.
ACTACTCGCCGCATCAAGAGTGGCTTGGCTACTATCTGCCGCCATCGTCTTTTCTGTCACGTTATTCACAAAATCCTCTGCGTCAGAAGAATTTGCATCTTCCCCCACTCCGCCATATTCGTAATATGATTCGCCAGTTTGCTCGTTTTTCTTCTCGTATAATCCCACGCTTTCTACATCAATATTGCTACCTTCTCCTAACACTTTCGTCATTACTTCTTCAAAACTTTCATCTCCAGAATAATTATTTCTAGAAATACCTAACCTTCTAAACACGTTTTGAGCTGACTTGTCGTAATAATAAGCCGCTCTTGAGTAAGTGGCCCCGTTAAAAGCTTCATATAGTTTTGCGTTCTTATTAATTTCTTCAGTAAATTCTCCTGCTGAAACAACTTTATCATCAATTTTTAAACTCAAACTTCCCTGTATCTGATTCGCCTCGACAAACTCACCATCTTTCACATACCCCACTTCGACATTATTAGTTTTAAGTTTAGCTACTGTATTTTCTGGCAAGTTACCATCATAAAGCGCTTGCTGAAAAACCAAAGCTTTGCTTTCTACTGCATCGGCATATTGTACATCGGTTTCCTCGATTAATCTCTCCGAAATTGCCGAAGGAATCAAATTCCCAGAACTAAAAAAAGCTGTGAACACTACAATCACTGCAGTGATAAAAGCTGCCGCCAAACCCCCTTTTTTCATCTTGTTAGAACTGGCGTATGTTTTTTGGCCAGTTACATGAGAAATAATTTGATTGTTTTCTAAAGCAGATTTTTCGTTTGACCTTAAAGCTTCCTCAGCTGACATATATAAACTATAACATATTTTTGGTATAATATAAAGTATGATTATTTCAAAAATTATTCCTGGCGGTGAGGCTCTTAGCACCATGCCAGATGGTAAAAAGATTTTTTTCTGGAATGCTCTCCCTGGCGAAGAAGTCTTGAGTTATGAGGCCACTAAAAACAAATCTCATTATGTCGAGGCTATTGCTACCGAAATTTCTCAACCGTCCCCCTTTCGCGTGCCAGCAAAAGACGCTTGTTTCTTATCTACTTCCCCTTGGCAAATCATAGATTTTAATTACGAACTCAAACTAAAACAAGAATTAGTAGTAGAGATGTTCCGTGAACATCAAATTGAAATAGACACACCACCTATTATCACAGACGGGAAAGAATATTATTATCGCAACAAAATGGAATATGCCCTCTATTGGGACAACGAGCTATCTAGAATCCGTCTAGCTTTCCACGCGCGTGGTTCTCACCGAAAAATACCCATCGACCAGTCATCCATCGAACGCCCCGAGCTTTTTGAAAAAGCCACTGCCATCGTTGACGATTTAAACTCTCGTCACGAACCAGCCTTTAAATATCAATCGCTTCTCCTTCGTGTTAACCAAGCTGGCGAAGTCTCTGGCGGTCTCTATGAAAACGGCCAACCTCACCCAGTTTTTGAAAACCTCACCGACACAGTATTGGGTCACGAGTATTCTTATTCACCCAATGGGTTTTTCCAAATCAATCTCCCAGTGTACGAAATGGCTCTTAATGAAATCAAAAAACACATTAATACTGAAAACGTCCTAGATCTTTATGCCGGCGTCGGCACCATCGGCCTCTCCGTCGCCCGCGACCGCCACCTTACCCTCGTTGAATGTGATAAATCTGCCTATAGAGAGATGGCAAAGAATGTGGGGGAAGGTGCTATTGGCTTTGAGGAGCATATTTGGCAACGGGCCAAATACGGAGCAAGCGAGCCCCGTAACGACGGGAGCGAGCTTGCGTTCCGAAAAGACAATGGCACCTTCCTTAAATGCATCCTTGATAAATCGGAAAATGTGCTTGATCATATCAAAAACGACCAAACCGTCATTTTAGACCCCCCTCGTGCCGGCTGTGACGCTAAATTAATTAATAAACTTCTAGAAGTCAACCCTCCTAAAATTATCTATTTATCTTGCAATCCAGCTACTCAGGCTCGCGATGTCAAAATGCTCCTTTTAAAATACCATCTTGAAACCGTTAAAACCTTTAACTTTTTCCCGCATACCCCTCACATTGAAAACTTAGTTGTGCTATCATCATAGTATGAAAGACAAAACCAAGAAAAAATGGTTTATTGCACTAAATCTAATAATTTTTCTTTCCATGGTGGTGTCCGTAGCCGCCACTTTAATTTTTGGTTCTTGGGCCGCCCGTAAAGACGTCAGCGAGAGCGTATACGGTGTACATATTGATTATTGGATGCACGCTGTCACCTTCACCGTTCTTAGCAATATCATGCTAGGCATTATCGCTCTTATTTCTTCAATTATCGGAATCAAACGCTGCGACAATAAGAAGGCCTTACCGCGCGGGTTGCTCACATGGTATTTAATTGGTGCTACCAGCGGTCTTCTCACTTGCCTGACAGTAGTAGTGTTTCTAGCTCCTATGCGCGCTGCCAGCGGTAAAGAATACTTTGATATGCTACTTGGGCCTATGTTTCATCTCCACTTTTTAAACCCAGTGCTCGCCGCCATTTCCTATATTTTCCTCACCGGTAATCAAAAGGCCACTTTAAAGGACCGACTCCTTTCCCTTCTCCCGCCCGCCATTTACTCTGCGCCCTACCTTATTTTTGTGGCAATCATTCGGATTTGGCCAGATTTTTATGGTTTGACTTTCGGCGGACACAACTATTTGCTCTTTCTAGTTTTTGCCGTTTTTGCCGCCGTCACTTTCGGCATTTCGTCTCTTCTCGCCTATTGTCATAATCGCCAAATTGAGTTAAAATAAACTCAAAATGGAAAGGTGGCCGAGTGGTTGAAGGCGCACGCTTGGAAAGCGTGTGACGGGGCAACCCGTTCGCAAGTTCGAATCTTGTCCTTTCCGCCAGGATAGTTTAACATGAATGGGTGACGGACCTGGGGGAGGAAAAGGTCCGGCAGGACCCGTTCAGAGAAAATTATGAGTGAAAACATTATTGAATTAAAGAAATTGACCAAGCGCTACGGTTATGGTGACACCGAATCCTTCGCTTTGAAGGATTTTGACCTCACTATTAAACGTGGCGAATTTATTATGATTATGGGCCCATCGGGTTGTGGCAAGACCACGCTACTCAATATTATTGGTCTTTTAGACCGCGCCACCAGTGGTGAGTATTCTTTAAATGGCGAAAACGTAGCTAATATTTCCTCAAGGAGAAAAGCCCGCCTCCGTGCCAAAAAAATTGGTTTTATTTTCCAAAATTTCAATCTTATTCAAGACCTATCTGTCCTTGAAAATGTTGCTCTTCCACTAGTTTATATTAATCAGCCTCGTACCGTTCGTCTTAAGAATGCTTCCGATGCTCTAGATCGTTTTCACCTTCAAGAAAAAGAATACTATTTGCCACATCAACTTTCCGGTGGTCAACAACAACGTGCCGCCATTGCTCGCGCCATTGTGAGCGATCCTGAAATTATTCTAGCTGATGAGCCAACCGGCAACCTTGATTCTCGCGCATCTGTCGCCGTGATGGAAGAATTAAAATCCATCCACGAAGAAGGCAACACTATTATTATGGTGACGCACAATCCTTCCCTTACAGTTTATGCCACGCGGGTAATCAATATGCTAGATGGCCAAATTGACACCGATATCAAGACTGTTTCCGACCAAAATTTGCCTCAAAAAATTGAGGTTAAACGTGGTAAAAAACGTAAACGCAAAACTTCTAATCGGAGGAAAAAATAATGGCATCACTTTTTCGTACTCATTTTAGACTAGCATGCACCTCCATTAAAGAGAATCGTACTCGCTCATTTCTTACTTGCCTCGGCATTGCTATTGGTATTGCTAGCATCATTCTGATTCTTTCGCTCACAGGGAGCATTTCTAATTTAATAGATAAAGAGGTCTCCGACGTCGGTTCCGACCTTATTGTTGTTCGCCCCAGCACCACAAAAGACTCCGTAACCACTATTATCGAAGAACTCACTTCTTCAAACTCCTTCGAAAAAAGTAACCTTGCCCTGTCTGACGTAGATTCTATCGCAGAGATCGAAGACGTTAAGGCCGTTGCGCCTATTGCAGTTGCTCATGGCACTATCTCAAATGAAGACAACGTTGTTGCCTCAGCAGTTATTCTTGGCACCACTCCAGATTTTGTCACCATCGAACCAATCGCTCTTCGCTACGGTTCTTTCCTCACTGATAAGAATAAAGACAATACCGTTGTAATTGGCCATATGCTTTCGCTTCTTCTTTTCAACACATCTAGCCCAGTTGGGCGCACTTTGAAATTCCACGACAAAACTTTCATGGTTATTGGCGTGATAGAAGAGATGACCGATACTATCAATTTTGACAATGTTGATTTTAACAATGCACTGATTATGGATGCCAAATTACTCGAAGATTTAATGGGCTCCTTGCAAGTCCAACAAATCAACGTGAAGGCCGCCAACACAGATAGCCTTTCTACTGTCTCCGAGACAATTACCACCACCCTCACAAGCAGCAAAATGGGTGATACCAATTTTACCGTAGTGTATGGAGATGATATCACTCACCCAGCCAGTGCTATGCTAAATATTATTTCTGGGATGCTCGCAATAGTTGCCGGCATTTCTCTAGTAGTTGGTGGTATCGGCGTGATGAATATCATGCTCGTCTCAGTCGCTGAACGCACTCACGAGATAGGTATTAGAAAAGCTGTCGGCGCTTCCTTTGGCAATATCTTGTCGCAATTTATGTTTGAGGCATTAATCCTGTCAATTATGGGCGGATTCCTCGGTATCATTCTAGGCTATATTCTAGCCTTCCTGGTTTCAATTATCACTCCGTTCACGCCATATATTAGTTGGCAAATACTCGTTACCACCCTTTGCACCACAATTGTTGTAGGCATTATCTTCGGCATTTACCCTGCCCTCAAAGCCGCCAATAAGAACCCGATTGAATCGCTCAAGCATTATCGCTAAATAGCAACCCTTGTCCGTGATATAATTATTTATATGAAAAAACTTTTAGAAAAGTTACCCTTTTATAACCAATTAGTTTTGCCCTACCACTTTTCACAAGGAGTTGTAGCCGAGCTTAAATACCATTTTCCTGCCAAAAACCTCCGTGTAATTGGCGTCACTGGCACTAATGGCAAAACCACCACCTGTTTTATGATTTGGAATATGCTTCGTGCTGCAGGCTACAAGACTGGCCTTATGACCACCGTCGCCTATGGAGTTGATAAACTAAAACCCGAACTTGGCCATATGACTACCGTTGATGCCGTGACCTTAAACCGCCGTATTTCAGATATCAAAAAACAAGGAGCAGAATTTCTTGTTCTTGAAGTAACCTCTCATGCCCTTGTTGAATATAGAACCCTTGGTATTCCATTTGAGATTGCGGTGTTTACAAATCTCACGCACGAGCATTTAGATTATCATAAAACTATCGAAAAATACCGTGACGCCAAAGGCAAACTGTTCAAAAAAGCAAAATATAGCATATTAAACGCTGATGACTCAGCTACCAAGTTTTATAAAAAAATATCCCAAGAGTTCACTACTTACGGCATTAAGAACGGCGACCATCGCCCAGAGAATATCAAGCTCACAGTTTCGGGCGTGAAATATTCAATAGACGGTCTAAACATTGAAACTAAAATCCCAGGGGAGTTTAATGTCTACAATTCCCTTGCTGCTGTCCTAGTTGGGCAAAAATTAGGTCTTACAAATAGCCAAATAGAAACCGGGATTAATTCCCTAGATTCTGTCGAAGGTCGTATGAACGTGATTGATGAAGGCCAACCATTCACTGTTATTGTTGATTACGCGCATGCCCCTGACGCGCTTGAGCAAGTTTTTGCTTCCGTGAGAGGGCACAAAGGCAAAGTCATTTCAGTTCATGGTGGCGCTGGTCGCCGAGACCCATCTACTCGTCCTATTCGCGGGGAAATTTTGGCCAAAAACTCCGACCTTGTTATTATTACCGAAGATGACTCTCGCGACGAAGACCCTGAGGTCATTGCCCAAGGCTTTATTGATGGCGCAGAAAAAGCCGGCAAAGTTCTTGGCAAAGACCTAATTAAGGAGTTGGACCGTAAGAAAGCCATAGAAATTGCTCTTAAATCCGCTAAACCGGGCGATCTGGTCCTAATTTTAGGTAAAGGTCACGAAAAAACCATCCTTCGCGCCGATGGCCCGCATGATTTTGAAGATATCAAAGTAACGCGAAATCTATTAAAAACTATTCTGGCTGATACTCCGCAATCCCATCAATGATGGCATCGGCTGGAATTTCCATAGCCTTAGCAATAGCCGTCGCACAAGCCATATAGGAAACTGCTGTTTCTCCCGGAACGAATGTAGCCACGGAAATAATTTCTGATTTTACTGATAAAGTAGCTTCGGTGCCCTTCGGGTATAATTTGGAGTTGAGAATTTTTACATCCGTGCCAGTAAGACCGTAATCAAACGTTTCTTTTTCTCCTTTAAAATCGGCAAACGTTTCATAATTTGAATCATCGCGATTCATCACTACAATTTCTGGCTTCATATCAAATAAAGTTTTCTCATCATCCAAATACTCTTCTGCTGTCATATCCTTCAAAGACGCCGTTACAAAATTTGTCATTGCTGCAATATGTACTGGTAATCCGTAAAAAACATTATCACGTAGAGTCTCTGCTGGGACCGTGATAATTACTACATCAGCCCCTGCTTTCCAAGCATCAGACAAAAACTTATGTAGCATCCCAACCTTAAATGGCTGGTCAGAAGCTAATACCGCTACCTGTTGGCCAGAAGCTCTTAAAATCTCATGGACATAGTGCGCCACGGTAACTTTACCCGTAGTACCAGTGATCGCGATTAATCGCATGTCTTTCATCGGGTTCCCATAATAAGACTTCAAGATACCTGCTTTTAATCTTTGCCCCCGCGCTTTTAACCCACCTTTTTTGTTTTTCCTCTGTGATTTTTCGCGCTCTTCCATAGTTTTATTTTATCACCTTTCCTTTAAAATGAAACCATTACCCCAATAAATTATTCCAAAAGTTTACAAACTAAACTAACAATCAACTCTTTTTCCTTCGGTTCACTCTCTGCAATCAGAAGCGCTAATGCCGTGAGTGCCCGATCTGAAATCTTCGTTTCTCCGTTCTCTGCCAGATGATAATTGTTCATCGTCAAAAACAGTACGAACAAAAGCGCCCCAATTCTCTTATTCCCATCGTAAAATGGATGGTCCTTAATCACGAAATATAGCAAATTGGCCGCCTTTTCCGGCACTGATTTATAAAGTTCTTCCCCGTTGAAGCTTTGAAAAATCGTTACGATGCTACCATTAAAGCTTCCATCTCGCTTTTTCCCAAACAAATCCGAACCGTGCACGCTCTTTTTTAGTTGCTCCACCGCCTTCTCGCACATCTCGACCGTCAAATCCTTCCCCTTCTTTGCTCGGTTCATAAATCTAAGATCGATCCGTCCGTCATCATATTCAGCCAAAGTCTTAAAACTCCCCGCATATCTAGAAATCACCTCAAGCACTCCATTGGCTTCACCCGCGTTAAGTTCTAACCTCGCTGTCAGTCGTCGCACAATCCCCATCATTTCTTCTACGTCATGTAGTTTCTTGACCTCTCGCTTCTCTGCTAAGGCCTCCAACCGCCTCTGGTTCACCGCCACGCCAGAAACTAAGTATTTTTTTAGCACCGATGTCGCCCACACCCTAAATTGCGTGGCTTTTTTCGAATTTACCCGGTATCCCACCGAGATAATCATATCAAGGTTATAGACTTTTACCTTACGTTCTATTTTACGACCACCTTCAACCTGAACTTGTAAAGATTCTTTACAAGTTCGATTATCCGTCAGCTCACTGTCTTTATAAATATTCCTAATGTGGTATGTGATGTTTTGCGGAGCCACTCCGAACAGTTGCGCCATTTGCGCCTGTGTTGCCCAAATCGTCTCTCCCTCAGCATCAACGTCAAAAACCACTTCCCCCTCCGCACCCTGATAAATCTCAATTCGCCTCTCTTCTTCCATCTTAAGCTCATTATAACATATGGTATAATATAGAGAATGAAAATAGAATTTATCCCAGTTAAAACCCGCATTGTTCAACCGCCAAAGGACGATATTACTGATATTCTCGATTCTCTAAAGTTAAAAGATGGCGACATTGTTTTTATCACCTCTAAAATCCTCGGTCTTCACCAAGGTCGCACGGCCAGAATTGGCGACATCACTAAGGAAGAGCTCATTAAAAAAGAAGCTGACCGCTATCTTGCCTACGTCAACGAGACTGGCGATTTTCACGTTAATCTCACTGTCACTCAGAATGTCCTCATCCCCGCCGCTGGTATCGACGAATCAAATGCTAATGGCTACTACGTCATGTGGCCTACCGGGATTGACAAACTCTGCCAAGAAATTCGTACGCGTTTAATGAAAAAACATGGCCTAAAACACCTTGGCGTTGTCGCTACCGACTCTCACACCACTCCACTCCGTTGGGGCGTCACCGGTATCACAATCGGCCTTGCCGGGGTTGAGCCATTAAAGGATATCCGTGGCGAACCAGATTTGTTTGGTCGCAATATGCACATCACCAAGGTTGATTTGATTGACCCTCTTACTAGCATGGCGGTGCTTCTCATGGGTGAAGCCGATGAACGCACCCCGATCGTCATCCTCAGAAATTATCAAGGCATTCCTTTTTCCGATTCTGCCTCGATGAAAGATTTCTTCATTGATCCCGAAACTGACCTCTATTCCCCACTCCTTAAAGTCATGCCCAAAACCAAAAAATAACCCTCTCGGGCTATCTTAAAATGGCGGAAGCGAGGGGATTCGAACCTCCGAGAGCCTTGCGGCCCTACACGATTTCGAGTCGTGCGCCTTCAACCACTCGGCCACGCTTCCGTCAACTATTTTAACATAATTTTTCAAAATATGGTATAATAGTACCGTCACCTCAAAAGGTGATGCTCATTTAATTTCTAGGTGGATGTTTTAACTAGACATCCACATATGCACCCGTAGCTCAGCTGGATAGAGCGTTTGCTTGCGGAGCAAAAGGTCGTAGGTTCGAATCCTGTCGGGTGTACCAAAATGAAAAGACGAGAATTTATTCTCGTATTTTTATTTTGGTAAAGCCGAAAAAGGATTATCCTGTCGGGTGTACCAAATAACGGAAAAAACAAGAGTTTACTCTTATTTTTTGTTATTTGAAATTCCGGACAGGGGTTATCAATCCCTCCCGGGGTACCAAGAGCCTAGTTTTCTAAAACAAACGGTTTACTACTCGTACCCTCACCACTCAGAATTCTTAATCCACTTTTAAGTGACACCATCGGTCGTACGCCACCAAGTCCATTACTTACATAAACTGGCGTAACATTATCTACTACAGAATAGGCCACGCCAACATAAACGCTGTTTGCACTTACAAGAGATGGAGACATCAACCACCAACCCTTGCCATTATTGAGATAGTTATCGGAAACGCTATCATACTTGTACCAACTAAAACCAGCCAAAACTGCTTCGTCTAACGTCATAAGACCAACTGGATAGTCCAAATCACCATTACCATTTACTTCATCGTTAACCGTAAATGCATCGTTCTTATTTGCACAGTTAAGCCCAGGCTGACCGGCAATATAAACACGATAATTAGCATTGAAAATCATCTTCCCGTCTTGCTCACCTGAAATTTCCAATACATCATTATTTTTGCCCCATCCACCAACATCATATAAACTCCGATCATTACACCATACGGTATCCTCAAGGCTGCTCGTATATGCCGTCATGTTATCTCGATACCAATTATCTACAGTCGTATGGACAATTGATTTATTAGTGTTGGCCTCATTGGTGACATCATCCGCTATTACATCTTCAATTTTTTCGCTGTTTTTTAGCGTAACGTAAAACATAACACTACTCCTAGTCATGTAAACATATCTGACCGTATTGCATTCTGTACCATTAACCTTAAAGCAAGTGTAATGATGAGTCTTCAAAACTGTATCTCGCTCAGCCGCAAAGTTGCTATCCTTAACGTACCGATCATTACTCAAAACATAGTGACCATCAATATATGAAACGTCGTTCGCAAACACCATGCCATCGGTTATATTAGCGTTAGTCATATAGCTAAGCGCATGACCACCTGAGTCATAGCTATAACCAAAATAACTAAGATTACTTGCGGAGGAGTTGTATTTTACGCCTGTCGCCGTCATGGTATCATCACCCTCAGCAAGACACTGATTGTTGGTTGGAATACCATTATAAATTAATTTAAGACCTCCAGTTTCGGTAGTCCTGACTATCTTCCAACAAAAGTTTGCAAAAATTAAATTATTATTGTCAACTGCGCCACGATAATAATAAATCGGCATGTCATCATTTTTTGTAGGTGCAAAAATATAGACGCCTTTTCCATTCGTATCGCTAGATGACACCGTAAAATTCACGCCAGTAATCGATTCCACAAATTCACTATCTTCATCGTCGACAACCGCTCTTTCGGCTACAACTTTATTTATCTCGCGCCCTTCATATCTTGGTATCTCTTCATTATCATATGGATGCACCATTACATACTTCACTTTTCCTGTATAAGTGCCGGAAGGTTGAGTGGGAGAAACATAAATCTGGTAAGTAGAAGTAAACGAAGCGCCTTCCGCATTAGCTCCAACATCCGTAGACGTCTCACGTTTTGCCACTAAAGTGTAATCATCCGGAACAGTATGAAAACTATCAAAACCATTTTGAATAGTAACAGGATGTGTCGGGGTCGGTGAAGTGACAGCCGATAGCTTCATGGCCCATTGTGAATTACCGTTCGTTGCCGTGCCCGTTACGATATCATGGTCAGAACTAACTGACGAAACCATCACATTTTTTCCGTCAATCTCATCCGTATAGCCTATGGCATAAATCGCAAAACCCCGATTGTCGTTACAAAACGCCGTAACGGTCGTAGTACCAATATTTGAATTATGATTTCCATTCATAATAGTTGCGGTATGAGAATCCATACCAACGCCACTCATGGTACACGCAACTGGGACTTTTATACTAATCTCATCTATCACATCATCGGCGGAAACCGATACCGAAGACAAAAAATAACTACAAAAAACAATCAAAAACAACATCAAGAACGAAACCCAATATGACCTCATTACTCTCATGCTTACATTCTACTTTGCTTGATGAGCAAAGTCAATAATTGTAGATATAGATTATTCCCTATCAATGCGATATAATACTAATTGGATACCCTAATGAGAGAATAACAGATACGATGGGCAATTCCCGCCCATAAAATCTGCCTTTAGCATAGTTGCAATTTTTTACTAAGGTGTACCAAAATCAGAAGAAGACTCCAAAAAAGTCTTTTTTTGTGCTAAAAAATGCCCCGATATAAATCGGGGCTGTCCTTAGCTGGCAAATTAAAAATGTCTTGGTAGTTTTAGAATCAAATAGGTTTCGCGTGCAAGACACATGTGCAGAATGTACAGCATGACTCTAAGAGTCACTCGCTCAGCTCCAATAGTGAGTAAAGCAAGAGGTGCTACAGCGATAATTACCACTCCAACTGAAAGAAATAAGGCCGGTAAGAACGAGCATTTTTCGAGAATCATTTTGAAAAATATTGCGTAAAACAGCCCACCTATTACTCCTACGACTATCGGTAAAATTACGTCCATTAGAATATTCATAATTCACCTCCTCAAGATTATGCCAGCTTTTAAGGTACAACTACAAAATAATTATGTCACACCCGACCCCTTATGTCAATCTGTTAAAATTTTCAAAACCAAAATATTATGCTACAATAAGCTTATGGAATGGGAAAATATTACTAATATCACATTATTAACTTCATTTGCGGTCCTCGCGGTATTCGTCTTTCTAGGCCTCTACCAATGGATCACCAGGAATTCATTAAAAAAAGTCGACAAACGCATCCTCGCCATGCCTATCCCTTTGATTCTCATGGCTATCACCTACTTTGTGTTTGACAACATCTGGATTCTGAACACTCGTCCAGACGGTTCCGGCGAGCCAAGCTTCCCCTCTACTCACGTCATGGTAGTAGCTACCATCATGTTTATTGCCACCCTCAATCTCAATAAATATGTCAAGCAAAAAACCCTTAACGTCATCCTCGAAATTCTCATGGTCGTCTTAGTTTCTCTTACCTGCGTCGGTCGGGTTCTCGCCAACAAACACTGGATTTCCGACGTCCTTGGCGCCTTGGCTTTTGCCTTCATTTTCTCCGAAGTCTACTACCTAATCATCAAAAAAAGGAGCAAAAAACATGAGCAGCATCTTCACGAAGATCATTAATGGCGAAATACCCTGTTACAAAATCTACGAAGACGAAAAAACCATGGCCTTTCTTGACATCAATCCAGAGACCAAAGGCCACACCCTAGTCATCCCAAAAGCAGAAGTTGAAAAAGTCTACGACCTCGAGCCAGAAGATTTCGACGCTCTCATGCACACCGTCAAAAAACTATCCATTCACATGGAAAAAGTTCTAGGAAAACGCATTGTCTGGAAAGTTGTCGGTACCGACGTTCCCCACGCTCATGTCCACCTCATGCCTCTAGACGACTCTTGGTATTATGGTCGCGAACTCCATCTTGAAAAATCAGAATTTGAAGAAATTCAAAAAACCCTAGAGTATCACGAATAAAAATGCCCCGCAAATGCGGGGCGAGGGTCACATTTCTGTGACCATTTCTCCAGTAATAGGTGATTTGTAGGGCTTTACGCCGTTTTCGACTTGGATATCCCATCCGATATCCTTTCCTTCATTGATTGGAACGTCCTCCAAGATTCGGACGATTCTCTTTCTGCCGTCTGCCTCAATAGCGCAGACTTTGTAGGCGAGTTGGCTCTCGCCTAAACGTTTTGGTACACTATAATGTTCGATCACACTGATCCCCCCCTAAATAAAATATTCGAGACCTACAAAATCAAGCCTCATCTATCATTATATCACATTTCCCCTAAAAAAGCAATAGCATCTTCCAAATCCTCGAATTTATGTCTATCTGTGCTATAATCAGATTATGAAATTTTCGAGCAGTTACGAACCAAACCAATTTGAACCAGATATTTATGCCGCCTGGGAATCGGCCGGTGTTTTCAGCCCTTCCGTCCCCACCGTCCCCGTTGACGCTGACGCCAACGGATATGATGACAGATTAAAGAATACATCTGTCTATTCTATCGTTATGCCGCCTCCAAATGCTAATGGCAATCTCCACATCGGTCATGGTCTCACTGTTGCTCTCGAAGATTCCCTTACCCGCTATTACAGATTAAGAGGTAGATCCACCTGGTACATTCCAGGGGCCGATCACGCCGGTTTTGAAACCTGGGTAGTCTACGAACGCGCTCTTGAAGCCCAGGGTCACACTCGTTTTGAATACGACCGTAATGAGCTCTACGCTAGAGTTTGGGACTTCGTTGCTCAGCAACGTGGCAACATGGAAGTTCAGCTTCGCGCTCTAGGCGCCTCTTGTTCCTGGAATGATCTCACCTTCACCCTAGACGAAAATGTCGTTGACCGCGTCTACACCACTTTTGAAAAAATGTGGAACGACGGTATGATTTACCGAGGTGAAAAACTCGTCAATTATTGTCCAAAGCACCAAACTGCCTTTGCCGATATTGAAGTTGAGCACAAAGACGAGCCCGGCACTCTCTGGGATATCGCATATGATGCACTAGTAGTTTCTACCACCCGTCCAGAGACACTCTTTGGTGACGTCGCTGTTGCCGTCAATCCAAACGACGAGCGTTACAAAGATTTAATCGGCAAAACCGTCCACCTTCCTCTTACCGACCGTGAAATCCCAGTCATTGCTGACGAACACGCCGACCCTGAGTATGGCACTGGCGTGGTTAAAATCACCCCTGCTCACGATTTTGATGATTTTGAAGTTGGCGAGCGCCATCATCTTGAAAGAATCCAAGTTATCTCTGAAGACGGCCACATGATTAACGTCCCAGATAAGTATTATGGCCTCACTACCACTGAATGTCGTAAGCAAGTTTTGAAAGACCTTGAGAAAGAGGGCCTCTTAAAAGGAGAGAAAAAGCTCACTCACTCAGTCGCTCATTGCTACAAATGTGGCACGATTATCGAACCAATGCTCAAAGAGCAGTGGTTTGTTGACGTGAAGACTCTCGCCAGAACCGCTATCGAGCATCTCAATAACAATGAAATCAAGTTCTACCCTGAAAGTAAAAAGAAAGTCCTCATCAACTATCTTGAAAACCTCAAAGACTGGAACATTTCTCGCCAGATTCCATGGGGTATTGCCATCCCGATGTTTAAGAAAATCAACGAAGAAGCCACCGATGAGCCAGATTGGATTTTTGACCGAAGGACCAATCTTAAAGAAATTGAAAAATCCGGCGTTAAATACATCCGCGACGAAGATACCTTTGACACGTGGTTCTCTTCCAGCCACTGGCCAATTGTCTGCACCAACTGGTCTGAGGAGAATCCTACCCCTTATTATCCGCTCAATGTCATGGAGACTGGTGTTGATTTGATCTTCGCCTGGGTCGCCCGCATGATTATGATGGGACTCTATGTCACCGGCGAAGTGCCATTTAAAGAGGTGTATTTGCACGGTATGGTGCTCGACGCTCACGGCAAAAAGATGAGCAAGAGCAAAGGCAACGTTATCAATCCAATGGACCTCGTGGTCAAATATGGCTCCGACGCCTTCCGTCTCGGTATTATCAGAGGTCGTTCAGCTGGCATGAGCCAAGCCTTCTCTGAAAACTCCGTCATCGCCGGCCGCAACCTCTGCAACAAACTTTGGAACATCTCCCGCCTCATCCAATCTTTGGTTGACGAGACGCCAGAAGACACTCTTTCGAGGAGCATATTTTCCGACGGGGAAAATACGGAGCAAGCGAGCCCCGTAACGACGGGCGCGAGCTTGCGTTCCGAGAAAGACGTGTCTCTGGCGTCTTATTCTACCTTGAACATGGGTGAGGACTGGATCTGCCGCGAGATTAATAGCTGTTTAGAGCAGGTCGAAGCCGACATAGAAACCTATCGCTTCGCCGAAGCCGCCGATACTCTCTATAGCACAATTTGGGACAAATACGCTGACTGGTTCCTCGAATCCCAGAAGCTCTATAAAAACATCCCACTTTTGAAGAAGACTCTCGAAACTCTTCTCATCGCTCTGCACCCATTTGCCCCATTCGTTACAGAGGCCATTTGGCAAAACCTCTCTTGGACTCAGGGCTTCATTATCACCCAAATTTGGCCAGACAAGCTCGAATTTGACCCAATTAGCGCCGAGAACTTTGAAAACATAAGAATTATCGTGTCGGAAGTTAGAACCACCTTACAGGCCCTACCAGGTGCCAATAACGCGAAAAAATATGACCTCATGTATGACCGCGACAGCCTCGTAGAGGATAATCTAGACTTAATCCAGTCACTTACCAAGGTCCCGCATCTCCGCGCTCTAGAGGGCTCGCCAAAGGGTCTGAGACTTACCCTTGCCAATCGTGAGCTCTACTTAGATGTCCCAGAAAAAGTTGTTAAGGAGTATAAAGACGCTCTCACCGAAAAGATCCTCTCTGTTGGTCGCGAATTAGACGCTCTAAATCTTCGCTTACAGAACCCAAATTATGTCGAACGTGCCCCTGAACATCTTGTCAAAGAAACCAGAGGCCAAATCGCCGAAAAAGAGCAGTTAATCTCTCGTCTAAAAAACCAGCTCACCTTAATCTAAGAGAATAGTTGACTTTTCATCTTTTTATGCTATAATTAAGTAAGGTTTTGTACCTTAAAATTGAAAGATTACAGCGAAAGGAGCGTTGTTTATGTCTAGTTCTGTCTGTTCCCCAAGAAACTCTGCTCTCTTGAAAGATCTCAAACAAAATTTTGTTGAAAAGCACTCAGCCTTTCGACAACTGTCTGACTTCTATGATAAACAAGGTAATAGTGAGGGCCTCGTGTCTCTCATTCGTAGTCTTTTTCTCCTATCCTGCTTTGTCAGAGGTAACGAAGAGGACTATCATGAAGTATCAGATTGCCAGGACAACGATCGTGATCATCTGACCAAAGAGACATTCAAACGTCTGTGCGCTTACTTCAGTTTATTTGAAGTAAAACCGGAGCTCTATAATCTACTTGAGCTCTACCTAATCATTGTCCATCTCAGCAGTACTGAGTTGGTGAACCAGTTGGTTCCTCTTATCCCAAAGGATAAGCTGAACTACGGAAAATTTGGGATGGCTTATTCCCTTGTGGACAATGAACTCATCCCAGAGTTAAGCAAACTAAGCTTAGCTGAGTTTGACATCTTGAGGAGTGCTCTGAAGTATGCCGCAAGGGCCGAACAGGCTTTTGCCGCAGGCAAAAAGATCACCTTCAATAGGGAGTACAGCGATAGTGAACAACGTATTGTCTATGCCGGAGTTGTCTGCGACCTCGCAGCTTTTCTCGGCCCGATCAATATCAGTGGCAGCCTGACTCTGACTGAGTCACTTGCCTACGATCTCCAACTAATGCTCTATCATCACAATGATCCTGAGTATATCGGGTACCTTTGTGGCCTTAGTAGTTAAGCTGTAATTCCCCCTAGCCCCCCATTAAGGGGGCTTTTTCATTTCGATTTTTTATTAAAACGATCCAAATTAAACAGCGGGTTCTTCCCTTCGTCAATCACCGCTTGTGCTTTTTTCAACAATTTATCCACACCTGTCTCTGAAGTGGCCGACCCAATATGCACGGTCCGCACCACACGATTCCCTTCCTTGTAGCATACCTGTACACCAGTCGCACCCGAAGTCGTCTTAAATTTTCTGATATAAGCCATACCTCAAGTATAACACTTTTCCACCAAAACCATAATCAAAATTATAGTATTCTTCTTATGATTAGCACACGTGCCAGCTAGCAACCGCACTTGACAAACCAAAATGCTCGCGCTAAAATCAAAGTAACCCATCTGGCTAGCACGCCAGAAAAGGGAGAACCAAATTGAATTTTAGGACCGACTCATATATAAAAGCCGGATATTTTGCTAATGCTTTATAATGAAATTAAAAGATAGTCAATAAAATGCACATGTTTAACAGGGAATTGCAAGAAAAAGTGGTATAATATGGCTATGGATATTCCAATTACACAGTCTAAGGAGTGGCAAAACCTCCAAAACGATCTTAAAGAAACTAGTTTTTTTGAGATAAATGATGATTCCCAGTATCTAGCTATTCTTAAAAACACACCGACTGGCCCCTATCTCTATCTTCCTTATGGCCCTGTTGCTAGAGAATTAAACTCCATGAAACAAGCACTTAAGAGTGTCGAAAACCTAGCCAAGGAGCACAATTGTATTTTTATCCGTGTTGAGCCTCAGCTCGAAAACCCCAATAAATACCTCCCTAAGAACGCAAAAAAATCAATTGATTTAAACCCTAAAGAAACATGGCTCCTAGACCTAACTGGAACAGAGGAGGATCTGAAAGCAAAACTCCCTTCCAGGCTACTCAGATATTACAAAAACAGGGAAAAACAAGGCCTTACTATTAGAACCAGCAAAGATTCAAGTGACATTGCTCACCTCTTAAGGCTTCAACATGCTCTCGCTGACAAAAAGGGGATTAACACCTTTTCCGAACAATACCTAGAAACGGAGCTAAAACAACCATTTGCTACTCTATACCTAGTAGATTACCAAGATCCAGATACCAAAAATACAGAGGTGATTGCTGCCGGACTGGTATTTGACGACGAAAATACGCGATATAATCTTCAAGGCGCGCAATCTGAACAGGGAAGAAAACTTCACGCTACGGGCATTCTCACAATCCAACTTATCCTCGACGCCAAAGAAAAACAGCTTAAAACCTTTGATTTTTGGGGCATTGCCCCCGAAGGAGCTCCAGATAATCACCCCTGGAAAGGCTTTACCACCTTCAAGAAGACTTTTGCCGGACAAGAAAAAGACTACGCTGGCACCTACGATCTAATTCTCCGTCCATTCAAGTACAAAACCTATCAATGCCTCCGCAAAATCAACCGAATCATTCACTAACTTGTGCTAAAATAAAAATATGAAAATGGAGGAATTAGAATCTGCACGCAAATCTTATGCTAAAAAATTAAAAATTTTTATTAGCATAGGGCTTGGTGCATTTGCAGTATCAATCATAGTAGCAGGGGTAGCATTCATTAACCCAACATCCAGATATGCCTCGACTGCCCTCATATCTTTACCTGGAATAGGGATATTTATTGCAGCTTTTACCGCGATTCTCGCCCTTATACTCACCAAGAAAGATGCTCAAAAATACCATGAATTATACAAGGCCTATTTTGTTGACCGAAATCTCCATCAAATCTTTACTGATGTATATTATGATCACGGAAAAGGAATGCCAAAAGAAGTCCTAAGTTCAACTGGTATGATGAGAACCGGCGACATCTATCGTTCGAACGACTTTACCTCTGGAAAATACAAAGATGTTGCCTTCTCTCAAGCAGACGTTGAGATTCAAGAAGAGCACACCGATTCAGATGGTAATACTACCTACGTCACGATTTTCAAAGGCCGCTGGATGGTTTTCGAATTCCCCAAAGCCTTCACTTTTCGTATGGAAGTAGTTCAAAAGTGGTTTAATGCCAACAAAAAACCCAGAAAAGACCCCGAAATTAAACGCAAAATCGAAAAAATTTCCACCGAATCTCCTACCTTTAATAAAAAATTCAAAGTTTATGCTGAAGATGGCTTTGAGGCATACTACATCTTAGACCCGTCTTTTATCGATCATATTGAAAAACTAAGCGAGTCTCATAAGGGGAAGCTCATGCTCTGCTTTATCGATAATAAACTCCACGTTGCTATAAATGACAATAAAGACGCCTTTGAACCTCCTCGCCCCTTCAAACCAATCAATGAACAGGCAGAGAACGAGAAGATTTACCAAGACATTAAAACCATTACCGATTATGTTGAATTTTTGAAACTTGATCGCAAATTATTTAAGAACTAAAGAGGGAAAATGAATCGATCCACTTGGAAAATAATCGCAAAGCACACCTTTACGCTCTTTAATTTTGTTAACCTGATATTAGCTGTCATGGTTGCGATGGTTGGCAGCTTTAAGAACATGCTTTTCATCGGTATCGCCCTTGCCAATACTCTAATTGGCATTATTAACGAGATTAGAGCCAAAAGAATTGTTGATAAACTCCGAATTCTCTCTGAGCAACGCCCTACAGTCATCAGAGATGGCAAAACCTATCAGATTGAACCAAGTGATATAAAGAAAGGTGACCTTACGGTTCTAAGTCTAGGCGACCAGATTATGTACGACAGTATTTTAAAATCTGGAATTATAGAGGTAAACGAAGCATTCATCTCTGGTGAACAAGACAATATCGAAAAGCATCCCGGCGATCAGTTAACCTCTGGGAGTTTTGTAGTATCAGGCACTGGACAAGCCGTGGTAGAACACATTGGTGCAGACAATTTTGTGACAAAACTACAAAACGAAGCCACCACCATCAAAACCGCCGACAGCAAACTGTTTAAACTCATGAATAACATCGTGAAATATATCAGTTATAGCCTTATCCCAATTGGTGCGTTGCTTCTCTGGGCTCGCTTCCGCACTGAACCAAGTACTACAGACGCTGTCACCAGCACTGTTGCCGCCCTGATTAACATGATCCCAGAAGGTCTCATTCTCTTAACCAGCACGGTGCTAGCTCTTGCTACCATCCGCCTTGGCAAGAGAAAAGTCCTCGTTCAGGATCTCTATTCAATTGAAACTCTCGCCCGCGTTGATTGCATCTGTTTAGATAAAACCGGCACTTTAACTACCGGCAAAATGGCTGTCCACGACTATACGGCCTGCGAAAAATCGTTTGAAAAGGCCCTAACGTCGATTCTAACGCATCAAACTTCCGAAAACGCCACCATAAGCGCCTTGAAGAAAAAGTTTGTTAGAAGTGCCAAAAATGACGAAATAAATGGAATTACGGAAGTGATTAGTTTTTCCTCCGAGCGCAAGTATTCTGGCATTAAAACCAAAAATGCCACCTATCTCCTTGGTGCCGTCGAATTCATCACCGATGACCAGGAAATCATCAAACAACTCAAATCCGCCTCCGGCCCCTACCGCACCCTTGCTGTTGTTAAACTAGATGCCGAAAATGGCTCACTTGAGGGAATCCGGAGCGCGGCAGCGCGAGGACAAGCGCCGGCCGCCCATGGCGATGGGCCGGCCGGACGCGGCCCGAAAAGAGCCATTTCGGCATCTTTGTTAGGTTATGTGCGCCTAGAGGACGAAATCCGCCCAACAGCAACGAAGATTATCAAATACTTCTATGATAACGACATCAACGTCAAAATTATCTCTGGCGACGACCTAGAAGCCGTCACCAGTATCGCCGAATCCGTCGGTGTCAAAGACCTAAAAGGTATTGATCTCTCCTCAATTACCCACAAAAACTACGCCAAACTAACAGAAGAATACAGCATTTTTACTCGCGTCACTCCATCAGAGAAAAAGGAACTTATCAAAGCCTTCAAAAAACAGGGTAGTATCGTCGCTATGACCGGCGATGGTGTCAATGATATTCTGGCTATGAAAGAAGCCGATGTCTCCCTTGCCATCGGCGAGGGTTCCGATGCCGCTCGTCGTGCCAGCAAATTTGTCCTTCTAAACTCCGATTTCGACTCTGTTCCATCCATTATCGACGAAGGTCGCCAATCTATCAATAATCTAGAGCGTTCCACTGCCCTCTTTCTCGCCAAAACCGTCTACGCCAGCATTCTGGCCGTTCTCTTCGTTATTCTCCCTCTAAGCTATCCTTTCACCCCTATTGAAATGTCGCTTCTTAATTTCGCCTGCATCGGTTTCCCGGGTTTCATTCTCGCTCTAGAGAAAAACACCACCCGCATCAAAAACCGCTTCACCAAGAACATTGTCGAATATTCACTCCCTATCGGTCTCACCGTCTCAATTTGTATGCTCGTCCTCTCAATCATCGCACATAATCTCAATCTCTCTCGTCCTGAGCTCACCACTATGTCGGTCTTTATTACCTTTGCGATTGATTTAACCCTAATCTATTGGATTTCTCGCCCACTCAACAAACTTCGTACCGCACTTATCTTCGCCATCATCATAATTGTCGTTGGCGCTTTTCTCATCCCCTTCACTCACGACTTTTTCGAATTCATCTATCTAAGTCAAAACAATCTTGTCATCGCATTTGCCATCATCGCCGGCGGCCTTCTCTTCTTTAACCTTCTCCGTTTTGTGCTTAATCACTCGCTTCCTCGCCTTCTCAAAAAACTCCACATCTAGTTTTAAAAATCGTGTTATAATCAAACCATAAGCGAAAAGGATTTTTATGGATCAAAATGAAAACTTAACTCCACCAATTGATACACCAACCCCAGTTGAGGCTCCTGTACCAGCTCCAGAAGCACCACAGGAAATACCAACCCCGCAAGAAGCCCCAGCCCCGCAACCAGTGCCAGAACCAGCTCCCGCCAAAAAATCCAAAGGTCTAATTGCTCTATCTGTTATTGCCATCGTTTTAGCCATCGCTGGCGCTGCTTTTGGCGTGTATTATTTCATGGATTCCAACAATAAATCGTCCGAAATTGACAACCTCCGCACTAAAATTACTCTTTTAAAGACTGAAACTGAAACTGAAATCGAACTTGAAGAAGACACCTCTATTGCCACAACCGAAACATCGTCTAATAAAACCACGGTCACGATTGCAGAGGCAGAAAAACTTTTAGAGGATAAATTTGATTTCAAGGGTCCATATAGACCAATGTTTGATGGTTGGTACCGATACGTAGAAAAATTTGATCAATCCAGTAAAATTCTCTTCACTATTTATCACAATAGAGATAAATTTAGTTTGCTTGGGCAAGATTCATCACAAACTATAAGCTATGACGTCTTAAACTCGTCTTATACCTATTATTTTGGCGACAAGGAACCACTGGAAAAAAAGTCATACACTCTTGATTCAAATGCCTATCTAAATGAAATAATTTATCACCCAGAAACAGATAATTTTAGCGTTACGTTCCCAGATGGAATAGGCGGAACAACACCAGAATTAATTTATTACAAAGTAGCAAAAACTATTGCCACAAATGATGGTTTTAATGCGATAGTCGTTTCAGCATATACATCTGAAGCTGACATGGACCCACCAGCAGTATTATCAGCCTATGAATTCAAATTCGTAAAAGAAGATAACGAATACAAGTTGACATCTATCGAAAAACTCTAATTTTCGATCGATATTCTCGGATAAATATCTAGTTTATAAGGATCCGTCGGTTCCACCCCCGACTGGATTTCGTAGTAGCACGCCGCAGCCACCATCGCCCCATTATCACCCGAGAGCGAAGGGGCAGGGAAATAAGCATCAGGCAATGCCTTTCGCAATATTTCATTTGCACTCACGCCTCCAGCGACAACTACCGATTTAACATCCGGATGTTCCACGAGCGCCATCTCTAGTTTCTCACGCAAAATCTCTACCGCCGTCCTCTGAAAAGACGCCGCAAAATCACAAATCTGCTTTTCAGAAAGTAACTCCTTCAATTTATGCGACGGATACGAAATCGGCACTCCCACCTCTTTTTGCACGGCACGTAGCACTGCTGTTTTTAGTCCTGAAAACGAAAAATCTAGCCCCTCTACCTTCGGATGTGGCAACTTAAACCGACCACTATCCCCAGATAATGCTGCCTTCGCAATCGACGGTCCACCAGGATATGGCAACCCCAAAATCTTTGCCACCTTATCAAAACACTCCCCCACCGCATCATCATGCGTCGTCCCAATAATCTCGAACTGATTATGCCCCTTCATATACAAAATCTGCGTATGTCCCCCCGACACCACCAACGCCAACAAAGGAAACTGCGGGAGAGCCATTTTAGATATCCAGTTAGCATACACATGCGACTTCAGATGGTGCACCGCATACAGCGGCTTATTATGCAAAATTGCGAGCGTCCTTGCTGTCAAAGTCCCAATTAGAAGCGACCCCAGAAGCCCCGGCGCATGTGTCACCGCAATCGCATCAATCTCGTCCCAGGACACCCCTGCATCACTAAGCGCCCGATTCACCACCGGCATCATTGCCTCAAGATGCGACCTTGCCGCAATCTCTGGAATCACCCCTCCATACTCCGCAAAAATATCAATCTGCGACACCACCACGTTCGACAAAATCTCGCGTCCGTCTCTTACCACGGCCGCTGCCGTTTCGTCACAACTTGTCTCGATTCCTAAAATTATCATATCTTAAATATATCACCACGTGAATATTATTCGTGGTGGTATTTCCCTCCATTAAAAATATCCTGTGCTCGATATATTTGTTCTGCCACCACCAGCCGAGCAATCATATGTGGGAACACTAACTTCGAAAAACTCCATACAAAATCCGACTTTTCTCGCACAGAATCATCAAATCCATACGCCCCACCAATCAAAATCACCACCTCCAAATTATTCAAAAACGCCGTCTCTAGCTTTCTAGAAAATTCACGTGATGATATATTTTCACCACGTTCGTCGCAACAAATCACCAGCTCACGCCCGCGAGTAAAAGGCCAATCAGAAAGCTTCCGTGCTAGTTTATCCTCATCTACGAACTCCCAGGTCACATCAAAAGGCTTTCTCAGCCTTTTCTCATAATCCGAGATCGCTTCAGCACACCAAATTGCATTCTTTTTCCCGCCCGCAATAATCTTAATCATGAAAAATATTATATCACACTTGCATTATTTTATAAAATGTGATATACTTAGAACAGCACGACCTTTTAACAGGTCAAGCACATTAAGAGGAAGGGGCCCGAAACTGGGCAATAGGTGAAAATCTATGAAAGATATTACTCAAAAAAAGGGCACTAAGCCCTCAAAAGAAGAGCTTCCTGTAAAAGAGGAAAAACCCGCCACCCCACCTAGCGGTGGATGGGGGGACAGCGAACACTGTACCGAAGCCCACAGGAATTTGGAGCCACATTCTACTCCACCCATCTACGACCCTGAATGGGGTCACTACCGCCGCGAAGGCGACTAATTTTTACAACATCTATCGACATACCCCCTACCCTCCCCCTAAAGCGCCCCTCCCCTGGGGCGCTTGCCTTTTCTAAAGACCAATGTGCTATAATAAAACTAATTATGAAAAACCACGAAAGCGTATTTAATAACGAAAAATCAAACACCTTCTCCAACCGCCATTTTGGTCATATGATACTCACCCTCTTCGGGGAGAATCACAACAAAAACCATCTCATCACAGATTCTGGCGTCGCCAGTATCGACAATGAAAGCGAAAATAACCAAGAAAACGATAAGAATGCGACCTATTACAACCCAGAAAAAGGGTCTTTCGGGGTTTATAAAAGCATCGGCAGCCTAGAAGGAGCCATGGATGCAGCTAATGTTGCCGCTTCGGTTACACGCGAAATGTTTGAAGGGGAAGACGCTCTAAACAATGCTGAAGATATGTCAGAGGTCATGGAGTCAATCAATGACGCAATCTACTACGATCCCGCCTCTGGTCAAGCCTCTGGCGCCATCGGTAGAATTGTAGAAAAAAATGGCAAAAAGTTCCTCGTCTACGCCGCAGTTGGCGATTCGCAAATCTTCTTAGTCCGTGATGAAGAAGCCAAACCAATAACCACCACCGAAAAACCAATCGAAAATTCACTCGGCAGAAGCATGGCCAAAATAAACCAAATCGGCGAAATCCCTCTAAAAAGCAATGACCAAATTGTCTTTTGTACAAATGGCGTCACCGATAATTCTAATGTCGCATCTACCATTAACCATGCCACATCCGCTTCACGTGCCGCCAACACCTTGGTAAAAAAATCAACTACCAAAGAAGCTCGCGCCGCCATTGTTGTTGTGGTCTAACCCCAGTTCTAGCATAAGCGCTATTGACTTTTTTAACCTTTTGTGCTATAATTAAGTTAGCACTTAAAATAAGTGTGTAGATTAAAATTAGGGGGTAGGTAAAATGAAAGCAAAAGAGATTTTGATGGCACTGAAAGAAGCCTGGGTTGAGAATGAAGAAATTCATTCTGACATCGAAAGAGCCAATGACACGCTTAGGCGTGCCAAAAACTCCAACGAACCGATGCCGTCTGCCAATGAGGTGGACACAGCAATCGTCGACTACGATTTCGTCGTCGACAACTGCAGTGCGCAAGCACTGCTGCTAATGCCTCTGTGGCTTCGACTGATAGTCACAGGGATAATCGGCCTCGCAAGCTCGATCATTTCTTTCGTACTGTGGTACCAAATCTGTTATCTTTTGGATGACATTCTGGTATCAGTGGTCGAAAGCTGGCCGTCGCCTGTATGGCCTGTCGCTTTCGTCATCATCTGGCTGGCGTTGGCTGCTGTAGTCGCTATCGGACTTTACAAGCTCTCCACTTGGCTCTGCCGTGTGGTCGCTAGGTCCCGTATGCAGTGCCTGCAAAGCTACTCAGTCGGCTAAAGCTGACATCTAACCTAAAAAACCCGGTCAATCTGACCGGGTTTTTCCTTTCTCAAAAAAAACGCCCACTAGAGGCGCAAAGTTCCATGGCTGGACCGGCAGGATTCGAACCTGCGAATGCTGGGACCAAAACCCAGTGCCTTACCGCTTGGCGACGGTCCAATATTCACTAATTTTACCACATTCTCCCAAAAAATCCAAGTTCTGCCAAAACCCCAGTAAATCAAAACCAGCCTCCACACTCTAGACAAAACGCAAGTTTTTTGGTATAATATAACAGTTTAATTCAAGAAAGACAGCGATGGATGAGCAAATAAATAAACATGATACGGTAAAAGACGAGATTTTTGACGAGGGAAATTACATCCACGTCAGAGGTGCAAGACAAAACAATCTCCACGATCTTGATGTAGATATCCCAAGAGATAAACTAGTTATCATCACCGGTTTATCTGGTTCAGGCAAATCTAGCTTAGCTTTTGACACTATTTACGCAGAAGGGCAAAGGCGCTACGTCGAATCCTTGTCATCCTATGCTAGGATGTTCCTCGGGGTAATGGACAAACCAGATGTAGATTCTATCACCGGTTTATCCCCGGCCATCTCAATTGATCAAAAATCCACTTCTCGCAACCCACGCTCTACTGTAGCGACGGTAACAGAGGTCTATGACTATTTGCGTTTGTTGTTTGCTCGCGTCGGCGTGCCCCATTGCCCAATTTGCCACCAAAAAGTATCAAGACGTAGCGTAGAAGACATTGTCAACGAAGTAATGAAACTTCCTCTCGGCTCCAAATTAATGCTGCTCGCCCCAATTGTAGTCGCCAAAAAAGGCGAGTTCCAACACATTAGCGAGCAATACTCGGCGAAAGGTTTTTCACGCGTAAGAGTAGACGGCATCATCTATGCCTTAGACGAGTTCCCAGAACTAAACAAAAATGAGCGTCACGACATAGATATCGTAGTAGATAGATTTGTTTTGTCGCCAGATTTGTATTCAAGAATATCCGGTTCTATCGAACAAGCATTGGAGCTCGGCCAGGGCATCATCAAACTATTAAAAATCAACGATTCTTCCACGGCGATAGGCGAGAACAAAATTTCTGCCAGCTCAACGGAAGTTTTGACCTATTCACAAAGATATGCCTGTCCAGATCATCCAGACGAATTAATCCCAGAATTAACCCCAAGATTATTCTCGTTTAACGCCCCAGAAGGCGCCTGTCCAACCTGTACTGGGCTTGGTTCAAGAATGGAAGTTGACCCAGAGTTAATCTTCAATAAAAATCTCACTATCAGCGAGGGCGGAATTCGCCCGTTCAACCGCGTCCAACAAGATTCTTGGTGGCTAAAAAGATTAATGCAAGTCGGAGCAAAACACGGTTTTGATATTTATACTCCAATTGGCGAACTATCTGACGAAACCCGTCACTTAATTCTTTATGGCACCGGTGACGAAAAATATCAAATGAAAATTACCGGCTCAGGAAGATTCGCGGATGGGACCGTATACGAGACTACTTACGAAGGTGTCATTCCGATGCTAGAGCGGCGTTACAACGATCCTAAAATCTCAGAATTCATGAAGCATGATATCGAAAGATTCATGCGGGTAAGGGAATGTCAAACCTGTCACGGCGCAAGATTAAAACCAGCAGTGCTAGCAGTGACCATTCACGATTTGAACATCGTAGACATGTGTAACCTAGATGTTGATGCAACGCTCGATGTATTGTCGCAAGATTTAGGTTTCACCGAATCGGAAGAACTCATCGCTAAACCAATCCTCAAAGAAATCCGTGAAAGAGTGAAATTCATGCAGGATGTGGGCCTAGGCTATCTCGAACTTGGCCGTGCCGCCAACACTTTGTCAGGTGGCGAAGCTCAAAGAATTCGCCTTGCCACGCAAATTGGTTCTGGCCTTCAAGGCGTTTTGTACGTGCTGGATGAACCATCAATTGGCCTTCATCAAAAAGACAACAACAAACTAATCGCTACTTTGAAACATCTAAGAGATCTTAAAAATACAGTTTTGGTAGTAGAGCACGATGAAGACACTATGTGGGCTAGCGATTATGTGATTGATATCGGCCCAGGCGCAGGCGTGAATGGTGGTCGGTTGGTCGCAGCTGGCACTCCAGAAGAAGTGGCGAATAATCAAGATTCAATTACCGGGCAATACTTGTCTGGCACCAAAACCATTCCAATCCCAAAGAAGCGTCGTAAAATTCGCCCAGGTCACGAATTAGTGGTGGTGGGCGCGCGCGAAAATAATCTAAAAAACATCGACGTGCATTTCCCGCTTGGTGTCATGACCGTAGTCTCTGGTGTTTCTGGTTCCGGCAAGTCCACCTTAGTCAATTCAATTCTCGCCAACGAACTTCAGGCAAGATTACATCGTGCCCAAACCGTATCAGGCACTCATGAAAGAATTGACGGGATTGAAAAACTCAACAAAGTAATCGTGATTGATCAATCACCAATCGGGCGAACACCAAGATCGAACCCAGCAACCTATACTGGCGTGTTTAATGCTATACGTGAATTATTCGCTTCACAACCAGAAGCTGAAATCCGAGGCTATAAAGCTGGCAGATTCTCCTTTAATGTCAAAGGAGGTCGTTGCGAACACTGTCAAGGTGACGGCGTGAATAAGATCGAAATGCACTTCTTGCCCGACGTGTATGTCACTTGTCCAGCCTGTCATGGCCGAAGATATAATGCCGAAGCGCTTGAAGTAAAATACAAAGGCAAAGACATCTCGCAAGTTCTTGATATGACAATTGACGAAGCGGTTGAGTTCTTTGCCAATATCCCGGCCATCGCAACAAAATTGCGCACCATTCAAGAAGTCGGTTTAGGTTATATACGATTAGGCCAACCAGCCACCACCTTCTCTGGTGGGGAAGCTCAAAGAATTAAACTAGCTACCGAACTTGCCCGTCGCTCAACTGGTAAAACGTTATATATTTTAGACGAGCCAACCACTGGTTTACACACTGACGACGTAAAAAGACTTCTCGCAATTCTCAATAAATTGGTGGACGGTGGTAATTCGATGATAATTATTGAGCACAATTTGCATGTGATTAAGTCGGCTGACTGGGTGATCGACATGGGTCCAGAAGGCGGCTTAAAAGGCGGCCAAATCATTGCAGAGGGCACGCCAGAAGACTTAGCTAAGCGTAACAACACCCCAACCGGTGAATATCTAAAAAAATACTTAAATATTTAAAGTTTTTATGCTAAAATAAAAACATGTATCCTGGTCAGAACGCTAATGGTGGTATGGCAGAGAATAATTTTTCTGGCGCTCCAATTATAATCAGTGACCCAACCCCACTCAATAATGGCAAAAAAACCAAAAAGTGGGTGTGGATTTTGGTAGCGGTTGTCCTTGTAGCAGTGGCCGGAGGAATAATAGCATTATGGCAGAGTGGAACTTTTAAAAGTGTGAATAATGCTGAACTGGTCAATAAGTATGTAAATCTTCTAGCATCAAATAATGACAGTGAAGAGGGATATGACGGTGAACTTATCGCCAATCATTTAATCAATAATAGTGACAATAATTCACAAAACATTTATACCTTGCCGAGATTATTTAGCTATGATGATGATAAAAATTTAACTTACTATCATGCATTAACCGACACATTGGGAACAATTGTTAGCGTAAATAGTTCCCGTAGCGGACAGGAAGAGGTAGTCTCCTTGTCTAAAAGCACAAAAAAATCTCTTTCGGAATACTTTGTCGCAACATTTTTAGCTGAAACAGACGCTAGTTATTACTACTTTGTCAAATATGGTAATATTGATGGTTTTCTTTCTGAATATGATTATCCATTTGATTATTCAGGCGAAACCACCGTTGGTCTTATTAATAACCTCTATTATTTAAAAAAAGAAATGTATAAAGAAATATCCGAAACTGGTTGCACGTCGTCTGGCGAGATAGATTATGAATGCCTAGATGCAGTTGATAATAAAAAGATAAAAACACTTCAATCGGACACCGCAACACTCAGTATTGAAGTGAAGAAGACCGCGCCCGAATTATTGAGAACTATAGTAAGTGATGCTAACCAATTATTAAAGATGACGAGGGAATAGCAAAAATGAAAAAGATTAAAAAAATCATTATCGGAGCATTACTGATTATTCCTTTTCTAATAGCATCTAATGCCAAGGCGATTACATCAGAAGAAGTTTTCAAACGAATCTTGGTAAATAATTTTCAGTATTGCTATACTAACGCATTAGTTTCGGAATTGTCTCCAAATAGTTATGTTGGTAAACAAGGTAGTTATGTCACTTTATTTAATGAAGGATTTAGAGACCTTACTTCAGTGGGCAACCACGGCCTCGTAATACCAGCCTTAGATGATAGCTATAATAAAATAACACATACCGCTAATTATGATGGTCCAATGAACGGCGCAAGACTAATAAGCTGCAACGCATTGATTTTTGGAGATGAAGTGACTCTCAACTCGTTGTCTGGGTCTATGTCTGGTCTGTTTAATATTTACAACGTTAATCCACCAGAAAACAATTCGAATTTGGATAGTATAAATAGTTTTATGGGTGGGAAGCTGATGTACAATATCGACACGGAAGAAACAGCTGAATGGGAGTATTGCTACAATATATATGTAAAAAAGCAGACAGCGGCTGCTCAAGAAGAAAAGGTAGGCACTTATTGTAGAAATGAAGACTCCTTTCCTATATCAAGTGGCGCCGTGGTGTTTTCTAGCGAAAACGACGGCTACAAAACTTCTGCATATCTTGAATATCCAGATATTGACAGTTCTTATGACATAACTCCTACCTTGCATATCGGCGTGACCGATACAACAAACGAAAAAAAATGTTATGACATTGAAGATGAGGATCATATTAACTATCGGAAATGTGGTGCTTCCGGGTCTATTTCGGTTTCTAAGCCAACAGAAGGCGCTACGATTAATCTCCCCGCTGACCCTGAATGGAAGAGAGATGTAACGATAAAAATCACCAAGCAACAGTCTACTGGAACAACGTCTAGAAAAATAACTTACAAAAAGGACAATTCGAAATGGAAAGAAGCTCTGGCTGTAATTACTAATAATGAGTATGAAGACAGCTATTCATTTAAAGATGGTGATAAATATGAATTCTATATGCTTTATCTTTCGAAGTATTATAAAGCAGGTGGAGTAAATATCATCAGTAATATTTGCCAAGCTGAAAAACCGAATGTATTAGTTGATAAAGATAATAGCAAATACTATATTTGGGCCAAAAACAAAGGATGGTGCTTGGCGGATCTAGATAACAACAAGCTCAATTTTAGCTATAATATGACGGTATTCTCCACTAGTGAACGTAAAAAACTGGACAAAATAGTCAAAACCGCTGGAGAGCTAATCGAGTTAATGGGTGAATTAGATTATGATGATCCTGAACAATTCCCAGATCCAGAGCCAGACCCAGTTGACCCAGACCCGTCCACGGTCGAGACTGACCCATGTTACAAAAACTCAGGCTCGCTAGGCTGGATTTTGTGTCCGGTTATTAATGCTGCAGCCGGAGTTGGCCAACATATGTGGAACCAAATTGAAACCTACCACATGAAAATACCCGCTTCAGAAGTTTTCAAAGACGGAGGTGGCGTTCAAAAAGGTTGGAAAGTCGTACGGGATCTCGCCAATACTGTCTTTGTGATACTATTTATGGTCGTGATATTCTCCCAATTAACCGGCGTAGGCATAGACAACTATGGCATCAAGAAGATATTACCAAGATTAATTGTCACAGCAATCATACTTAACCTCAGCTACATCATCTGCCAAATTGCCGTAGATCTTAGCAATATTTTCGGCATGGGGCTGAATAATATGTTCTCGGAATGGGCAAGCAGCATAGCCACCCCAGGTAATGGTGGTTCAATTGGCGGGATGTGGGCCGCCGGAGGGATACTGGCTGGGATTGGCACAGCAGGAGCGGTTATTTGGGGCTTTCTCAATACTGGGAGTATTGCTGGCGCTCTTGTGTGGATTGGGCTAGCAGTTCTCGGAATCGTCCTAATCATCGTAGTAGCAATGCTGTTCTTGTACATAACCTTAATTGCAAGAGAGGCCGGGATAGTTCTTCTGATAGTATTAGCACCTATAGCCATCGTCTGTTACATTTTGCCAAATACTGAAAAGATAGGCAAAAAATGGTTTGACTTGCTTAAGGCTTTATTACTAGTCTATCCTATTTGTGGCGCAATGATTGGCGGTGGCCAATTGGCTGGTGCCATCCTATCATCTATCGATAATGAAGGTATGCGTCTTGCAGCTGCCATCATCCAAGTAATCCCATTCTTCTTCGTACCAGCAGTATTAAAGAATTCACTATCTCTAATGGGCAACATCGGGGCAAAACTATCAAGCCTTGGCCGCAACATTGGTCGCAGAGGTTCCAACTTTGTTCAGAATGGTGTAAAAAATTCAAACAGATTCAAAGACTGGTCTCAATATCAACAAAATCAAACTGCAACTAGGAGAGCACAAAGAATTAAAAATCGCTTGGATAGAAGAAGTGGTGGCAACGTGGCTAACCTGACCGAGAGACAACAAGATAGGCTAAGTAAGGCCAACGAATTGTTGAAAGCAGAGGAAAACCGTAGACAACAGGCACGCATTAATGCAGACAATGCAAATTATACTGCTGCAGTAGCTAAGCAAACCTTGGAAAACAATGAAAACGCCCTAGATACAGCACAATACAACGACCGGGCTGTTATAACAGCCGAACAAACTAAGAGACAAAATGCTCGCGTAGAAAGACAAGCCGAGGCCGATGTCGGAGTCTATGCACTTAATGGTGCACTGGCGATGAGTCGTGCACGCTCTAGAAGAAGCGCGCAAGAGCTGAAGGCCTATCAAGACCAGTATGCTAGCTATGATCAAAATGCACTGAGACAAGAAATATCTACTGCGGGAACATGGTTGGCACAAGAGGGTAGTAGCCAAAGAATGAGTGCTCTTCTTGGAGCATTAGAAGCTAATGGCATGGAAAGAGATATATTTGGTGTTCTTAGAAGTCATAGTAAAACCTTGAGCGGTGCTGGCTATGAAGGCGTAATGCAAACTCTAACTGCCTCAAAGAACAAAGTCTTAAAAGCCTACGGCAAGAGAGGACAAGGCGTTGAATATACTAACTTTATGACGGGCACAGGCGCTAACTCCTTGCAAGGTTATATTAGAGAAAAAGGCAAAGACTTTATCGACGGGCTTGATGATAAGGCGCTCGCTGAAATTGCAAGCCATACTGTGGGTGGCCAAACTGGTGGAGCCATGAGCACCGATCTATTAATAGAAGCAGCTGCCAAAATCAATAGCCAAGATGCTATTGATCAAGTTGATGGTATGTTAAGAACAAGAACAGACTTCCATAACAATATCTCGGGCGAACAAACAACTCAATTTAACGATTCCACGGTAACTGTTCTTTTAAGCCACGCTCAATCCCGTGCAGCGCTAGAACATGCAGTCGATGCCGCTGCCAATGATCCAAACCTAGTCAGCAAGTATTCGGCACATCGAAAGCATACCTTTAACACTGCATTTAGAAACGGTGGTTCAAAACCATACATGCAATAGACACGCATTATATGTGGTATAATGTACTAAAGGAGTTATTTTTATGGCAACAAACATTACTAAAATTTTCTTAGTCTTAAATTCAGGCTCTTCTTCGGAGAAGTTTTCGCTTTATGAAGGTGAGGATGAGGTCTGCTCACTTTATTTTGAAGGAATTGAAGAGGGCGGCAAGAAAGTGTTTATTTGTACCGTGACAAAAGAGAACGGCACAGAATATGTAGTAGATAAAAAATGGAACAACTTGGATGATGCGTTCAAGGAAGCCAAAGCGATTTTTGAGAAGGAAGGGTATATCAATGATGCACATCCACTAGACGGCATCCTAGTAAGGACGCCAGCGGCTGGTACCTATTTTTCAAAGCACCACATTGTAGATGATGAGACCTTTGTAGAACTCGAGAAAGCAAAAGTGACTTATCCATTACACGTACCAGGCGCAATTCGCGGTGTTAAAAATGCGCAAGCGGCTTTCCCGGGTGTAGCAGTGATGACGATGAGCGATTCCGAAGCTTTGACGCGTGAAACACGTAAAGACGCTTTGTATGCTTTGCCAAAAGAAGTGATTAAAGAATTTGACCTTGGACGTTGGGGCGCGCATGGCTCATCCTATGGTTATGTGATGGGGAAGATTAAAGAGCTAGGTATCCTCGAGAAAAAAATGGTTATTTGTCACTTAGGTTCCGGCTGCTCGGTGACGGCATTTATCGATGGCGAACCAGTTTATACTTCAATGGGCGAGACTCCACTTGAAGGTTTGATGTCTTCAACTAGAACTGGCTCAATCGACCCAACAGTTGGCGCTTTACTTGGTGAAAAACTTGGTGCCGCTGAGGCAATCAAGCTG
Source organism: uncultured Candidatus Saccharibacteria bacterium (assembly GCA_946408595.1). Lineage (GTDB taxonomy): Bacteria > Patescibacteriota > Saccharimonadia > Saccharimonadales > Saccharimonadaceae > Nanosyncoccus. The sequence goes on along the minus strand of CAMJSX010000001.1, from coordinate 19,677 downwards.
ATGAATAAGCAATCTGGCTTGGTAGCACTTGCTGGCTCCTCAGATATGCGCGAAATCATTGCAGGAGCTGAAGAAGGTGTCGAAGAAGCTGCATTGGCCTACAACATGTTTGTAGACGGTGTAGCTGGCAAAATTGGTGAATTTGCAGCCAAAATGGGCGGTATTGATGCCATCGTGTTCACCGCAACCATTGGTGAGCGTTCAATCCCAGTGCGTGGTTCAGTGATTTCAAAGCTCGGCTTTATGGGCTTCAAATTGAAGAATGATGCAGCGATGGATAAGTCAAAAGGTTACACTAACGTGGCAGAGGATGATTCAAAGCCAGTTTATGTGATTCCGACTAACGAAGCGGCTTACATGATTAAGAAAGCTTCAGAACTCGTCGATGCCGTGGAAAAATGATCAGGTTTCGGCACTAGAAACCGAAAAAATAATCGAACTGGCACGAGAAAAACTCAAGTGCCAGGGAGATTTTGTTGAATTAGGATGTTATAAGGGCGACACATCGCTACTCCTTGCAGAGGTACTCAAAGGCACAGACAAGAAGTTATGGATTTACGATTCATTTGAAGGGCTACCAGAAAAAAGCGAGATAGACGAATCGGCCCTAGGAATAAATTTTAAAGTTGGCGAGCTATATGTCACCAAAAGAGAAGTGAAGGAAAGATTTCTTCGTGCGAATCTTCCAGTGCCAGTAATTAAAAAAGCGTGGTTTAATGAACTAACCGATAGTGATTTACCGGGAAAGATTGCCTTAGCATTCCTAGATGGAGATTTCTACGAATCGATTAAAGTTTCCTTGAAACTAGTGGCTCCCAAAATGGCAGATGATGGGGTAATCATCGTGCACGATTACCAAAATCCAGTGCTACCAGGAGTAGTAAAGGCCGTGGACGAGTGGGCACGTGAGCAAAGAAAGACAATAAAAACATATCAGAGCATGGCGATCATAAATAATTAGCACTCGTAGCTTTACAGTGCTAATTTTTGTGCTATAATGAGGGGAGAAAAGGAGTTTTAGTATGACTTTAAAACCACTTAAAGATAGAATTGTGGCGGTAGTAGAAAAACCGCTGGAGAAAACGAAATCTGGCATTTTGTTAGGAGAGGCAAAAGAAAAACCAGCTTATGCCGTAGTTGAGTCAGTCGGTCCAGAAGTGAAAGCAGTGAAAAAAGGCGACAAAATTGTATATAAAGAGTATTCCACGACCGATATTAAAATGGACGATAAAGACTATATAATTCTAAAAGAGGAGGATGTCCTAGCGACATTATAAAATATGGCAAAAAAGATCTATTACGAAGCAGAAGCACGTGAAAAAGTACTTTCTGGCGCAAAACAACTCTACGATGCAGTGAAGGTGACTTTTGGCCCTAAAGGCAAGAATGTCATCATTGAAAAAGAATACGGCGCACCTGTTATCACTCATGATGGCGTAACGGTAGCTGAAGCCGTGGAGCTTCCAAATAAAGATGAGAAGTTGGGTGAGGCCGTTGGCGCAAAGCTAATCAAAACTGCCGCACAGAAGCTAAATAAAGTTGCTGGCGACGGTACCACGACTGTAACAGTGCTCACATACAATATTTTGAACGAAGCGAACAAGTTAATTGCCGCTGGCATGAACCCAATGGAACTTCGCCGTGGTATCGAAAAAGCTGGGAGTGCAATAGTTAAGGAAATCGAAAAATCCGCCGAAAAAATCGAAGGTGATTCCAAGAAGGTGGCCGAAGTTGCAACTATCTCAGCAGGTGATGCAGAGATCGGCAAATTAATCGCTGAAGTGATTTCAAAAATTGGCAAGGACGGTGTAGTAACAGTTGAAGCTGGCCAAGGCCTCGAAATGGAGCAGGAAATAGTCGAAGGCTTTTCTTATGACAAAGGCTATGCTTCTGCCTTCTTCCTCACAGATGTGAACCGACAAGAAGCGGTGTTCGATAAACCTTTAATCCTAGTAACCGAAAACAAAATTTCTGCCGCTAATGACATTTTGCCACTTCTAGAAAAGTGCGCTCAAGCTGGGCGAAAAGACCTCGTTATTATCGCAGAGGATGTGACTGGCGAAGCGCTATCTCTCCTAGTTCTAAACAAGTTGAAAGGCGTGTTCAACTCATTGGTGCTCAAAGCTCCGTCCTTTGGTGATCGTCGCAAGGAAATCATGGAAGATATTGCCATTCTTACGGATGCCACAGTAGTTTCAGCCGATAAAGGATTGAAGCTCGAAGAAGCAGGCCTTGAAGTCCTCGGTTCAGCCGGCAAAATTATTGCCACGAAAGATGAAACCACTATCATCAAAGGCGCCGGTGATAAAAAAGCCGTTTCCGATAGAATTAATCTTATTCGTTCACAAGCCGAAATGGCCAAATCAGATTATGAAAGGGAAGAATTTGAAAAACGTGCTGCAGCCTTACTTGGTAAGGTGGCAGTGATCAAAGTTGGTGGTGCTACCGAAACTGAAATAGACGAGAAAAAATTCCGCGTAGATGATGCAGTTGCCGCTACCAAAGCAGCCTTGTCAGAAGGTATTGTCACTGGTGGAGGAGTTACCCTAGTCAATGCAGCTTCCATTCTAGATGAAAAAGAAGCTGGTGCACGCATTGTCAAAAATGCACTCAAAACTCCATTCCTACACATTATTGAAAATGCAGGCTTGAATGCCCCAGCCTTGCTTGCCGAAGTTGAAAAAGCCAAACCAGGCTTTGGTGTGAACGTGATGGCGCCAGAAAAAGGTTTAGTTGACCTCAAAAAAGCAGGCGTAATTGACCCAGCCAAAGTCACCAAAGAGGCAGTCAAAAATGCTACTTCAATTGCCGCTACGGCAATTACTATGGGTGCTTTGATCTGTGAAATACCAGAAGAAAAGCCAGCTACTCCAGACATGGGCGGGATGTATTAATCCTCACCCTAAGCGAACAAAAAATCTGCTAAGCGATTGCCTAGCAGATTTTTTAAATCCTACATTTTGTCGATTGACTCTACGAGGTAGAGCAATGCCTCAGCTCGTTCTTGGTCGCTAGGGATCTCAGCAGCAGCACGATAAGCTGGTTCCAGGATTGTGTAATCACGCAAATCTTCGAAAATATTGCGATAAATATTAAACTTTTGTGAAGGGTTCATGTTCAAATGGTCAAGAAGAGGAACGAGATCACGAAGAGCAGCTTCCTTAACTTGATGCATATTTAGATTCCCAGCTGGCATACTGAATTTTGGAGCTGGAGCATAGGCTGGCTCAAAAGCAGGCGCAACTGGCTCTGGGGCAGGCGCAGGAGCTGGAGCAACTGGCATCGGTGGAACCTCAGCAACTGGCTCTGGGGCAGGTGCAGGCATTTCCGGTGCTGGGGCAGCATCTGGGGCGGCATTCAAATCAGGCAATGAAAGTGGCTCAATCGGAGCAATTGGCTCAGGAGCAGGCACCACCATCTCAACCTTTGGTGCTGGGAATGGCCCAACTGGCTCAGCAAGTTCACCTGTATCACCTTCTGGAATAGAAGAAGGAGCCGCAACCGGATCAGAAAAAACCGGATCGGCATTAGTCGTGTTAGTGATATTGTCAATTGCTTTTTGTAGATCGTTATCTACAGTTTGATTTTGGTCCATTTTGCCCACCTTTTAATATTATACTTACGTTTATTTTAGCACAGATTTTTTAAATGCGCAAGAAATTTACTATTTTATCTAGAAAATCAGGCTTCACTTCTTCCATCGGTAAATGATTACCGAGTTGATCAACAATTCCTTCACCACTTCCTTCAGGGAAATAAATTTTCACTTGCAGCCCTAAACGCTTCTTAGGAATCAGAATCGCAGAGTAATGCTCGCCTTCCTTCAAAATACCAAAGGACCGAAAATCTTCATAACTATGAAGTTTGTTTTCCTCCTTAAGACCTTTATTGTCTAGCTGATAGTTGATAGTGCGAGGAGGGCGAAGGGAATAAACTAGAATTGTCACAACGCTTAGAATTATCAAAATTAAAAATGTCCATCCCTGGAACAGAACCGCCAGAACCGAAAGCCCTGCAGCGACGACAAACAATCCCACATACCACCAAAAATTATGATCTCTTACAATATATTCTTCAGCTTGCCATGACACTGGCTGTAACGTTTTTACCATAATCTCATTATAGCATAGTTTTTAAAAAACACTATTTTGAGATATAATTAGACAAGATGAAGAAAAAACTTCTTTTTGTGCTAGCCTTACTAATCGCCATAGTCGGCGTGGTTTTTAAAACTGAAATAGTTTCCGCAGCGAGTTGCGAAGGCGTTGAGACTTCATTTATTGAATGTGGCGATAAAGAAAGCGGCATCGGCCACATTATCGGGTTAGTTATCACCATCATGACAATCGGAATTGGCATTCTAGCTACCATTGGGATTCTAGTCTCTGGGATACAATACTTAACCGCCAAGGATAACGAGGCCCAAGTACGCAAATCCAAGCAACGCATTCTTGAAATCATTATCGGCCTAGTGGCATATGCTATTATCGCCTCGCTCCTTCGATGGCTACTTCCTGGCGGGTCCCTTGACCCATCTAGTATACCTCACTACGAAAACCAAAGTTCATCAACAAACAACAACTCTAGCTCCAACAACACAGAACCTAGCGACACGAATAACTCTAACAATTCCAGTAACAATTCCGGCAATAATAATTCCAGCAATAATAGCCCAACTCCAACTATGAAGTTTGCTGCCAAAACTAGCCTAGAGAAAGATTTTGGCCGCAGCTATTGGCTAAACATACCAGAAAACGCCACAGACGGAATGCCCCTAGTTGTTTTCCTGCATGGTAGTGGGGAAAGGGGCTCTTCAAAAGCCGTTAAAAACCTGCCTCAGACCAAATACATCATGGATCCCTCACGACCATATATCGCAATTGCTCCAGTGCTTGAAAAGAACAGCACCTGGACAGGCAGTTCAGTCCAGTCGTCAATCAAAAAAGTCATTGATAAGACCGTGTCAGATTACAAAATTGACACCAGTCGGATATATCTCATCGGATTTAGTTTAGGTTCATCTGGCGCATGGCGCATGGTGAATAGTTATCCAGATTTATTCGCCGCAGCTGTGCCGATAAGTGGTCGCGAAAGTAATTCAAAAGAAACGAATTTTAAACACACCAAAATTCATGCCGCTGCCGGGTCAAGTGAAGGTAGTCTTCCAAAAGACATGCAAAAATTCGTCGATAAAATCAACAAAGCGGGCGGCTCAGCCACAATGACCGTTTACCCAGGCAAAAACCATTCCGGAATGCAACACAAAATCGATTATGACGAGATTTTTAACTGGTTGTTGAAACAGTAAAACTATGCTAGAATAAAGTGGATGGAGGGTTACCCAAGTGGCTGAAGGGGACGGTTTGCTAAATCGTTAGTCTGGAGTGATCTGGAGCGGGAGTTCGAATCTCCCACCCTCCGCCATTGATTTTTTCATGAAAGTGTGATACAATAAAATCATGAGAAAGTATTTGAAATTAATTCTACCAATCTTAATCTGTGGTGTTTTTGCATTTGCAACAGTTTGCAACGCTTCCGCATTGACTTTGCAGGAAGGCGCTCAGGCTGCACAATGTACTGGCTGTCCATCCGATTTGTTCGGCAATACAGGCGTGTTCAAGCAAGTTACGAACACGATTTTATACATCGTAGGTATCATTGCTGTTATTATGTTGATAATTGGTGGTATTAAATATGTTGTTTCCGGTGGTGATTCAAAGAAAGTTACCGATGCGAAAAACACCGTTCTCTATGCAATTATTGGTTTAGTAATTTGTTTCTTATCCTTCGCTATCATCAACTTTGTAATTTCTGCTCTACCTTCATCCGATAAAAATGACAGCAAGACTGACACTTCCTTAATCCAATCTGCCAACTGCTAGAATCGCCACGATTATTTTAGAAGCTCCGGCCGCCCGGAGCTTTTTTATAGCGGCATTGATACTAGCACCAGTAGTCCAAACATCATCAAAAACAATATAAGTCGCATCGCGGTCAATTTTGATTTTTGAGTTAATCATAAATGCCCGGTCAGCTTGCACCAAACGAGTTTTGCGATCAGCACCAACTTGCACGGTATTTTTATCGCGAATAAAGACTGGCTGAGTTTTACACTTTTTTATTTTGGCAAGCTCACTTGCTATTTTTTGAGTGTGGTCAAAACCGCGACTTCTTATATGATTGGTGGCCGTAGGCAACGGGACAATAATGGAATTACAGGGAAGCGTCTTAGGTAATCTAACGCTTAACAGCTCGGCAAGTTGCGGAGCAAGCGCACGCACCGAATGATATTTATAATCATGTATCAACTGGTCTAATAAACCTACGCGTTCACCAATAAAAAACGTTGGTGGCAAATCCTTGCATTTTGGGCATTTTCCAATGATTTTTGGCGTCTTACAACAAGGGCAAAAATTAGCACAACCATCAATGATGTATTTTTTACAACACTCACAAATTGGCTGTCCAAGACGCCCACAACCCCTACAAGAGTGCGGTGCGATGAGGTCTAAAAGGCCAGGGAACATTGTATTTTTTACAATATTGTGCATGATTTCTTGATTTTACATAAAAGATGCTTTATAATAAAGCATAACAATATAAGTGGAGGAAATATGGCTCGTACAAACAGTGACGATTTGCTGATGGAGGACGATCTCGCTGCTGCATTTTTGGGAGGAGATGATGATCTCGCAGCCCCAAAAGAAGCTGCTGATGATTTACCTCAAGCATCTGGCGAATCAACAGAAGATGAGTGGGAAAACGCCGACGACTTTCCTGGACAACTCGCTGTAGATGTCTACGAAACCGCCGACAAATTAGTAGTTAAAGCCCGGACTGCCGGCATTTCGAAATCCGATCTCGATGTCAGCATTTCCGATAATATTCTGACGATTTCAGGCGTCCTTTCTGGCGGCGAAGATGAGCAGACTACTAGATGGCACATTCAAGAATGCTATTGGGGTGAATTCTCCAGGACAATTGCACTTCCTGTACAAGTACGCGAGGACGAGGACAGTGTCAAAGCCGAATTGAAAGACGGCGTTCTTACAATCACTTTCGAAAAAGAGAAAACAGAAGCACCAAAGAAGATTGCGGTGCAATAAGGTCGAGGCGGGTGGCCTCGCAGGGTTCTTGTAAAAAAATATCTCCCAGAAGGGAGATATTCTTTTGCAGTTTAACTATTAAACGTTGTTACCGATAACGTTTGCAATGACGAAGTTTACGATGGCAAATGATAGGACGACAATAACGAGGCCGATGACGCCATAGAGAATGGTGTCTTTAGCCTTTTTAACTTTGCCAGCATCGCCGGCAGATGTCATGTAACCGATGCCACCGATGATAATGACAACCACAGCAACGATACCAAGGATACCAATCACACCATTAAGAATGCCAACGATGCTATTAGAAAGATTAGTATTTTTGCCTTGGATTGGGTCTGGGAGCCCGTTCGCGGCTAACATTGTGAATATTTTATTCATATTAATCCTTTTTATAAGTTAATTCCATTGTATAATTGTTTTTCAAAAAATGCAAGCTTAATTTTTATTACTATTGTGTCTCTGGCGTTTCAACATCATGGCTTGTTCCTCCACCTTGTTGTGGCTGAGGAGTGCTAGAGTTATTAATAATACCAACCGCCCAGTTGACGATGGCAAATGAAAGCACGCAAACAACCAGGCCAATACACGCATACAAAATAGTGTCTTTAGCTGCCTTAACCTTGCCTGGGTCACCAGACGACGTCATATAACCCACGCCACCCTTAACTACAAAGATTACCGAAACGATACTTAAGAAACCAATCACGGAATTGAGTAATTTCAATATTGGTTGTTTGATATCATTTCCGCTATTCGCCGCCTCAATAATACCGTAACCATAATTAGAAATAATGGTAGAAAGACCCACAATCGCCAACCCAATCAATGAATAGACAATCGTAGTCTTGGCCTTTTGTAGCTTGCTTGGGTCTCCGGCAGATGTCAAATAACCCACGCCACCGACGACTACATAAATAGCCGAGACTACACCAGCTACACCAATTACCCAGTTTATCAGACTAGTTACCATTGCCGCTGGCGTGTTTACACAATCACCCTTAGTACAATCTTTGCCAGCAAATGATCCGCCAGCGACCCCAAGAGCAATCCCAATCGAGCTAAGAATAATTTTTGCGAACACCACAATCGCCAAACCGATAAAAGCATGAGAAATAGTTTTCTTACCACTAGCTGCCTTTGTCGGGTCTCCAGAGGAGAAGATATAAAGATAGCCACCATAAATCACATAACCGACAATGAGATAAGTCGCAATTACCAAAACATCCTCTGCCACATTCCCGGCTATTTTCCAAACGCCACTGCTATTGGTGAGATCGCCCTGGCTATTGATGGTGACACCACAATCCCAGGCCTTCAATCCCAAAAAGCTCCCATTACACGCTGAGTCGGACATAGCCCGTCCACTAAACCCAGCATAGGCCGAAGTTTGCGGTAATACTATTGCTGAAATTACCACGAGAGACACCGCCATGGCAATTGTAACGAAGAAGTTTTTGAAAAATTTTTTCATTTAAAAATCCATGATTAAGTTAATTTAATATTAGCATATTTTAAACAAAAGTCCAACCCCGGAAAAACCCCAGATAAGTTATTGACAAAACCGCTTATGTGTGCTATAATAATTGTACGCCTTTAAAAGGGAGGCGATTTTTACTATGATGGTAAAGAAATGGACAAAAAATCGATTGGGTAAAGCCATTTTTGGCTGTCTTTTTGCTATCTTAGGGATGTTTGGTATCTTGGCAGTTGGCCCAACTACTAACGTTTATGCTGATCCACCAACCACTACAACACCAACTACTGAACCAGCTACAGAACCAACCACTACCGAGCCTACCGCAACCACTCAAGAAACCTCAGTCTCCTGTGAAGATAGTTTAGGCGCCTTAAGCTGGCTGATTTGTCCAACGACCGGTAAATTCTCCGAAGCCGTAGACTGGCTCTATGAAAAAATTGAACAAATTCTCATCATTAAACCAGTAGAAATGAAGGACGGAACGCCGATCTATGAGATTTGGAAATACGCAAGAGGTATTACAAACATAGTCTTTATCATCCTATTCCTAGTGGTGATTTATTCACAAATTACAGGCATAGGAATCACAAACTACGGCATCAAAAAAATCTTGCCAAAGATGATTGTGGTGGCAATACTAGTGAACCTCAGCTTCATCATCTGTTCAATAGCGGTAGATGTATCGAACATAGTAGGTAATGGTCTCCGAGGAGTCTTCACCTCAATCGAAGAATCTACCATGGCATCCCTCGAACCAGGCGCAATTTCAGGAGTGACCTTGTCCCAGATGTATTCATCAATGGCTGGCGGAACAGCCCTAGCGATTGGCGCCGGCATCATTGCCTTTGAAACGGGTTCAGTGTGGATGCTAATCCCACTAGTATTAGGTGCGCTTGTATCAGTAGTTTCAGGTTTAATCACGATTGCCTTACGTCAAGCAGTAGTGGCGCTTCTTATTATGATTTCACCACTTGCTATGGTGGCCTACATGTTGCCAAACACCGAAAGTCTATTCAAGAAATGGAAAAAGTTGTTAACGCAAATGTTGGTGTTCTACCCAATGTTCTCACTTTTGTTCGGAGCATCAAACCTAGCGGGTTGGGCTATTATTACTAGCGCAAAGGATGGGTTTACCTTGATGCTAGGTATAGCAGTACAAATCTTCCCATTATTCTTCTCATGGTCACTCATGAAGATGAGCGGCACCTTCCTCTCAACCATCAACGGCAAGATCCAAGGTTTGGCTGCAAGACCACTTGCTATAAACAGAGCTTGGGCAGATTCGAATCGCCAGCTTATGAAGCAAAAAAACCTAGCCTCAAGCAAAGCCTATACGCCATCACTTAGACTCATGCAATTCATGTCAAATCGCAAGATTATGCGTGAAGAGGAAACGGCGGAACACGCTACAACAGTGAAACTACGTGGCCAGGCTTATGCTGCGATGAGAAACTATCGCAAAGATGGCACGCCATCGGCAGAAGGTGAGGAATCCTACGAGCTCCAAGCTAGAAATATGCGCTACCAAAAGCAAATTATGTATCATAAGAATAATATGAATAAAGGCATGGGTCAGCTCGAGTCGGTGAAGAATCGCAATAATGCCGCTCAAATAGCAAGACTTAAGGCCTTAGACAATGCCAATGTGGAAGCGGCTGACGAGCTGTTTGCTGAAAGCGCAAGGGGTGAAAGAATCGATCAAATTAATGCTGCTGGTCGTCATAAGAGATTTGAAGATGCGATTAATGCGCATATGGATGAGATAAATCGCTATACATATGACACTCCGACTGGCCTAAGAGGAGACCGCGAGGATTACAAACTTCATTTTGCGGGCGATGCAACTGCACGAGCAGCGGCGCAAGCAAGGTATGACGCCTTGAATAAGATTATGGAAGGCAGTAAAGTAGACACTCAATATGCAGCGGCTTCAGCGTCGCAAGTCTTTGATACCCAGAAAAAGATTATGGAAGCCAAGATGCAGAAGTACTTTGAGCTTACTCCTCCGACGAAGGATCTTGAATACAGATTAGCAGAATTGACTAAAAGCCAAGATGCAATTATGAATATCGATACGATTATTTCCGGCCTAAGAATCTTGAATCAACGTGGCGATACAGACTTAGTCAAAAAACAACTGGATTATATATTAGAGAATGGCGTGGAGCTCGGTACTCATGCCTCACAATCTCTAGCCAGCTTCTTGATGTTTGAAGTAAAAGACAATGACCCAGTTTTGAGACGCTTTGGTAAATATATCAATCTAGAAACGGCAAACGTTTATAATAAAAATAAACGTAAAGAGCCAATAGTCACTTATGATGAGTATATTAAAGGTTACCATTATGAGCCAAACGGCGAAAAGGTATTCGCTAAAAAAGATCTAGTAAAGCTTATAGAAGGTACTTCACTTGATAATATCGAAAGAACAGCATTCTCTAACCTCGACGAAAGCTTGAAGAAAGCTTACGGATTTGACGAAGAAAACCCACAAAATGAATGGGACGTCAAAGGATGGATGGAGAAACGCGAGCAAATTCAAACCGCATTTGAACCGGCCTTCTTGTCATCAAGCCTCAAATGGTTATCTGGTAGCGAACAAATCAACAGCGCAGTAAAATTCTGGACTGGCTATGAGTTAAGCCAGAAGAAAGACGAAGATGGCAACCTAGTGATTGACCCAGACACCAAAGAGCCTGTATATGAATTATCTGCAGTATGGGACGATAAGAAGAGTGGTCTTTATGGCAATCAAGACGCCAAAGAATACTTCCGCAGAAAAACCTACGATTACTTTAAGGATCAAACGACTGGGCAGATTCTTGGTATGAGAACAGACTATCGCGACCCAACGATAGAGCATTTGATTGACATGTATTTGAACGATAAAGATGAAAGCGACGCTACTTTGGCAGACCGTAAACAACGTTACGAAAATGCTAAATCTGAAATTGAGAACAAATACAATGATATCACCGACTCTAAGAAGAGAAACGAGAAGCGCAGAAAAGATCTAGCTGCCCTCAAGAGAGGCATAGCTGGTGTCCAACTTAGAAAGATTCTTGATGGTACTGGTAAGCTCGAACAAATATACACCACGAGAAGGTCTGGTGCTTCAAACAACGCCAAAGACTGGCTCAGACAAATGCTCAACTTGGATGATAAAGACGAAATCTATCGCTATCTTGATCAGAAAGAGAAAGAGCTTAAGGAGAAAAAAGCAAACAAAAGCCAAGAAGATTCTTCTGGAGATAGCGCACCTAGAGCCAAATCACCATACAGTGATAAATCGACTAGAGTAAGAGTAACAAGTGAACTGCACAAAATACTCGATGAATCTGGCGACGATCCAGACCCAGATGCTAGCTTCTACGAAGAATCCATGGATTTTCTAGAGCATGAATTCGGCGCCGATGGTGAGGTAGTGGTCCAGTATAAAGACTATGTGAAGAACCACGGTTCACGAGCCGATAGAAACGAACTATTCTCGAAACTAGAAGAATTACTAGGCAACTTCTTCTTCGAACACCTAGACGACCAAGAAGAATAAAACCGCCAAACGTAATTGGCGGTTTTTTCTTGTGGTTTTAATTCACTATAGTTATGTTATAATATATATTATATGGCGCAATATAAAGTGCCTCAGGATGTTGAGGCGGACGACAAATTGATCGGGCCGTTTAGCTTCCGGCAGTTTGTATACCTTTTAATTGTCGGTGGGCTGATCGCACTAGCAGTCGGGTTGTTCCAACTTTTTCCATTGCTCGCGATTATCCCGGTCCCATTCGCATTATTCTTTTTGGTGCTGGCTTTGCCACTGAAAAAAGACCAGCCAATGGAAACCTATCTCGCCGCAATCGTATCCTACTATTTGAAGCCACATACAAGAATTTGGGCACCTGGACAAAGGGAGTCAACCATTTTAATTACCGCGCCAAAAATCATCGAAAAAGTTAGAACTAGAAATCTTTCAAGCGAAGAAGCTACCCACAGGTTGTCATTCCTTGCAGACATTGTAGATACTGAAGGCTATGCCATTAAAGGCGCTGGCAATAATTCAATGCGTGAAGATTTGATTGCAGAAGCCAACGCTACGACGGATATGTTCGATAGCTATGAATCAAAGAATTTGGAAAGAGCTATCAGCCAGAATCAAACCATCAGGCGACAAGAAGCGAAAGAAAGTGTTCAAACCGAAGTTAGCCGACGTGAAGCCAAAAGAAACGAGAAAGAACAAAAAAGAGCTGAAGAAGAAAGAAAACTTCGTGAAGAAGAAGAAAGACTTCGTGCAGAAGAAAAAAGACTCCGTGAAGAAGAGCAAAAAAGAATTCAGGAAGAACAAGCTAGACTGGAAGAAGAACGCAAAAAGTTTGAAGAAGAAAGAAGAAAATACGAAGAGGAAATGGCCAGACAAAAAGCTGAGCACGAAGCAGAAATTGAAAAAATGCGTGGCGCGATTGCTAAAGGCAATGAGCTCGAGCTGGGCGATACAACGATTAAGAATCAACGCGGGTCAATTGGTACTGGTGAGATAGAGACCAAAAAAGGTTCTACAAAACTCACAAAAAATAGTATAATGGAATTAGCTAATAATTCTGACTATACTGTTTCAACCATTGCGAAGGAAGCTAACCGAATAAAAGGAAAGGAAGAAGGGGAAGTATTTGTCTCCCTGCATTAAAAGATGAATCCACAACAAAATCAACAAAATGGGCAGATGAATTCGGGTGGACCGCAAATGGTTTTGCCTGGGCAAACTCCGCAGCAGATGATGTCGCAACAAAACATGCCACCACAAAATATGCAGATGATGGGTTCAGCGGCAATGATGGCCCAACAAAGTATGCCAACATCGCCAAATAAAGACATCCCGACATCCACGCAGGCGACCCTCCTCATTTCAGAGCTTCGCGATAACGTAGTGATTATGAAAGATGGTTCTTTCCGTGCAGTCGTAGCTTGTAAATCCATCAACTTCGATCTCATGAGTGATGTCGAACGCGAAGCTGTAGAGTATTCATACCAGAATTTCTTGAACTCATTAAAATTCACCACTCAGATTCTAGTTCGCTCACAAAGAGTTGATATCGGACCATACATTGAAAAATTGTCAGAAATTCGTCGCAACAACGACAATATGTTGCTTGGTGTGTTGATGGACGACTATATCAACTTCATTGACGTGTTGTCACAAGAAGCTAACATTATGGATAAGTCATTCTTTATTATCATTCCTTACTATACCTCGCCAGATGCCGAAAAAGTATTACAACAGACCAAGAATTTGTTTAAATCATTCTCAAAAGCCAAAGCGCCAGAAATTACCAGAATCGACCGCGCCACTTATGACAAGGCGCTATCCGAATTAACCAACCGGGTAGATTCGGTTATTTCGGGTCTATTCCAAATCGGTATTCATTCAGTGAGATTGAGCACGAAGCAATTAGCAGAACTATATTATAACTTCAACAACCCAGACACTGCAGTTAGGGAACCGTTGGTAGATTTCTCAAAACTATCCACATTGTACGTGAGGAAGGGAGAAAAGCAAAATGTCTAGAAGATTAACACCTGCACAAATCGCCGCGCAAGCCGAAGCGATGGAAGCCGCAGAAATTCAGCAAGCATTCGAACAAGGTACTAACACTCTTCGCGATTTGATTTCGCCATCAGCAATCGAAATTCATGCCGACTATTTTAGATTGGGCACGAAATATGGTCGTACATTATATGTGTATGGTTATCCAAGGTCACTTTATACGGGTTGGATTTCACCAATTATTAATATGGATGAAGTTGTTGACGTATCAATGTATATTTACCCAGTTGAGTCAGCCGTGGTGATGAAAAACTTGAGAACCAAAGTTACCCAGCTTGAAGCATCGTTGAGTTTAAATGCTGAAAAAGGCCGTGTCCGTGATCCAGAGCTTGAAGCAGCCATTAACGATGCCGAGGAACTACGTGACCAATTGCAGGTAGGTGCCGAAAGATTCTTCCGTTTTGGTCTTTATGTCACACTTTGGGCAGATTCCTTGGATGAACTAAAATTTGTTCAACAAAAAATTGAAACAATTTTTGGCCAGCAAATGATTTTCTCGAAGGTGGCAGCTTCCCAACAAGAGCAAGGGCTTAATTCCATCATGCCACAATGTTCAGACCAATTGCAAATTCGTCGCAATATGAACACGGGAGCTATTTCTACATCCTTCCCATTCACGTCGGCAGATTTGACGCAGGATAAAGGTATTCTATATGGTGTGAATATGCACAACAATGGTCTAGTTATCTTCGACAGATTCTCGCTTGAAAACGCAAACATGGTTGTCTTCGCTAAATCTGGTGCAGGTAAATCTTTTACTGTGAAGCTTGAGGCCTTGCGTTCCATGATGATTGGCTCAGAAATTTTGATTATCGACCCAGAAAACGAGTATCAGAAGCTTTGTGACGCCGTCGGCGGCTCATATATTCGTTTGTCTTTGAATTCAGACGTTCGTATTAACCCATTTGATTTGCCAAAAGTTGTAGATAAAGAAGACGCCAACGATGCTTTGCGGGCAAACTTAGTAACGCTCCATGGTTTGTTTAGATTAATGCTAGGTGGCAACCAATTAACTGCAGGTGGCCAAGTGGTGCCAGCTCTTACCGCCAACGAAGAAGCCGATCTAGATCAGGCACTAATTGATACCTATGCCAGAGCGGGAATCACTGCCGACCCATTAACGCATCAATCAACCCCACCGACCATATTGAATTTATATGATACTTTATTGCACATGGAAGGGACTGGTCCACAGCTCGCACAAAGGCTTCGTAAATACACGACCGGTACCTTCGCTGGTATTTTCTCTCAGCAATCAAACGTAGACATCAATAACCAAATGGTAGTATTCAACATCCGTGACCTCGAAGATGAACTTCGTCCAGTAGCAATGTACATCGTCCTGTCACATATTTGGAATATTGTAAGGGCAGAACAAAAGAAACGCCTACTAATCGTGGATGAGGCCTGGCAGCTAATGAAATATGACGACTCGGCGAACTTCTTGTTCTCACTCGCGAAGCGTGCTCGTAAGTATTATCTTGGCCTCACGACGATCACTCAGGACGTCGAAGACTTCATGAGCTCAAAAATGGGCCGCGCAATTGTGGCAAACTCATCCATGCAGCTTCTTTTGAAACAATCTGCCTCAGCAGTAGATGTACTTTCTGACGTCTTCAAGCTCACGGAAGAAGAGAAGCGTAGGTTAGCAAACTTCCCAGTTGGACAAGGGTTATTCTTCGCCGGCCAAAATCACGTTCACATTCAAATCATTGCCTCAGAAACAGAAGAAAGCCTCATTACTACAAATCCAAAAGCCGCACGTTAGTGTGTTATAATATGGTTATGGTGAAAAGATTTTATCAAGAACTTATTTGCATTTGCCTAGCCTCAATGTTCATTGGGCTTTCGCCAATTCCGGCGATGGCAATTACAGAAGAACAACTAGATTGGTATGCCCAGAACAATATTTTGTTCTACGAACCACGTCCTTCAGTGTGTTTTGACGAGGCAGACCTAGAATATGATCAAGAAAGAAATGCTAGCATTGTGATTGGCATGCTTATGCAAGAAGGCTACACGCATGATTCAGCATTGGCAGTAGCAGGAAACATCAAAAGAGAGTCAAGCTTTAATACTAGAGTAATTGAAGGTGGCAAAATTGTCGAAGAGGGCTGGAGAGCCTTTGACAACGGAGCCAAGACCTTTAAAGGCGGTTTTGGTCTAGTTCAATGGACCACGGCCGGACGTGTGCAAAGATTGCAAGAGTATGCGGACGAGAACAATCTGTGGGTAGGCTCAATTAGAGCACAGACCGGTTACATGATTCAAGAATTAGCTGGCAGTTTTGGCCCAGATAAACTCAACTCAATGAGTCTCGAAGAAGCCACATTCTTGATTTACCGACGCTATGAGGTTCCAGGTTCATCCTTCTGGACTACGCACAATGGCAAATACTACAACGATTACGCACCAAATAGTTTATCAGAGTTAAGTGAAACTAGAACTCCAGCAGCCTGGAAAGCCTATCACGCACGCTTGAGTTCCGCTAAATACTTTTCAGGTGTTTCTCCGACAACATTATCAGGTAGCTGTTCTTTTGGCGGTGGACAAAGTGGTGGTGGCGAGGTAGTTGGTGACGGCACTAGTGGTGGTATTCTAGCAGCCAATGCAGTAAACATGGCCTGGCCAGATGATAAAGGTATGTGTTTACATGGTGGACAATTGGTAGATTGGACGAAACGCAAGAACATCTGCAACAACGATGTTAAAATCACCTACCGAGAGGCCATTAGAAAGGTTCGTGGTAAAGACATTGGTGAGTACCGTGACTGTGGCGTCTTCGTAGCTGCCGTGGTAAGGTCTTCTGGTGTTGATCCAGATTGGAAACACAATAGTGGCACCTCTGCCCTATATGATTATATGGACAAATCAAAAAAATGGCAGAGAGTTGAAAATATCGGCAACACCACCAATCTAAGACCAGGCGATATTTTAGTTGTTAAAAGGGTATCATCCACTGGCTATGGTCATATTATGATGTACACCGGTGATTACAGCAAATACGGTGACCTAGCAATGGCCGCCCTGCGCCAATATACCGGCAAGATGTTCAACCTAAACGAGAAGTATGGCAAAAAAGGTTATTACGGGGATAGCCGAGGAAAATATACAATTTTTAGATATGTAGGAGGAAATTAATGGATTCTTCTAGAAGAGCAAGAGGACTTTTAATTGGCGTCGCCGCAGCATTCGTGCTTCTAATTGTAGGCGTATCAGTAGGCATAATGATTTGGAATAAGATTTTCTCAGCGACTATAGATTTTTTGGTCGCACCAAGTGATTCCAAAATTCTGATGAATGGTGAACAAGTGACAAATGGAGAAAGAAAAATCAGACCAGGAGAATATGATATTGAAATCTCACGGGAAGGGTTTGACGCCGAAACTCAACATGTCGCTGTAAAAGAAGGTGAAACAAAGGTCGTTTATGTCGTTTTGAACCCAAACGACCCGTCCACAATGGATTGGTACGAAACGCATGAAGAAGATGCAACAATTGCCGACGGCGTTGTTGGGCTAGAATTTGCCGAAGCAGCATTAGAGATGACAGAAGAGTATGACATTCTCGAAGACCTTCCGGTATATAAATACAACTATATTCTGGGTTACGGGACCTGCGAAGATAGTGGTGGCCCAGATTTCTGTGTAGTAGTTGATGCAGATTTTGGTTACAGGGACGAAGCAGTGAAATATCTGCAAAACACCGGTAAAGAAATCTCAAAGTACTATGTTGAGTTTGTGGATTTCTCCTCACCATTTAGTCAAATTTCAATTGAAGTGCCAGATGGTCTAACCTACGATTCAAACGCCAACTCAGAATTAGATACTCAAGTATTAGAAACCGAGTCAGAAGCCATTAACGCAGTCATCTATGGAAGAATCGCCAACCTTGCAAACGATTATGACATGGCAAAATTATCTACCATTAAATGTTTCGGTGGTGGCAAATTCTGCGGTGTTAAAGTTGCTATTTATGATGAAGAATTGTACGACCAAGCGACATTAGAAGAGGAAGAGGGTGATACAATCAACCCAGACAATACCCTCCATGACACATACAGGATGGTTATTGCCAAGGTAAATGATAGCTGGCGCCTAGTCTCAGACTTGAAGTTCTTGCTAGACTACGACACCAACCCGAAACTACCAAAAGAAGTTGTCAAATTAGTTAACGAATTATAACAATAGTGATAACTAGCACTCTTGCTTTTTGAGTGCTAGTTGTATATAATATATATTATGGCAGAAAAACGTGATTATTATGAAGTTTTAGGCGTGTCCAAAAACGCGTCCGATGATGAGATTAAAAAAGCTTACCGTAAATTAGCTGTCAAATACCATCCAGACAAAAATCCAGGTGATAAAGAAGCAGAAGCCAAGTTCAAGGAAATCAACGAAGCCCACGACGTATTATCAGACAAGCAAAAACGTGCGCGCTACGATCAATTTGGCCATGCCGGCGTTGGTGGCGCTGCTGGTGGCGCTTATAGTGGAAATCCATTTGCCGGCGGGAACTTCAACTTCAACGGTCAGACGTTTAATTTCGATTTCGGTGGCGGTACAGCCTTTGATGATATTCTAGGTAGTTTATTTGGTTTCGGCGCCGGTGGTGCGAGAAGACCAAGAAGGGGCGCAGATTACCAAACTTCAGTAACACTGACATTTGAAGAAGCCATTTTTGGTACCACCAAAGCTGTCACCGTGGACGGCAAAGACCTCAAAGTCAAAATCCCTGCCGGCATTGACGACGGCATGTCAATTAGACTACACGGCAAAGGTGGCCCAGCTCCAGAAGGCTCTACCGAGCGTGGCGATTTGTATGTCCGCATACGTGTGAAACCACACAAGTCACTAACTAGGGAAGGCGCCATTATTCTTTCCGAACAAAAAATCGACATGGTAGATGCCGCCCTCGGTTGCGAAATTGATGTTGAAACGGTAGACGGTATAGTTCGTATGAAAGTCCCAGCTGGCACCCAATCCGGCACTCCATTCAAGTTGTCCGGGCATGGTGTACCATTTAGAGCCGACGGCGATCGCGGTCCACACATCGTCACCATCATTGTAGAGACTCCAAAGAACTTATCCCGCAAGCAAAAAGAACTATTAGAAGAATTCAAAGGCGCCAAGAAGCGTGGCTTTTGGAGCTAAATTTAAGCCGCAATTCGCATTTCAACCAGGCCAGTTGAAGTGTTTCTGACAATCAAATCAACGCCATTAGCCGAGCGCTCGATTCGGTGAGTCACCCAACCAGATGAATTTCGCACAACTAAAGAATTGGAAACTAAGCTCCCCTCAATATAAGAACTGGAGCCATCTGGCGAACGGAAGATGACTCCATTTCTCAAAAGCATTTCCTCTAAATATCCCATCGGAATTTCCTCCACATTTTTAACTAATTTTTACTACTCACCTTTAGTCTATTGCACTTTCTTAAAAAATGCAATCATAAGGATTTTTGTTTTTGCATTTTCGTGGTATAATAGATAG